>NZ_JBICUT010000022.1:0-112844 GCF_043198445.1 Spirillospora sp. NPDC048823 | reverse complement strand
TGGGCGTAGAGTTGAAGCGGAGTTTGGATGAAGCGGGGATCCGCGGTTTCCGATACCTTCCGGTCGATTGGGTGAATTGACGGCCAGCCCATGTCAAGGTTCTGGCCACAGAGGACCGATCTCTCCTATGCACCGGCTTGCTCAGAGTCGAAGACATTCCTCTCCTGAGCGGAACAGGTTCCAGGCTTGGATTCCCGACCTACCCGGTCGGTCGACCTTCCTGCTGTCCAGGCATCGACTGGTTTGCCGGAGACGACGTCATTATGCGGGTCACCCGTCACCCAGGCACAAGCGAGGCCAGTGGCTGGGCCACCCTGGAGGTTCGTGGCCGGACGGCCGAGGCGGCCGAAGCGGCGGCGACCGGGCTGCCGTCGAAGCGGTCCACTCCGTAGTGAGGCGATCTCAGCGACATCCGGCAGGGGAAGCCGTGGATGTGTATCGCTGAGGCTCGTGACGCTCTGGTCTTGTGCTCGCACTCGTCGGCGGCGATCTGGAGACCTCCCTTGGCCAGGTGCGCCACGCCGAGCGCCATGCTGGCGTTGGCTCGGGGGCTCGTCCAGGATGACGTTCAGTGTTTTTAGGCGTCTGTTCGCCGCATCAACGTTTTTGATTGTCGGGACGGGTCGGGGCGTCGGCAGGTATCGGGGGGCTTCACTGGCGCGGAGCAAGTAATAGGCAACGTTCATTTGTGTGGCTGGGCCGGGCGCGGTCCAGCCAGGGCAGAGGGATCGGGCGCGATCCCCGAGGGGGTGAGGCATACGTTCGAGATCGGCGAGTCGGTGTCGGGGTCCGGGGTGCCGCGGAGGCGTCGTTCGGTTCGGGCGCAGCAGCGGAGTCGGTCGGTGAGGATCGCGCTGTCGGAGCAGGAGTATGCGGTTTTGGCGGCTGCGGCGGCGAACGAGGGGTTGGCGCTGGGGGCGTTCGCCGCGCAGGCGAGTCTGGCGGCGGCGCAGGGACGAGTGGTTGCGGAGTACGCCGTGCTGCGAGAGGCGTTGGCGGCGGTGTTGTTCGCCGCCGGGCAGGTGCAGCGGGTCGGCGTGAATCTCAATCAGGCCGTTGCGGCGTTGAACTCCGGGGAACTGGTCGAGCAGCTTCGCTGGTACGCGCAGGCGGCGGCGCGCAGCATTGACCGACTCGATGAGCTGGCTCAGGAGTTGCGGCATCGGCTCCCGTGACCGGTCGGCCGGGGGCCGTGGTTGATCGGGAAGATCCGTCGTGGAGAGCGTGTCCAGGGGCTGCTGCGCTACCTGTACGGTCCTGGCCGGCATGAGGAGCATCGCGATCCGCATGTGGTGGCGGGTTTCCGGAGCGCGCCGGAGTTGGAGCCTGGGGTGGGGGCGGATGGGAGCCGGGATTTTCGGCGTTTGGACGCGCTGCTCACGCAGCCGTTGGCGCTGCTGGGGGAGCGGAACTATCGGCAGCCGGTGTGGCATCTTCCGTTGCGGGCGGCGCCCGAGGACCCGGTCATGTCCGATCGGCAATGGGAGCGGATCGCTCATGAGGTGATGGACCGGGTCGGGCTCGCTCCGGACGGGGACTTCGGCGCAGTCCGGTGGGTGGCCGTCCGGCATGCCGCCGACCATGTCCACATCGTGGCGACCTTGGCGCGCCAGGACGGCGGTCGGCCCGATGTGTGGAACGACGGCTACCGCGTCCGGGACGCTTGCCGCGCGGTCGAGCAGCGGTACGGGTTGCGGCGGACGGCTCCGGCGGACCGGACGGCGGCGCGGCGCCCGAGCCGGGGCGAGATCGAGAAAGCCGCCCGCCACGGTCGGCCGCTACCGTCCCGCACGCTTCTGCGACGCACAGTCCAGACGGCGGCGGCCGGAGCGAGCAGCGAAGCGGAGTTCTTCCGGCGGCTGCGTGACGAGGGGGTCCTGATCCGCCGGCGTTTCAGCGAGCGGGCGGCCGACGAGGTGACCGGCTACACCGTCGCCCTCCCCGACGATCTGAACGGCGATGGACGTCCCGTTTGGTACGGCGGCGGGAAGCTCGCTGCCGATCTCACTCTGCCCAAGCTTCGCCGCCGGTGGACGGGCGCGGACGGGTCCGTCCGCGCGTCGTCCCCGTTCCGCCCGCTGGACGGACGACATCTGTCCGAGCGGACAAGACGGGCCGTGCTGCGGACGGCCGTCCGCCGCGCGGCAGACGAGTCGGCGACGACCAGCGAGTTCCTCGACCGGCTCCGGGGCGAGGAACTTCTGGTCAAGCTGCGCTACAGCCAGATCGTTCACGGGCAGATCACCGGCTACGCCATCGCTTTCGCCCCTGACCACGATGGCGAAGAGCCCACGTGGTATCCCGGCAGCCGTCTCGCCGATGACCTATCACTATTCCGTCTCCGCCAGCGCTGGGCCACGCCTGCCGCGCACCGCGAGCCGGCCGCCGACCACGATGAGCTGACGCCGGAGGAGCGCCAGGCGTTCTACGACGACGCATCCCGCGCCGCCGCCTTCGCCACCGCCGAGATCCGACGGCACCTTGTCACCAACCCGCATGCCGCACAGGACGCCTGCTGGGCGGCCTCTGACGCCCTCCACGTCGCAGCCCGAGCCACCGGCAACCGTCACCTCCACCGCGCCGCCGATGCCTACGACCGCGCGGCCCGCGCCCCCCACGGCCGCATTCCCATGCCGACTCCGGCGGGCAACGCGCTGCGCACCACAGCCCGCCTGCTCGCGCTCACCGGCACAGCGAAGGACCGAACGGTGGTGTCGATGATGCTGCTCATCGCCAACTTCATCACCCTGCTCGACACCATCGCTCAGCTGCGACACCTTCAGGGGCGTCACGCCCAGGCCGACGCCGCTCGAAGGGCCGCCGCGCACACGCGACAAGCACGACCAGCAGGCCATGCCCCCGCACCCCCGCCGGCCGGCCCGAACGCACAAGCGCGCCTGGCCATGGCCGCCTTCCCGAATGCGTGGGCTCCGCTGCCGCAGAATGCACAGAGCAGAACAACGCCGTCGGCGCCCACGGGCCTAGTCCGCCCCAGTCGACGACGGCCGTGATCGAACGGCTCTCCATCGCGACGCTCGCCAGCCTCACCTCAAGGAGGGGCTGCTTCTCGCCGGTCGCTCATCCGGCCTCTCGGAGCTGGAGGATTGCGCGCTCGCAGGCTTCCGGGTCGGCGGTGTGGAGCAGGTCCAGAAATCCGTCCAGGTCGGACGCAGAGATCAGGACGCGCCCCGTCGCCCTCCACATCCCGTCTCGATCCAGCGTGATCGACCATTCCGGGAAGAGGTACTGCAGTAGCAGCAACGTGACTCGCATCGTCTCCTCACCGGAGCGTGGTCCCAGCGCTCTTTGCCTTCCATCTCGCATGGTCAGGGCAGCTTGGCCCAGACGACCTTGCGGCCACCGGCGAGGCGTTTGACTCCCCACTCGTGCACGAGCTCCGCCATGAGCTGCAGGCCACGGCCGGAGGTGGCGGCGTAGTTCTGGGGCTGGACGGTGGGATGTCCCGTGCCGGTATCCGATACCTCGATCACCGGTTGCCCATCGTCCGGGTCGAGGAAGAGCCGGATGACGATCGGGCCTTCGCCGTGCTTGCAGGCGTTCGTGGTCAGCTCGCAGACCACGAGGCGGCCTGTGTAGTCGTCGGTGATGCTCCAGCCGGCGAACTGTTCGGCGAGGAACCGGCGCGCGAGGCGCGGTGCCTGATCGGTGGAATCGAGGACGAGCGTCGGGACTTCAGGAGCTTGCGGTGCTGCGGACATCGGCACGACCTTCGCTGCCAGAACGGTTTTTGGTAACTCACCGCACAGACTGAACTCCTCCGCGTAGCGTTACCACCGAAGCGCCCCAGCACACACGTGGCGCTGACGATCGCTGGTAGGTGGGTTCCCCTCACTCACGTGGAGGCGAAGCAGTGGCCGCACGCAAACCGACATCGAAGACCGTCTCCTTCGGCGCAGAGGTCACGCGCCTCCGAGAAGAAGCAGGGCTCAACCGGACGGAACTCGCAGCACGGGCGGCAGTCACCCGCAGCTACATCTCGCAGGTCGAGTCCGGGCGCACCAAGTGCCGCAAAGACTTCGCCGAACGACTGGACAAGGTGCTGGACTCGGGTCCCGCACTGGTCGATGCATGGGACGAACTCCTGCGTTCCAGCAGCTACCCGAGGTTCTTTGCAGACTTCCCCCGGGCCGAGGCGTCCGCTGATGCGCTGCGTGCGTTCGAGATCAGGTTGGTCTATGGGCTTCTGCAGACTGAGGCGTACGCACGTGTGCTCCTGTGCGACGACGAAGCCGTCCGCGAGCGGATGCAGCGACAGAAGATCCTCACCAAACCGAACGCTCCGACCGTGTTCGTTGTGCTGGACGAGTCCGTCCTCCTCCGTGAAGTCGGCTCCCGGGAGATCATGCGCGAACAGTTGGAGCATCTGATCGAGATGTCGGAGCGTGACAACATCACGATCCAGATCGCCCCGATCGGCTACTACCGCGACGCCCGAGCACCGTTCGTGATCGCGACTCAACCCGATCGCAGCGAGATCGTGTACCTGGAGCACAACATCGGGGGCGAGACGAGCGCTGAGCCGAAGGACCTCGCGCTCGTCAGCGAGGCTTTCAGTAGGCTCCAGGCGGCGGCGCTTTCACCCAAGGCGTCGGTCGAACTGATGCGGAAGGTTGTGGAAGAGCGATGGACGTGACCTGGCGCAAGTCGTCGCGTAGCAGCGAGGCCGGAGACAACTGCGTCGAACTGGCCGACCTCGGCGAGGCCGTGGGTATCCGCGATAGCAAAGACCCGGCCGGCGCCAAGTTCACCCTGCGCCGCGACGAGTTCGCGAGCCTCCTGGCGATTCTGAAGCGCTAAACGCCCGGACATGACACCGAAGAAGCCCCGGCCCGCGAGGGACCGGGGCTTCTGTTGTCGCCTCTGTCGGTACACGCCGTAAGCAGGCCGCGGAGACAGGGCGCCGCGAGGCTTCATTGTTGATCAACGCGTAATCGGGCGGATCGGCGCGAGGGCAGGGCCGGAAGTAGCCCAGGGGAGGCGGCCGGGTTCCATGAAGGACCCGACCGCCGTGAGATGACCTCGCGGTGCCGACCCGCGGGGCCGCCCGTGCGGGTGATCGAGAGGACTCGGGATCGATCGCGGGTCGTCGAGGGACAGACGGACAGGCGGCGGGACGTGTGAACATCCGGTGGGGCGGAGCGGGCGGATGCCGGTCTTCCTGGTCCCGTGTGAACCGGGCGAGTGCCGCGAGGGGCGGCCGAGTTCACTAACGAATGGCTAACAAACGATCAAGAGGCCGGTCCTCCGAGTGGAGGAAACGGCCTCTGAGCTGGTGTTTCTGTGTCGGGACGGCGGGATTTGAACCCACGACCCCTTGACCCCCAGTCAAGTGCGCTGCCAAACTGCGCCACGTCCCGGTGCCCGCTGCAGCGGGCTTGATTACTGTAGCGCAGTCTGCCGGGTCGTGCGTACCGGGATATGGGACCGCGGATCTCTGGTAGGCGGGCCTGATGGTGTCTGTGCGGGCAGGGCCGGCGGGGCTTGTCTGCCTGGGGCTGGTGTGCGGGTGCGGGGCCGGGGGAGGGGCTCGGACGGTGAGCGGGAGTCCGGGGGCCGGAAGGTCGGCGCCGAAGTCTTCTCGGGGCGTTGTGCGGGTGCCCGAGGGGGTTCGGGCGTCGTTTGTGGTGTTCGATCTGGTGGCCGGGCGCGTGGTGGTGGAGCGGCGGCCGCGGCAGACGTTCCGGTCGGCCTCGCTGGTGAAGATCCTTGTGGCGCTGGACTACATGCGGGAGCACCGGGTCTCGGCGGATGACCGGGCGTTGATGCGGGACATGCTGAGGTCGAGCGACGACCGGGCGGCGACCGAGTTGTGGCGGCGGGGCGGGCAGAAGGAGATCATCGAGCGGATGGTGCCGCGGGTGGGGTTGCGGGAGACGGCGCCGCCGCCCGCGGACAGGCCCGGGTTCTGGGGGTACACGGCGCTCAGTGCGCGGGACGTGGTCCGGACGTACCGGTATCTGCTGGAGGAGGCGCCGGAGGCGCACCGGGAGTTCGTGCTGGAGCAGTTGCGGGAGTCGACGCCCTGCGGGACGGACGGGTTCGACCAGACGTTCGGGATTCCGCGGGCGGTGGGGAGGCCGTGGGCCGTGAAGCAGGGGTGGTCGGGGTTCGGGGACGCTCCTGCGGGGAGGTTCCGTGGTGCGCAGCCGGCGGCGTGGCAGCCGGATCTCGGGCTGGGGCGGCCGGTGCTGCACACGACCGGGCTGGTGGGGGAGCGGAAGATCGTGGTGGTCCTGACGCTGCATCCAGCGGGGACGTCGTTCCGGCGGGCGGCGGAGCGGATCACGGCGTTGACGGAGCAGGTTCACCGGGCGGGGTGACCTGAGTCACAGGGTGGGGAACGGTTGCCTCCGTGAAGGGTCACCGGAAGTCGTGCGGGACCTGGGTCAACGGAAAACCCAGGCAAAGATGTGGACTGTTTAGTCGGTTCTGGGCGAATAGTCCTTCGCTGACGTATGTAGCTTTTTTCTCCCAGGGCATGTGACGCCGAACGGGGGTCAGGGTTGGCGGAAGCGGAGGGCGCCTTCGGGCAGTCCGGGGTACACGTTGCGGACGTGGACGATCTGCGGGGCGCCGCGCACGACCGCGCGGTGCTGTCCGAGGCGCGGGTCGTGCTGGCCCGGCGGCTCGGTGTTCCGACGGGGGAGGCCCTGCAGCATCTGATCTGGCTGGCCCGGGACCTGGACATGGAGCTGTCCGAGGCGGCGTCCCTGCTGGTGAAGGACGGCGGTGCCGGGCCGGTGGGGGCCGTGATCGCCGGGCGCCGCGCGCCCCGCGCCGAGGGCGGCGCGGTGGAGCGTCAGGCGGTGGTGTCGGAGGCGGACGACGTCCTGCGACGGGTGACGGCCGAGGACACCGCGGGAGACGCGCAGATCCTCGGCGCGGTGCCGGACGATCCGGTGGCGCGGGCGGTGCTGGACGCGGCGCTCGACCCGTCGGCCCATTTGATCCCGGTCAGGGGGGCGGACGGGAACGTGGTGGACTTCCTGTTCGCGGATCTCAACGGTGTCGCGCGGGACATGTTCGGGCGCGGCCGGGAGGAGTTGATGGGCCGGCGGCTGCTGCAGATGGAGCCGGGTGCGGTGATGAGCGGGCTCTTCGACGACTACGTGGAGGTTCTGGAGTCCGGCAATAGTTTGGAACGTTCCTCGTTCCTGTACTCCACCGCTCAGGGCGGCCTGACCCGCTCGTCCCGGGTGAGCGTGCGGTGTGTCCCGGTGCCGACGGGCGTCTGCTCGACGTGGCGGTACCACGCCGCCGAGGATCGGACGGTGCGGCGGCTGGAGCGGGTCGAGCGGCTCGCGCTCATGGGGTTCGGCGAGTGGGATCTGGCGACCGGGGAGGCGGAGTGGACGCCGCAGATGCTCGCCAACTACGGGCTCCGCCCCGACGAGGTGCCGCCGATGCCGCACGATCTTCCGAAGGTCGTGGCGGAGGACGATCTCCCCCTGGTCGAGGAGGCCGTGCAGACGATGTTCTCGCGGCGGGAGCCGGTGGAGGCCGAGCACCGCGTGATCGGCCAGGACGGGGCGCCGCGGCATCTGTGGATCTTCGCCGAGCCGGTGCTGGACGAGTCGGGTCTGCCGGTCTCGATCAACATCGTCTCGCAGGACATCACGCGGCGGCGCGGGGTGGAGCGGGCGCTGGCCGAGACCCGGCGGCAGATGCTGAAGCAGCAGGAGCGGATGGCGCAGGAGCGGCGGGTGGCGGTGACGCTGCGCCGCGCGATCCTGCCGGACGACGACGAGGCGGAGCGGCTGCCCGGCCTGGTCACCTCGATCCGGAGCCTGGCTGCGGAGAGCACCGCCCGCATCGGCGGGGACTGGTACGCGACCCGCGTGCTGCCGGACGGGCGGGCGTTGTACGCCATCGGAGACGCGGCCGGGCACGGGCTGCCCGCGGCAGCGGCGATGGCGCGCAGCCGCAACGGGCTGCTGGGCCTCGCGTGCACGGGGGAGCCGGCGGGACGGCTGGTGGGGTGGCTGAACGAGCTGGTCGGCACCATGGATCCGCCGGCGACGGGGACGGCCGTCGTCGGCCATTTCGACCCGGCGCGCCGCGTCGTGGAGTGGACGTGCGCGGGACATCCGCCGCCGATCCTGATCCGGGACGGGTGGGCGGCGCCGCTGGAGGTCGTCCGTGACCCGATGCTCGGCGCGATGCCAGGCTGGGAGTACACGACGATGACCACCCGCCTCGAGCGCGGCGACATGCTCTTCCTTTACACCGACGGCCTCGTGGAGCGCAGGGACGCGGATCTGGACGAGCGGATCGCCCGCCTCACCGCCATTCTGCGGGACACCTCGACGCGGCCGGGGCTGGTGCTGGACGAGGTCCTGGCGCGGATGGAGCATGACCGGGCGGCGGACGACACCACGCTCTTCGCGTTGCGCGTGGAGTGACGAGAACCATGTTTGACCTGCGAAGAGCTCACCGTGTGACTTAGAACTCACCTGAGCGGGGGGCAGACGGCCGGCACAGGGCGGAACGCCGTGTGCCGGCCGTCGCCGTACGCGGGTTCTTTACCTTGTGCCCGGTGGGCCGGAGCCCCGTGGGGAAAGGGCCTGAGGGCCGGTCGCCGAGTGATCGGGAAGACATCCGGCGCTGACGCTGTTGGTGGTGTCTTGGAAGGCCTTTGAGCAGGCAAGACGGAGTTTTGTCGGTGATTTGCTTTCCTTGAGAAGGTTGATACCTTCTATCCGAATCCCGCAGCGCGTCCCATGCGTTGCCACCGGCCGCCCCATGCGCGGCCGAGGATCGCGGAGCGGAACCCGCACGCGATGCGCGCCACAGATGCGCGCCACCTCATCGAGATCCAATCGCTGAGATCAATCCGAAAATCCAGCACCGCATCCCGCGGTGCGAGGCCGAGTCCGTCCCGGTCCACTCGACCGGAACGGAGCCGGGGACCCAGGTTCCAGGGGTGAATCGGCGCGCCGCAGAGTCGCGCCGTAGGGCTACTTCCATGCCCGAATCCGTCAGCTAACCCGGTAGGCGTCATGGGAGACAAGGAGATTCCCCGCATGACCGGTCGCTTCGATCGACTTTCCCTGAACAACATCACCGCCACCCTGAACAGCTTCACGGCCGAGGACAAGGCCGTCAGCGTCGCCGTCAGCGCGGTGCTCGCGGGAGCCGTCGGGCTCGCGATGTTCAACCCCCTCACCGGCGACGCCGTCGCCGAGACTCCGGCCCAGGCGGCCGCCGAGAAGGGCACGGTCTCGTCGAGCGAGTCCGCTGAGCGCTCCGCCGCCGACTACCTCGAGGCGGGCTACAAGGTGCCGCCGCGCGCGGTCAAGGCCTCCGAGGTGCTCGAGCTGGCCGAGGAGCAGGTCGGCATCAGCGAAGGCCAGGGCGGCCAGACCAAGTTCCACGACTGGTACGTGTCGACCCCGCACGCCAAGGCCACCGCCCAGCGCGACGGCGGCTTCTCCGTCGACGCCTACAACGGCGCGCAGTGGTGCAACATGTTCGTCTCGTGGCTCGGAGCCCAGACCGGCGTCAAGAACATGGGCTGGGACGCCTACACCGTCCAGCACGCCTCCTGGTTCGAGGACACCGGCCGCTGGGGCAAGAAGGCCAAGCCCGGCTCGGTCGTGTTCTTCGACTGGGACAAGAGCTCCAGCATCGGTGCCATCGACCACGTCGGCATCGTCGTCAAGGACAACGGCGACGGCACCGTCAGCACCATCGAGGGCAACACCGAGAACGCGGTGCAGAAGAAGGTCCGCGACAAGTCCACGGTCGTCGGGTACGGCTACCCCGACTACGCGGCCTGATCCATCCCGCGATCCACGATCGGCGCGCTCGCGCCTCCGTGATCAGAAGGCGCCCGGCATCCCCGCCGGGCGCCTTCTGGCGTTCCCGGGTGATCTGCCCTCATGTCTGCGTCGAAGGCGGGTAATACCAACCGTTGACAGGCTTTGATCGCCCTTGGACCTTGGCGCGGTGTTCTTGGAAAGGAACCCTGCACGCGTCCGATCGGCGCATGGAAGGGAGCACCTGAGCAGAAGGCCGGATCGGACGCCACTGCCGGAGGCCTGGGGGGCGTCTCCCGGAACTCCAAGCCGTGGAGGGGGAAGCCCATGCGCCCGGATGTGAGTGTAGTGGTGATCGCCTACAACGACGCGCGGAGGCTGCCGCGTGCGGCCGCCTCGTCGCTGGGGCAGTCGCTGGGGTCGGTCGAGACGGTCATCGTCGACGACGCGAGCACCGACGGCACCGCGGAGGTCGCCGACCGGTTCGCCGCCGCGCAGCCGGGGCGGGTCAGGTCCGTCCACCTGCCGTCGAACTCCGGGGGGTGCGGCCGCCCGCGCAACGCCGGCATCGAGGCCTCCACAGGCCGGTACGTGATGTTCCTCGACAGCGACGACCTCCTGGACCGGCACGCCTGCCTCAACCTGCTGGGCGCGGCCGAGGACACCGGCGCCGACATCGTGTCCGGCCGGTGCGACCGGGTCTTCCTGGACCGGCCGCAGGACGCGAAGGCACGCGTCCGCCCCTGGTACCCCTGGCTTTACGAGCGACGCGCGGTGTACGGGTCGCTGAGCGAGAACCCCGATCTCCTCTACGACACGCTGTCGACCAACAAGGCGTACCGCCGGGGCTTCCTGGACGAGCAGGGACTGCGGTTCGTCGAGGAGCTGTACTACGAGGACCTGCTGTTCACCGCCGAGGCGTACCTGGCCGCCGGCCGTACCGCGCTGATCCCGCACCGGGTCTACAACTGGCTGGTCCGGGAGCCGGCGGCGGCGCCGTCCATCTCCAACAGGCGCGCCGAGCTGGCCAACTTCGCCGACCGGCTGGAGATCCACCGGCGCATCGACATGCTGTTCGCGCTGCGCGGCGCCCACGACCTGCGGCGTGCCAAGGACGTCAAGTTCATCAACCACGACCTGCTGCTCTACATGCGGGAGCTGCGCGGTCGTGACCCGGACCACCAGGCGCGGTTCCTGGACCTGGCGGCCGGCTATGTGGCCGAGCTGGACCCCCGGGCGTTCGAGGAGGCCAATCCGCTGCCCGCGATCGCCGCGTACCTGGCGCGTGAGGGAGACCACGCGGGGGCGCTCGCCGCCGCCGAGTACGTCCCCGGCAGCCGGCCGGAGCTGCGCGCGCGGCTCGTCGAGCGGGACGGGCGGGTCTTCTGGGCCGCCGGCCGCCCGGACAGGACCCTCGGCCGCCGCATCCTGGACGTCACCGGCCTCGGCTTCCATCAGCGGCCGCTGAAGGAGCTGTGCCCGGGCAACACGGTGACGCGGCTGGAGACGCGCGCCGGCCGCGTCCGTATGGCCGGGGACGTGCTCAACCCGCTGAACCGGATCCCCGCGGACGCCGAACTGTCCGGCACGCTGGAGTTCGGCGACCGGCGCCGCCCGGCCCGCAAGGCGCGGGTCCGGGCCTCCGTGCGACACGAGGGCGACCGGCTCGCCTGGTGGGCCGAGTTCGACCCGGCGGCCCGGATCCGGCCGATCGGGTTCATCGACCCGGTGTGGGACGTGCGGCTGCGCCTGCGGGTGGACGGCGAGGACGTGGTCACCCGGCCCGGCGCGGGCCGGGGGTCGCCTCCGCTGGACGGCGTCGTCCTGCCCGTCCGGCCGCGGCTGACGCGGCTCGCCGCCGACCGGCTCCGTTCGCGCGTCACCGCGCGCGGGCAGCTGGCGTTCGTCCTGGAGGCGGGCAGCCCTTGGGCGCGGCTCGCCGGCGGGGTCGTGCGCCGCGCCGCCGCGACCCCGGCCGGGCGTGCGGGCCGGCGGCGTGCGGGGGGCCTGGCCCGGCGTGTCCGCCGGACGCTGACCTCGCAACGGACCAAGATCGCCGTGTTCAACCGGGTGCTGACCCGGCTGCCGGTCCGGACGGGGCTGGTGGTCTTCGAAAGCCACATGGGCAAGCAGTACTCGGACAACCCGAAGTACATCCACCGGGAGCTGCGGAGGTCGGGCCGGCCGGTGCGGGCGGTGTGGTCGTACGCCTCGTCCCCGAAGGGGTTCCCCGACGACGCCGGGCTGGTCCGGCGCGGCTCGTGGGCCTATTTCCTGGCGCTCGCGCGCGCCGAGTTCTGGGTGGACAACCAGGGCTATCCGGACGGTCTTCGCAAGCGGCGCGAGACCACCTACATCCAGACCTGGCACGGGTCGGCGTTCAAGCTGATGGGTCTCGACCAGCCGCGGCTCAAGAGCGGCCCGGCGGCCGAGCAGGCCCGGCTGCGGCGGATGGTGGAGCGTTTCGACTGCTTCCTCGTCCGGTCCGGGCATGACGTGGAGACCCTGTGCGGGGGTCTCGGCGTCCGCTCCGAGCTGCTCCCGGCCGGCTATCCCCGCAACGACCCCTTGGTCAACGGCGTGGACGGCGATCCCGAGCTGGCCGCCGAGGTCGCCGCCCTGCGGGACGCGCTCGGGCTGCACGACGGGCGCCGGGCCGTCCTTTACGCGCCCACCTTCGCCACCGGCCCGGACGGGCGTCCGGCCGGCGTGCTGGAGCCGCCGATCGACCCGGAGGTGTTCGCGCGGGAGCTGGGGAAGGACTTCGTGCTGCTCGTCCGGCCGCACTACCTGTGCCGGGCCGACCTCCCGCCCGGCGCCCGCACGGTCATGCGGGACGCCGGCGCCGCGCCCGACGTCACCCTGCTGCTGCTGCTCGCGGACGCGCTGATCACCGATCACTCCTCGATCATGTTCGACTTCGCGCTGCTCGACCGGCCGATCGTCCTGCACCTCCCGGACGGCAAGGACCTCACCACCGGCTACTTCGACCTGGAGCGCCACGCACCCGGTCCGGTCACCCGCACCGGGGAAGAACTCGTCGCCGCGCTCGCGGGCCTGGACGAGGCGGAACCCCTGCACGCCCCCCGGCGCCGCGCGTTCGCCGCGCGTTTCGGCGAATACGACCGAGGCACCGCCGCCCGGACGGTGGCGGACCGCTACTTCCCGCCCGCACGACCGCAACGCCAAGAGGGGAACAGGAATGGCCGCACCGCGTGACGTCTTCATCGTGTGCAACAACACCGACGGCATGGGCGGCCTGCAACGCTGGGCGCACCACATGGCGCGGCTGATGGCGGGACGCGGCGACCGCGTCACGCTCGTCGGGATCACCCGCGGGCCGGAGTCGTACCACCACGGCCGCGACGGCTCCTACGCCGTCGAGGTCCTGCACGAGGACTGGCGTCCGCCCGCGATGGCGTGGCGCCCGAAGAGGCTCCGCCAGCGGATGGACGTGCGGGCACGCGGGCGGGACCTGAGGCGGACGAGGGCCCAGCGGCGCGGCGCCGCCCGCCTGTCGGAGCTCTTCGCCGCGGCCAGGCCGGGCTCGGTCGTCATCGTGGGGCAGGTGTGGGCGATGGAGTGGGTGAGGCTGGCGGACACGTCCGGGCTGCGCGTGGTGGGCATGAGCCACGAGTCGTTCGCGGCCACCCGTGCGTCCTCGCGGTACCGGCGGGTCAAGGAGTGCTACGCGGACGTGGACCGGATGCTGGTGCTCACCGAGGAGGACGCCGACGCCTGGGCCAGGGACGGGATGACCAACGTGGACTACATCCCGAACGCGCTGCACGTCACCCCGGGCGTCCATCCCACGCTCGAACTCCCCGTCGTCGCCTGCGTCGGCCGCCTATCGTACGAAAAGGGCGTGGACATGATGCTGGAGGCGTGGGAGCGGGTCGCCGCGCGCCGTCCCGGCTGGCGGCTGCACGTCTACGGAGGCGGGCCGGACGAGGGCGGACTGCGCGAACGGGTGGACGCCGCGGGGCTGTCCGGCTCGGTGGAGTTCCGCGGCGTGGTCGCCGATGTCGAGGAGGCGCTCGTCGAGGCGTCGGTCTTCGCGCTGCCGTCGCGGGCCGAGGGCTTCCCGATGTCGGTGCTGGAGGCGATGGCGTACGGGCTGCCCACGGTCGCGTTCGACTGCGCGCCGGGCGTCCGTGCCCTGATCGGGGACGGCCGCGGCGGCGTGCTCGTCGAGCCGGGCGACATCGCCGCGTTCGCCCGGGAGCTGGAGCGCCTGATGGGGGACCCGGAGCTGCGCCGCGCCGTGGGCGCCGAGGCCCGGGCGTCGGTGCTGCGGTTCCGGCCGGACGAGGTGCTCGCCCGCTGGGACAGGCTCTTCGATCTCCTTCACCGCCCCGTGCCGCACGCCGCCGGGGAACCGGCGAGGGACATCGACAGCCCGAAGAAGTCCGCGGAGGCGACCTCGGAGGCCACCGCGGATGGCGGGACCGGGCCGACGACGGCGCGGATCCCAGGGCCGGCGGAGGGGCCCGCGGCGGAGCGGGCGGCGGAGCCCGCACCCCGCGGGTGATTCTTTCTAACAACTGTTTGGTAGAGTTCGCGGCGTGAACGAGAACGAGTCCCCGGCGGACCGGGCGTTCCGCGCCGAGGTCCGCGACTGGCTCGAGGCCAACCTGTCCGGCGGTTTCGCGCACGCCCGCGGGCTCGGCGGGCCCGGACGCGAGCACGAGGCGTTCGAGGAGCGGCTGGCCTGGGAGCGGCACATGGCCGCCGCCGGCTGGACGTGCGTCGGCTGGCCCGAGGAGTACGGCGGACGCGGCGCGACCGTCGAGCAGCAGGTGATCTTCCACGAGGAGTACGCGCTGGCCGACGGGCCCGCCCGGGTCAACCACATCGGCGAGAACCTCCTCGGCCCCACGATCATCGCGTTCGGCACCGACGAGCAGCGCGCCCGCTTCCTCCCGCCGATCGTGGCCGTCGAGGAACTGTGGTGCCAGGGGTACTCCGAGCCCAACGCCGGCTCCGACCTCGCCAACGTGCAGACCCGCGCCGAACCGGCCGGCGACCACTGGCTGATCAACGGCCAGAAGGTCTGGACGTCCCTGGCCCTCGAATCGGACTGGTGCTTCCTCGTCTGCCGGACCGAGCCGGGATCGTCCCGCCACCGCGGCCTGTCGTACCTGCTCGTCCCGATGAAGCAGGACGGCGTGGACATCCGCCCGATCGTCCAGCTGACCGGGACCTCCGAGTTCAACGAGGTCTTCTTCGACGCCGCCCGCACCGAGGCGGGCAACATCGTGGGCGCGCCGGGCGAGGGCTGGAAGATCGCGATGGCCACGCTCGGGTTCGAGCGGGGCGTCGCGACGCTCGGCCAGCAGGTCGGGTTCCGCCGCGAGTTCGAGGGCGTCGCCGAGCTGGCCCGCCGCACCGGCGCCATCGGCGACCCGCTGCTGCGCGACCGTCTGACCAGGTCGTACATGGGCCTGGAGATCATGCGGCTGAACGCCGTGCGGACCATGGCGGGCGTCGCCGCCGGGGCGCCCGGGCCGGAGTCGTCCATCTCCAAGCTCGTCTGGGGCACCTGGCACCGCGAACTCGGCGAGCTGGCCATGGACGTCCTCGGCGCCGCCGGGATGGTCGCCGACGGGAGGCGGGGGCGGGCCTCCGGCGGGGGGACGGAGGAAACACAGCCGTACGATCTGAACGACTGGCAGCGGCTGTTCCTGTTCTCCCGCTCCGACACGATCTACGCCGGGTCCAACGAGATCCAGCGCAACATCATCGCCGAACGGGTGCTCGGGCTCCCCCGGGAACCGGCCGCAAGCAGGGAGACACGCGGATGACCCCGCCCTACGTACCCGGACACGGGCTCCTCAAGGACCGCGCCGTCGTGATCACCGCGGCGGCCGGGGCCGGGATCGGCGGCGCCACCGCCCGCCGCTGCCTGGAGGAGGGCGCCCGCGTGCTGATCTCCGACGCCCACGAGCGGCGCCTCACCGCGTCCGCGCAGGAGCTGGAGAAGGAGTTCGGCGCCGGCCGGGTCGCCTCACTGGCCTGCGACGTGACCTCGGAGGAGCAGGTCCAGGCCCTGTACGACCTGGCCGTGGAGCGCTTCGGGCACATCGACGTCGCCGTCAACAACGCGGGCCTCGGCGGGACGGCCGACCTGGTCGACATGACCGACGACCAGTGGGGCCGCGTCCTCGACATCACCCTCAACGGCACGATGCGCTGCACCCGCGCCGCCCTGCGGATCATGCGCGACCGGGGCTCGGGCGTCATCGTCAACAACGCGTCGGTGATCGGCTGGCGGGCGCAGAAGGGGCAGTCCCACTACGCCGCCGCCAAGGCCGGCGTCATGGCCCTCACCCGCTGCAGCGCGCTGGAGGCCGCCGACTTCGGCGTCCGCGTCAACGCGGTCTCGCCGTCCCTCGCGATGCATCCGCACCTGGTGAAGGTGACCTCGGAGGAGCTGCTGGACGAGCTGACGCGCCGCGAGGCGTTCGGCCGCTACGCGGAACCGTGGGAGGTGGCCAACGTCATCGTCTTCCTGGCCAGCGACTACTCGTCGTACATGACGGGCGAGGTCGTCTCCGTCTCCTCACAGCACGCATAAGGAGAACGATGAGTCCACGAAGGCGCGACGCCGAGGGCACCGCCGCCGCCCGCGCGGGACGGCGGGCCGAGCTGCTCGCCACGGCGGCGGAGGTGTTCGCCTCCCAGGGGTACTCCGCCACCACCGTCCGGAAGGTGGCCGACGCGGCAGGCATCCTCGGCGGCAGCCTCTACTACCACTTCGACTCCAAGGAGGCGATGGCCGACGAGATCCTGTCGACCTTCCTGGACGAGATGTGGGCCTCCTACGACCGCGTCCTGGGGGCCGGGCTCAGCGCGCGCGACACCCTGGAGGGGATCGTCGTCGAGTCGTTCCGGTCGATCGACCTGCACCGGCCCGCCGTCGTCCTCTACCAGAACGAGTCCAAGCACCTCGCGACCAGCGAGCGGTTCCACTACCTGCACGAGTCGCGGCGCAGGTTCGAGGAGATGTGGCTCTCCCTGCTGGAGAGGGGCGTCGCCGAGGGCGCGTTCCGCGACGACCTCGACCCGAGCCTCGTCTACCGGTTCATCCGCGACACCGTCTGGGTCGCCGCCAACTGGTACCAGCCCGGCGGGCGGCTGTCCGCCGACGACATCGCCAAGCAGTACCTCGCCATGTTCCTCGAAGGGATCCAGGCGAGCTAGGCCCCACTGAGCTAACCCCCGCTAAGGAGAACCCCATGGCCGAGGCATACATCGTCGACGCGGTCCGCGCTCCTGTCGGGCGGCGCGGCGGCGGCCTGTCCGGCGCGCACCCCGCCGACCTCGGTGCGCACGTGCTGACGGCGCTGATGGACCGCACGAAGGCCGACCCGGCCGCGGTCGAGGACGTCGTGTTCGGCTGCGTCGACACCCTCGGGCCGCAGGCCGGCGACATCGCCCGCACCTGCTGGCTCGCCGCCGGGCTGCCCGAGGAGGTCCCCGGCGTCACCGTCGACCGGCAGTGCGGCTCGTCCCAGCAGGCCGTGCACTTCGCCGCGCAGGCCGTCCTGTCGGGGACGTCCGACCTGGTCGTGGCGGGCGGCGTGCAGAACATGTCGCAGATCCCGATCGGTTCCGCGATGACCGCCGCCGCGGCGCTCGGCTTCACCGAGGGGCCGTTCGCCGGATCCAAGGGCTGGACGCGCCGCTACGGCGACACCGAGGTGTCGCAGTTCCACGGCGCCGAGATGATCGCCCGCGACTGGGACCTCTCCCGCGAGGAGATGGAGGCGTTCGCCTACGAGTCGCACCAGCGCGCCATCCGCGCCATCGACGGGGGACGCTTCGAGCGCGAGATCGCCCCCTACGAGGGCGTCACCACCGACGAGGGGCCGCGCCGCGACACCACCAGGGAGAAGATGGCGGGCCTGAAGACCCTCGTGGACGGCGGGCGCCTCACCGCGGCCGTCTCGTCCCAGATCTCCGACGGCGCCGCCGCGCTCCTCATCGCGTCCGAGCAGGCCGTCAAGGACCACGGCCTCACCCCGCGCGCCCGGATCCACCACATCTCCGCCCGCGGCGAGGACCCGATCCGGATGCTGTCCGCGCCGATCCCCGCCACCGCGTACGCGCTGAAGAAGACCGGGATGACGATCGGCGACATCGACGCCGTCGAGATCAACGAGGCGTTCGCGTCCGTCGTGCTCGCCTGGCTGAAGGAGACCGGCGCCGACCCGGCGACGACCAACCCCAACGGCGGCGCCATCGCCCTCGGCCACCCGCTCGGCGCCACCGGCGCCCGCCTGATGACCACCCTCCTGCACGAGCTGGAGCGCACCGGCGGCCGCTACGGCCTCCAGACCATGTGCGAGGGCGGCGGCCAGGCCAACGTCACCATCATCGAGCGTCTCTGACCATGGACGTCTTCGAACCGGCCCGGCTGGGGCCGCTCACCCTGCGCAACCGCGTGATCAAGGCCGCCACGTTCGAGGGGATGACGCCCGACGCGCTGGTGACCGACGACCTGATCGAGTACCACCGCCGCCCCGCCGCCGGGGGAGTGGGCATGACGACCGTCGCCTACTGCGCGGTCGCCCCGGAGGGACGCACGGAGCGGCGGCAGATCTGGATGCGGCCCGACGCCGTCCCCGGCCTGCGGCGGCTCACCGACGCCGTCCACGCCGAGGGCGCCGCCGCGTCCGCGCAGATCGGCCACGCCGGGCCGGTCGCCGACGCGAGCTCCAACAGGCTGCCCGCCGTCTCGGCCGGGCGGTTCTTCAACCCGCTCGGCATGCGCTTCACCAAGGTGGCCACCGCCGGGGACATCGAGCGGATCACCCGCGCGCACGCCGAGGCCGCCCGCCTGGCGATCGAGTCGGGGTTCGACGCCGTCGAGATCCACTTCGGGCACAACTATCTGGCCAGCTCGTTCCTCAGCCCCCGCCTCAACCGGCGCAAGGACGCCTACGGCGGGCCGATCGAGAACCGCGCCAAGGTCGCGCTCGGTATCGCCCGCGCCGTCCGCGACGAGGTCGGCGACCGCATCGCCGTCACCGCCAAGCTCAACATGCGCGACGGCGTCCGCGGCGGCCTGGAGATCGACGACAGCGTGTACGTCGCCCGCCGCCTCCAGGAGGAGGGCACGGTCGACGCGCTGGAGTTGACCGCCGGCAGCTCACTGCTCAACCCGATGTACCTGTTCCGCGGCGAGATGCCGATCCCGGAGTTCGCCGCGAGCTACAAGCCGGCGATGCGCGTCGGCATCCGGATGTTCGGCAAGAGGTTCCTGCGGGCCTATCCCTACCAGGACGCCTACCTGCTCGAACACGCACGCAGGTTCCGCGCCGAACTCGACCTGCCGCTGATCCTGCTGGGCGGCATCACCGACCGCGCGACCATGGACACGGCCATGGGGGAGGGCTTCCAGTTCGTCGCCATGGCCCGGGCCCTGCTCCGCGAACCCGACCTGGTGAACCGCATCGCCGCCGACCCGTCCACCCCGTCCCTGTGCATCCACTGCAACCGCTGCGTCCCCACCGTCTACAAGGGCACGCACTGTCCCGTCATCCCGGCTTGAGCCGGCTCGAATCCCACGATGACCGCCGCGTCAGGCGGCGGGGACGGGTGTTTCCGGGACGGCGGGCCCGCCGCGGCGTTCCGCCGCGATCTGCAGCACGTACCGTTTGATCTCGTCGGCGATCTCCTCGCGGCCCCAGCCGAGCCGGGGCGCGAGGAGTTCGGCGACATGGGACGCCGCCGCGACGCCGCCGTCCCACTCCTCGATCGATATGCGCAGGCGCCGGGCCAGGACGTCCTCCAGGTGCAGCGCGCCCTCGTGCGTCACCGCGTAGACCGCCTCGGCGCACAGGTAGTCCTCGGCGCCGGGGACGGGCAGTCCCAGCATCGGGTCGTCCGCGACCAGGTCCAGGACCTCGCGGGCGCACGACCCGTACCGGTGCAGCAGGTGCTCGATCCGCGCGACGTGCAGGCCGGACCCGGCGGCGAGGCGGCGCCGCTCGTTCCACAGCACCTCGAACCCGACCGCGCCGAGGATCGGCAGCCGGCCGGTGACCGACGGGGGGACGGCGTCGTCCAGGCCCTCGGCGACCACGTCGACCGCGTCCCGCGCCATCACCCGGTAGGTGGTGAACTTGCCGCCGGTGACCACGACCATGCCCGGAACCGGTTCGGCGACGGCGTGCTCGCGCGACAGCCGGGTCGTGTCGTCCATGTCCCCGGACAGCAGCGGCCGCAGGCCCGCGTACACGCCCTCGATGTCGTCGTGCGTCAGCGGAGTGCGCAGCACGGCGTTCGCCTGGTCGAGCAGGTAGCCGATGTCGGTGTGGGCGGCGACGGGCTCCTTCAGGCAGTTCCGGGGGGTGTGGGGGGTCGTCCCCCCACAATGATCCGGGCCGTCCTCGTGGGGGGTGTCGGTGGTGCCGACGAGCCAGTGCCGCCCCCACGGGATGATGAACAGCACGCTCTTGGACGTGCGCGTGATCAGGCCGGTGCCCATCGGGATCCGGTCGCGCGGCACCATCAAATGGACGCCCTTGGACGCCTGCACGGCGAACGAGGCCCGTGACCCGGTCATCGCCTGCGCGCCGTCCGTCCACACCCCGGTCGCGCACACCACGCGCCGGGCCCGCACGGCGATCTCCCGCCCGCCCTCCAGATCCAGGACGTGGGCGCCGGTCACCCGCTCGCCTTCGCGCAGGAACCCGGTCATCTCGGCACGGGTGGCGACCTTCGCGCCGTACTGCGCGGCGGTCCGGGCGACCATCATCGTGTAGCGGGCGTCGTCGACCTGCGCGTCGTAGTACTGGATCGCGCCGACCAGCGCGTCCGGCCGGAGCGCCGGCGCCTCCCGCAGGGCGCCGCGCCGTGTCAGCTGCCGGTGGCGGGGGAGCGCGCGGGCACCGCCCATCGTGTCGTACAGGGTGACGCCCGCGCTCACGTAGGCCCGCTCCCACACCCGGTTGCGCAGCGGGTAGAGGAAACGGACGGGACGCACCAGATGCGGGGCGAGGCGGTGCAGGAGAAGGGTCCGCTCCCGCAGCGCCTCCCGGACGAGCCCGAAGTCGCGCTGTTCGAGATAGCGGAGCCCGCCGTGGATCAGCTTGCTGGAGCGGCTGGACGTCCCGGCCGCCCAGTCCCGCGCCTCCACGAGGGCGACGGACAGGCCCCGCGAGATCGCGTCGAGGGCCGCGCCGGAGCCGACGATGCCGCCGCCGACGACCAGGACGTCGAACTCGGTCTCGGCGAGATCGCGCAGGATGTCCTGGCGGTACTGCGGTCCAAGGGCTACGGATGTCACTGCTTGCTCCCGGAGAGAGGTTGGTCGAGTGTCCCGCCGCCGGGTTACGGCGAGCCGTCGTCCAGGGGTCGCGCAGGACGACGGCTCGCCGCGGCCCGGTTGACCGGGCGTCAGTCGAGCTCCACCCAGTCGAGGGTGCGTTCGACGGCCTTCTTCCAGCCGGCGTAGCCGGTTCGGCGTTGCTGGTCGGTCCAGGTGGGGTTCCAGCGGCGGTCTTCGTTCCAGTTCTGGCGGAGTTCGTCGGTGGTGTTCCAGAAGCCGGTGGCCAGGCCGGCGGCGTAGGCGGCGCCCAGTGCGGTGGTTTCGGCGACGACGGGGCGGGAGACGGGGACGCCGAGGATGTCGGCCTGCATTTGCATGCACAGTTCGTTGGCGGTGACGCCGCCGTCGACTTTGAGGACGTCCAGGGTGACGCCGGAGTCCTCGCGCATGGCTTCGACGACGTCGCGGGATTGGTAGCAGATGGATTCGAGGGTGGCGCGGGCGAGGTGGGCGTTGGTGTTGAAGCGTGAGAGTCCGACGATGGCGCCGCGGGCGTCCGAGCGCCAGTAGGGGGCGAACAGGCCGGAGAAGGCGGGGACGAAGTAGACGCCGCCGTTGTCGTCGACCTGGCGGGCCAGGGCTTCGCTCTGGGCGGCGCCGGAGATGATGCCGAGCTGGTCGCGCAGCCATTGCACGGCCGACCCCGTCACCGCGATCGACCCCTCCAGCGCGTAGACCGGCTTCTCCTGGCCGAACTGGTAGCACACCGTCGTCAGGAGGCCCTGCGACGAGCGGACGAGTTCGTTGCCGGTGTTGAGCAGGAGGAAGTTGCCGGTGCCGTAGGTGTTCTTGGCCTCGCCGGGCGCGAAGCACACCTGCCCGACCGTCGCGGCCTGCTGGTCGCCGAGCGCGGCGGTCAGCGGGACCTTGCCGCCGAGCGGGCCGTCCGGGCGCGTCAGGCCGTAGCCGCCGGACGCGGAGGACGGCCTGATCCGCGGCAGCATCCGGCGCGGGATGCCGAAGAACGACAGGAGTTCGTCGTCCCAGTCGAGGGTCTCCAGGTCCATGAGCATGGTGCGGCTGGCGTTGGTCGGGTCGGTGACGTGCACGCCGCCGTCCGTCCCGCCCGTGAGGTTCCACAGCACCCAGCTGTCGGTCGTGCCGAAGATCGCGTCGCCGTTCTCGGCGGCCTCGCGGACGCCCTCGACGTTCTCCAGGATCCACTGGATCTTGCCGCCCGAGAAGTACGTGGCCGGGGGGAGCCCGGCCTTGCGCCGGATGACGTCCCCCTTGCCGTCCCGCTCCAGGGCGGCGGCGATGCGGTCGGTGCGGGTGTCCTGCCAGACGATCGCGTTGTAGTACGGGCGGCCGGTCCGCCTGTTCCACACCACCGTCGTCTCGCGCTGGTTGGTGATGCCCAACGCGGCCAGATCGGTGTGGCTGAGATCGGCCTTGTTGAGGGTGGACTGGATGACGGCGCGGGTCCGTTCCCAGATCTCGGTGGGGTTGTGCTCCACCCAGCCCGCCTGCGGCAGGATCTGCTCGTGTTCGAGCTGATGGCGGGCGATCTCGTTGCCGCCGTGATCGAAGATCATGAAGCGGGTGCTCGTGGTGCCCTGGTCGAGCGCTCCGACGAAGTCAGCCATGCGTGGGTTCTCCTGGGATGGGCGGGCGGACGGGGACGGGACGGCTCACGCCGCCTCGTACTCGGGCTCGGGTTTCGCGGGGACCTGGGCGGGCTCGTCCGCGGACGGCAGGAACCGCCCGATGAGCACCTTGTAGAGGCCGGCGCCGAGCACGCCGCCGATGAGCGGTGCGATGATCGGCACCCAGAAGTACAGGTCGCCGTACTGGTCCCGCCACGCGCCGCCGTAGCCGGTGAGGAACGAGGCGAGGCGGGGGCCGAAGTCGCGGGCCGGGTTGATCGCGTACCCGGCGGCGGAGCCGAACGCCATCCCGATCGCCACGACCACGAGGCCGATCAGGAACGGGGCGAGGTTGGCCAGCGGCGGCGAGTTGCGCACGTCGGTGAGGACCTTGATCAGGAAGAGCAGGATGGCGGTGCCGATCACCTGGTCGCGGAACGCGCCCCAGGTGCCGACCGGGAGGGTGCCGTTTCCCGGCAGGGTCGAGAAGACGCCCTGTGTCTTGATCGTGTGGCCGGGGTCGACCTTGGCGAGGATCTCGCTGTAGTTCCAGCGGACGATCAGCGCCGCGACGAACGCCCCCGCGGTCTGCGCGGCGATGTAGGGCGCGGTCCTGCGCCAGGCGAAGTCCTTGAACACGGCGAGGGCGACGGTCACGGCCGGGTTCAGGTGCGCGCCGCTGATGCGGGCCGCGACGTAGACGCCGAGCGTGACGCCGAGGCCCCAGGCCCAGGCGATGCTGTCGTGGTCGCCGAGCTCGGCGCCGGCGACCTGCGCGACGACGCCGACGCCGAAGAGGATGAGGATCATGGTGCCGGCGAACTCGGCTGCGAGCTCGCCGGCGAGCGTGGGGATTCTGGGTCGTTCCGCCATGAGCGCTCCCGGTGGTGCGGGCTGGGTGGTGCAGGGGTGGGTGGTGCTGGGGTGGGCTGATGCGGGGTGGACGCGAGCCCCTTCGAGGCTGGGCAGGACGCTAAGTCGGCCCGGAAAGCCGCACAACGGGACGCTGCCGACAATGTCGAACACTTTCGTCACGGCCCGGCGGCGGTTACCCTCCCCCCTGTGCACCAGATCACAGAATCCGGGCAGTTCGGGGCGAAGATGACGGTGATCGCGGCAGTTGCCGACATTGTCGGCACCCCGCCGTGCGAACTACCATCGGATTCATGCCCGGACCTGTGCAATCGATCGAGCGGGCCGCCGCCATCCTGCGCCTGCTCGCCGCGAGTTCGGGCCGGCTCGGCGTCGGCGAGGTCGCCACGTCCCTGGGCCTCGCCCGGGGCACCGCCCACGGCATCCTCCGCACCCTGGAGCGCGTCGGCTTCGTCGAGCAGGACGGCGGCACCGGCAAGTACCAGCTGGGCGCCGCGCTCCTGCATCTCGGCACCAGCTACCTGGACGTCAACGAACTGCGGTCCCGCGCCATCAACTGGGCCGACGCCCTGGCGTCCCGCAGCGGCGAGGCCGTCCGCATCGGGACCCTGCTGGACGGCCAGGTCCTGGTCGTCCACCACGTGTTCCGCCCGGACGACACGCTCCAGGCCATGGACGTCGGCTCCCTGCTCCCGCTGCACGCCACCGCGCTCGGCAAGGCGCTGCTCGCCCACGACGCCAACGCCGCGGCGTCCATCCGCGACACCGTCCTGGAGTCCTACTGCCGGCGGACCATCACCGATCCGAGAGAACTCGCACGGGCCGCCACCCGGGTCCGGGAGAACGGCTGGGCGGCCGAGACCGAGGAGCTGTCCATCGGGGAGGCGGGCATCGCCGCCCCGATCCGCGGGTACGGGGGACTGGTCGTCGGGGCCATCGGGATCTCCGGCGCGGTCGAGCGGATCTGCGACGCCCGCCGCGTCCCCGAGCCGAGGCTCGTGGCGTTCGTCCGCGACGCGGCCCGCGCGGTCTCCCGGGACCTCGGCGGCTCCCGCTGGTGACGCCCGGCGGGCGGCGCCGGCGGCACCGGTTCGAGGGGGCGCGCGTCCAGGGGGAGAGGGCCGGTCGTGACCGAACGCTACGTGATGTCGATCGACCAGGGCACCACATCGACCCGGTGCATCCTGTTCGACCACGGCGGCCGGCTGGTGTCGGTCGCGCAGCGTGAGCACCGGCAGCACTTCCCTAGGCCCGGCTGGGTCGAGCACGACCCGATGGAGATCTGGCGCAACCTCGAACGCATCGCGCCCGAGGCGCTCGCCCAGGCCGGGGCGTCCACCGGCCAGATCGCGGCCGTCGGGATCGCCAACCAGCGCGAGACGACCGTCCTGTGGGACCGGCTGACCGGTGTGCCGATCGGCCGCGCCATCGTCTGGCAGGACATGCGGACCGGCGCCCTCGTGGACGAGCTGGCCCGCGCCCCCGGCGCCGCGGTCGTCACCGAGCGCAGCGGGCTGCCGCTGGCCACCTACTTCTCGGCGCCGCGCATCCGCTGGCTGCTCGACCACACGCCCGGCCTGCGCGAACGCGCCGAACGCGGCGAGGTCCTGTTCGGCACGATGGAGAGCTGGCTGATCTGGAACCTCAGCGGCGGCGTGGACGGCGGCGTCCACGTCACCGACGTCACCAACGCCGGCCGCACGCTGCTGATGGACCTGCACACGCTGAGCTGGGACGACGGCCTGCTCGACTTCTTCGGCGTCCCGAAGGCGATGCTGCCGGAGATCAGGTCGTCCACCGAGACCTACGGGACGGCCCGCCGCGTGTTCCCCGGCGTCCGCATCGGCGCCGCCCTCGGCGACCAGCAGGCCGCCCTGTTCGGCCAGACGTGCTTCGCCCCGGGCGAGACCAAATGCACCTACGGGACGGGCGCGTTCCTCCTGATGAACACCGGCACCACACCGGTGACGTCGGACAACGGCCTGCTCACCACCGTCGGATACAAGATCGGCGACGAGCCCGCCGTGTACGCCCTGGAGGGGTCGATCGCGATCACCGGCGCACTGGTGCAGTGGTTCCGGGACGGGCTCGGGCTGATCACCACCGCGCCGGAGATCGAGACGCTGGCCCGGTCGGTCGACGACAACGGCGGCTGCTACATCGTCCCGGCGTTCTCCGGCCTGTTCGCCCCGCACTGGCGCAGCGAGGCCCGCGGCATCATCGTCGGCCTGACCTCCTACATCACCAAGGGACACCTGGCGCGGGCGGTGCTGGAGGCGACCGCCTGGCAGACCCGCGAGGTCGTGGACGCGATGAACGCCGACTCGGGGCTGTCCCTCAGGGAACTGAAGGCCGACGGCGGCATGACGTCCGACAACCTCGTCATGCAGATGGTCGCCGACATGCTGAACGTTCCGGTGGCGCGGCCGATGGTGGTCGAGACGGTGTCGCTCGGCGCCGCCTACGCCGCCGGGCTCGCCGTCGGCTACTGGGCCGGGCTCGAAGGGCTGCGCCGCAACTGGCACCGCGCGGCCCGGTGGGTCCCGGCGATGGAGCCGCAGCGGCGCGCCGCCGAGTACGACAACTGGAAACGCGCCGTGGAGCGCACCTTCGACTGGATCCGCGCCGGCGAGGACCCCGCCGCGCAGCCGTGAGCGGCGGGGCTCAGATCCGGTTCCGCTCGATCAGCTGCTTGACGATCACGTTGCGCTGGATCTCGTTCGTCCCCTCGCCGACGATCATGAGCGGGGCGTCGCGGAAGTAGCGTTCGATGTCGAACTCGGTGGAGTAGCCGGCCGCGCCGTGGATGCGGACCGCGTTCAGCGCGATCTGCATCGCCGCCTCGGACGCGTACAGCTTGGCCATGCCCGCCTCCATGTCGCAGCGCTCCCCGGCGTCGAGGCGCGCCGCGGCGTCGAGGGTGAGCAGCCGGGCCGCCCGCAGCTGGGTGGCCATGTCGGCGAGGTAGTTGCCGATGGACTGGTGCTGCCAGATCGGCTTGCCGAACGCCTCCCGTTCCTGGGCGTAGCGCAGGGAGTCCTCCAAGGCGGCGCGTCCCACGCCCAGCGCGCGCGCCGCGACCTGGATCCGGCCCACCTCCAGGCCCCGCATCATCTGGGCGAAGCCGCGTCCCTCCTCGCCGCCGAGCAGCGCGCCGAGGGGCGCCTCGTAGCCGTCGAACGACAGCTCGCAGCTCTCCACGCCCTTGTAGCCGAGCTTGGGCAGGTCGCGGGAGACGCTCAGGCCGGGCCCCTTCTCGACCAGCAGGATGCTGATGCCCCGGTGCCGCGGCGAGGCGCCCGGATCGGTCTTGCACATCAGCGCGATCAGCCCCGACATGCGCGCGTTGGTGATCCACATCTTGGCGCCGTCGACGACGTACCTGTCGCCGTCACGCCGCGCGGCCGTGCTCATCGCCTGCAGGTCCGAGCCGCCGGACGGCTCGGTCAGCGCCATCGTGGCGCGCAGCTCCCCGGTCGCCATCCGGGGCAGGTAGCGGGCCTTCTGCTCTTCGGTGCCGAACACGGCGAGCAGATGCGAGACGACCGTGTGCCCGCCGAACGCCCCGGCGAGGGTCATCCACCCGCGCGCCAGTTCCTCGGTGACCAGCGCGTAGCACGCCTTGGACACGCTCACGTCGCCGTACGGCTCGGGGACGGCGAGCCCGTACACGCCGAGTTCCTTCATGCGGTCGATGAGGTGCGCGGGGTACGTTCCCGCGTGCTCCAGATCCCGGGCGACCGGGCGGACCTCCCGGTCGACGAAGTCGGCGACGACCTCGACGATGGCGCGCTCCTCGTCACTGAGCGTGAACACGACTGCCGCTCTCCCTCTCGCCCTGGTCCATCCGAAGACTATTTCATATATTTGATTTGAAAAGGCGCGGTGTCAATGGCGGCGGAGCCGCGGCCGTCCATAATGTGACGCGGCCGCCATCCCACCACACGGGCGCGCCCCACGGCGTACGGGAGACGATGACAGTGGCACTTTCCGGTGACCGGGCCCTCGGCAGGCGCCGCCACCTGGGCGACGAGGTGGCCGCCTACGTGCGCGAGCTCATCATGTCGGGCCAGGTCGGGCACGGGGAGTTCCTCCGCCTGGAGCGGATCGCCGACGACCTCGGGATCAGCGTCACCCCCGTCCGGGAGGCCCTGCTCTCGCTGCGCGGCGAGGGGTTCGTCACCCTGGAGCCGCGGCGCGGGTTCATGCCGGCCCCGCTGACCCGGCAGGACGTCCAGGACCTGTTCGAGGCGCAGGCGTACTTCGCCGGCGAGCTGGCCGCCCGCGCCGCCGAGAAGGTCACCGACGCGGAGCTGGAGTCGCTCGGCCGGACGCAGGCGCTGCTGGAACAGGCCTCCAGGGCCAAGGACTCCGAGGCCATCGAGCGCGCCAACCACCAGTTCCACCGCGTGATCAACCTGTGCGCCGACTCGCCCAAGACGGCGTGGCTGCTGCGGCTCGTGGTGCGGTACGCGCCGCGCCGCTTCTACTCCAGCATCCAGGGCTGGAGCCAGGCGTCGGTCGACGACCACCACCTCGTCCTGGCCGCGCTCCGCACCGGGGACGCGGACGCCGCCCGGCAGGCGATGCGCGCCCACATCCGGCACGCGGGCACGCTGCTGGTCGTGCACCTGGAGGGGCAGGGCTTCTGGGACGGCCGGCAAGGGTGACGTACGCGTACCCCTTCTCTTCGCTCGACCGCCCCCATATCGTATAAAAAATTCCCAGGAGGTTTGATGGACCGGGACTCCGAGAGGAACGGAACGTGAGCAGGCTGCAGCAGACCCACGGGCTGACGGACGAGCAGCGGGAGATCATCGCGACCGTGCGCGCGTTCACCGAGAAGGAGATCATTCCGGTCGCCGCCGAACTGGAGCGCGCCGACGAGTACCCGCACGCGATCGTGGACGGCATGAAGGACCTCGGGCTCTTCGGCCTCATGATCGGCGAGGAGCACGGCGGGCTCGGCGAGTCGCTGCTGACCTACGCGCTGGCCGTCGAGGAGCTGGCGCGGGGCTGGATGAGCGTGTCCGGCATCATCAACACCCACTTCATCGTCGCCTGGATGATCACCCAGCACGGAACGGCCGCGCAGAAGGCGCACTACCTGCCGAAGATGGCGACCGGCGAGATCCGGGGCGCGTTCTCGATGTCGGAGCCCGGCTGCGGCTCGGACGTCTCGGCCATCACGACCCGCGCCGTCCCGGACGGCGACCACCACGTCATCGACGGCCGGAAGATGTGGCTGACGAACGGCGCCTCGGCCAACCTCGTCGCCACCCTCGTCAAGACCGACCCGGACGCGGGCCACCGGGGCATGACCACGTTCCTCATCGACAAGACCCCCGGCTTCGGCGAGGTCGCGCCCGGCCTCACCGTCCCCGGCAAGATCGGGAAGCTGGGCTACAAGGGCATCGACACCACCGAGCTGCTCTTCGACTCCCACCGCGTCCCGTCCGCGCAGATCCTCGGCGGAACGCCCGGCCGCGGCTTCTACCAGATGATGGACGGCGTCGAGGTCGGCCGCGTGAACGTCGCCGCGCGGGCGTGCGGCGTCGCGAAACGCGCCTACGAGCTGGCGATCGGCTACGCGCGGCAGCGCGAGACGTTCGGCAGGCCCATCGCCGAGCACCAGGCCGTCCTGTTCCGCCTCGCGGAGATGGCCACCAAGATCGAGGCCGCGCACCAGATGGTGGTGATGGCGGCGCGGCGCAAGGACTCCGGCGAGCGCAACGACCTGGAGGCGGGCATGGCCAAGTACCTCGCCGGCGAGTACTGCAAGGAGGTCGTGGAGGACGCCTTCCGCATCCACGGCGGCTACGCCTACTCCACCGAGTACGAGATCGAGCGCCTCTACCGCGAGGCCCCGATGCTGCTGATCGGCGAGGGCACCGCCGACATCCAGAAGATGATCATCGGCCGCCGGCTGCTGGAGGACTGACCGCCGCCGGACGATCATGGCGGCCGCGGGCGGCGGATATCGTGGCGGCATGGCAAGCCCGACCCCCGCGGCCGCTCCCGGCCGCCGCCGCGCCGAGCTGCGCGACTTCCTGCGGACCCGCCGCGCCCGGCTCGACCCGTCCGACGTCGGCATGCCCGCCGGGGCACGGCGCCGGACGCCGGGCCTGCGCCGCGAGGAGGTCGCCGTCCTGGCCGGCGTCGGGGTGTCCTGGTACACGTGGCTGGAGCAGGGCCGGGACATCACGGTGTCCGGTGCGGTGCTGGACGCGATCAGCCGGGCCCTGCGGCTGGACGGCGCCGAGCGCGAGCACCTGTACCTGCTGGCCGGCCTCAACCCGCCCAGGGCCGCGGGGGACCTGGCCGCCCCGGTCACACCGGAGCTCCGGCGGCTCCTGGACGCCTGGGCGCCGCGCCCGGCCTACATCCGCGAGCGGCACTGGAACCTCATCGCGTTCAACGATGCCGCCCGCGAGGTGTTCGGGTACGGCGACACCGACCACAACTGCCTGGTCACGTTCTTCACGAGCGTCCGTTACCGGTCCCTGCACGTGCACTGGACCGCGGTGGCGCCCGACGTCGTGGGGCGCTTCCGCGCCGACGCCGCCCGCTTCCCCGACGACCCCGAGTTCGCCCGGATCGCCGAGGACTTGCTGTCGGTCAGCCCGGAGTTCGCGGAGCTGTGGGCCCGGCACGAGGTCAGCGCGCGGACGCAGGCGGTCAAGGCGATCCGGCATCCGGAGGCCGGTGAGATGATCTTCGATGCGACGGTGCTGCCGGTGGCCGACCGTCCCGGGCACGACCTCGTCCTGTACAACCCGCAGCCGGAGACGGGAACGCGGGAGCGCCTCGAACGCCTCACGGCCCGGCGCGGCCTGGCCGCCGCAGGCTGACCCGCGAGGGTGGTGGTGGCGGACCCACGATAAGCGGACTCTGCCGCCCCGCCGGAAAGGCCGGGACGATCGTCGGCATGACACACAACTCGCGCTTCACGGACAAGGTCGCACTGATCACCGGCGGGACGAGCGGGATGGGCCTGGCCACCGCCCGCCGCCTGCTGGACGAGGGCGCCTCGGTCGTCGTCACCGGACGCGACCGGGCGCGCCTCGACGCGGCCGCCAAGGAACTGGACGGCGGTGACCGGCTCCTCGCGGTCCGCGCCGACGCGGCGAGCCTGCCGGACCTGGACGCGCTCATGGAGACCGTCCGGGACCGGCACGGCCGCCTGGACGTCGTCTTCGCGAATGCGGGGATCGCCCTGTTCGGCCCGGCCGCCGAGATGACCGAGGCCGACTTCGACCACGCCGTGGACGTCAACTTCAAGGGCGTCTTCTTCACCGTCCAGAAGGCGCTGCCGCTGCTGGCCGCGGACGCCGCGGTCGTGATCAACGCGTCGTGGACGATGCACCGCGGTCTGCCGGTCGGCTCGGTGTACTCGGCGACGAAGGCCGCCGTGCAGAGCCTGACCCGCACCCTCGCCGCCGAACTCGGCCCGCGGGGAGTCCGCGTCAACTCGGTCAGCCCCGGGTACATCGACACGCCGATGTACCGCGGCGCCGTACCCGAGGAGGAGGCGGACGGGATCCGCGCGCAGGTCGCGTCCGGCCGGATCGGCACGTCCGAGGAGGTGGCGGGCGTCGTCGCGTTCCTCGCCTCGGCGGACGCCGGGTACGTCAACGGGCAGGACCTCATCGTGGACGGCGGGCTCGTCGCCGCCGTCCCCGGACCTTACCGCCTGACCACGGCACAGGCCTGAGAACACCTTCCAAAGAAAAGGACGGAACATGAGGACACGTGAATTCGCCGGGGCGCCGGTCGGTGCGGTCGGGCTCGGCTGCATGGGGATGAGCTGGGCCTACACCGAGTCGGAACGGGACGACGCGGCGTCGGTCGCGCTGATCCGCGAGGCCCTCGACCTCGGCGTCACGTTCCTGGACACCGCGCAGCCCTACGGCGACGGCCACAACGAGACGCTCGTCGGCCGGGCGCTCGCCGGACGCAGGGACGAGGCGGTCGTCGCCACCAAGACGGGCCTGGTCATCGAGAGCATGGCGACCAGGAAGATCGTCCGGAGGGGTACACCCGAGCACGCCAAGGCGTCCGCCGAGGACAGCCTGCGCCGCCTCGGCACGGACGTGATCGACCTGTACTACCTGCACCGCGTCGACCCGGACGTGCCGCTGGCCGACACGTGGGGCGCGATGGCCGAGCTGGTCGCCGAGGGAAAGGTCCGGAGGCTGGGCCTGTCGGAGGTCGGCGTCGCGCAGGCCGCGGAGGCGCACGCGATCCACCCGGTGGCGGCGATCCAGTCGGAGCTGTCGCTGTGGACCCGCGACCCGCTGGGCGCGCCCGGCGGGCGCGCGGGCACCCTGCCCGGCGACGCCTCCGGCGGAGAGGGGCCGGGGGACGTGGTCGGCTGGTGCGCCGCCAACGGCGCCGCGTTCGTGCCGTTCTCTCCGCTCGGCCGCGGCTTCCTCACCGGGACGGTCACCTCCGCCGACTTCGAGGACACCGACTTCAGGGGCGGCAACCCGCGCTTCCAGCCGGACGCGCTCAACGCCAACCTGCGCATCGTCGACGTCGTCAAGGCGGTCGCCGGGCGGCACGGCGCCACCGCGGCGCAGGTCGCCATCGCCTGGACGCTGGCGCAGGGCGAACACGTCATCCCGATCCCCGGCACCAAGAAGCGGCGGTACCTGAGCGACAACGCGGGCGCCGCCGACCTCGACCTCACCGAGGCCGACCTGGCCGAACTGGACGGCGTGCCGGCGCCCGTCGGGGGACGCTACTGACGCGGACGCCGCCGCCGTTCCCCGCCGCCGTCGCCGTACCGCCGCACGGTGACGGACTCGTGATCGGAAAGGTGATCGAAACGGGCCTTCCTGTGGTTCGCTTTACCCAAGGAGAAAAGGGTGGGGCATGTGAGCAGTGACGAGCAGGTGCCCTCGGGCATCGACCCGAACGTTCCGAGCGTCGCGCGGATGTACGACTACTACCTGGGCGGCAAGGACAACTACCTCGCCGACCGGGAGGCCGCGGACAAGGTCATCGCCATCAGCAGGGAGGTCGGCAACGACGTCCGGCTGGCGGCCCGCGCCAACCGCGCCTTCCTCGGCCGCGCCGTGACGATGCTGACCGGCCTCGGCATCCGGCAGTTCGTCGACATCGGCACCGGGCTGCCCACCCAGGAGAACGTGCACCAGGTCGTGCTGCGCGAGGCCCCGGACGCGCAGATCGTCTACGTCGACAACGACCCGATCGTGCTCGTCCACGCGCGGGCGCTGCTCGCCGACAATCCGCGGACCGTGGTTCTGGAGGGCGATCTGCGCGACCCGGAGGCGCTGCTCGCCGACCCCGCGCTGCGCTCCCGGATCGACTTCGACCAGCCCATCGCCTTGATCATGTGCGCCATCCTGCAGTTCGTCTCCGATGACGCGGACGTCACGCGGATCACCCGCCGTCTGTGCGAGAGCCTGCCGTCCGGCAGCCACGTGATCATCTCGCACGTCTTCCCCGGAGAGGGACACGACGACGAGCTGGCCGGGGTCGACGGCCTCTACAGCCGGACCACGGCGGGGGGCTTCACGTTCCGCAGCCGCGCGCAGATCGGCTCGCTGTTCGCGGGGGCCGAGCTGCTGCCGCCCGGCCTGGCGCCCGTCGAGGACTGGCGGCAGGACGGCGGCGGGGACTTCGACTTCGGCAGGGCGACCTACCTCGGCGGGGTCGCCCGCGTCCGCTGACCCTGCCGGATCGGTCCGTCGGCCGCGTCAGGTACGAACCCGCACCAGGTACGAGCTCTGGGCGGCGATCGCCTCCGCCGCCTGCTTCACGATCCCCTCGATCAGGTCACCGCAGCCGGGCAGGTCGTCGATGACGCCGACGACCTGGCCGGACGCCATCACGCCGAGGTCGGGACGGCCGTCCACCATGGCCGCCTTCAGCAGCATCGGCGTGTTGGCGGCCATGAGGACCTGCGACCACGACAGTTCCTTGCCGTGCTTCATCGCCTTCCCGTCGGCGATCATCTCGCGCCATGACATCCCGGTCAGCTTCTTGAATCGGGCGCCGTTGCGCAGCGCCCGCACCAGCCCGCCGACGCGGCCCGAACCCTCCAGGGTGTCGACCAGCTCGCTGCGCAGCACCCGGTGCGGCATCCCGTCCACCTGCCGGGTCACCACGGTCTCGCCGGTCTCCAGATACACGCGCTTGACCGCGTCCGGCACCGAGCTGTCGGACGTCAGCAGGAACCGGGTGCCCATCGCGACGCCCGCCGCCCCGTAGGCCAGGGCGGCGGCGAGGCCGCGTCCGTCGAAGAAGCCGCCGGCGGCGATCACCGGGATGTCCACCGCGTCCACGACCTGCGGCAGCAGCAGCGTCGTGGCGACGGGACCGGTGTGGCCGCCGCCCTCGCCGCCCTGCACCAGGACGGCGTCGGCGCCCCAGCCCGCGACCTTCTCCGCGTGCCGGCGCGCGCCGACCGACGGGATCACCACGAGCCCGGCGTCCTTCAGCTTGGCGATCAGCTCCCTCTTCGGTGCGAGCGCGAACGAGGCGACCTTCACGCCCTCCTTGATCAGGAGGTCGATGCGGTCGCCCGCGTCGCCGGCGTCGGCGCGCAGGTTGACGCCGAACGGCGCGTCCGTGCGGTCCTTGACCTCGTGGATCGCGTCGGCGAGCTGGTCGAGCGTCATCGTCGCCGAGGCGAGGATCCCGAGGCCACCGGCGTTCGCGACGGCGGTGACGAGCCGCGGGCCGGCCACCCAGCCCATGCCGGTCTGGACGACCGGGTGCCGCACGCCGGCCAGCCGCGTCAGCGGGGTGTCGAGCACCTGCTCGCCCATGCCCGCCGCCTGCGGGGGGACGGCCTCCTGCTCTCCCCGGTTCGCTTCGTTCATGCGGGCACTTCCCTCTCTCGCAGACCCTTGGGGTCCAGGACCTCGCGCATGATGCGCAGCTCCTCGCCGCCGGGCAGCCGCGTCTCCGGCACCTCGTCCGGGACGGCCAGTTCGAAGCCCGTGGCGGCCACGACGTCGCCGACGCTCACGCCGGGATGCACCGACCGGAGCCGCATCCGCCTGTCCGGGGTGTCGAAGTCGAGGACGGCGAGGTTGCTCACCACGGCGCGGATCTCGTGCGCGCCCCGGTCCCAGCCGACGCCGCTCACCATGTCGACCTTCTCGGTGAACACCCGCGTCGAGTGCTTCGGCACCCAGTAGCTCGTCGTGTTCAGCAGCGTGTTGCCCGGCCCGCCGCGCACGCCGAGGAGCTGCCGCGCCGGGCGCTCCCAGTCGCCGATGCACGAGATGTTGGTGTTGCCGTGAGCGTCGATCTGGCTCGGCCCCATCACCACGTGCCGCCGCCCGTTGAGGACGAGCCACAGGTGGTCGCGGAACGGCAGCCAGCCCTCGGCCGTCGCCGCTGGTGCGCCGAGCGGGACGGGTTCGGCGCTCAGCGCCGGCCCGCCGTCGGTGGTCAGCAGGTCCGGTTCGAACGTGGCCCGCGCCAGCCGGGACCCCAGCATCGGCACGAACCCGGCGACCGCCGCCGCGACGATCTCGCCGTCGCCCCGGAACAGGTCGGCGCACGCGGCCGCGCAGACCTCGGCCCGCGTGACGGTGCCCGTGGTGCTGCCCGTGGTGCTGCCCGCGGTGTTGCCTGCGGTGCTGCTCGTGGTGCTCATCGGGATTCCTCCTGCCAGACCCGGACGGCGTCCTGGTAGGCGGCCTCGTCGCCGGACAGGAAGCGGTCCTGGAACGCCGCCCACTTGTCCGGGTCGGCCGCCGACTGGGCGTAGAGCTTCTGGAACGCCTCGTCCCGCCCGGCGTCGGGTGCGCAGTCGGTGAAATGCGCCCCGTTGGGCGTCTCCGCGACGCCCGTCACGTGCGACCGGCTGATCAGGAGGGACTGTATCGGCCCCTCCTTGGCGAAGTCGGCGGTGTCGACGAGCCGCTCGCACGACACGTAGGTGCGGTCCGCCGCCTTGGCGAACAGGTCGTCCATGTACGGGTCCGGGCCGAGGTACTGGGCGTTGCCGCGGGCGTCGGCGCGGTTCATGTGCACGAGCGCCACGTCCATCGTCAGGGCCGGGACGGCGACGAGTTCCCGGCCGTCCTCGTACGGCGACCGGATCGTCTTCAGCTCCGGGTTGACCCTCAGCACGTCGGAGCCGAGGCCCACGGGGGTGGGCAGGAACGGCAGCCGGTGCGCCGCCGCGTACAGCCCGAACATGAACATGCCCTCGTCGTACTCGGTCAGCTCGATCGAACCCGACTGCCGCGCCTGCCGGAAATGCGGCTCCAGCGGCACCGTGTCCATCGTCACGAACGCGGTGACGAGCCGCCGGATCTTGCCCGCGGCGCACAGCAGCCCCACGTCCGGCCCGCCGTAGGAGACCACGGTGAGGTCGGTGACGGGGGAGCGGAGGATCGCCCGGACGAGCGCCATCGGCTTGCGCCGCGAGCCCCAGCCGCCGATCCCGATCGTCATGCCGCTCTCCAGCGACCCGGCGACCTCCTCGATGGACAGAACCTTGCTCACTTGGCCCCCTTGGCGACGAAGGCGTCGCGGTGCTCGTCGCCGGCGCCGACGAGGTTGAGCTCGAACGTGAACCCCTGCTCGTAGCGGTAGCTGCGCTTCACGTCGACCGGGTCGATGCCGTTCAGCGACTCCTTGGCGCGCCGGATGACGTACCTGTCCTTCGCGGCGATGTTCGCGGCGACCTCCATGGCCTTGGCGCGCAGCTCGCCGGCCGGGACGACCTCCAGCACCGAGCCGTGGCGGTGCAGCTCGTCCGCCGTGACGTTGCGGCACGTGTAGACCATCGCGCGCATCAGGTGCTGCGGGACGAGCCGCGCGAGGTGGGTGGCGGCGCCGAGCGCGCCCCGGTCGACCTCCGGGAGGCCGAAGTAGGCGTCCTGCGAGGCGACCACGATGTCGGCGTTGCCCACGAGGCCGATCCCGCCGCCGAGGCAGAATCCGTGGACGGCCGCGACGACCGGGACCTCGCAGTCGTAGACGGCGGCGAACGCCGCGTAGCAGCCGCGGTTGGCCCACACCAGGGCGGCGTGGCCCTCGGTGTTCTGCATCTCCTTGATGTCGACGCCCGCGTTGAAGCCGCGGCCCCCGGCGCGGAGCACGACGGCGCCGACCTCCGGGTCGCGGCCCGCGGCGAGGATCGCGTCGGCCAGTTCGTACCAGCCCGCGACGGTCAGGGCGTTGACCGGCGGAGCGTCCACGACGATCTCGGCGACCCCGTCCAGGGTCGTGGTGGAGACTCCCATGCGCTACCTTTCCACCAAACATTTGTTAGAACAGAAGGTAGCAGAGGCGGACAAGGGAGGCGCTATGCCACGGGAGACGCGATGGCACTGACGCTCGATCTGGGCGGCAAGACCGCCGTGGTCACCGGCGGTGTGCGGGGGGTCGGCGCCGGGATCAGCCGCGCCCTCCTCGAGGCGGGCGCCGATGTCGTCGCGGTGGCCCGGCGCGAGCCGGAGTCGCTTCCGGAGGCGGGCGGCCGGACGGCGAGGTTCGTCTCGCTGGACGCCCGCGACCCGGCCGCCGCGCAGGCCTTCGCGGACGGGCTGGACCGCGCCGACATCCTGGTCAACAACGCCGGCGGCGCCCCGTTCCTGCCGCTCGCCGACGGCGAGCTGCGCACCCACATCAAGATCATCGAACTGAACCTGACCTCGGCGCTGATCATGGCGCGGGCGCTGCGGCCGCGGATGCTGGAGGGCGGCGGCGGCTCCGTCGTCAACATCGGCAGCGTGAGCGGGCAGCGGCCGTCGCCCGGCACCGCCGCCTACGGCGCCGCGAAGGCCGGCCTGCAGAGCCTCACCACGTCCCTGGCCGTCGAGTGGGCGCCGCACATCCGCGTCAACTCCGTGACGGTCGGCATGGTCCGCACCGAGTCGTCGCATCTGCACTACGGCGACGAGGCGGGCATCGCGGCGGTGGAGCGGACCGTCCCGCTCGGCCGCCTCGCCGATCCGTACGACGTCGGCGCCGCCTGCGTGTTCCTCGCGTCCGACCTCGCGTCCTATGTCACCGGGTCGTCGGTGCTCCTGCACGGCGGGGGAGAGCGCCCCGCCTTCCTGGACGCCGCCACCGCCAACAAGCCGTGAACCCCCAACAAGCGTGAGCACAGAAGGAGTCGCGATGATCTGCAAGGACCGGGTGGTCGCCGTCACCGGCGCCGGGCGCGGGCTCGGCCGCGCGCACGCCCTGGAGTTCGCCCGGCAGGGCGCCCTCGTCGTCGTCAACGACCTGGGCGTCGCGCGGGACGGCACCGGCGACGCCTCGGAGGGGCCGGCGCACGACGTCGTCCGGGAGATCGAGGCCCTCGGCGGGCGGGCCGTGGCCAGCACCGACGACATCGCCACCGACGCCGGCGCGGCCGCGCTGGTCGCCGCGGCGACCGGGACGTTCGGGCGGCTGGACACCCTCGTCAACAACGCCGGGTTCCTGCGCGACCGCATGCTGGTCAACCTCGGCGAGGACGAGTGGGACGCCGTCATGCGCGTCCACCTCAAGGGCCACTTCCTGCCGCTCAAGCACGCCGGGCGGTACTGGCGCGCCGAGAGCAAGGCGGGCCGCCCGGTCGACGCCCGGGTCGTCAACACCTCGTCCGGCGCGGGCCTGCTCGGCAGCGTCGGCCAGGGCAACTACTCCGCCGCCAAGGCCGGCATCGTCGGCCTGACGCTCGTCGCGTCCGCCGAACTCGGCCGCTACGGGGTGACGGTCAACGCGATCGCGCCCGCCGCCCGCACCCGGATGACCGAGGAGGTCTTCGCGCAGACGATGGCCGCCCCGGCGGAGGGCGAGTTCGACGCCATGGCGCCGGAGAACGTCTCCCCGCTCGTCGTGTGGCTCGGGTCCGCGCAGTCGCGGGACGTGACCGGACGGGTCTTCGAGGCCGAGGGCGGCAAGATCTGCGTGATGGACGCCTTCCGGCACGGCCCCGCCGCCGACAAGGGCGCCAAGTGGGACCCGGCCGAGGTCGGCGAGATCGTCACGGGCCTCCTCGCGAAGGCCCCGGCCCCCGAACCCGTCTACGGCGCCGGCTGACCGTCTACGGCGCGTCCGGAAGCGGCGAGGGGGCGTCCTCGTCGATCCAGACGAGGAGGACTTCTCTCGCGCGGGCATAGAGGCGGCGGGCGTCCTCGGCGGACGCGAAACGGCCGAGGCCGCCCCCGCCCTCCCCGCAGTCACCGCCTGGTCGGTTCCGAATTGGAGCCCCCAGGCGAGAATGCCGCCGTCGTCCTCCTCGAAGCCGATCCAGCAGAGGGCGAAGCGGCGCGGCGCACACTCGAAGGCCAATTCGGTCGCTTCCTCACGGAGGTCGTGCGGGGTGGAAATCGTCGTCATGCCCCACAGAATGGCGCCGCCCGCTTACTCTGAGTGCGTCTTCGCATCACCTGTGAAGATCTGTGAGATCCACGGTCCCCCGAGTGAAGACGCGGCGACGAGATGAGGGAGTCGGCGATGGCGTCCCGCAAGTCGAGCACCACCACGGTCGCGGGCGGCGCGGCCCTCGCCTACTGGGGCGATGAGCTGTGCTTCTATCGCGAGCAGGCAGGTTTCACCCAGGAGCAGCTCGCCCGCAGGGCCTTCGTGTCACCGTCCCTGATCGGCATGATCGAGAAGGGCAGGCGCGCCCCCAAGCCGGAGCTCATCAAGGCGGCCGACAGGGCCCTCGGCACCGGTGGCGCACTCGCACGCCTCTGGAAGCGCATCATCGACAGCTCCTACCTGGAGTGGTTCCGCCCGTTCGTCGAGGTCGAGTCCGAGGCCACCGCGATGCTGGAGTGGGAGCCGCAAGCCGTGCCCGGCCTGCTCCAGACGGAGGAGTACGCCCGCGCACAGATCCGCAACGGGCGGGTCCGTGACACCGACGAGCAGATCGAACGCCACGTGGCGGCCCGGATGAGGCGCCAGGAAATCCTCAACCGCGACAACCCGCCATACCTGTGGGTCATCCTCGACGAGGCCGTCCTGCGGCGTCCGGTCGGTGGCGCCAAGGTCATGCGCGACCAGTGCGCCTGGCTGGTGCAAGCCTCCGAATCCCCGGACATCGTCATCCAGGTGCTCCCCTTCGCCGCCGGAGGGCATGCGGGGATGAGCGGGCCGATGACCTTGTTCTCGCTTCCGGACCAGAAGGACCTGGCCTACGCTGAGGCATTCGGGGGCGGGCAGATCATCGGAACCGAGGGGGAGGTCGAGGATTGCCGGCTTCGGCTCGACCTCCTGCGCGCGAACGCACTCCCGCCCGACGAATCCGTCCAGATGATGGCAGGGATGATCGGAGGGCCATGAGCGGTGAGATTCGCTGGCGCAAGAGCAGCCGAAGCAGTGATCAGGGCGGCGACTGCGTGGAAGTCGCCCGGCTCACCGCAGCCCAGTGGCGCACGAGCACGCGGAGCAGTGACCAGGGCGGCCAGTGCGTGGAAGTGGCCGGGCTCGGCTGCGCGTGCGCGGAACACGCGCGCTTGATCGCCGTCCGCGACTCCAAGAACCCGGACGGCCCTTCCCTGGCCTTCACACCAGACGCGTGGGACGCCCTCTCCCGCCGTATCAGAACAGGTGCCCTGGACCTCCGCTGACCTGCCGACCCGGTCTTCACAACTTTAGGCCGAACTTCACAGCGTGATCGACCGGGCACGGATTGTCCCCGGGGTGTGCCAAGGTGGAACTCGCCAACCGGCGAACACCCCCCCGGAACAAGGAGGACAGGTAGCATGCCCGTCATGGCGTCGAAGCCCCTCGAGCAGGTCACGCTCGCCGACCTGGCGACCAAGGACGACCTCCAGGACCTGGTCACCAAGGACTATCTCCACCAGGAGCTGAACTCGCTGAAGTCCGAGTTCAAGCACGAGATCGGCTCTGTGCGGCAGGAGATCGGCTCTGTGCGGCAGGAGCTTGGGTCGGCCGTCAATCTGCTCATGGGGGAGATCGGCAAGATCGCCGCCCGGCAGGAGGAGATGAGCGGGGTTCTGGCCCGTGTGGTCGCCCGCCTCGAAGGCACGGACGAGTAGAAGGCACGGACGCGTAACACGTCCGATGTGATGGGCCCCTGGGCAGAGCTCTCCAGGGGCCTCGTTTCGTCTCCTGGGCCGTCAGCGGAGTCGGTCCTTCCCTCAGCCGCACGGGCGGGCTCTGGCGGGCGCCCCACCGTTCCGGCTCCGGGGAGCCGGACGCGAACGGAATGGGGATCCCCGGCGGTGCGTTGTCGGTTTCGGGCCCGCGGAAAAACGATCGCCGCGGTCGCGCGCGGCGGTTACGGTGCGAAGATTGCGGACCCGCCTCCTCGGCCCGGCCCCGGCGGCTTCGGCACCGCGGGGCGGGCCGCGCGGCCCGGGATCCTATTCTTGTCGATGATTATGAGGACGCCTGTGAGATCGCCGCTCGCCGACCTGCGCGCGCGCCTGCCGGAGTTGATGCTGCGCGACCGGCACCGGCTGCGCCGCCGGATCGACGGCGCCGAGAAGATGCGCGACGCCGGGCGGCGCGCCAAGGTCGCCGAAGAGATCACCGCCGACATCGAGGCCGCCGGGCGGCGGGTGGAGCGGCGGCGCCTCGCCGTGCCCGCGATCACCTACCCGGCGCAGCTGCCGGTCGCGCAGAAGAAGGACGACATCCTCGCCGCGATCCGCGACAACCAAGTCGTGATCGTCGCGGGGGAGACGGGCTCCGGCAAGACCACCCAGATCCCCAAGATCTGCCTTGAGCTGGGCCGCGGCGTGCTCGGCTCGATCGGGCACACCCAGCCGCGCCGGCTCGCCGCCCGCACGGTCGCCGACCGCATCGCCGAGGAGCTCGGCACCGAGCTCGGCGACGCCGTCGGCTACAAGGTGCGCTTCACCGACCGCTCCGGCGACGACACGCTCGTCAAGCTGATGACCGACGGCATCCTGCTCGCCGAGATCCAGACCGACCGGCTGCTCCGCCGGTACGACACGCTGATCATCGACGAGGCGCACGAGCGCAGCCTGAACATCGACTTCCTGCTCGGCTACATCAAGGAGATCCTGCCGCGCCGTCCGGACCTCAAGGTGATCATCACCTCGGCGACGATCGATCCGGAGCGGTTCTCCGAGCACTTCGACGGGGCGCCGATCGTGGAGGTGTCGGGGCGCACGTATCCGGTGGAGGTCCGGTACCGGCCCGTCGCCGACCCGGACGACCCGTCCGCCGACCCCGACCGCGACCAGATCCAGGCGATCGTCGACGCCGTGGACGAACTGGGCCGCGAGGACCCCGGCGACGTGCTGGTGTTCCTCAGCGGCGAACGGGAGATCCGCGACACCGCCGACGCGCTGACCAAGCACTTCACCCGGCAGCGCGGAGCGACCGAGGTCCTGCCGCTGTACGCGCGGCTGTCGTCGGCCGAGCAGCACCGGGTGTTCCAGCCGCATCGCGGGCGGCGCGTGGTGCTGGCGACGAACGTCGCCGAGACGTCGCTGACCGTCCCGGGCATCAAGTACGTCGTCGACCCCGGCACGGCCCGGATCTCCCGCTACAGCCACCGCCTGAAGGTGCAGCGGCTCCCGATCGAGCCGGTCTCGCAGGCGTCGGCGAACCAGCGCAAGGGACGCTGCGGCCGCGTGTCCGACGGCGTGTGCATCCGGCTCTACTCCGAGGAGGACTTCGAGTCCCGCCCGGAGTTCACCGATCCGGAGATCCTGCGCACGAACCTCGCGTCGGTCATCCTGCAGATGACGGCCCTCGGGCTCGGCGACATCGCGGCGTTCCCGTTCGTCGAGCCGCCGGACCGCCGCAACGTCAAGGCGGGCGTCGACCTGCTCCACGAGCTGGGCGCCATCGACCCGTCGGAGAAGGACCCCCGCAAGCGGCTCACCCCGCTCGGCCGCAGCCTCGCCCAGCTGCCCGTCGACCCGCGCCTGGGCCGCATGGTCCTGGAGGCCGACAAGAACGGCTGCGTCCGCGAGGTGCTGATCATCGCGTCGGCGCTGTCCATCCAGGACCCGCGGGAGCGTCCCGCCGAGAACCAGCAGGCCGCCGACGACAGGCACCGCCGCTTCGCCGACCCCACGTCCGACTTCCTGGCGTTCCTGAACCTGTGGAACTATTTGCGCGAGCAGCAGCAGGAGCTGTCCGGCAGCGCGTTCCGGCGGATGTGCAAGAGCGAGTTCCTGCACTTCCTGCGCATCCGCGAATGGCAGGACCTGCACGGCCAGCTCAAGCAGGTCGCCAAGTCCCTGGGAGTCACGCTCAACACCACCGACGCCGCACCCGACCGCATCCACACCTCGCTGCTCGCGGGCCTCCTGTCGCACATCGGGCTCGCCGACGTCGACAAGAAGGACAAGCAGCGCCGGGGCCTGGAGTACATCGGCGCGCGCGGCGCGAAGTTCGCCGTGTTCCCCGGGTCGTCGCTGTTCAAGAAGCCGCCGCGCTGGGTCATGTCGGCCGAGCTGGTCGAGACGTCCCGGCTCTGGGGGCGGATCAACGCCCGGATCGAGCCCGAGTGGGTCGAACCGCTCGCACAGCACCTGGTGAAACGCAACTACAGCGAGCCGCACTGGTCGAAGAAGCAGGCCGCGGTCATGGCGCGCGAGAAGGTCACGCTGTACGGGGTGCCGATCGTCGCCGACCGCCGCGTCAACTACGGCCGCATCGACCCCGGGCTGTCCCGCGAGCTGTTCATCCGGCACGCGCTCGTCGAGGGCGACTGGGAGACCCACCACCGGTTCTTCCACGACAACCGCGCCCTGCTGGACGAGGTGGAGGAACTGGAGCACCGGGCCCGGCGCCGCGACATCCTCGTCGACGACGAGACCCTCTTCGACTTCTACGACGAGCGGATCCCCGACGACGTCGTCTCCGGGCGGCACTTCGACTCCTGGTGGAAGAAGGCCCGGCAGGCGGACCCGGACCTCCTCGGGTTCGAGAAGTCGATGCTCATCAACGAGACCGCGGGCGGCGTCAGCGAGGCCGACTATCCGGACGTGTGGAAGCAGGGCGCGCTGCGCCTGCGCCTCACCTACCAGTTCGAGCCGGGCGCCGACGCCGACGGCGTGACCGTGCACGTCCCCGTCCAGGTCCTCAACCAGGTGCGGCCGGACGGGTTCGAGTGGCTCGTCCCCGGCCTGCGCGCCGAGCTGCTCACCGAGCTGATCCGGTCGCTGCCCAAGCAGCTGCGCGTCAACTTCGTCCCGGCGCCCGACTACGCCCGCAAGGTCCTCGACCGCGTCGCGCCGCGCGCCGAGCCGCTCCTGGACGCCCTCGAACGCGAGCTGACCGCGATGACGAGCGTGCCCGTCGCCCGGGAGGCATGGGACCCGTCCCGGCTCCCCGCCCACCTGCGCATCACGTTCCGCGTCGTGGACGACGGCTCCAACGGAGGAGGCCGCACGCTCGGCGAGAGCACCGACCTGGACGAGCTGAAACGCCGCCTCGCGGGCAAGGTCCGCGGGACGCTGTCCAAGGCGGCGTCCACCATCGAACGCTCCGGGCTCACCGACTGGACGATCGGGGAGCTGCCCCGCACCTACGAGCAGAAGCAGGCGGGCTACGACGTCAAGGCGTACCCGGCCCTCACCGACGAGGGCGACGGCGTCGCCGTCCGCATGTACGAGACGGAGGCGGAGCAGCGCCGCGCCATGTGGCTCGGCACGCGGCGGCTCATCCTGCTGAACGCGCCGTCGCCGGTGAAGCTCATCCGGGGCCGGCTCACCAACAAGGGCAAGCTCGCGCTCAGCCACAACCCGCACGGCTCGGTCACCGCGCTCTTCGACGACTGCGTCACCGCCGCCGCCGACCGGCTCATCGCCGGGGCCGGCGGGCCCGCCTGGGACGAGGACGGCTACCGCGCCCTGTACGACCGCGTCCGCGCCGACCTGCACGACGCGACCGCGCAGATCGTCGAGCTGGTCGAACGGATCCTGGCCGAGGCGCACGAGGCCGACCGGCGGCTGCGCGGCACCACGAGCCTCACCCTCGTCCCGGCGCTGACCGAGATTCGCGGCAACCTCGCGGCGCTCATCCATCCCGGGTTCGTCACCGCGACCGGATGGGCGCGGCTGCCCGACCTGCCCCGCTACCTGCGCGCCCTGCAGATCAGGCTCGACAAGCTCCCCGAGAACCCCGGCCGCGACCGGATGCTCGCGCACCAGGTCGGCGTCCTCGCGCAGGAGTACGAGCAGGCGCTGCGCCGCCTGCACCCGTCCCGCCGCGACGACGAGCCCGCGCGGCAGGTCCGCTGGATGCTGGAGGAACTGCGGGTCAGCCTCTTCGCCCAGCAGCTCGGGACGCGGTTCCCCGTCTCCGACAAGCGCATCCGCAAGGCGATGGCCCAGCTCTGACCCGCCCCGGCATGATCGATTGTCGGGTATGACTGGTCTCATGGGGTTGCGGGAGTTCTATCCACCGGCCGAACCGCATGATTCCGGGCTGCTCGACGTCGGTGACGGAAACCGGATCTACTGGGAGACCTGCGGGAACCCCGACGGCAAACCCGCCGTCTTCCTGCACGGCGGCCCCGGTGGGGGTTTGCTGCCCGACAACAGGCGGTTCTTCGACCCGTCCGCCTACCGCATCGTGCTCTTCGACCAGCGCAACTGCGGGCAGAGCGTCCCCAACGCCGGCGACCCGGCGGTATCGCTGGAGAACAACACCACTCCACACCTGGTCGCCGACATGGAACGGCTGCGCGAGCACCTGGCCGTCGACCGCTGGCTCGTGTTCGGCGGAAGCTGGGGCAGCACCCTCGCCCTCGCCTACGCGCAGGCGCATCCGGGCCGCGTGTCGGAGATGGTGCTGCGCGGCGTGTACCTCGTCCGCCCGCCGGACGAGGCGTGGGCGTTCACCCCGACGGGCGCGGCGCACCTCTTCCCCGCCGAGTGGGCGGCGTTCCGCGAGGCCGTCCCGCCCGCCGAGCAGGACGACCTGATCGCCGCCTACGGCCGCCGCATCGGCGACCCGGACCCCGCCGTCCACATCCCGGCGTCCCGGGCGTGGATCGGCTGGGAACTCGCCGCGAACACGCTCCTGCCCGTCCCCCCGCCGGACCTGGACGACACCCTCGTCGTGACGTTCGCCCGCATCACGCACCACTACATCTCCCGCGGCGGCTTCCTCCCGGACGGCGGCCTGCTCGCGGGCGTCGACCGCATCCGGCACATCCCCGCCGTGATCGTGAACGGCCGCTACGACATGAAGACCCCGCCGGACCAGGCCTGGGATCTGCACCGCGCCTGGCCTGAGGCGGAGTTCCACATCGTTGAGGACGCCGGCCACGGCGGCTCCGAGCCCGGCATCCGCGACCGCCTCATCGAGGCGACCGACCGTTTTTGCTAACTTCGCTACTACGTGGGCACCCCCACATGTACCACTCAAGTCACTGCAGTCCCGCGCATCAGTGCGTAAGGTTCATTCCATGCCTAACAGCGAAGAGCGCGACAATAGCGGCCCCCAGGGGACGGCTTCGGTTCCCCAGGCCGGCGCGGTCTCCGAAGGCGCGGGGGACGGGGGCAGGGGGGCCGGCGGATCCGCCGAAACGGCGGTCGCCCGGATGGGCGAACCGGTCACCGTGTGGCCCTGCGCCAACTGCGGACGTCCCGTGCCCCAGCCGATGGGAGCGGTCCGCACCGTCCGCTACTGCCAGGACAACGACGGTGCCTGCGCCCGCGAGGCGCGCGACCGCAGGGAACGCGGCCGGGACGCGCCGGGCCTCACCGGGCAGGTCGCCTCGGCATGGGAGATGGTCGAACGGCTGGAGAAGGCCGCCGACGTGCTCGCCGACTCCCTGACGTCCGAGCTGAGCGTCGCCGGCGTCGAGCGGCGCGTCGCCGAGGTGCGCGCCGAGGCCGCCCGCGAGCTCGCCATCGCGCAGAGCGAACGCGACGCGTCCCAGCGCCGCGCCGAGGAGGTGTGGCAGGAGGCGTCGACGTTCCGGCAGCGCGCGGACACCGCCGAGCGGGACGCGGCGAGCGCCCGCGAGGAGGCGAAACTCGCCACCGCCAAGCGCGACGCCGCGCAGCAGGCGTGGGAGGAGGCCCACCAGATCGCGCAGCAGTCGATCAGCGCGAAGCTGGCCGCCGAAAGCGAGCGCGACCGCGTCGCGGCCCGCGAGACCGAACTGCTCGCCGCGCTGGAGAACGCCCGCGCCGAACTCGTCGCCGTGCACGCCAGGTTCGCCGAGGCCGAGGGCGCCGCCGAGTCCCAGCGCGTCGAGGCCGCCGTCGCCAAGCAGGGCGCCGAGGACCTCCGCAACGCCATGCGCGACACCGAGGCGCAGCGGCAGCGCGCCATGCAGGCCGCCAGCAAGGCCGAGGCCGAGCGGACCGCCGCCCTGCGCGCCCAGTCCGAGGCGGAGGCGGAGGTCGTCCGCGCCAAGGCGCGCGCCGACGAGGCCGCCAAGGAACGCGACGCCGCACAGGCCCACGCCCAGGCGGCGACGGCCGAGCGGGACGAGCTCACCGGCAAGATCAACGACCAGGCGGTTCAGCTGCGGCAGCTGTCGCAGTCGGTGGCCGAGCAGCAGGCCGCGCTCACCGCCCTCGCCGAGGAACGCGACGCGGCCCGCGCCGAGGCCGACCGCGCCCGCCGCCAGATCGACCAGTTCACGCACAGCACGCTGTCGTCCGGCGTCCCGCCCGGCGGCCGGATGCCCGGCGGCGGCAACCCGATGCCCCCGCCGGCCCACCCGCACGGCACGGGACCGCAGCCCGCCATGCCGCCGGGACCGCCCCCGATGGGCGGGCCCGTCCCGAGCATGCCGCAGGCGCACCACGGCCCCCCGCTGCCGCTCGGCGCGCCCGTCCCCAACGGGACGCCCGGTCCGAACGGGACGCCAGCCCCGAACGGGACGCCCGGTCCGAACACCGGGAACACCCCCGTGCCCGGCGCCGGCCCCCCGAACCACGCCCGCCCGGTCAACGGCGCGGACCGGGAGGACCCCCTCTTCACCGGCCCCTGACGGACGCGCGGCCCCGGCTCAGCCGTACCTGACCGCCAGGAACAGCGCCAGGGCCGCGACCGCCCAGATCATCGCGACATGGCCGCGTTCCCGCGCCGCCGCCTGCCGCAGGCCGACGATCCGCCGCCGGCTGAGCCGCAGGTCCCACACGGCGCGGCGGGCGCGTTCCCAGTGCACTCCCATGTAGATCGCCAGGGCGGCGACCCCCAGGAGCAGTAGAACGTTTCCGCTCATCAGACCCGCCTCCGTTTTCGCGGAAGCTCAAATTGAACAGCGGAACCGGCCGCCCCGACAATGTCCGGCGACACATTTCCGGAAACCATGCGGAACCGGACCGGGCCGGCCGCGAACGGATCATCGGCCGCCGAGGGTCAGCGCCCGAACCGCTCCGGGTCGATCTCGATCCAGATCTGCTCGGCGCGGCCCAGCAGCCGCCCGTCCGCCCCGTACAGCGCCGTCGCCGCGTGCATCTTGCGGCCCTCGCGGCTGCGCGCGAGCCCCAGCACGACGCACCGCTCCCCGGCCTCGGGCACGCCCATCACCTGGGCGGTCATCGTGCCGAGTACGGCAGGACGCTCGGCCACGTCGAACGACCATCCGCCGGGGCAGTCGAGCGCCGCCCACACCAGTTCCCGCTCCGGCACCCGCTCCGGCACCCACGGCGCCGCGACCGTGGCGTCGGCGACCGGCCCCGGTTCGAGCCGCAGCCCGTCGCCCGGCTCCCGCTCCGGCCCGCACACGAAGCAGCCGGGGAACGGGTGGCTCTCCGCCGCCCGGTACTTCTCCGCGGCCTCCAGCGCCCGCTCGAACGGGACGGGTGCGATGGGCGGCACCACGATCGCCCCCGCGAGCGCCTCCGCGATCAGCAGTTCCCCGTCCCAGAGCCGCACGCTGTGCCCGCGCTCGTCCTCGGCCGTGACGGTCATCTCGGTGTCCAGTGGCGGCGGCCGCCGCAGCGTCACCGTCACCGTGTCGATCGGCACCCGCCCCGCGAGGCGCCCCGCCACATATCCGCCGTTCCCGGACCCGTCCGGCCCGTGGAACCGCCCGTCAATGATCACCGTGTCCCCCGTGGTAACGCACACCCCAATAAAACGGCACCGATCTTAATGACCCGCTCCGACACTTCGTCCCACCACCCCCGGCGATGGAGGAGGCCGCCAATGCGCGAAGGAGGCGGGTAAAACGGGGCTACACGGCGCGCGACGGCTGGGGGCGGCCGGGACGCGTGGTGAAGAACACCGAGAGGGAGCCCTTGAGGCGTGCGCGGACGGTCTCCTCGTCGACGGGGCCGTCCTCGTGGACGGGGGTGCGGTCGAGGGCGCGGTCGATGAGGACGTCGATGTTGCGGTCGGCGACGAGGACGGAGCACGTGTCGCAGGCGTACCACGGGTAGAGCATGTTGAGGACGGCGACGGCGGTGTCGTCGTCCGACAGCTGCGTGGTGTCCAGTTCGACCTCGAACATGTCGGTGTCCTCGGGGTCCAGCGTGGGGTAGTAGAGCCAGCTCGGCCCCGGTGTGCCGCAGAAGTCGCAGCCCTGGTCCTGCGGGGCGGGTTCGCCGACGGCGAGCTCCAGCTCGTGGTCCCACGGCTCCACCCGCCGGTTGTGGCGGTAGCCCACTCCGTCGAGCGAACCTTCCCGGTTGTGGGTGACGTCGTGCACCTCGCCGCCGCAGCGGGCGCACATGAAGCCGATGTCCTCCATGTCCCTCCCCTGATCGCTGAGGCACCGGCCTCTCACAGTATCCGTCCGGGGCCCTCGCTCGTACCCGGGCACCGCGAACCCGGGCACGTGGAAGATCTTCCTTGACTCTTCACTTCCGGTGGCTCCCGCGTGACCACCGGCCGTGGTCAGCCGGCGGGGACGCGGTGGCGCGCCAGGTGCGCGAGGACGGCCTGGTTGGCCTCCCAGCCGTCCGGGAACTTCACCGGCACGCCGAGATGCACCGGTTCGGCGGACGGATGCGCGTCGAGCAGTTCGGGGATGCCCGCCCGCGCCACCACCACGCACGCGTGCCGGTGCCGGGACGCCAGGACGCACAGGCGCCCGGACTCCAGATGGAAGGCGGTGGCGTCGCGGCGCCCCGACAGCGGGTGCAGCACGACCGTCGCGTCGTACTCGCGGCCCTGAAGCCGGTTCGCGGTGTCGACGGTGATGCCCTCGCCGTGGCGGCCGAGCGCGGCGCGGATCGCGGTGACCTGGTCGCGGTGGGCCGCGCCGATCGCGACGCGCGCCGCGTCGACCGGGCCCGACCCGAGTTCGGAGTGCGCGACGGGACCGCGCTGCAGCAGCCGGACGGCCAGGGCCGCCGTCGCGCGCACCGCCTCGGCGTCGGTCCGCAGCGTGTGCCGCGCCGGCAGCTCGTAGAAGGCCCAGCCCGTCGCCGCCGCCTCTTCGAGCGCCTGGTCGTAGGTGGTGCCCATGCCGCGCGCCCCGAACTCCAGCCGCCGGTCGCCCGGTCCGGTTCCGGCGCGGAACCCGGTGAACGGGTAGAACGCCTCCGACACCACCGGCGCGGCGGACGCGGGCAGCCGCCACGACACCGGGAGCCGGTGGACGGGCAGGTCCGGGTTGTGCGCCAGCAGGACGGACACGGCGCTGCGCATCGGGTCCCACGCCAAGCCCGCCCAGCGCTCCACCTCGACGGTGGAGAACGGGTCGAGCTGCCCGGGGTCGCCCACGAACAGCGCCCGCTCGAACCGGCCGGCGATGCGCAGCAGCATGTCCGAGCGCATCTGGTACGCCTCGTCCACGATCGCCCACGGCCACGACCCGTCCGGCAGCGTCGCCCACTTCGCGGCGGTGGCGATCACGACGGTGTGCTCGGCCAGGTCGCCGGCCTTCTGCGCGACCCGCACCGCCGGATGCGCCATGACCCGCTCGGACGGCACGTACCCCGACGCCGACAGGCGGCCGAGCGTCACGTCCGGGTGCTTGCCGGCGAGGCGTTCGATGAGGTCGTCGACCTGCTCGTTCGTCTGCGCCACGATCATCAGGCGCTCGCCGGCCGCGGCCAGGTGCGCGGCGGCGCGGACGACCAGCGTGGACTTCCCGGCGCCGGGCGGGGAGTCGACCACCACGCCGCGGTGCCCGCCGCCGAGATCGGCGAGGACGTCGTCCACGACCCGCGCCGCCGCCTCGGACGGGTCCAGCTCGTCCGCCGCCACCGGCATCAGGTGGCGGCCCGCATGTCCGGTCAAGACCATTCCTCTTCGGCGTCCTCGTGGGTCGGCACGTACTCCTCGGGCGGCCCGCCGTGCGTCCACGGCGTGTCGTCACGGTCGGGGAACTTCGCCGCGCCGAACGAACCCTCGGTCAGCGAGGTGAAGCACACCCGGTCCCCGACCTGGGGGACGGCGCCCGGCTCGGGGGTGAGCTTGCGGCCCATCCCACCGGTCAGCTCCAGCAGCACGGCTCCGTCGTCCAACTCCACGATCCTCCCCTTGAGCGCCGGCCGCGCGGCGTTGCACACGGTCGTCCCGGCGTCGAGCCGCACCGGATCCCGCGTGCCGACCCGCAAGTGCGGGCGGAGCTTCGGCCGCTTGCCCGTCTCGTCGAGGCGGGCCGGGTCGCATTCGGTGACCACGCCGCCGAACGCCTGGCCCGCCAGCCGGTGCTCGGCCATGACGAGCGGGTCGTCGAAGGCGCGCTGCGCGTCGTAGGCGTCCTGGGCGCGTTCGAGGTCGTGCAGCCGCCGCGCCGCGCGGACGGGCGGGTCGCGGCGCGCCTGCGGATACGCCTCGCCGAACGTCTGGTGGTAGTAGGTGAAGGCGTCCCGGTCGCGCTCCCACCGCTTCGGCACGCTCGCCCCCTCCGGCAGCGCGCGCAGCAGCGCGACGGCCCGCCACATCAGGTCCCACGTCGGGGTGAGCTGGCCGGCGAGGACCGTGCGCAGCCGCTCCTCGGCGCGGGAGCCGCCGCCCGCCCGGTCGTAGGCGGCGATCGCCGGGGCGAGGACCTCGTTGTCGAACGTCGGGTCGGTCGTCGGCCCCGCCGGCGGGCATGTCACCGGGTCCTCGGCGCGCGCCGCCGCGGCCGGGCCGTCCAGCCCGTCCGGCGGGTCGATCCAGCCCATCAGCGCCGCGAGGTTGCCGTCCTCCAGCGAACTTTGACCCGTCGCCCAGTGCATCCGCAGCATCTCCGTCATGGCGCCCAGCAGCGACGACCCGGGATGGTCGTACCGGTCGGCGAACCATGTCAGCCACCGGCCGAGCACCGGGACCGCCGGGTCCACCGCGTACCGGCCCTCCGTGCTGCGGAACCGCGTCGACCGCCCCACCATCCGCAGGAACGCGACACCGCCCCGGTTCGGCACGAGAAGCTGGGGCGCGTCCCCGTACCGGATCCGCTCCTCGCCCTCCTTGCCGGGCGGCAGCTCCTCCACCTCGCCGCGGCTCGTCTCGATGTGGTTCAGCACGAGCTTGGCGAGGTCGGCGGCGAACGCGAACCGCAGGTCCCGGTTGCGCGGCTGCGGCACGATCAGCAGCGCCGGATCGTCCGGCCGGCTCCCGGCCAGCACCGCCAGCGGCGCCGCCGCCTCACCGGCCAGCTTCAGCGGGACGAGCACCAGCGGCGCGTCCGGCAGGTGGCAGTGCCGCACCGTCGCGACCGGCCGCGCGATCCCGGCCGCCGCCGCCTCCAGCCGCGCGAGCGAGGACAGCGCGCTCATGTACCGATCACGCGACCCCTTCCAGGGCTTCGGCGCGGAGGCGGGCCGCGGTGCGCAGCTGATCGGCCGTCTCCGCGAGGTCGTCGGACGGGGTGAGCGACCCGTCCGCCAGGGCGAGCGCGGTACGGATCGTGTCGACGCCGCCGAGGTCGTCGCGGACGGACCGGCCCAGCGCACCCGTCGACCCGTCCGTACGCGCCTCCTTCCGGCAGAACAGCGCCATCTCGCAGCCCGACATGCACTCCGGCGCGTACCGCGCCTCGACCGCGCGGACCGACTCGGCGAGCCCGTCCCCGGGCTCGAACGTCAGGTCGCCGGGCAGCTCCGCCAGGATCTCGTCGATGCGGGTGATGCGCGCGAGCTGCCGCTCCAGGACGGCGAGCTGCGGCCGCACGTCCAGCGGCGTCGCCGTCGGGCGGTTGGAGAAGTTCTCCGGGCACACGAGGAACACGTCGTGCGACACCCGCCCGGGATCGTGCCCCAGTTCGGCGACGAGCCGGCGCAGCGCCAGCACGTACACCGCGGACTGCCGCGCCGCCGCGGCGACCTGCTCCGGCTCGGCCTGCCCGTCCACCACGGCGAACGACTTGATCTCGATGACGTGCAGCCGCCCCGCGAACTGGAACGCGATGACGTCCGGCTCCAGATAGGCGAGCCGCCCGGCGATGTCCAGCCGCAGCAGCGGATGATCGAACAGCGTGCCCTCACCCGTCTCCAGCGCGCGGGCGACCAGCCGCCGGGTCCGCGAATGCCGCAGCTCCCGGCCCTCGTTGCCCGCGACCACCTCCAGGTCGTCGTAGGCCACCTCGGGGACGTCCAGGCCGAGCCGCTCGCGCAGCAGCGTCAGCAGCTCCGCGCACCCGTCCGCCTTCACCTGCGCCTCGAACACGTTCCCGCGCGTGATCGCGAACTGGGACTGCCCGAACGGCGCGGGGAAGCCCAGCTCCCGGGCCACCGCGTCCTTGTCGACGCCCGCCGCGTCCATCACCCCGCGGCGGGCGCAGCCGGGATTGGACGTCAGCGCGGCGATCGTGCGGGCGTCGTGATTGCGCGGGGGAGCGCCGCCGCGCAGCCGGTCCAGGTCCGGCGCGGTCTCGGTCATCGGTCTGTTTCTCCGTTGCTGGCAGGGCGCCGTCCGGACCGCCGCAGGGCCCGCAGCCGGCTGCCGAACAGCAGCTCCGCGTCGTCGAGCTGCGCCCGGGCGCGCCCGGCGGCGGACGCGCGCCGCCGCCGGTCCTGTCCCCGGTGCACGTCCAGTTCGGCTTCGGCGGCCTCGGCGAGCACGGCCGGATCGACGGTACCGACCGTATCGGTGACCGCGCCGGGAATGTTGGACGCGAAACGCCACAGCAGCCGCTGCACATCGGGGGACGGCGTCCCCCGGCCCGCGTGCTCGGCGAGGCGGGCGGCGGACGTGAGGAAGTCCGTGCGGGGGCTGAGGGGCCCGACGATCCGCTGCTCCAGCGGCCACGTGCTCACGGTGAGCAGCCCGCGGGCCGGGGCGAGCAGATCGGCGGTCAGCGCGGCGCACAGGTAGTAGGGCCGCGCGTACGGCGCGGTGCGGAACGAGCGTTCCTCGTCGCGGCGCAGGCTCGTCAGCCGGCTCCCCGGGATCTCGCCGGGGAAGAACGCGGCGTACACCGACCCGATCAGCTTCGGCGCGGCGGGCGCGCCGAGCAGGGTCAGCGCCTGGTGGACCTGCTCCCGGACGGGCAGCAGCCCGCGCGAACCGGCGCCGGGTTCCTCGCCGCCGCGACCGCCGGTGGTCCGGTCATTGGTGGTGCGGCCACCGGTGGTCCGGTCGCCGGGGGTGCCGTCTCCGAGGACGGCGTCGTCCCAGGCCGTCTCGGCCTCGCGCAGCTCGGCGCGCAGGTCGCGGGCCTCCCGCCGGTCGCCGGTCGCCATGGCCCGCCGCACGGCGGCGCGCAGCTCGGTGATGCGCGCCTCCAGTTCGTCGGGGGTCGGGACGCCGGGGGGCCGGAACATGCGGCAGACAGTACAGGAGCTTCCAGACAGTTCCAGCGTTTTCCAGTTTTGCGAGGTCCCCGCCGAGGTCAGCCGGGGAAGCTCGCGCGGTACGTGGCGGCCATGTCCTCGTCGCCGTGCCCCTGGGCGATGGCGCGGCGGAACCGCGCGCCCGCCGCGTCGTTGACGTCCACCCGGATCTCGGCGGCCTCGGCGGCCTCGTGGATCAACCGGGTGTTCTTCTCCGCGGTGCGGACGGCGAAGCTCGGCTCGAAGTCGTCCGCGAGCATGGCCTTCATCTTCGTCTGCAGGTAGACGCAGTCGAGCGGGCCGCCGGTGAGGACCTCGCCGAGCAGGGCCGGGTCGAGCCCGAGACCCTTCGTCAGCGCGACCGACTCGGCGACGACGGACGTCAGCGAGATCGCGTAGCTCACCGCGGCCAGCTTGAGGCGGGTGCCCGCGCCGCCCGCCCCGTCCTCGTCCAGCCAGAACGTCTTGGCGCCGACGCTGCCGAACACCGGCTCGAGGACGGTCCGCGCGTCCGGCGGCCCCGCCGCGAGGACGACCAGTTTCCCCTGTTCGGCGGGCTGCTTCGTGCCCTGGACGGGCGCGTCGACGAAGATGAGCCCCTGGTCGGCGGCGAACCCGGCGAGCAGCGGCACGGACGCGACGCCGACCGTGCCCATCTGCGCCCAGACCTGCCCCGGCCGCAGCGACGGCGACGCGTCCATCATGACCGACAGCGCCGTCTCACCGCCGTCCAGCATCGTGATGACCACCTCGGCGCCGCCGGCGGCCTCGGCGGGGGAGCCCGCCACGGCCGCGCCGTCGTCCGCGAGCGGTTCGGCGCGCGACGGGGTGCGGTTCCACACCGTGACCTGGTGCCCGTCCCTGAGCAGCGTGCGGGTCATCGCGGCGCCCATGATCCCGGTGCCGAGCAACGCGACTGCGGTCATGTCTCCCACTCCTCTGCGGACTGCCTGTATTGGATCATGCCTTTGGAACATGCTCGTTGGAACAATGGCTTGTCGAAACAATGTCTGCCTGCCACCCCGGAACGGGCGGACCGTGCGGTGCCGGCTAGCCGTAGGCGGGACTGTCGCCGGGCGTCTCCGCGTACATCGCGGTGTAGGGCGCCGCGAACGCGTCCAGGGTGCGGTCCAGCTGGGCCGACCACCAGGTCACCAGGGCGGCGAGGCCCCGCTCGCCGGTGCCGTCCTCGCCCAGGTACCGGTGCCGCAGCGGCGCCACGTCGCAGAGCCGCTCCCACCATTCGCGGTGCACCGCCGACTGGATCTGCCCCGCGTCCAGCGGGAACGCCGAGCGGTGGCCGCGCACGAACGCCTGGACGCGGTCGAGGTCGAGGCCCCGCTCGTCCCCGCAGGTGAACAGCCGCGCCGCCGCCCGCACGACCTCGCCGGCGACCGGGCCGGTCGCCAGCCCGTCCCAGCCGAGGACGGCGGTGACGTTGCCCGCCCCGCCGTACCGCAGGTGCCCGGCGTGGAACGCGCCGTGCAGATGGCCCACGGTGCTCACCTCGATCTCGGGCGGCTGATGGCCGGCGAACTCGGTGAGCAGTTCGCGCCGCTCCCGCAGGCGGCGGCCGGTCAGCGCCTCGAAGTCGGTTCCGCCGTCGCCCGGGACGTCCCGCAGCATCGCCTCGACGGCGGCCGCCGCGTCCGCGGCGCGCGGCGTCGGCACCAGCAGGCTCTGCTGCACCGGCGGCGTGATCCCGTCGAGCGCCGCGTGCAGCCGCCCGAGCAGCTCACCGAGGCGCTCGCACTGGCCGAACGTCAACTCCAGCCCGCCGCGCCCTCGCCCGCCCACCCACGGATACAGGACGTAGCCGCGCCCGACGGCGGTGACCAGCGTCCGGCCGCCGCGGGCGGGCATCGGCGCGAGCACCGGAAGGCCGGCCTCGTCGAGCGCGGTCGTCACGGCGTGCTGGAACAGCACGCGGCGCCGGTCGGGCGCGGCGTACTCCTTCAGGAAGAACGAGCCGCCGGCCGTGTCGACGCGCCAGCGCCGGCCGCCGGGCCCGGCCGCGACCGGGCCGACGCCGTCCGGCGCGTCGATCTCGAAGCGTCTCAGCAGCCGTGGCGGCGGCTCGGTGTCAGCACTCTGTGACGTCGGCACCTCGGCACCTCGGGCTGCGTCGGACGGACGATGGTCGAATGAGTGTTCTACGGCGACGCTACACGTCCCGCCCGCACCGCGAAAGGGAACCGCGCGGCTCAGGCGGGTTCGAGGACGACCACGGGAATGTCCCGGGTCGTCTTCTGCTGGTAGTCGTCGTACGCCGGCCAGACCGCGGCCATCTTCCGCCACAGCGCGGGCTTCTCCTCGGGCGTCGCGGTCCTGGCCCGCGCCGTGAACTTGTCGCCCTTCACCTGGACCTTCACCTCGGGGTCCGCCTTGAGGTTCTCGTACCAGAGCGGATTGTGGTCCGCGCCGCCCAAGGACGCCACGACGACGTACGCGTCGCCTTCGGTCTGGTAGATGAGCGGCGTGGTGCGCTCCTTCCCGCTGCGGCGGCCGGTCGTGGTGAGCAGCAGGGTGACGGTTCCCTGCCACTCGTGCCCCTCCGCACCGTCCGTCTCCTGGTATCGCTCGACGTGCTCCTTGCCGAACAGCATGGTCGCTCCTTCGCTCAGGCTCCGGGATGGCCGCGCGCCCCCCGCGCGGCCGTCCTCATAACCTCCGGACCCTTGATGGCCTTCCCGAGCGGACGCTTCTATTCCGGCCCGCGACCACCGGTGCCGGAGGACGGCGCGGCCGAGGTCGCGCGGCGTCGCGCGTGCGGCACAGGTGACGCCGTGGCCGGCGGGCGGGCCGTGCGGGACGAGCGGTCAGAGGTCGTTGAGGACCCGGGTGAGCTGGCGCGCGGTGTCGTCGGGGCGCGCGGCCGTGATGCAGAGGTTGTTCATGGCGCGCATGTAGGTGTCGACGTCCGTCGGCTTGTCGAGATAGAGCGCGCTGGTGAGCTGCTCCAGGTACACGACGTCGGAGAGGCCGGGCTCGGCGAATCGCAGGATCGTGAAGGGACCGCCTGCGGCGGCGTGTCCGCCCGCGCCGAACGGCACGATCTGCAACGTGACGTTGGGCCGCTCCGACACCTCGATCAGGTGCTCGATCTGGCGCCGCATCACGTCGCGTCCGCCGAGGGGGCGGCGGACGACCGCCTCGTCCACCACGGCCCACAGCGTCGGCGCGCCGGGGGAGGTGAACCGCTCCTGCCGGATCGTGCGGAGCTGGACCCGCCGCTCGACCTCGTCGTCGGCCGCGTCGGAGAAGCCGAGGCGGACGACGGCGCGGGCGTAGTCCTCGGTCTGCAGCAGCCCCGGGACGAACTGCAGTTCGTAGGTGCGCAGCAGCGAGGCCGCCTCCTCCAGCCCGAGATAGACCTCGAACCAGCTCGGCAGAACGTCGCCGTACCGGTGCCACCATCCGGGGGTGTTGGCCTCCCTGGCCAGCTCCAGCAGCGGGGCGCGCTCACCGGGGTCGTCGACGCCGTAGAGGGTGAGCAGGTCGGCGACGTCGCGCTCCTTGAAGCCGACCCGGCCGAGCTCCATCCGGCTGATCTTGGAGTGCGAGCCGCGGATCTCGTAACCGGCCTGCTCGGTGGAGATGCCGCGGTCCTCGCGGAGCCTGCGCAGTTGGGCGCCGAGCAGAATTCGCAGGACGGTGGGGCCGCCGCGCCGGGGATAATCGATCAGCCGTCCGGACGGATCACCTTCGGGCGGAGGTGTTGGGGCAGCTGAATCCTGGGCCAAGGGGTCACCAGCCAGTCGACGGGTCTGCTCGTGGGCGGAACGGGCACCGCGGAACGGCACCGCCCTATGTTAGAGGATGGGGTCGGGTTTTTGGGAAGTATGAAAAACGCGTCCGGTTCCAAACGCCGTATGCCGCGGAGATTGCGCGCACGACCGGCGTGCGGGGCCGGTGACCTGTGCCGCCGGTGGCCGCACGGCTGCGCTACGTGTCGCCGCGGTGACGGCCGAGTTGGCCGGACGGTCATTTCCGTGGCGCCCGAGTCACCCGCTGGTGCATGAATTACCCGGCGCACTCCGGCGGTGGGGACGACCAATCCACGCCCATTCCATGCGACGTCGTGTGACGCTCGAATGACGATCGTCTCCCATTCCGGTGAATTTCCGGGGCGCCCGGACGCGCCGATCATGCCAGAGCGGCCCCGTCCGCGGCCGTGCGGACGGGAGCGCGTGATGAAGCTCTCGTTCGACCCGGGAGTGGTCCGGGATGCAGGCGGCGTTGGAGAGAGCAGAGAGGCGATCATCATCGCCGCTCAGCAGATGCGACCACCGAACCCGTATATGGGGGATTCATGAACGCGACCCGTGAACGAGCGGAGATCCGATTCCTGACCTCGGGCGATGTCACGGCGCACGAGCGCGCGGCGGCGGATCGCGCCGTCCAGGCCGCGCTGAGGGACGCCCGGGGCGTCACGTCCGTCCAGGTCACGCTGAGCGTCGTGGCAGACCCGTCGCTGCCGCGCCCCGCGCTGGCCCGGGCCGTCGTCGAGATGAACGGCCGCCGCGTCCGCGCCCAGGCCGCCGCGCCGCGCATCGACGAGGCCATCGACATGCTCCGCGAGCGCCTCGCCGTCCGGACGTCCTCCCTGCAGGCGGGCTGAACCCGCCGCGCACGATCGGCCGGCGGCGTCCCTCGGGGGGACGCCGCCGACCGCGTCTCCGGGCCCGTCAGGCGTCGCGGCGGGTGAGCGCGAGGGCGGCCAAGCCGAGCGGGGCGAGCGCGTACGCCGCCATCACGGCCGCCGCCGCACCCGGGGACAGCAGGTCGCCGTAGATGGAATTGTCGGCGCCGAGCCCGGCGGCCTGCCTGGGCAGGGCACTGGGCACCACCGACCCAAGGCGCCCGTTCCACGGCTCCGGCAGGTGGAGGACCAGCATCGGCACCACGTGCCACAGCAGGACGACCGACACGAGCGCCCCGGCCGTCGACCGCAGCAGCGCGCCGAGTGACAGGCCGAGCAGCGCGAACATCGCCACCGACGTCCCCGAGATGACGAAACCCGGCAGCTCGTGCGCGATGGACGCCCGCTGGTCCGGGAACGGCCGGTCTCCGATGACGAGTCGCGTCCCGAGGAACGAGCCGACCGTCATGGCCTCGCCCGCGACGAGCGCGACCGTCCCGACCACCGCCGCCTTGGCCGCGAGGACCGTCCGGCGCCGGGGGAGCACCGCGAAGGTGGTGCGGATCATGCCGGTGCGGTACTCGGACGTGATCGACAGCACGCCGAGGACGGCGAGGCACAGCCCCGCGACCCACCCGCCGATCTCCTGAAGCGGACGCAGCAGGAACTCCGCGCGGCGCTCGGCCGGCAGGCCGTCCCAGATGTGCGCCGTCTGGAACGCCAGCAGCATGACGAACGCGAAGGACAGGGCCGTCGCCGCCAGCACCCACCAGGTGGAACGGACCGACCGCAGCTTGTACCACTCCGCCGCGAGCGCGTCGGTCACGACGCCACCGCCCCGAACTCGGCGCTGCCGGCGGTCAGCTCCATGTACGCCTCCTCCAGCGAGGCACTGCGCGGCGTCACCTCGTACAGCGGGATGCCCTGCGCGGCGGCCATGTCGCCGATGGCAGCGACGTCCAGCCCGGTGATCGTCAGGGCGCCGCCGGGCAGGGGCACGCCGCCGGGCACGGACTCGACCGCGGGCAGGGACTCGATGACGCCCCCGGCCGCGGCGAGCACCGCGGTCAGATCGGCCGGACGCGGCGTGCGCACCAGGACCCCGCGCCGGAACCGGTCCGCCAGTTCCCGCACCGACGTGTCGGCGATCAGACGCCCCCGGCCGATGATGATCAGCCGGTCGGCGGTCAGCTCCATCTCGCTCATCAGATGGCTGGAGATCAGCACGGTCCGTCCCGCGGCCGCCAGAGCCCCCATCAGCTCCCGCACCCAGCGGACGCCGTCCGGGTCCAGCCCGTTCACCGGCTCGTCGAACATCAGCACCCCCGGATCGCCCAGCAGCGCCGCCGCGATCCCGAGCCGCTGCCGCATGCCGAGCGAGAACCCGCCGACCCGCCTGCGCGCGACCCCGGCAAGGCCCACCTGCTCCAGCACCTCGGTCACCCGCCCCGCGGCGATCCCGTTGCTGCGCGCCAGCCAGCCGAGATGGTCGAACGCGCGCCGCCCGCCGTGCACGGAGCCCGCGTCCAGCAGCGCCCCCACCTCCCGCATCGGCCGCCGCAGCGCCGCGTACCGGCCCCCGTTCACCAGCGCCTCACCGGACGTCGCCGCGTCCAGCCCCAGCAGCACGCGCATGGTCGTCGACTTCCCGGCGCCGTTCGGCCCGAGGAACCCGGTCACCGTGCCCGGCCTCACCACGAAGGACAGGCCGTCCACCGCGGTCGTCGCGCCGTAGCGCTTGGTCAGCTCATGTACCTCGATCATGCCGTCAACGGTCGTCTCCGGCGGCCCCTCCGCACATCGGAACCCGGGCGGTGACCGCGCGTGCGACCGTGCTCCGAGACCGCCCCCGCGCCTCCGCCCCAGGTATGACGTCCGGCGGCACGAGGTGCCGGCCCCGGCGTCCCGCTACCTTCGTGACGTGGACGATTCCGAGTTGCGCTCCCCGTTCTCCAGACGGCTCGGCCGGCGCCGGCTGATCGGCCTGGACGCCGGTGCGGCGGCCGTCTGCATGCTCGCGCTGCTCCTGCTGCCCGGAGACACCGACGCCTCCGCGGCCCTCGTGCTGCCGCTCGCCGCCGCAGTCGGACTGCCGCTCGCGGTGCGGCGGCTCTGGCCCGTCCCCGTCTTCGCGGCGGTCCTGTCCGCCTCGACGGTGATGCTGCTCCTCGGGCTGCCCTGGGACTCCTTCGTCGGGCCGGCGTTCGCCCTCTACGTCGTCGCCCTCACCCGCGTCCGCCGGCGGTGGATCCCGACACCGCTGATCGGCGTGATCAGCGGAGCCGTCATCCTCGGCGGCGCGATGGCCGGCCCCGCGAACCGGCATGCCGAGTCCGCCGGCCGGCTGCTGCTCGGGGTCGCCGTCCTCGGCGCGTCCTGGTCCCTCGGCCGCGTCGTCCGCGAACGGCGCGCGGAGACCGCCCGCTCCGCCCGCCAGTTCGCCGACCGGGCCGTCTCCGACGAGCGGCTCCGCATCGCCCGCGAACTCCACGACGTCGTCGCGCACAGCATGAGCCTGATCGCCGTCAAGGCCGGCGTCGCCGTCCACGTCGCCGAGGCCCGCCCGCAGGAGGCCCTCGACGCCCTCCGCGTCATCGAGACGACGAGCCGGGGCTCGCTCGCCGAAATGCGCCACCTGCTGGGCGTGCTGCGGACCGGCGGAACCGGCACCGACCTCGCACCGTCCCCGGGCCTGGCCGGCCTGACCGGCCTCGCCGAACGGGCCGCGATGGCCGGCGTCCACGTCGACCTCGAGGTCGACGCCGGGGAACTGCCCGAAGGCGTCGCACTCTCCGCCTACCGCATCGTCCAGGAAGCGGTCACCAACGTCGTCAAGCACGCCGCCCCCGCCCACTGCCATGTCCGCGTCGAGGCCGACGGACTCCGCTTGCGCATCGACGTCACCGACGACGGCCCCGGTGTCCGCGTCCTCCCGGGCGGCGACGGGCACGGGCTGATCGGCATGCGCGAACGCGTCATGATGTACGGCGGCGACTTCACCGCCGGACCCCGTCCCGAAGGCGGCTTCGCCGTATCGGCCGCCTTCCCGTACGAACCCTAGGGAACCCTTGGAACTGCGCGTTCTCGTCGCCGACGACCAGGCCCTGCTGAGGGGCAGTTTCCGCGTCCTCATCGACACCGCGCCCGGTCTGCGCACCGTCGGCGAGGCCGGCACCGGCGCCGAGGCGGTCGAGCTGGCCGGACGCGAACGCCCCGACCTCGTCCTCATGGACGTCCGGATGCCCGAGATGGACGGCATCGAGGCGACCCGGCGGATCTGCGGCGACCTTCCCGAAGTCCGCGTCCTGATGCTCACGACCTTCGACCTGGACTCCTACGTCTACTCGGCGCTGCGGGCCGGGGCCAGCGGCTTCCTGCTCAAGGACACCCCGCCCCCCGACCTGCTGTCGGCGATCCGGGTCGTCGCCTCCGGCGAGTGCCTGCTCGCGCCGTCGGTGACCCGGCGGCTGATCGCCGAGTTCGTCCGGCGCCCCGGACCCGCCCAGCCGCCGCCCGCCGGGCTGGAAGGCGTCACCGACCGCGAACGCGAGGTCCTCGCCCTCATCGCCCGCGGCCTGTCCAACACCGAACTCGCCGAGCACCTGCACCTCAGCCCCGCCACGGTCAAGACCCACATCGGGCACCTGCTCGCCAAACTCCACGCCCGCGACCGCGCCCAGCTCGTCATCGCCGCCTACGAAACCGGCCTCGTCCGCCCCCGCTGATCGAAGGCCCGTGCCGAAGGAGGCGGCTCCGAGCACGCCCGCGCGTCACTGAGCGCAGCGGCCCTCACAGCAGGGCCGGGGCCAGGTGCTCGGACTGGTCTGCGACGGACTCCGGTCCGTAACGAAACGAAATCCCATCGCGTAACGAAACTCGCTGTGAGGTGTGCGCGGCGCCCCTCATCCCCGCACGCACGGGCCGCCCCGCCCGATTCTGCAGCTCCTCCTGCCGCCAGAAAGGCACACCGCCGGCGCACGACGTCCGGCTGAACAACGCCCCGGCCGAAGCGGCACCTTGCACACGCGACATCCGCGCCTGCCACGGCCGTGACCATCCGCGCCGCGGCCGGCACCGCCCGCAAGCGCACCGGCTCCCAGCGCCTCCCTCCCCGGCCCCGCCTCGGAGGTCTCCTCACCGACCGACCGCCAAGCCTGGCCATGTCACCGGTCTCTTGGCCAGGGACGGCTAGGGCGGTGTCTTAAAGGCCTAGCGGGATGCCGTGCGGGTGCGGTAGGCCTCCAGGCGTTGGGCGAGTTCCCCGGGCCGGCTGAGCGCGACGAGGTGCCCGCCCGGCATGTCGTCGACCGGGATGCCCAGCCGCTCGCGCACGACCCGGCGCTGGAACTCGAGTGGGAAGAAGCGGTCGTCTCGTCCTTGCAGGAAGACGGTGGGGACGCTCGGCCACTCGCGGAGCGGCCACGGTTCCGCGAACGGCGTCGCCGACTGCGGCGTCTCCTCCTGAGCGAACGCCTCGGCCGTCACATCCGGCGGGACGTCATGGAAGAAGCTCTCCCTGGGGTCGAACTCGGCCGGAACGGCTCTCCCCTCGCCGGCCGCGTAGTCGGCCATGGCCTGCGCCTGGCCGGTGTTGTCCCACCAGGCGCCGCCCGATTCGCCGGAGACGGGGACCATTGCGTTGAGCATGACGAGCAGGTCCACCGGGATCCGATCGCAGACGAGCGGGGCGGTGAGGCCGCCCATGGACTGGGCCACCAGGACGACCCCCGCCCGGTCGCCGATCGCCTCCACCACGGTGTCGGTGTACGCGCGGAGGCCGGCCGAGTCGTCACCGGCCGGAAGATCCACGGCCACGACGTCATGGCCGCGCGCCCGCAGCTCCGGAACGAGCCGATGCCAATACCAGGCCTGGCCGCCCGCTCCTGGGATGAGCGCGTACGTCGCCATCGTCACTCCCGTTGTCATGTGCGCCACCGGTCGCCCGGCTCGTTCTCACGGTCGGTCCTAATTTAGGAGCAGCCTATATCGTTTTCCTATGGCTGGTCGCAGGAACTACGGCGATCCGTGCGGCATCGCGCGGGCGCTCGACGTGATCGGGGAACGATGGGCGTTACTCGTCGTCCGCGAACTGCTCCTCGGACCGAAGAGGTTCACCGCGCTGCACCGCGGGCTCGCCGGGATGAGCCAGAACGTCCTGTCGCAGCGTCTGCGCGACCTCGAAGAATCCGGAGTCGTCCGGCACCGGGTGCTCGGGCCGCCGGTGAGCGCCCCGGCGTACGAGCTGACCCCCCGCGGCCGGGACCTCGAACCGGTCCTGTTCGCCCTCGCGAGGTGGGGCGGCCGCGGCCCCCTCGATCCATCGTGCACCGGCGAGTTGAGCGCGGACGCCATGATGTTCGCGCTCAAGACGACGTTCGACCCGGACACCGCCCCGGGCCTGAGCGTCCGCCTGGCCCTGCGTTTCGAGGACGATCTCTTCGTGACCGGGATCGATGCCGGACGGTTCCACGTCGCCCGCACCGAGGCTCCGGCTCGCGCCGACGCCGCGCTGACCACCGATGTCGGGACGTTCAGAGCCCTCGCGTTCGGCGGCCGTCCGCTGGCGGAGCCCGCTGACTCCGGTGAACTCATCCTGGAAGGCGACGGCGGCCTCGCCGAGCGGTTCCTGGCCTGCTTCTCCCGCCCCTCGACCACCCCCTGACGTGTGTTCCGCTTTGCTCGAACGTATGTTCGGACTAGTGTGTCGTCCCGTGCTGATCGATGAACCCGTCTCCGCGGAGACCACCCCCACGGGCCGACCCTCCCAGATCACCGGGCCGCGCGGCCGCTACCGGGTGCGCCGCGTGCTCGAGGAATGGCAGGCGCCCGGCCAGTCGAGGTTCTACCGCCTCCAGGTCGCCACGCCGGACGGTCCGGCGATCGCCGAGGTCATCGGCGCGGTCGACGGCCCCTGGACGCTCCGCCGAGTCTGGCGCTGACCGGGGTCATCCACGGAACTGCAGTACGAGGCGGTCCGAGAATCCTCCCCGCTCGGCCGCCTTGGCCGAACGCCGCTCCTCCAGTTCGCCGGGCGTGATTCCGTGAAGTGCCGCAAGGGCGTGGACGACCTCCAGGAGATCGGCAAGCTCGGCGGGATCACCACTCGCGGCATACTCCCCGGCCTCCTCGTAGAGCTTGGCGCGCAGCAGTGCGCCGTGCTCTTCAGGACCGGCGACGCGGATCTCCGGCGACCGTCCGGTGGCCCGGATGATCTCGGGGATCCGGTCCCGGACCAGCTTCTCGGCACGCCCGCCCGCATCCTTGAGTGGATGCTCCGCCCTACCGTCCTGGACACCCCGTATCCGGTCTTGGGCGTCGCGCTCGGCCGCGACGTCCTCCAGCACCTCCGCCGGCGCCCCTGGCGCCCGATCGCTCTCCATGCGGCCCGACGCTACCGAGGTCGGTCAGGTGAGCGCTGTCTGGTCGGGTTCGCAGCTGAGCAGTTCGTGCAGGATGGGCGGGAGTTCGTCCCACAGCCACTCGTTCAGGGTGCCGGGGAAGCTCGCCGGCGGGCGAATGCCCAGGCGGTGGTGGGCCGCCTCCGTCAGTCGTACGGGGATGGGGCCGTCGTCCCACATCGGGTCGCTGTGTCCCCAGAAGGCGGAGAAGTCGGGGCCCGTCAGCATCAGCTCGGCGGGAAGGGTGTGCTCGCCCGGGTGCCTGCCCAGGGGGAGGAGCCGTTGCGCGGTCGTGCGGAGGATGTTGAGCGCGGCCAGGTCGTGCGAGCAGGCGACGTCGGTGATCTCCAGTTCCGGCAGCCCGAACCGGCGCAGGCCGCGGGTGGTGAGGTGGACGCAGGCGCAGCCGTCGATGGCGTCCCCCTCGGCGGGGCATCCGCCGGAGTCCGGGTCGGCGGGCAGGGCGGCGCCGATCCAGTGGTCGGCGAGGACGAACTCGTCGAAGCGTCCGAAAGGGACGACGGGCAGGACCTGGTTCGAGGCGAGGTCCACGGGCACGCCGCACAGCGCTTCTGCGATCGCTTGGGCGGCGGCGCGCGCCAGGTGCGGCCCCGAGGGGAGTTCGCCGACCGGCAGGACGGAGGTGACGCCGATGTGCCGTGTGGCCTGGCGGGCCCTCTCCGCGTCCTCGTGGTCGGCGCCGGTCACTGCGCTCAGGTCCCAGGGGGAGTCCGCGGCGCGATGGCAGGCCGTGACGAGACGGGGTGTGCCGATGCGCATCGACACCGCCGCCGCGAAGGGGCTGGGGAGCCGTTGCAGGATCGCCGCCGTCAGGTCGCCGGGGTCTTTGTCGGCGGCGACGACGAAGCCGGCGGTCGCCTCTTCGGGAACCGTGATGGTGACGGGCATTGCAGCCTCCTCAGGCCCTCGGACGGGTTGTGCCGTTCAGCTTTCAGGAGGCGGCACGGGAAAAGAAGTAGAACTGAATTCTGTGGATAACGGGGACGAGAAAAGGTGCAAATGTCGCATTAAGGCGATCAGAAGGCACAGAGGGCGGAGGTGATCCCGTCGACGGCGGGCGGGCGCGAAACCCGCCCGCCATGCACGGGTGACGATCGAACGGCGCGTATCGAGAAGGAATGCGCGAAGAGGTGCGTGTCAGCGGGCGGACGGTTCCACATAGCGGCGCTCGCCCGGCCCCACATAAACCTGGCGCGGACGTCCGATCTTGGTCGACGAGTCGTTCAGCATCTCGCGCCACTGGGCGATCCAGCCCGGCAGGCGGCCCAGCGCGAACAGGACGGTGAACATGTTGCTCGGGAAACCCATCGCCTTGTAGATGACGCCGGTGTAGAAGTCCACGTTCGGGTAGAGCTTCCGCTCGACGAAGTAGTCGTCGCTCAGGGCGACCTCTTCGAGGCGCATGGCGAGGTCGAGCAGCGGGTCGGACTTGCCGAGCGCGTCGAGGACCTTGCCCGTCGCCCTCTTCACGACCGCGGCGCGCGGGTCGTAGTTGCGGTAGACCCGGTGGCCGAAGCCCATCAGCTTGACGCCGGGCTCCTTGTCCTTGACGCGGCGCACGAACGAGTCGATGTCGTCGCCGTCCTCGTGGATTCCTTCCAGCATTTCCAGGACGGCCTGGTTGGCCCCGCCGTGCAGCGGGCCGAACAGCGCGTCGACACCCGCCGACACCGACGAGAACAGGTTCGCCTGGCTGGACCCCACGAGGCGCACCGTGGAGGTGGAACAGTTCTGCTCGTGGTCGGCGTGCAGGACGAACAGCATGTCCAGCACGCGCATGATCTCAGGGTCGATCTCGTACGGCTGCGTCGGCAGGCCGAACGTCATGCGCAGGAAGTTCTCCACGTACCCGAGGGAGTTGTCGGGGTAGAGCAGTGGCTGGCCGTTGGAGGTCTTGTACGCGTACGCGGCGATGGTGGGCAGCTTGGCTATGAGCCGGATGCTGGACTGGTCGACCTGCTCGGGCTCGAAGGGGTCGAGACTGTCCTGGTAGAACGTCGACAGGGCGCTGACGGCCGACGACAGCACCGCCATCGGGTGCGCCTTGCGCGGGAACGCGGAGAAGAACGCACGGAACTTCTCGTCGAGGAGCGTGTGGTTGCGGACGCTGTCGGTGAACTCCGCCAGCCGGTCGGGCGGCGGGAGCTCGCCATAGATCAGCAGGTAGGCGACCTCGAGGAAGGACGATTTCTCCGCCAGTTCCTCGATCGGGTAACCGCGGTAGCGCAGGATGCCGGCCTCACCGTCGATGTAGGTGATCGCCGACGTGGTGGACGCGGTGTTGGTGAAGCCGGGATCGAGCGTGACATGCCCCGTCTCCTTGAGGAGGCTTCCCACGCCGAGGCCCGACGGGCCCTCCGTCGACTCGGTCAACTCGAGAGGCATCCGGCCACCCGCGTGGCTGAGCTCGAAATCCGACATGCTCGCTCCATCCCAACTGTGTCCACACCTGCGTAGACGTTCCGATCGTCCCGTTCTTCATCGTATCCACGTGATCACACGCGCCAATCCGTGCCCTCCGCGTTGACGGTGGCCGGCGCGGGTGTTCCGGCGGTTTCCGGCCGTTCACGGCGCCACCCGGTCTTGACCGCCGGCGAGGTCGCGCCGGCCGTGTCCGCGGCGATGCAGGGGCGGCGGTCCAGTTCTATGGGGGCGGCTCCCGGAGGGTCGGAAGCTCGGCCGTGATCTCGACCAGCGTCCGTTCCTGGACGCCGATCAGCTGCTCGACGTCGATCGGAGGCCACTCCTCGCCATAGTGCGCATCCAGCAACGTCGACAGGGCGACCAGGACCTGCTCCGGCGTGGGCCGTTCCTCGGGGTCCTTGACGAGGCACCGCGTCACCAGCCCGCGCATGGGGGCGGGCAACCGGGTGAGGTCCGGCTCCCCGTGCACGATGCGTCCGCGCACCTTGCGGCCGGTCCCGAACGGCGCCGCGCCGGTCACCGCGAAAACGAGTGTCGAGCCGAGGGAGAACACGTCGCTCTCCGGATGGACCGGGTCCCCGAGCGCCTGCTCCGGCGACATGTACGCGGGCGTTCCCAGGATCTCCGTACGCGACAGGGGCAGGGCGTCCAGAGGCCGCGCGATCCCGAAATCGATCACTCTCGGCCCATCCGAGGCGAGCAGGACGTTCGACGGCTTCAGGTCCCTGTGGACGATCCCCGCCCGATGGATCGCGATCAGCGCCTCGGCGAGCCCGGCGCCCAGCCGGCATGCGGTCCGCTCACGGAGCGGCCCCTTCTCGTGGACGACCTTGGACAGACTCACACCGCGGATGTACTGCGTGGCCAGCCACGGCTGGTCCGCGTCCGGATCGGCGTCGACGACGGGCGCGGTGTAGAAGCCGCTGACCGACTGCGCGGACGTCACCTCGCGGCGGAACCTCGCCCTCCACCTGGGATCGTCCAGCAACTCCGGCCGGATGACCTTCACGGCGACCAGCCGCCTGCTCTGCGATGCCCCGAGGAACACCTCGCCCATTCCTCCGGCGCCGAGCCGGGCGACCACGCGGTACGGGCCGATCATCTGAGGTAGGTCTGACTGCATGGGCAACGGGATCCGATCATGGTGGGCGCGCTCAATCGTGCCACGGCCGGGCGTCCCGTCCGACCGGGAGCGCATCACGTCCAGGGAAGCGCACTCCGTTCGGCCCAGTAGCCGTCCGGCGGAACGCTCAAGCCGGACAGCACCTCCCATTCGTCCTCACTGAGGTCGACCTCCGTCACAGCCAGGTTGGCCTCCAGTTGCGCCGGACTGACCGCGCCCATGAGGACCGTGTCCGCCCAGGGCCGGCTGAGGGCGGCCGCAAGGGCCAGCGCGTCCGGCCGGACGCCCTTCTTGGACGCGAGGTCGAGTGCAGCCATGGGCGGCCGCACGGCGAGCCTCCCGTTGGCCAGTACCTCCTTGAGCAGCACATGCAGCCCGGCGTCACGCGCCTCCCGCAGAGCCTCCCCGGCGGAGGTCTCCAGGATGTTCCACGTCGACTGGACGGACCTGAAGAGCCGCTGTCCGGAGACCTCCAGTTCCATGGCCCGGCGGATCGTGCCGGCCTGCCGCGGGCCGGACGTGGAGAAGCCGACGCGAACGCCGCCGGCGGCCGCTTCCGCAAGGGCTTCCTGTAGCCGGACGTCCTGAAACAGAGGGCTCTCTTCGGTCAGCGAATGCACCTGATAGACCGAGAGAGCCCCGTCGAGGAGACCGAGCGTCTCCGCGTACTGGGCCCGGTAGCGGTCGAGACCATGCTCCTTGACCTCGTGCACGGGCGCATCGGTCTTCCAATCACCGACGTAGGTGTACCCCCACTTACTCGATACCGTCACCTCTTCGGGGGCGCGTGCGGTGAGCCAGCCGCCGAGGAACTCTTCCGACCGGCCGTACGACCGCGCCGCGTCGATCCAGCGGATTCCGGACGCATAGGCCGCGTCAAGCACGTCCCAGGTCGCCTGACGCATCTCCTCGACGCTCCGGCCGGACGGCAGTTCGTCCACCCTGCCCACGTTGATGTAAGCGGGCCGCCCCAGCGCGGCAAGCCCGATCCCCAGCCGCCGTATCGCGTTCATCCCTGCAGCCTTGCATGCCCTGCCTCACGTTTGACGAGCCCGACCGTCCGAAATGACCGATAGGTCCTGAAAGCTCCCTGCGGGTTTTCCACAGGATCGCATTCTGGTATGTGCCGCGCGGTCCGTCCGCGAGGCTTGTCGCGTCAACGTCCGATCGCGGAAAGAAAGGGGCACGGCAATGCCTGTCCAGATCACTCGCGGCCATTACGGGGCCCACCAGTTCGCCGGCCATCTCGGGCTCGCGCGGTGGCAGATGCGCGTCGGCCTGGAGCACGGAATCCTGCCCGGACCCGACCTCGACGGAGAACGGTGGTCGTCGAGGCTCGCCGAGGAGGCCAGGGGGCACGGCGCGCAGGTCATCGCCAGATTCGGAGACGAACCGCCGGTCGGATCCACCAGGGCCGCCGCGAGGCTGGCCGCGCGGGTGGGGCTCGACGTCGAGCGGCGGGACGTCGAGGTCCTGGTCGCCCAGGGCGACCTCAACGTCATCAGCAGTTTCCGCGGGCACCCGGTCTACCTCCTTCGCGACCTGGACCGGCTCGACCCGCGCGCCGTCCGGTCGGTCGTCTCCGCCCGGAAGGGCCCGCTGATGGACACCGTCGACCCGGGGGGAGCGGCGACGATCCTCGACTGGCCCCGCAAGACGTTCGACCGGATCGCCGGTGAACGCAAGCTCACCACGGACCGGCTCGGCCGGTACGCGCTCGCCGATGTCCAGGCCCTCGGAGCGGACGAAACCCTGGTACGGCTGATCGCAGAGGAGAAACGCGACATGGCCCTGACCAAGACGCGGCGCTCCGAGGCCAGGATCGAGGACGTCCTGCGCGGCTGGCTTCTGCGCTGCACCGCCTACCTGGACCGTGATTCCGACGCGCCGCCGGACTTCGCTCGCCTGAGCCGAGCGATCCGTGCGCTCATCGCCGTCAGGGCCGAGATCGCCATACAGGAACAGGCGCCGTCCTAGACCGGGGTTCCTCGGCTCCCGGGCCGGGGGAGGGCTGTGGAAGCGCGTCTATGGGCGGCGGATGGTGGAGCGGCGTCTGGACGGGGGTTTCCGGTCCCGGCTCTGACGGGCGAGGGCCGAGAGGAGGCGGTCGCGGGCCTCGGTGCGGGACATCGCCGGGAGGCGCTCAGGGAAGGAGGCGGCCATCGCGGGAGAGGCGTCGACCAGGCCCTCGTCGTCCACGGTGGCGTGGTCGCCCGTCCCGGCGCCGAGCAGGATCACGGAGACGCCACCGGGGTGGCGGTCGAGGAGGGCCTTGATCCGGTCGGTCTCTCCGTCGGGATCGGCCACCAGGAGGAGACGGCGTGCGTGCCTCACCCCCGTGCTCTCGCGGATGGCGAGTTCGGTCTCGAGATATGCCAGGGCGGCGTCGAGATTGCCGGGTATGAAGAGGCCGGCGGTGTCGTCGTCGAGGAGCTCGTCCTCGGCCAGGCCGAACAGACAGGTGGTATCGGGGCGCGGTATCACCACCAGAGAGTTCCCGCCGTGCTCGTCGAGGGCCGACAGGGCCAGTATCCGCGCCGTCGCGACCGCGCCAGGGCCGGTCAGGCCCAGGGCCGGAACCGCGAACGGGTCGAGTGCGGGCCGGTGATCGAGGGGGGCGGTCTGCGGTGGTGCCACGGGCCCGGACGTGGTGAACGGGGGGAGGCCGGCGACGGCGTAGAGGCGGTGCCGGAACGGGTAGCAGATCGCCGCCACGGTGGGGAGGAGCAGGCCGAGGAGCAACACAGGCTGCAGTGAGGGTGGACTCGACTCGAGATCCTCCGCCTCACGAGTGAGTGTCGTGCGTGCGGGGGCGGGGATGGGAGTCGGTTCCGTGGACGGCTCGGCGGACGACCTGGGGGAGCGTGCGGGAGTCGGCTCCGGGGACCCGGTGGGCGATGCCGTGATCTTCGGAGGTGCCGGTGGTGGAGGCGTTGTGGCGGGCGAGTCCGGCGCGGTGGGCCGCTGGCGGAGCAACTCCTCGAGCTGCCTGCGCGATGGGGGCCGGCGCGGGGGCCGGGGCGTGCGGTCGTATCGGTCTCCCCGGCGGTGGAACTCCCCACCGCGCCCGGACCTCCTGCGAGACCTCTCGTACATCGCCAGCCATGCCTCCCGGCACTTGTACGCGGTGTACCAGTCGCCGGTGGTCCTGGCGTGACGGCAGATGGGCGGTATGGACCAGCGCGGCTCCGGCTCGACACGGGTGACCGCGTCGGCAGGTGCGGCCATGCCGATGGAGAGGGCGCCGGCCATTGCGGTACAACCCAGCACCCCGCCGGTACAGCGGAGCAAGCCGCGGATCACGACGGCAAGTCTGGGATGTGCCAGGAAACGGTTCATCTTCGCCCCGGGGGATCGCGTCGGTCACCGTGAGAATGCCGATCGTAGTCACTTTGGCTACGGAGCGTTGAATATTGCCCACAGTCGATCTTGCGATCATCGCTGCTCTTCCGTCCCGCTGCGGGTTAAATGCGCGGCGAATCCTGAATTATCCGGATTCGTCGGTTCGTTGCCTGCGCCGCGGCCGGCCCGGCAATGCACCTTCCCTGATTTTCCTGGCGACACGTGGTTCGCGGCGAGACGGTCCGAAGACGCACGGGTGGTTTCACGCGAAGTCCGCAGTGGCTCAGGCGCGATTCACCGGACCTGATCAGCAGGCGCGGGTTGCGGCGTGGTGCCACAAGTCTCACTCGGCGTTATCGAGGGCTCTCGCCGGTTTCACCACCCTGGCCGCGGAGACGGGCTCGGAATTGTGCGGCTCGACTTCCTGCCGGTTCGACCGTGTTTCAGGCGGCGATGGGGAGTGGAGCGTCGGCGGGGACCTTCAGGACGTCGTACATGCCGATGGGGAGGGTGTCGCTGCAGAGCCAGTCGTTGACCGTGCCGCCGAAGTCCTCGGGTGGGCCGACGCTGAGGAGGCGCGGGGCCAGCGGGCGCAGGCGTACCTGGAACCGTGCCGGGTGCGGGCGGCGGGCAGAGCCCCAGAAGTCGTTGAAGTCGCCCTGGCCGAGGTGCGGGGTGGCCACGATCGTGCGGGTGCGGGCGGCGGGGCCGGTGGCAAGCCAGGACCAGTGGTCGGTCAGGAGGCGCCGGGCGGTGGTGCGCAGGACGTTGAGCGCCGCGAGGTCGTGCGGGCAGGCGACGTCGCTCATCTGGAGTTCGGGAAGGCCGAAGCGGCGGAGGCCGCGGGTGCGGAGACGCACGCAGGCGCAGCCGTTCACCCCCTCCGGGTCGAGGTCGGGCTCCGCGGCCGTGCAGCGGCCGTTGGAGCGGAATGGCGGCAGGACGTCGCCGAGCCACTGGTCGGCCAGCACGAAGTGCGTCCTCTCGGTGGTGCGCGTCAGGATGTGGCCCGTGATGAGGTCGGCCACGAGGCCGCCGGTGGCGTCCGCGATGGCGTAGGCGGCCGCGCGGGCGACCTGGACGCCGCGGGGCTGGTCGGTGACCGGTGCGAAGGCGGTGACGACGGCGAATTCCGTGGCGCCGTTGAAGGCTCGCGCGGCCGGCCCGTCCCCGGGGCCGGCCGCCTCGATCTGCCCGGGGTCCCAGCGCAGGCAGGCGAGGTCCTCCCGGGTGGCCTGCAACTGCGGGGAGCCGAGCCGTCCGGTGATGTGGGCGTGATAGGGGCCGGCCGGGCCTCGGCGGATCAGGCCTGCGAGGTCGCCGGGGATGCTCGTGGCCGCGACGGCGAAGCGAGAGGTCGTGGTGGACGGGACCGGAAACGTGATCGTGGCCATCGGAGGCCGCTCCTTCCGTGCCGGGACGGGACCTGGCAAGCATGCGGCGGCGTCCCGGCCGGAAGCAGTAGAACCCGATTCTGGGGATAACTCTCGATCACGCCGGTCCCCGGGGCGGGCGGGCCGACGCCCGCGATCTGGCGCACGCCGTCCTGCTGCGACACGCCGTTCACCACGGAAAAGACCAGCTTCGGCCGAATTCGCGGTGATTCGCGCGGCATCGACGGCGTAATCAGGGGGAATGTGTACGTTGGGGAGATCAACACTGCTGTGAGCTGCGGGGACGGGCCTCGTGGCGCAGCCTTGGAAACTGGAGGTCCCCGTGGCCCGAACACTGTCGAGGGGCACCCGCGTGACCGGTGCCGAACGCACACGACTCGCCGCAGAACTCGCCCCGCGGTACGCGGCCGGCGAGAGCATCCGGGACCTGGCGGCCGAGACCGGCCGGTCGTACGGGTTCATCTACAACGTCCTGAAGGAGGCGGGCGTGCCGCTCCGTGGCCGGGGCGGCAATACCCGGCGCAAGAAGGCCTGACCCGCTCCCGCGATCAGAAGGAATGCGTGCATGACCGGAAGTCCCCCTCGCCCCCCGGGGGGACCCCGCGCGCTAGGAACGGTGATACGCCCCGGTGACCTCGAGGCGCCCGTTCAGGCTGGCGAGGTCCGCGGCCGCCCGCCCGGCCACCCAGCCTTCATGGTTGGACACCGAACCCGCCCGACCCTTGGCGAGGTTCGGGAACATCGTGCCGACGGCTTCTCCGACGGCCTGGTCGCGCTGGGCCAGGACGGGAACCAGGGTGTTTCCGCCGGCGCTCGCGGCCGCCCTGTCAGCCGCCTCCCGCAGCCGCTCCCCGACACGGGCGGCGTAGGCGTTGAGGAAGGCGTGACGGAACGAACGCGTCCTTGACCGTCCCCGCGCATCGCGCCTGGGACCCTCGCGCACCATGGCGGACGTCGCCTGGACGAGCAGCGACGTGAACAGCATCTCCACCGCGGCCAGATCGGCCGGATAACCGACGATCGTGGAGAACCCCAGCTCCCGGTGCCACACGGCCCTGCAGCGGTTGGCGTCGGCCACCACCGTCAGCAGGACCGCCTTGGGTGAGTCGTAGGGGTTGTCCACCGCGACGCGGAGCCCGGCGGGGCCGCCGATCTCACCGGTCTCCGCCGCCAGCAGCGCATGGTCGATGCTGTGCCGCGCCATCAGTTCCTGTGCGCGCGCGCTCAGCGCCTCCGCCTCTTCAGGGAACTCGGTCGACTCCGCCTTGGCCAGAAGAGCCCTGACCCGGCCGAGCGTCCGCTGATCGACGTCCCGGATCCGCTCGCGCGACGCCGTCCCCGTCCCCGGGGACGGGCCTGTGGCGGGCGTGCCAGGGGGTGGACCCAGGTTCGGGAGCCTTGGCAGGGCTTCCAGAAGGTGGACGAGTTCGATGGCGCATGCGACGTACGCCGGGTGTCCGACCCCTTCGCGTTCGCACCAGGCGTCCGGATGCTCGTCATCGTCCTCCCACCACACCTCGGCGCCGAGGACGGCGAGTTGCTCGTACCACCCGTCGTCCACGGCGGTGCCGGCGTAGGCCCGCATCTCGCCCGCGATCGCGTCCGTGGCGAGGCGTGCGTGTCTGCTGGTGCGGCGGCGGGACGTGAACCGGACCACGTCGGCCGGTTGCCAGCCGCGCTCCCAGGCCGTGGTGATCCCCTGGTCCAGCCGTGCGGCCAGGCATCGGCGGACGGCGATCGGCCAGCCGGGAACGCCGGGGCGTCCGGTCAGCTCCGCCACGAGCCGCTGGAAGGCGGCGGCGTCCCCGCGGTGGAGGGACCGCACGGCCTCGGCGGCCAGTCCGCCGGCGTCATCGGTGAGGGGAGCCGCGGCCGCCGCATCCCGGGTCCGTGAACGCCGCCGCGCCTTCCGCACCGCCACTCCCGCCGTCCGAGGTCACATGGGTACGACGCATCCTGCCATCCGGTGGTGACGGACTCGCCTCATGCCCGCGGTTTCGGCCGGTGGAACCGAAAGGCCCCCGGCCGGGGGGCCGTGGGGGCGGGAGGGGCGGTGGTTCCGTTCGCGGCGGTCCTAGTCGCGGCGCTCCACGCCGCGCATCTCCTCGATGACGACGCTCTGGTAGGCGCGAGAGGTGTCGGGGACGTAGCTGAGCCGCGCGAGGGCCTTGCCGTGATGGTCCCTGATCTCGAAGTGGTAGCCCTCCGCGGCCTCGCCCACGTGGGCCGCGGCCTGGTCGTGCCGCAGGCGGCACATCGTGTCGACCTTCTCCAGCGCCACTTTCAGGCTCCCCGCGTCGCTGATGAGCCGCGCCGGCTCACTCGTCTCCCAGATCTCGAACATTGGTCGTGTCCTGTCGGCGGTCGGACGGAACGGGGCGGGGCATTCCAGACGTCGGAGACAGCTTGAACCCCTTTTGTGGATCTTTCAATCAGTGCAGGTATCGGATTGATCACTATTCGAAGTTGTGCACGCTCACAGCGTCATGTCCGCATGTGGTGGCGGATGGGTGCTTTCGTCGGCTGCGCCGGAATCGATAGGGTCGGCCGGACATAACCGAACGAGATTCGGAGGGGGTCGGAGTGGAGTACCGGGTCGTGTCCATCGTCCGTGACCACGCCCGCGAGCGGGGGACGGCGCCCGCCGTCACCGGGGACGGGCGGACCGTGAGCTACGCCGAGCTGGACGAGCGCTCCAGCCGGGTCGCGCAGGCCCTGCTGGCGGCGGGCCTCGGGCACGGTTCGCGGGTCGCCTACGTCGGCAAGAACGCGCCCGAGTTCTTCGACCTGCTGTTCGGCGCCGCGAAGATCGGCGCGGTGACGGCCCCGGTCAACTGGCGGCTGACGCCCGCCGAGATCGCCGCGGTCCTCGCGGACGCGCAGGCGCCGGTGACGGTGGTGGACGCGGAGTTCGCCTCCCTCGCATCCGGGTTTCCCGGACGCGTCGTCCTCACCGGCGCGGACCACGAGGCGTGGCTCGCGGCGCATCCCGCCGACGACCCCGGCTTCGCCGGGACCCCGGACGACGTCGTCGTGCAGCTCTACACCTCCGGCACGACCGGGGTCCCGAAGGGCGTCCAGCTGACCAACGCCAACTTCGAGGTGGGGGAGCGGATGGCCCGCCGGTGGCGGCTGGACGGCTCGTCGGTCAGCCTCGTCCCGATGCCGCTGTTCCACATCGGCGGCTCCGGCTGGGCCCTGGCGGGGCTGTTCGCCGGGTGCCGGCAGGTCCTCGTCCGCGACATCGACCCGGCCGCGCTGGTCGGCACGCTCGAGCGGGAGCGGATCACCAACGCGTTCATCGTCCCGGCCGTGCTGCAGTTCATGTGCCAGGTCCCCGGCGCCGCCGGACGCGACTATTCGGCGCTGCGGGCGATCACCTACGGCGCGTCGCCGATCACCTCGGAGGTGCTGCGCCGGGCGCTCGACACGTTCAGGGCGCCGCTCTTCCAGCTGTACGGGATGACGGAGACGACCGGCGCGATCATCCAGCTCGAACCCGAGGACCATGATCCGGAGGGGCCGCGCGCCCATCTGATGCGCTCGGCCGGGCGCCCGTACGACTGGGTCGAGGTGAAGATCGTCGAGCCGGGCGGGGACGTGGAGCGGCCGGCGGGCGAGGTCGGCGAGGTGCTGACCAGGTCGACGCAGAACACGCCGGGCTACTGGAACCGTCCCGAGGAGACCGAACGGCTCCTCGCCGGGGACGGCTGGCTCCGCACGGGCGACGCCGGCTACGTCGACGCCGACGGCTACCTGTTCCTCACCGACCGGATCAAGGACATGATCGTCACGGGTGCGGAGAACGTGTATCCGATCGAGGTCGAGGAGGTCCTCGCCGCCCATCCGGCGATCGCCGACGTCGCGGTCATCGGCGTCCCGGACGAGCGCTGGGGCGAGACCGTCAAGGCCGTCGTGGTGCTCGCCCCGGGCGCCGCGGCTGCGGAGGACGAGGTGCTCGCCTACGCCCGCGACCGCCTGGCCGGGTTCAAGCGCCCCCGTTCGGTCGACTTCGTGGACGCCCTGCCCCGCAATCCCAGCGGCAAGATCCTCAAGAAGGACCTGCGCGCGCCCTACTGGGAAGGCCTGGGCCGGACCATCGCCTGAGCGACCGCATGAGGAGGTCCCCACGAGGCGGTCCCCACGAGGCGGTCCGCATGAGGCGGTCAGTCGTCGGTGACGGTGACGACCGTCTCCTTCGCGTCCGGTTCGATGAAGCGCAGGAGCGACTCGCCTTCGGCGGTCAGCTCGTCGATGGCCGCCTGGGGGAGCGGCTCGAAGGGACGCAACCGCAGTGTCGCGACCCGGCGCTTGTACTCCGTCTCCCAGATGCCGTGCGCGAAGCCGTCCCAGAGGAAGACGGCGCGGACGCGGAGGTTCTTGGTCGTGAGCGACGGCCGGTGCGCGTCGGCGATGATGCGCCTGCGGTCGGCATGCGCCAGGACGAGGCTGTCGAACTCGGGCAGGAAGCGCGCCGGCGCCGGAACGTTCTCGCCGGGGCGCGGAGCGTCGGGCAGGTCGAACAGTTCCCTTCCCCTGTCGTCGGTGAAGACGCGGAGGCCGGGACGCAGGCGCTCCAGTGCCCCACCGGTCGACGGGAGCCCCGACCAGGTCTGCGCGTCGGCGGCGGACGCGGGCCCGTAGGCCGCCAGGTAGCGAAGCATCAGTTCGTCTGCCGCGGGCTCCGCCGCCAGGGCGGCGCCCAGCCAGTCATCGGCCGGTGTGAACCGCGACGTACGCGAGTAGCCCCACCTGTCCTCGGTCGGAACCATGACCAGCGGCACGCAGAGCCGGACGGCGTACCCCAGGGCCCTGTCGTTGACGTCCGGAAACCGCTCCTGCAGAAGGGCGCGGACCTCGTTGAACGTCCGGGGCTCCGCTTCGAGAAGCGCACGCGCCGCCGGGACGACCTTGGTCAGATCCATTCCCTTGGCGCGGTCGCCCAGTACGCGGAGGGCGCCGTCCAGCATCGGCTGCATCGCCGTACGGAACGCCGTGTAGTCCGCACCGGACATCAGGTGCAGTGTGGCGCGCATCATCGTGGCGCGGACGAGTGACCGGTCGTGCAGAGCGCTGCTCAGGTCGGACGCCTGGAAGCCGTCCAGCCGCGTCCACAGTCCCAGGAACGGCGGTTTGGGCTCCTGCGCCTGCATGCCGAACAGCCGCTCCACGGCCTCGGTGACGGGGATCGGCTCCCGCGTGAGCAGGAGCTGCCGTGCCAGCGTTGCGCGGTTCAGGGCCCGGACGCTCAGGGTGTCTGTCATCCGACCAGAATGCCCGTCACCCACTCCGGGGCGCAGGCCCGCGGCCCGTGCCCCGACGCGGATACGGCGGACGAAGCGAATCCTCGCACGTCAAGCCGCTCTGGATGCCCTGGAGGCCCGGCCAGGAGAGAACGGGAACGATCGACGGACACAAGGGTTACGGGGTGAATCTTCCTAAAATGCACGTGCATCAGCTCTTGCACCTGCACGCCATCCCTAGCAGGATGAGCCCGGACCCCCGCACGTGAACTCCCCGGAGATCGCGATGAACGCACACTTGAGCGACAGTGACCGACAGGCGCTGCGGCTTGCCCATGATCTCCGTGAGGAGATGCGGGCGGCGCTTCCGCAGCTGCCGGCCGCCCCTTCTGTCTCCCCGTTCGTCGACCAGGCCGGGATGCCCAGCGTCCTGCTGCGAATGGACGCCGACACCGCCCGCGCGCTGATGGCCCTGCTGGCCGAGCGCCGTGTGGAGCGGGCCGGGCCCCCGTCGGGGGAGCAGCGCCGGATCGACGGCTCCCACGTGCCGGGCCCGCCGTCGGCCCAGGCCGTTCCGGCGGCCCAGGGGCCCGTGGTGGCCGCGACGTTCGGAGGCCCCGCCTACGGAGACCCCGCCTACGGAGACCCCGCCTACGGTGAGCCCCCCTATGGGGAGCCCGCGTACGGTGGGCCCGCCTATGGTGAGCCCGCTTACGGCGAGCCGCCGTTCGTCCAGCAGCAGCCGGGAGGGCCGGTCTTCACCGGCGGGACCGGACCGACGCCCCTCGTGCCATCGGTCTACCCCACGTACTGACCCGGCCCCTCCGCGCCGCCCGCCGTGCGGGAACCCAGGTCCGGACGGTGCGGACCCCGTCGGTCGTGCGCCCCTCCTTCGCCTCTCCTTCGCCCGTCCGGCGCGCCTCCGGCGTCCGTCCGGCAGGAGGCCCGGGAACATATCCGGGCCCGCAAACGCTGAACACCACAACCAGGTAAGAGCCATCCGAGCATAAAGATCTTTTTGCCCGTCGCCGGTGCATGGTCATCGGCCGGGAGGTCCGACAGGAAGGGCGCTCCGGAGTAGTCCCGGAGAAGAAGATCTACCTGGCCAAAGGTAAAGAAATCGCCTGTTTGGCGAAACTACGGTTATTGCGGATATAGTCAACGCCAGGTCAGGGTCAAGAAACCGTTGACCCCGGCTGATCACAAAGCCGTCGCCTCCCGCCCGCCAGGCGGGATCCATGCGCCGAAACCACGGCCGCACCATGCACCGGCCGTTCACCGTGCTGGGCCTATGAGCCCCCGGTCGGCGTTCATCCCCGCTCAATAAAGCCCGCGTCACACGCATGTCCGAGAAACGGTCGTGCGCCCGTTGAGCGCGAGCGCGGTCCGCCATGCCCGCGGGCCGTTGTCTGCGGGGTCCTTCTCGCGGCGGCATCTCCCGAGTCCCGAGTCTCGGAGCCGTTCCCCCCTGCCCGGATTCCGGCGTACGCCGCCCGGCGCGGAACGGCAGCCCTGTACCCCGAACGAAGGAAATTCATGCAGCAGCGAGCGATCAATGCCGTCCTGACCGGCGTCACCGGTACCGCCCTCGCGGGCATGCTCGTGGCCGGTGTCGCCGCCGTCAGTGCCGACACCGCTCCCGGCGAGCAGCAGTTCCTGACGCAGGAGGCCGTGGCCGCGCAGCAGCACGCCGTGGGCGCGCAGCAGCCCAAGGCCGGCAAGGACACCACCGCCGAGAAGCGCGAGACCGAGAAGAAGACCTCCGCGGGCGCCACCGAGAAGCGCGAGGCGGCGAAGTCCGAGTCCTCCGACTCCAAGCGCGAGGAGAAGAAGCCCAAGGCTCTGCTCAGCGGTACGACCACCGCGTCCTACTTCTGGGACGACGGCTCCGGCGTCCGCGGCGACACCGGCGCGCCCGCGAGCGGGAAGCCGATGCAGAAGGGCATGTTCGCCAGCCCGAGCTGGCCCATGCTCACCAAGGTCAAGGTCTCCTACAACGGCCGCAGCGTGACCGGCTTCGTCGGCGACCGCGGGCCCGGCGAGCCCTCGCACCGGGGGATCATGCTCGACCTCGACACCCACACCTTCCGTTACCTGCTGGACGGCGGCAAGCCCGAGAGCAACTATGTCTCCGGTGGCGGCCAAGGACACCTGAAGGGCCTCAAGTGGGAAGTCCTCGACTGGGGCAAGGGCCCCGGGAAGGGCAAGCCGCAGCCTTTCGGCTCCTGACATGAGGCCGCTCACAAACCGTGCCGTGAAACGGCTCACCGAACCGATGTGAGCCCGCTCACGAAAGGCATGTGAGGCCCCTCACAAACCCGGCACAGGGCTGCCGGTGCATGGAGAACGGGGATTCCCCGGTATCGCGATACCGGGGAATCCCCATTTTCAGCCCACGGGCCTGTGGCGGCGCGGGCGCTTCGCCGATCCGCGCCGATCCGCTCAGCCGGTGAGCAGCGCGATGACGGGGGCGAACTCCTCCATCGCCTCGTCCGAGACCTGGTAGTAGGTGAAGCCGAAGCGGTCGCGGCGGGTGAGCATCTGCTCGGCGATGTGCTCGGGCGGGCCCACGAACTGCGACGGCATGCCGAGGACGAGATCGGCCGCCGACGTCCCCCAGCCGCGCAGGACGGCGACCCGGGCGGCGGCGCGGCGCGGATCGGCGCCGAACGTGGGCGTCACCATCATGCTCAGCTCGACGTCGCGTCCTCCGGCGGCCTCCCGGACCCAGGCGGCCTTGCGGGCCACGGTGTCCGGGAGCCGCTCGGTGACCTCCTCGGAGATCGCCCCCTCGGGGAGGGCGCGGGGAAGGATGCCGACCGTGTCGGCGTGCCGCCCGGCGATGCCGAGCATGCGCCTGCTGCCGGCGCCGACGGCGAGCGGCGGCCGGTGCGCGGGCGGCGGGAAGACGGTCAGGCCGTCGATCCGGTAGTGGTCGCCCGCGAACGTGGTCTTCTGACCCGCGAGCAGGCTCCGCAGAATCCGCAGCGACTCCTCCAGACGCCCGACCCTGGCGCCGGCCTCGTCGAAGGCCATCCCGGCGGCCTCGTACTCCTCGCGGAGCCACCCCGCGCCGACGCCCAGTTCGAACCGTCCACCCGACAGGTGGTCGAGAGTGGCGGCCTCCTTGGCGAGCATCACCGGGTGCCGGTAGTCGTTGGCCAGGACCATCGTGCCCAGGCGCAGCGTGCTCGTGACGGACGCGGCGGCCGCCAGCGCCACCATCGGCGCGAGCTGATCCCCGAACGGCTCGGTGACGAAATGGTCCCGCAGCACCAGCGCGTCGTAGCCGAGTTCCTCGGCGCGCCGCGCCGTGTCGGCCAGTTCGGCGCCGGAACGGATCGACTCCCCTACGACGCCGAAACGGAATTTCCTGTCCATGCCGTGAGCATGCGTGGCGGACGGCCGGTGCGCTGGCGGGAATCCGACAGGGGGTTCGCGGCGAGGGGCCGGCCGGCGGGGCGAGGTGCCGACCGGTGGAACGGGGCGAGTGGCTCGATTCGCCGTCCGTGCGGCGTAAGGGCGTCACCGACTGCCCCGCTGCCACCGGTCACTTCCAGGCTGCGTCGCGATTCCCCGATTTGCAACCCGCCGGGCGCTCACAGCGGGCCACGGAACGCCTACGGGCCGACGCGCTGGGACAGCAGGCGGCCCGGCCAGTCGCCGACCTTGAACTCCGCGACCGGCTCGAAGCCGTTGCGCCGGTAGTACTCGACGAGCCGCCCTCCGCCGCCGCCATAGCAGTCGACGCGCAGCAGGCCGGCGCCCTTCGCCCGGGCCTCGTCCTTCGCCTTGCCGATCAGCGCGCCGCCGATCCCGTGCCCGGCGAACGCGCGGTCCGTCACCAGCAGCGTGATGTAGAGCTCGGGCTCGTCGATCGCGTCGACGTAGGACGGCGGCCGCGGCGAGACCGCCATGACCCCGGCCGGGCGCCCGTCCACCTCGGCCACCCAGATCTCGTCGCCGCGGGCGATGCCGGCGATCCGCTCCACCCGCCGCGGATCGTCCGACCAGGGTTCGCTGCCCCACTGCCCCGACCGGCCCTGCGCCGCGAGCCACGCCACGGCGCCGTCCAGCATCGCCAGCATCACCGGCGCGTCCCCGGCGCCTCCCCTGCGGATCTCCATCGCACCTCCTCGTGCGGCCGATCCTGGCAGTTCCCGATCATCGCCGCGAGAGGGGGACGCCGTCAGGCGTCGATGAACTCCTGCGCGCGGCGGAACAGGCCGAGGGTGATCGAGTGCAGCAGGTCGCCGGTCTCCCGGGGCGCCTTCCCGGCGAACGCGCGGGCGTTCGTGCCCTCCAGGACGATGCCGAGCTTGAAGCACGCGAGCACCGCGTACCAGGTGATGGACGACAGGTCGCGTCCGGCGACGGCGTCCGCGCGCTCGGCGTAGGTGGCGACCAGCTCGTCCGCCGCCGGGAGGCCGCCCGCCGCGCCGAGCGGACCGGCCAGCGCCGCGCTCTGATCGTCGCGGTCGGGCCAGGTGGCCAGCAGCCACCCGAGGTCGAGCAGCGGGTCGCCGATCGTGCACATCTCCCAGTCGACGATCGCGGCGACCTCGGGACCGTCGAACGAGTACATCAGGTTGGCCAGGTGGTAGTCGCCGTGCAGGATCCCCGGCCGCCAGGCCGCCGGACGATGCTCGCCCAGCCACCGGGCCACGCCGTCCAGGCCGGGGATGTCGGGACCCGGGTAGCCGTCGAGCGCGCTGTAGGAGTCGAGTTCCGACAGCCAGCGCCCCACCTGCCGCTCCAGGAACCCCTCGGGTTTGCCGAAATCGGCCAGGCCGGCGGCCTCGTGGTCGACCGCGCCCAGCGCCGACAGCGCGCGCGCCGCGTGCAGCCCCATTTCGTGCCGGACGGACGCGTCCCCGGCATGCAGGTCAGGCAGCGCCACCGTGGCGTTGAAGCCCTCGACCGGGGTCATCAGGTAGAAGACCGCGCCGTTCATGACGGACTCGTCCGGGCAGGCCGCGATGAGACGCGGCGCGGGGACGTCCGTGCCGTCCAGGGCCGCCAGGACGCGGGCCTCCCGGCGCAGGACGTCGTTCGTCCTCGCGCGCAGATGGCTCGGGCCGCGCCGGAGCACATAGTCCCGGCCGCCCCTGCGGAACCGGATCAGGGTGTTCTGCGTGCCCCCGGCCAGCGGCTCGACGTCCTCGAACGGGCCGCCGGGGAGGCCCTGCCCGTCCATCCAGCCGGTCAGGACGTCGAAGTCGACGAGCGCGCGGTCGATCTGCTCAGGCTGCACTGGCGGGTCCCTTTCCGGACACGGATCACCTGCCGACAGGAGATACCGGAGAGTAACAGTCATGCACTTGCATTACTCGTTCAGGTAGAGGCATTATTCGGGAAACGACGTCAGGAGGCTCGCCATGGCATGGGACTTCGAGACCGACCCCGCCTACCAGGAACTTCTCGACTGGGCGGACGCCTTCGTCCGGGACGAGGTCGAGCCGCTCGACCTGGTGGCCGGCGACCCGTACGACAAGACCGACCCCCGCTACAAGGAACTGGTCCGCCCGCTCCAGGACCGGGTGCGCGAGAAGGGCCTGTGGGCCTGCCACCTCGGCCCCGACCTCGGCGGCCAGGGCTACGGCCAGGTGAAGCTGGCCCTGCTGAACGAGATCCTCGGACGCTCCCGCTGGGCGCCGTCGGTCTTCGGCTGCCAGGCGCCCGACTCCGGCAACGCGGAGATCATCGCCCACTTCGGCACGCCCGACCAGAAGGAGCGCTACCTGCGCCCCCTCCTGGACGGCGACATCTCATCCTCCTATTCCATGACCGAGCCGCACGGCGGCGCCGACCCGACCCTGTTCACCACGCGCGCCGTCCGCGACGGGGACGGCTGGATCATCAACGGCGAGAAGTGGTTCTCCTCCAACGCCCGGCACGCCACATTCCTGATCGTGATGGCCGTGACGAACCCAGACGTGTCCGCATACGAGGGCATGTCGATGTTCATCGTGCCGGCGGACGCGCCCGGCCTGATCACCGTCCGCAACGTGGGCGTCGGCGGCGAACGCGAGGGCTCCCACGGCTACCTGCGCTACGACAATGTCCGCGTCCCCGCCGAGAACCTCCTCGGCGACGAGGGCGGCGCGTTCGTCATCGCCCAGACCCGCCTCGGCGGCGGCCGCATCCACCACGCCATGCGCACCATCGCGCAGGTCCGCAAGGCGTTCGACATGATGCTCGAACGGGCCGTCTCCCGGCAGACGCGCTTCGGCGCACTCGCCAAGATGCAGATGACCCGCGAGAAGATCGCCGACAGCTGGATCGAGATCGAGCAGTTCCGGCTGCTCGTCCTGCGCACCGCCTGGCTGATCGACAAGCACAAGGACTACAAGGCGGTCCGCAAGGACATCGCCGCCGTCAAGGCCGCGATGCCGAAGGTCTACCACGACGTCGTCCAGCGCGCGATGCACCTGCACGGCGCCCTCGGCGTGTCGAACGAGATGCCGTTCGCCGCCATGATGATGGGGGCCCAGGCGATGGCCATCGCCGACGGCCCCACCGAAGTCCACAAGATCACCCTCGCCCGGCAGCTGCTACGCGACGTCGAACCCGTGGAGGGCCTGTGGCCGTCCGGCCACCTGCCCACCCGCCGGGAGGCGGCCCGCGAACGCTTCGCCGACGCCCTGGAGCACGCAATCGGCAATGAATGACACCCGCGAACGCCTGCTGGACGCCGCCGAGTCCCTCTACGCCGCACGCGGCGTGGACGCCGTCAGCCTCCGGGAGATCATCCAGGAGGCCGGCGCCCGCAACGCCACGGCCGTCCAGTACCACTTCGGCGACCGCGCCGGGATCGTCCGCGCGATCCTCGCCCGGCACGCGGCCGAAGTGGAGGCCCGCCGGCACGCCCTGCTCGACGTCTGCGAGGACGGCGAGCAGGGCGTCCGCCCCCTGGCCGCCGCCCTGGTCCGCCCCATGGCGGCCCGCCTCTCCGACGCGTCGGGCCGCGCCTACCTCCAGATCTGGGCGGACGTCGTCAACCGCCCGAACCCCCTGGTCCCGATGGCGGTTCTCGACGACCCAGCGGACAGCCTCTGCCGCTGGCGCACCCTCGTCGAGCCGCTCCTCGAAGAGGACGCCGCCCGCCTGCACCGGCGCTTCACCGCCATCCTGTACGCCTCGATCGAACTGGCCCGCCGCGCCCGCTCCGGCCCCCACGCCGACGACCGCCTGTTCACCAGCTACCTGATCGACGTCGTCACCGCGATCCTCGGCGCCCCCGTCTCACCCGAGACCCGCCGCCTCGCCGCCGAACGCGACGCCGCCCGCCGCTGAGGTCACATTCGTCCAAGACGGCCGGATCCATCGCTCCCAGACTGGGCATGTCAGCCACGACCAGGGAGGACGACATGACAAGCGAGATCCGCCGGACCTTCTACCCGCTCATCAACTGCGCCGACACGGCCGAGTCCATGGAATGGCTGGAGAAGGCGTTCGGCTTCACGCCCACCGAAGTCCACCGGGACGACGACGGGAAGATCGTCCACGCCGAGATGAACTTCGACACCGGCATCCTCATGTTCGGCAACGGCGAACCCGGCAAGACGGCCCTCTACGTCGCCGTCGACGACCCCGACGCCCACCACGACCGCGCCAAGGCAGCCGGCGCCGAGATCTTCCGCGAGCTCAGCGACCAGGACTACGGCTCCCGCGACTACGCGGCCCGCGACCTGGACGGCAACGAATGGTACTTCGGCACCTACCGCCCCTGAGCGACCCGGCGCCCGCCGACGACCACGGCGGCCGGCCGCGCCAGCGCCGCCGGATCTTCGCGGGGATCGTCATGGAAGGTGACGAGACTCGCCGGGCGCCCCACCCGAAGCCCCGGAACGCCGAGGAAGTCGCAGGCCGCGGTGCTGGCCGCGGCCAACGCCTCCTCCGGTGACACCCCGAGTTCCACCAGCAGCGCGACCTCATCGGCGACGCTCCCGGCCACATCGGTGCCGACCAGGATCCGTACACCTCGCGCGACCGCGATCCGCAGCAGGTGCTCGAAGTGCTCGCGTCGCCGCATGCGCCGCCTGCGGCGCCCAGAGTCCTCGCCGGGCCTGGGGGCGATGGCCGCGCACAGCGTCGGCGTCCATGCGCCGCCCTGATCGGCGAGGGCCGCCACGTCGGCCTCGTTCATGCCGTCGCCGTGCTCGATCGAGTCGACGCCGGCGGCGATCAGGTCACCCGCGAACCCCGTGGTCGTATGCGCCGCGACTCTGGCCCCGGCCTGATGGACGGCCTCCACCAGCCTCCGGACGTCGTCCACCGGATACGCCGGAACGGCGTCGCCCGGACGCATGGCACCGCCGTCCACCAGGGGGAAATCGCCGATCAGCTTCACCCAGCGCGCCCCGCCGGCGATCTCCGCCAGCGCGCTCTCGATCAACTCGTCGGCGGACACGGGCGAATGCAACTCTGGAAAGTACCGTCCCTCCGGCGCGAGGAAACGACCGCAGGCGAGTAGCCTCACGCCTCCGGTGTCCTCCAGCATCCGCAGTGTCAGGCTGCCGGGGCTGCCGAGGTCCCGGACGACCGCGACCCCCGCGTCGCGTGCCGTGCCGAGGTTCGCGTGCGCTTCTTCGAGACTCAGCGGCCGCGGCCATCCGTCCTCGCCGCCGGCGATGCTCAGATGGCAGTGCGCGTCGACCAGGCCGGGCAGCACGAAGCGTCCGGGAAGCGTCTTGCTCCCGTCCGGCGGCACCTCGACCCATCGTCCCTGAGCGTCGATGCCGCCTGCGGCGGGCCGCCCCTCAGGCAGGAACGCACCCTCTACGCGCCAGCCGTCGGATTCTTTGCGGTGGACCCCGTCCCGTCTGCTGACCACCGCACCGGACTGGCCGACCGTCGCCCTCTCCTGCACACCCCGAAGAGTTCCACAGTCGGGGGCCCGGCGGGTTGGCACACAATCACACGATCCACATAAATCCAAAATAGGCGCATAGGGCCCTGTTGTCTCGCTTGTTGTCTTTCGCGACCATGTGTCTGGTTGATCATCTCTGGAGGGAGTTGCTCATGGCCGCGGAAATGCGTCTCACCCGCCGGGGACTGCTCGGAGGCACCGGCGCGGTCCTGGGCGGCGCGCTGCTCGGTCCGGTGGCGGGCGCGCCGTCCGCGGCTTCGGCGCAGGCCGCGCCCCGCGTCCACACCCGTTCCGAGTGGGGGGCGCGGCCGCCCACCTCGACGGCGACCGTGCTGGACCGGGCCCCCGACCACATCGTCGTCCACCACACCGCCTCGGCGAACTCCACCGACTACTCGCTGGAGCACGCCTTCGCGCTGTCCCGCTCGATCCAGAACTTCCACATGGACGGCAACGGATGGAGCGACACCGGTCAGCAGCTCACCATCAGCCGCGGCGGCCACCTGATGGAGGGACGGAACCGCAGCCTTGCGGCCGTCAACGCCGGCGACCACGTGGTCGGGGCCCACACCCTCAATCACAACAGCCACACGATCGGCATCGAGAACGAGGGCATCTACATGACCCAGGGGCCCACTGGCCCGCTGTGGGACAAGCTCGTCGCGACGTGCGCGTGGCTGTGCGACACGTACGGGCTCGACCCGCACGCGGCCATCGTCGGGCATCGCGACTACAACGCCACCGCCTGCCCTGGGGACGTCCTGTACGCGCGGCTGCCGGAACTGCGCAACGAGGTCGCCGGCAGTCTCGGCGCACGGCGCGTCGCGCAGAGCTCTCCCGCCGTGCCCAGCGGCCTGCGGGGACCGCGCCACACCTTCGACCACGGTCCTGCGGCGGCCCCGGGCGAGCCCACGCGCTGATCCGGGAACGGGCGGGAGCCCGGCCGGAATATCGGGAGGCACGCGGTTCCCGCGCGGTGTTACGGTGCGGAAGCCGGCCGCGGGACTTCGGTGCGACTTCCGGAACCCACCTTTCAAGTGATGATTCGCCGCTCGCGCCATCCTTCCCCGGCCGGCACCCCGCCCCCCGACCTGCGTGGAAAGCGATGACCGAGACGTTCGAGGAACTCGTCGCCTGCGAGGACGCGCTGATGTTCGTCAATGCGGCGATCACGTCGACCGGGCAGCGGGAATTCCAGCACTACCCCGGTGATCAGCGGCTCAGCCTTGAATTCCTGCACGAATACATGCTGGAGAACTACCGGGAGGTGTACGCGGCCGCTCTCGCACTGGACGTCAACGACCACAATGCGGCGATCATCGTCCGGAATCTGCTGGTGCGGGCGGGGGACGTCGAGGTCGGGCGGCGCCGGTACGAGGGGCGCCTGATCGCGCGGCGGCTGGAGCTGATGCCGCAGCACCGGGTGTACCGGGTGTTCGGGGAACTGAGGCGGCGCGGTGTGAACAACCGGCGGACGCGCGCCATCATCCGCGACTGGATGGCGGGGCGCGGTGACCCGGCGTTCGACTCCGTCAAGTACCGGAGCGCGGTGAAGGCCGCGGCGCGGCATGCGCATCTGCGGCTTCAGGGGGAGCAGCGCAATTTCCTGTTCGCGCCGTTCAGCGTGAAGGCGTTCAAGACGCCGATCTTCGAGCAGTGGCGGCGGGCGCACTATGAGCAGGCCGCGATCTATGAGCTTCCGTACACGGTCGCGGAGGGGTTCGCGGCCAAGCACGGCGTTCCGCGCGAGGTGTTCCTGGAGCGCATCCAGCCGCGGATGACCCGGCTGGAGCGGCTCCGCCTGCAGGAGAACGCGCGGAAGGCCGCGGTCGAGAACGTCCGCGCGGACCTGGGGGAGATGCCCCTCACCCGGCTCGCCTCGTACGTGCTGTCCCTGTCGCTGGACGCCAGGGCGGAGCGGCGCGCCGAGTTGACCGAGGCGCTGCGCACGGCCGCACGGCGCGTGGCCGGTGCGGCGCGCGGTTCGTGGGGCACGGTGACCGCGGTCCTGGACGACAGCTACTCCGCGACGGGGTCGGGGCAGAAGCGGCGGCGTCCGCTGGCGGTCGCTCTCGCCTCGAACTACCTGCTGGAGGCGCTCGCGAAGGAGTACACGCCGCTGTGGACGTCGGGACGCACCGACGAGCTGCTGGTGTACCCGTTCGGCCCCACGCCGCTCGGGCAGCGGATCATCGACGCGCTGGAGACGCGGCCCGAGCGTCTCCTCATCGTCTCGGACGGCTGCGACAACGCGCCGCCCGGCCTCGCCGCGGACGTCCTGCGGATCTGGCGGACCCGCCTCGACCCGGGGCACCGGCGTGCGCCCGGCCAGCGGGTGATGATCGCCCACCTGAACCCGGTGTACGACGCCGACGACTTCGACGTGCGGCGGCTGGCGCCGACCGTGCCCACCGCTGGCATCAGGGACGCCGAGGACCTGCCGACGCTGGTCGAGCTCGCCCGCTTCGCCGAGGGGCGGGTCGGCCTGGCGCAGCTGCGGGCTCACCTGGACGACCGGGCCGCACGCTTCCTGGGGGACCTCTCATGACGTTCACGCTGGACGGGCTGGAGACCAGGGCCGCGCAGACGTGGGGCAGCGTGCGGCTAGTCCCGCTCGTCCGGGACGAGCCCGTCCCGCATCTGCGCCTGCACCGGAAGGTCTACGAGGAGCCGGTGTCGGTCGTGGAGGTCGGGGACGGGACGGTGTACACGTCGTTCGTCCCGCACGCGTTCGTGGCGACCTGGAGTGAGAACGACCAGTTGCCCGCGGCCGCGTACGGGACGCGGCTCCTGGAGCACGACACCGAGGCCGCGCCGCCGCGGATGCCGGTGCGGACGACGCGCCGGATGGCGAGGAGGACGGGCAAGGACCGGCTTCGCTTCCTGCCGCTGCACCTGGCCGTCGAGGGCTATCTCGCGCTGCACTTCGGCGGCCCGGAGATCGCGTGGGAGGAGTGGTCGCGCAGGGCGGTCGCGCACGGGCTGTCGCCCCGGTGCGAGGAGACCTATCTCGGGCATCAGGTGCGGGGGCTCGAGGACGCCCTGCGGATCTTCGAGATCCATCCGGGGCAGTGCGGCGTGATGGTCTACGTCGCGGACGCGCTGGCGAGCGCGTTCGTCACCCCGCATCCCGACGACTACCGGGCGCTGCATCCGACCCTGGTCGAAGACCTGTTCGGGGAACTGATCTACGTGTACGGCCTCCTGGGGATGCCCGCGGGCGACCTGTCGGCGGGGATCGACGACACCGGGATCCGTTCGCTCAAGGACCTGCGGGCGGCGGCGGAGAGGCGGCAGGCCGAGTGGGCCGCCTTCCATGACGAGGTCATGGCCGGGCAGCTCCTCGACGAGGACGGATCCCGCCAGGTCGTGCAGTTCCTCAACGGCTTCGAGCTGGCGCGGTTCCTGCCGTCGTTCGGCCTGCGCAAGGAGAACCACATCGGTGAGACCATCACCGGCGCCGACGGGCGCGTCGCGTACATGAAGACGTTCCGGCTCTCCGACGCGCAGGTGAAGCGGGGATACCTCCTCAAGCGGCTGGCCGCGCACGAGTGGCGGCTGGACGCCACCGCCGCCTCCCTGGGCACCGATGAGGCGGCCTTCGCGTTGCGGCTTGAGCGGTCCGGGTTCGGCTACCTGCTGCGTCAGGACGTCCTCGACCACTACAGGGCCCAGGCCCGGATCACCTGAGACCGTCGAACAGGTCCTCTTCCTTGCCGGACGCCTCGACGCGCGAGTAGTGGCGGACGAACGTCTCGGACGAGAACGCCGCCTGCTGCACCTCCTCCGGCAGCCGCAGGAGGAAGATGTTCTCGCCCTGGCTCGCGTGGGCCTGGAGGGCCTTCCGCTTGACCTCCACATGCGCGGACACGTCGACCGTGCTGGTGATCAGCTCGTCGGGGGTCCCGAAGTCCTCGGGCGGATCGAAGTCGATCTCCACGCCCGCCTCGCGGATGGTCTCGAACATCTGCTTGATGCCCGAGCGGGGGATGGCGGTGTAGTACAGCTTGTCCGGCACGCCGCTCTTCTCGGCGGCGGCGAGCGCGATGCGGTGGGCCTGGATGTGGTCGGGGTGCCCGTAGCCGCCGTTCTCGTCGTAGGTGACGACGACCTGCGGGCGGTAGTGCTCCATCAGCGCGGCGAGCCGCCCGGCGGACTCCTCCAGCGGGACGTTCGCGAACGCCTCGGGATCGTCGTTCGCCGACCAGCCGGCCATGCCGGAGTCGCGGTAGCCGAGCAGCTCCAGATGGCCGATGCCGAGCAGGCCGGCCGACTCGCGCAGTTCGGCCAGGCGCCGTTCGGCGACCTCGGAGGCGTCGTGTCCCGGTTCGCCGGGCTTCACGCCGCCGGAGTCGTCGCCCTGCTCCCCGTTGGTGCAGGTGACCAGGACCGTGCGGATGCCCTCTGCGGCGCAGCGGGCGAGCAGGCCGCCGGTGCCCAGCACCTCGTCGTCGGGGTGGGCGTGCACGGCCATCAGCGTGAGTTGGTGCGTCATCCAGGCTCCTTCAGGACTCGGCCGCCCACTCTACGTCCCGCGCGCCGGAGTCGATCACGTCTGGGACGTGGCCTCCGCCGCCGACAGTTCGGCGACCGTCAGCGGGTGCGCCGGGTCGTCGAACGGGAACAGCGAGGTCGCCTCCAGCCCGTCCACCATGAGCAGTTCGCCGGGCGCGAGGAGGCGCCACCCCGGGTCGTCGTCCATGCGCTCGCTGGCGAGGACGAACGCCGGGCACGGCTCCCTGTGCGCCCCCACGCTCACCTGACCGGGCTCGCGGCCGGAGCTCAGGTGCCGGGCGGGACCGGTCTTCTCCAGCGTGGGCTTGAGGACCCACAGCTCGTGCGTGTCCGGGTAGCGCAGCGCCCACAGCCGCCGCGACTCGGCCAGCAGGACGTTCAGCGCGAAGACGGGCAGTTCGGCGGCGATGCGCCGGACGGCGGAGATCAGCCCCGCCAGTGCGTCGCCGCATCGCCGGATCTCCGCCGTGATGTAGGCGAACACCAGCTCGGAGTCGGTCTGCCCCTGGGTCAGGGCCCGTTCCACGTCGGTGAGCCACGAGCCGAGGACGTCGAGGCGCTTCACCACGCCGTTGTGGGCGAACAGCCGGTCGTCCATGACGAACGGGTGGGAGTTGTGGACGTCCGGTGCGCCCGTCGACGCGAACCGGACGTGGGAGACGAACGTGTGCGACACGACGTGGCGCGCCTCGGCGTTGAAGTCGCAGTCCTGGAACGCGGCGATGGGCGCGCGGTCGCGGACGGGTTCCTCGCCCAGCGAGAACCAGCCGAGTCCCGTTCCGTCGGGCATGCGGCGGCTCTGGGACGTCATGCTGTCCGGAGCGTCCAGCAGCCAGAACGTGCTGTGGACGCGCGGTCCTCCCGTGGTCATCCCGAAGAGCCGGCACATGACCGCACCATGCCCGCTCGGCGGAAACCTATGACGCGCGGCCGGAAATGACCTTCGACGGACGGTCCGTGATGTCGTACCGTCCGGGTATGGGGTCGCCGGTGGTTCTTCTGGACGTGGACGGAGTTCTCAACCCATTCGAAAGGCCCCACCGGGGCTACAAACGGCATCGCTGCTCGCCGAACGGCATGTCGTTCAGGCTGTGGCTCAACCCCGCGCACGGCCCGTCCCTGCTGGACCTGGCCGAGTCCGCCGGTGCGGAACTGGCCTGGGCGAGCTACTGGTGCGACAACGCCAACGTGTGGATCGCTCCGAGAGTCGGGTTGCCGGAGCTGCCGTTCGTCCCGATCCCGCAGTTCCCCGGCGCCGAGGAGGGGCGGACGCTCGGCGCGTGGAAGGCCCGCCACGTCGCCGCGTGGACCGAGGGCCGCCCGTTCGTCTGGTTCGAGGACGAGCCCGACGCCACCGAGTGCATCGCCGGCGAGCCCGACGTCGCCGAGCATCTGCTCGTGGAGATCGACCCGATGGGCGGCCTGACCGACGAGCACCTCGCCGCCGCCGCGACCTGGCTGCGCGCCCTCGCCCGCTGACACCGCAGGCCCGCTCACACCCGGGCCCGCTGACACCGCAGGCCCGCCGACGCCGCAGGCATGCCGGCCGCGGCTGCCGGGCAGGTTTCATTCGTCCAAGACGGCCCCCCGGCTACTCCGTAGCGTCCCTGGTGACAAAGAAGGGAGCCGACGATGTCGAGATCACCGCTGCTGGACCTGGCCTTCGGGTACATGCCGGCGCAGATGCTTCACGTGGCCGCGGAGATACGGCTGGCCGACGCCCTGGCGGACGGGCCGAGATCGAGCGCGGAACTGGCGAAGGAGACCGGAACCCACGCGCCGTCGCTGTACCGGCTGCTGCGCGGCCTCACCGGCCTGGGCGTCGTGGACCAGAAGGAGCGCGACCTCTTCGCGCTGACCGCGGAGGGGCGGCGGCTCCGCGCCGACGCCCCCGACTCGATCCGCGCGCTGATCAAGCTGTTCTGCGGCCCCGACGTGTGGCGGACGTGGGGCGACATGACCGAGACGCTGCGCACCGGGGAGTACGCGTGGGAACGCGCGACCGGCAAGACGCCGTTCGAGTTCTTCAAGTCGGACGGAGAGCTGTCGGCGACGTTCAACGCGGCGATGGCCGAGCACACCCGGGCGGTCGCGCCGGGGATCATCGAGGCGCACGACTTCGGCCGCTACGCCACGGTCGCGGACCTCGGCGGCGGTGACGGAACGCTGCTCGCCGCGATCCTGCGCGCCAACCCCGGGCTGCGCGGAGTGCTCTTCGACCTGCCCGCCGGCCTCGACGCCGCGTCCGGCACGCTGGCGGACGTCGCCGACCGGGCGCAGATCATGCCGGGCGACTTCTTCGAGTCCGTTCCCGAAGGCCCGGACGCGTACGTCCTCAAGAGCGTGATCCACGACTGGCACGACGAGAAGGCCACCGCGATCCTGAAGAACGTCCGCGCGGCGATGCGTCCCGGCGACCGGGTGCTCGTGCTGGAGCAGGTGATGCCGGAGATCGTCACGCCGGAGACGGCCGGCGTCGTCCGCAACGACCTCAACATGCTCGTCTCGACCGGCGGACGCGAGCGGACCGAGGCGGAGTTCCGGGAGCTGCTCGAAGGCGCGGGACTCACGGTGGTCTCGCTGACCGGGCCGCTGCCGCCGTCCGCCTACCACGTCATCGAGGCGGAACCGGCCGGGTAGGCCCGGGGGCGTCTTCGTCAGGGCCCGCTTACGGCGGGAGGCCGCGAGCGTGCAGGATGGTGCTGTCGTCCGCCCCCTGACGAAGGAGCGCCCCATGAGTTCTCTGGCCGGCCGTACCGCCCTGGTCACCGGAGGCGGCCGGGGGATCGGCCGGGCGATCGCCCTGGCCCTGGCCGCCGACGGGGCCGGGGTGGCCGTCGCCTACCGGCGCGACGAGGACGCCGCGCGCAAGACCGTCGCCGACATCGAGGCCGCGGGCGTGCGCGGCCACGCGTTCCGCGCGTCGGTCGACGACCTGGAGGAGTGCCGGGCCCTCGCCGCCCGCGTCGAGGCGGAGCTCGGCGGCCTCGACATCCTCGTGCACTGCGCCGGGATCGCCAGCCGCGGCCACAGCGTCGCTGGCACCGACCCCGCCGAGCTCGAGCGGGTGCTGCGCGTGCACGCGTTCGGCCCGCACCACCTCAGCCAGGCGCTGCTGCCGCTGATGCGCCGCGCCGGACGCAGCGACATGGTGTTCGTCTCCAGCGTGATCACCGACACCACGCCGCCGTTCGGCGCCCCCTACACGATGGGCAAGGCCGCGATGGAGGCGCTCGCGCGGACCCTCGCCAAGGAGGAGCGCGGCAACGGCATGCACGTCAACGTCGTCGCGCCCGGCGTGGTCGACACCGACATGGGACGGCGGCTCGTGCGCGCCACCACGGGCATCGAGGACATCCGGCAAGCGGACGCCTCATCCCCCTACGGGCACGTCTGCACTCCCGAGGAGGTCGCCGGAGTGGTGCGGTTCCTCGTCTCCGACGAGGCGTCCTACCTCACCGGGCAGCGCATCGTCATCGACGGGGGGACGTTCTAGCGCCGACGCTAGTGGCGCGTCCAGTCGGGCTGGACGAGGTCGGCGACCCTGACGTCGTGCCCGAGCAGCACCACCTCGCGGAACTGCCACAGCATCGCGCCGGTCGGGGCATGGACGCGCCACCGGGGCCCCAGCCACATCTGTAGCAGATGACCGCCGCCGGGCTGCGGAACCCATTTCGGCGTGTCGTCGTCCGCGAGCTTGCGCAGGCTCGTGTGGTGGACGGAGTGGACCTCGTCCGGGCTCGGCATCAGCGGCCCGGGGTCGTCCAGCACCACCACGACCGGCGTGATCGAGAAACCGGAGGTGGCGGGGAAGTCGTCGAGCCTGCCGAGGACGTCGGCGGACCCGGCGGTCAGGCCGATCTCCTCGTGCAGCTCCCGCAGGGCCGCCTCCTCGGGCGTCTCGCCCTCCTCCACGCGGCCGCCGGGCAGCCCCCACTGACCGGGGTTGCGCCCCCGGTAAGCGCGCTTGATCAGGATCACCGCGGGAACGCCGTCGTGCTCCACCGCGCACAGGACGACCCCTGCGCGGCGCAGGCCGGGCTTGTCCGGGACGGTCGTGTGCTCGAACGAGGCCAGCCTGCCGGCGGCGACACTCCGGAACGAGGCGAGGTCGCCGAACGGATCGAGGGGGTCGGTCATGCGTCGATGGTGCCAGGCCCCGGCTCGCGCTCCGTCCCCGGCTCACGGTTCGGCGCCGCCTCCCGCGCGTACGTCGCGGGCGGGGTCCCGACGGCGGCGGTGAAGTCGCGGGTGAAATGCGCCTGGTCGGCGTAGCCGAGCTCCGCCGCCACCTCCGCCCAGTCGACGTCCGAGCCGGACGCGGCCCGCTCGTGCGCCTCCTGCATCCGGTACCGCCGGATCACCCACTTCGGGCCGACGCCCACGTACTCGTGGAACAGGCGTTGCAGGCTGCGCGGGCTCATCCCCACGTCCCCGGCCAGCTCGTCCACCCGCAGCAGGCCCGGACGCGCCGCGATCCGCGCGACGATCCCGGCGGCCCGTTCGGCGGCCGGGTCGGGCACGGGACGCCGCCCGATCAGGAACTCCGTCAGCAGCGCGAGGCCCTCGGCCGCGCCCGGGGCCGCGAAGATCTCCCCGGCGAGCGCGAGGCCGTCCTCGCCGAACACCTCGTCCACCCCGGCGAACCGGCCGGTCAGCGCGGAGACCGGCACGTCGCCGCCGAGGAACGGCCGGAACCCGCCCGGCCGGAAACCGACCCCGACCACGCGGCCCTCGTCCGCGATCTCCTCGGTGAACTCTTCGCGCACCACGCCCACGATCCGCGCCCGCGTCGCCCCGCTGGTCAGATAGCTGGTGAAGGTCATGTGGACGGACGGCAGCGTGAGCAGCCGCTGGCGGTGCGGGGGCCGTCCGCGCAGGTCCCAGCGCAGCACCCAGAAGAATTCGGCGAACGGGGCGAGCGGGGGCGGCGGCGCGATCCGCTCGACCCGGAAGTGCTCCAGCCCCGTCCGCGCGTGCAGGATGCCCCGCGTCCCACCGGGTAGGGGTCGTTCCATCAGTTCAGGCTAACGTGGCGCGTTTCTTCAAGACCGGACCCCGCGGCCGGTTCTACCGTGGACGGCGTGTTCGAACTGATGAGCGAGGGAGAGATCATGGATATCCGGAGCCAGATGCTTCCCGCCGCGGAGGCCGCGGCGCGGATCGTCCTGGAGATCCCCGCGGCGAAGCTGGACGCGCCGACCCCGTGCGCGGGCTGGGACGTCCGGGCCCTGATCAACCACCTGATCCTGTGGAGCGCGCGCGGCGAGGCCGCCGCGCACAAGCTGCCGATCACCGGGCCGGGGGAGGACCACGACTTCACCGCCGAGCCCCGCTGGGCCGAGCGGTACGAGGAGCAGGCCAGGAAGACCGCCGAGGCCTGGCGGGACCCGGCGGCGTGGGAGGGCGCGACCAGCCTCACCGGCAACAAGGACGGCATGCCGGCCGAGTTCGTCGCCGGGATCCTCTTCGGCGAGTCCGTCACCCACGGCTGGGACCTCGCCGCCGCCACCGGACGCGAGCCCGGCTACCCGCCCGAGGTCGTCCGGGCGGCGTGGGAGCAGCTCGTCCCGACGGCGGAGGTCGGCCGCGAGTACGGGGCGTTCGGCGCCGAGGTGCCCGTGCCGGAGGACGCGCCGCTCCTCGACCGGCTCGTCGGGCTGACCGGCCGCGACCCGCACTGGCGGCCCGGACCGGGCGCGTAGACCGGCGCGACACGGGGCGTGGGGCGCGCGGGTCCCGGGCGCGAGAGGGGCCCCGCGCGCTCTACCCTTGGAGCATGTCTTCGACCTCTTCGATCCGCGTCCGTTTCGCCCCGTCCCCGACCGGCATGTTCCATGTCGGCGGCGCCCGCTCGGCGCTGTTCAACTGGGTGATGGCCGCGCAGTCGGGCGGGACGCTCGTGCTGCGGATCGAGGACACCGACGCCTCCCGCAACAGCCCCGAATGGACCGAGGGCATCATCCGCGCCCTGGCCTGGCTCGGGATGGACGGCGAACAGTACGAGGGCCCCTACTTCCAGTCGGCCAACACCGACAGGCACGCCGAGGCCGTCCAGACGCTCAAGGCGGCCGGCCGCGCCTACTACTGCGACTGCACCCGCGAAGCCGTGATCGCCCGCACCGGCGACCAGCACAAGGGCTACGACGGGTTCTGCCGCGACCGCGGCCTGGAGGCCGGTCCCGGCCGCGCCCTGCGCTACCGCACACCCGACGACGGCCAGACCACGGTCGTGGACCTGCTGCGCGGCAAGCCCGTCTTCGAGAACGCCGTCCTGGAGGACTTCGTCATCGCCCGCGCCGACGGGTCGGTGACCTTCCTGCTGGCCAACGCGGTCGACGACATGAGCCAGGGCATCACCCATGTGGTGCGGGGCGAAGAGCACCTGTCCAACGCGCCCAAGCAGCAGCTGCTGTGGGAGGCGCTCGGCGGCGAACCCCCCGTGTGGGCGCACGTCCCCGTCATCGTCAACGAGAAGCGGCAGAAGCTGTCCAAGCGCCGGGACAAGGTCGCGCTGGAGGACTACCGGGCCGAGGGCTACCTCCCCGAGGCCATGCGCAACTACCTGATGCTCCTCGGCTGGGCCCCGTCCGCCGACCGCGAGATCGTCCCCTGGGACGTGATCGTCGACGAGTTCCGCATCGAGGACGTCAACACCTCGCCCGCCTTCTTCGACGTCAAGAAGCTCCGCGCCGTCAACGGCGAGTACATCCGGGCCCTGCCCGTCGAGAAGTTCATCGCCGCATGCCTCCCGTTCCTGCAGGAGGCCCCCTTCGACGTCGACGTCGCGGTGTTCGCCGAGCTGGCGCCGCTGGCGCAGACCCGGGTCGCGCTGCTGTCGGAGATCGTCCCGATGATCGACTTCGCGTTCCTGGACGAGCCGCCGTCCGACGAGCAGTCCTGGAACAAGGCCATGAAGGAGCCCGCCGCCGCGATCCTTGCCGCCGCCGAGACCGCCTACCGGGACGCGCCGTGGAACGCCGCCGAGCTCAAGGACCGGCTGGAGCGCATCGGCGCCGAACACGGCCTCAAGCTCGGCAAGACCCAGGCGCCCGTCCGCGTCGCCGTCACCGGCCGCACCGTCGGGCTCCCGCTGTTCGAGTCCCTGGAGATCCTCGGCCGCGACCGCACCCTCGCCCGCATCGCCGCCGCCAGGGCCGTACTGAACCGCGCTTAGCCCAGGGTCAGGACGACGCCGGGCCTTCACCGTTGAGGGCTCGGCGGAGTTCGATGAGGCGGCGGCCGAGCTCGTCGAACTCGGAGCGCAGGGCGTCCGGGACGCGCTTGCCGACGGCCTCGGCCTGCTCCTCCACGGCCGCGAGATGCCCGGCGGCCTGCAGCCCCGGCGCCTCCTCGGCGGGACGGGCCCGCAGCAGCGTCGACTGCTCCCTCAGCAGGACCGCCTGCTCACGCAGCAGCGTCGTCTGGTCGCGGAGCTGCTTGTTCTTGTTGTGCAACTCCACGAACACCGACACCTTCGCCCGCAGCACCCACGGGTCGAACGGCTTGGAGATGAAGTCGACCGCACCCGCCGCGTAGCCGCGGAAGGCGTAGTCGGGATCGCTGTTCACCGCCGTCAGGAAGATGATCGGCAGGTCGCGGGTCTTCTTGCGGCGCTTGATGTCGCGGGCCGTCTCGAACCCGTCCATCCCCGGCATGACGACGTCCAGCAGGATGACCGCGTACTCGTCGGTGAGCAGCGCCTTGAGCGCGTCCTCCCCGGACCGCGCCCGGACGAGGTCCTGATCCAGCGAGCTGAGGATGGCCTCCAGCGCGATCAGGTTCTCCTCGCGGTCGTCCACGAGCAGGATCTTCGCCTTGTCGTCCACGCGCGTCTCTCCGATTCCGGTCCCCGCCATCGCCGGCCGCTTCAGCGCCTACGGCGACCCTACTGCCAGGCCTCTCCTCTCCTCAGCGGACGATGGAGGGTTGCAGCCAGTTCCTCATGACGTCAAGAAGGTGGTCCACGTCCACGGGCTTGGGCACGTAGTCCGAAGCGCCCGACTCCAGGCTCTTCTCCCGGTCGCCCTTCATCACCTTCGCAGTGATCACGATAATGGGCAGCTCGGCGAACTGCGGCATCTCCCGGATCGCCGCGGTGGTCGCGTAGCCGTCCAGGCCCGGCATCATCACGTCCATCAGCACGACCGCCACGTCCGGGTTGCGGTGCAGGACATCGATTCCGGCCTGCCCGTCCTCGGCGTACAGGACCTCCATCCCGTAGCCCTCCAGCACGCTGGTGAGGGCGAACACATTCCGGACGTCGTCGTCGACGATCAGGACCTTGCGGCCGGACAAGACCGTGTCGAGGAAGTCCGCGGGAGGTCCCTCCAGCAGGCCGGCGATCGCGGCCTCCGGCTCGCCGGGGCGCTCCCCGCCCGGCGCCCGCTGATCCGCCGGGAGCCCGTTGTCCCCGGCGGGCGCGGACCCGGCGGCGGGCAGACCGCCGTTGCCGGGCTCGCCGCCCGGCATCATCCCCGCCATGCCCTCCGACGCGACGACCACGTCGTCCGTCAGCGACGAGCGCCGCCGGTCGTCGCGCTCGCTGTACTGGGCGGGCAGGTAGAGCGTGAACACGCTGCCGCTGCCCGGCCGGCTCTCCGCGTGGATCTCCCCGCCCAGCAGCCGCGCGATGTTCCGGCTGATCGACAGGCCGAGGCCGGTGCCTCCGTAGCGGCGGCTCGTCGTCCCGTCGGCCTGCTGGAACGGCTCGAAGATCTCCTGAAGCTTGTCCGTGCTCACCCCGATGCCGGTGTCGATCACCCGGAACGCGATCACGTCGGGGGTGTTCCACAGCGCGGGCAGTGTGAAGTCGATGTCGCCGGCCCGTTCGATCAGCAGCCGCACCTCGCCCTCGGCGGTGAACTTCACCGCGTTCGACAGCAGGTTGCGCAGCACCTGCTGCAGCCGCTGCTCGTCGGTGTTCAGGACCGACGGGACGTCAGGCGCCACCTCCACGCCGAACTGCAGCCCCTTGTCGACCGACAGCGGACGGAACGTCGCGTCGACGTAGTCGACCAGCGCCGACACCGACAGCTGCTGCGGGTGCGCCTCCATCTTCCCGGCCTCGACCTTGGCCAGGTCCAGGATGTCGTTGATCAGCTCCAGCAGGTCGGTGCCCGAGTCGTGGATCGTCTGGGCGAACTCCACCTGCTTGCCGGTGAGGTTGCCGCCCTGGTTCTCCGACAGCAGCTTGGCGAGCACGAGCAGGCTGTTCAGCGGCGTGCGCAGCTCGTGCGACATGTTCGCCAGGAACTCCGACTTGTACCGCGAGGAGATCGCCAGCTGCTCGGCGCGCTCCTCCAGCGTCCGCCTGGCCTGCTCGATCTGGAAGTTCTGGATCTCGATCGCGCGGTTCTGCTGGGCCAGCAGCGCCGCCTTCTCCTCCAGCTCGGTGTTGGAATGCCGCAGCTCGCCCTGCTGGCGCTGCAGCTCGTCCGAGCGCTCCTGCAGCTCCTGCGCGAGGCGCTGGGACTCGCCGAGCAGCGCCTCGGTCCGGGTGTTGGCGCTGATCGCGTTCAGCGTCACCCCGATCGTCTCGATCAGCTGGCTGAAGAACGCCAGGTGGACGTCGGTGAAGCGGCCGAACGCGGCCAGCTCGATCGCGCCGAGCACCGCGTCCTCGAACACGATCGGCAGCACGATGATGTTGACCGGGGACGCCTCGCCCACCCCCGACCCGATCTTGACGTAGTCGGCGGGGGCGTCGGCGATCAGCAGCGGCCGGCGCTCCTGCGCCGCCTGCCCGACCAGTCCCTCGCCCATCGCGAACCGGACGGCCCCGATCCGCCCGCGCCGCATCCCGTACCCGGCGATCATGACCAGCTCGGTCTCCTCGCCGATGCTCTCGGCGAGGTAGAACGCGCCGTACTGGGCGGTCGCCGTCGGCGTCAGCTCACGCATGATCAGCTCGGCGACCTGCATGAGGTCCCGGTGGCCCTGCATGAGACCGCCGATCCGCGCCAGGTTCGTCTTGAGCCAGTCCTGCTCCTCGTTGGCACGGGTCGTCTCGCGCAGCGTCGCGACCATCAGGTTGACGTTGTCGCTCAGCTCGGCGACCTCGCCGCGCGCCTCCACGGTGATCGTCCGGGTCAGGTCACCGGTGGCGACCGCGCTGGCGACCTCGCCGATCGCGCGGACCTGGGTGGTCAGGTTGCCGGCCAGCTCGTTCACGCTCTCGGTCAGGCGCTTCCAGGTGCCCGACACGCCCTCGACCTCGGCCTGCCCGCCGAGCCGCCCCTCGATGCCGACCTCCCGGGCGACGCGGGTGACCTCGGACGCGAACGACGACAGCGTGTCCACCATCGTGTTCAGCGTCGTCTTCAGCTCCAGGATCTCGCCCTGCGCGTTCACGTCGATGCGCCGCGTCAGGTCGCCGTGCGCGACCGCCGTCGCGACCTGGGCGATGTTGCGGACCTGGTAGGTCAGGTTGGACGCCATCCCGTTGACGTTGTCGGTCAGGTCCTTCCACATGCCGCCCGCGCCGGGCACGTGCGCCTGGCCGCCGAGCCGGCCCTCGGTGCCGACCTCACGGGCCACGCGGCTGACCTCGTCGGCGAACGCCGACAGGGTGTCCACCATCGTGTTCAGGGTGTCCTTGAGCTGCAGGATCTCGCCCTGCGCGTCCACCTCGATCTTGCGGGTCAGATCGCCCTTCGCGACCGCCGTGGTGACCTGGGCGATCCCGCGGACCTGCATGGTCAGGTTGTTCGCCATCGAGTTGACGTTGTCGGTCAGGTCCTTCCAGACGCCGCTGACGTCCGGCATCCGCGCCTGGCCGCCGAGGCGCCCCTCCGTGCCGACCTCGCGGGCGACGCGGGTGACCTCCGAGGCGAACGACGACAGCGTGTCCACCATCGCGTTCACCGTGTCCTTCAGCTCCAGGATCTCGCCCTGCGCGTCCACGGTGATCTTCTTGCCGAGGTCGCCCTCGGCGACGGCGGTGGTGACCTGGGCGATGTTGCGGACCTGGTAGGTCAGGTTGGACGCCATCCCGTTGACGTTGCTGGTCAGGTCCTTCCACACGCCGCTCACGCCGGGCACGCGGGCCTGGCCGCCGAGGCGTCCCTCCGTGCCGACCTCGCGGGCGACGCGGGTGACCTCGGCGGCGAACGCCGACAGGGTGTCCACCATCGTGTTCACGGTGTCCTTGAGCTGCAGGATCTCGCCCTGCGCGTCGACCGTGATCTTTTTGCCGAGGTCGCCGTCGGCGACGGCGGTGGTGACCTGGGCGATGTTGCGGACCTGGTAGGTCAGATTGTTCGCCATCGCGTTCACGTTGTCGGTGAGGTTCTTCCACACGCCGCTGACGCCCGGCACGTTGGCCTGGCCGCCCAGCTGGCCCTCGGTGCCGACCTCGCGGGCCACGCGGGTCACCTCGTCGGCGAACGCCGACAGCTGGTCCACCATCGTGTTCACGGTGAGCTTCAGCTCCTGGAGCTCACCCGTCGCCTCCACGGTGACCTTGCGGGTCAGGTCACCCCTGGCCACCGCCGTGGTGACCTCCGCGATGTCGCGGACCTGGGACGTCAGCCGCGCCGCCATGATGTTCACCGAGGCCGTCACGTCCCGCCACCGGCCCGTCATCCCGCGCGCCGGGGCCTGACCGCCGAGCCGCCCCTCGGTGCCGACCTCGCGGGCGAACTGGGTGACCTCCCACGTGAACTGGTCGAGCAGCTCGACCATGCCGTTGACCGACTTGGCCATGCGCAGCAGCTCCCCGCGCATCGGCCGGCCGCGTACCCGCAGCTCGACCCGCTGGCTCAGGTCGCCCGCGGCCACCGCCTCCACCACCTGGCTCATCCCCGTGGCGAGGTCGGTCAGCTTGTCGATGATCGCGTTGGCGTCCTCCACCGCGGTCGCCCAGGTGCCGCGGAGCGTCCCCGGCGTCAACCTCCCGCGGAGCTGGCCCTCCCGGCCGATCTCGCGGCGGACGCGGCTCAGCCCCGACGCCAGCTCGTGGCCGTTCTGGCGGATCTCCTCCAAGATCGCCGCGGCCTCCGCCACGGCCCCCTCGCCCGGCACGGTCAGCTCCGACCTCGCCTTCCCGTCCCGCACGGCGATGAGCGCCTTGAGGAGCGGTTCGAGATCTGCGTCGCTGTAGCGGGGGGTGGTATCGCGGTACCCGCCGCCTGGGCGGGCGCGAGACGCGGTACGCGGCATGCTGTTCATCCTCCTGGCCCGCGATTGTCGGGTGTCCGGAGACCGGATGGCCGGATGGCACGGACTCCGTCTCTAGGGCCTTCCTGGCCGCACCCAGTACTCTACGTCGCCGTGCGATGCTGGACGCCGTCCGCACGCCGGAGGTGAACGGACGGCAATGAACGTGCATCCGCCCTTGTAGTCTTCGTGTTACGGTCTGTCGTGTTGGCGGGGGATCGCGCCGCCGAGGCCGGGCGCATCGCGCCGCCTCCCGGTTCACGGGTCCCGTGGCCGGGTCGCCGACCGGTCTGTCACGATGGCCAGGCCCGGTAGTGACGCTTCGAACGAGGGACGACAGTTGGATCGGCAGACGGCGTCGGCCACCTTCCCGTCCGCCGCCCCCGCGGTGGCGGACGCGCGCCGGTTCGTCCGGAAGGTGCTCGCCGACTGGGGCATGGACGAGGTCGCGGACGACGCGGTCCTGGCCACCAGCGAGCTCGCCACCAACGCGATCGCCTACGCCGGCACGTCCTTCGAGGTCTCCTGCCGGATCGAGGACGGCGACATCAAGATCGAGATTCGCGACCGCCATCCCACCCGGGGTATCGACATGCCGGGCGTCACCGCTTCCAGCGGGCGCGGCCTCCCGTCGATCGCCCGGCTCGCCGCATCCTGGGGCGTCTCCTACGACCGCCGCACGAAGGGCGTCTGGTTCCGGCTGCCCCGGCCGGGCGCCGCGGGCGCCGCCGCGCCGGCCGGATCCCTTCCCGGGGAGCCCGCCGAGGCCGGCGGTTCCGCCGAGCCCGCCCGAGACGGCGCCGCCAGGCGTGAGCGCACCCGTGAACGCGTCGCCCGCGACGGCCCGGGCGAGCCCGCCCGCGACGGCTCGGGCCAGGTCAGGGAGGGCAGGCTCGGAGAGGGCGTGGGCGAGGTCCCCGCCGCCGGTGACCGGCTCCTGCGGTCCCCGGCGGCGGTGGAATCCATGGAGGACGGCGTCGCCGGCGTCCGGGAGGTCCTCGGCGCCGAGGGCGCGGCCGTCCTGCTGACCGAGCGCGACGGACGCCTGATCATGGGCGCCTCCGCCGGCACCGCCGCCGAGATGCCCCTCGGCGAGCTGTCGGTGGCCGGACTCGGCCCCGCCGCCCGCGCCGGCTCGGCCTGGGTCGCCTCGGACGCCTCCGATCCGACCGCCGCGGCCCTGCAGGCGCGGTCCCTGGCCGCCGCGCCACTGGAGTCCCAGGGACGCCTCACCGGCCTGCTCGTGGCCGTCTCGTCCGTGTCCGGCCGGTTCGCCGAGGCCGACGGCGCACGTCTCGGCCGGCTCGCCGACGAAATGTCGCTCTCCCTGGAGAAGGCCAGAGTGGGGGAGCTGGAACGGTCCTGGCGGGGCTGGCTCAGCTTCGTCGCCGAGGCCAGCGACCTGCTCGCCGGGACCCTCGACCAGGAACGCACGATGGCGCTCGTCGCCCAGCTCGTCGTCCCCCGCCTGGCCACCTGGTGCGCCGTCTACAACGTCACCGAGTCCGAGCCCGACCGGCTCGCCTACGTGTGGCACGCCGATGAGAACCGCGCCGACGGGCTCCGCGAGCTGCTCGAACACGCGGGCGCCGCCCCGCCGATGGACGTCCCCGGCCCCTGGAACGGGCTCGCCGCCGCGCCCGCGGAGGTCCGGGCCGCCACCGGCGACACCGCCACCGACCAGGTCTACGCGTTCCCGCTGATCGCCCGCGGCCGGCGCATCGGCACCATCGTCATCGGCCGCCCGTCCGGCGACCGCTTCCCCCGCAGCGCGATCGAGCTCGCCGAGGAGCTCAGCCGCCGCGCCGCCCTGGCCGTCGACAACGCTCGGCTGTTCTCCGCGCAGACCGCCATGAGCAGCGCCCTGCAGCGCAGCCTCCTGCCGCCCGGCATCCCTGAGATCCCCGGCCTGGAGGTCGCGGTCGTGTACGAGCCCGCCGGGGAGGGCAGCGAGGTCGGCGGCGACTTCTACGACGTCTTTCAGAGCGGGCGGCGCCCCGGCGGCCCGGCCGCCGCGTCCCACTGGCGGTTCGCCATCGGCGACGTGTGCGGCACCGGTCCCGAGGCCGCCGCCGTCACCGGGCTCGCCCGGCACGCGTTGCGCATCCTCGCCGCCGAGGACATGTCCGTCCCTGGTGTCCTCGGCCGGCTCAACCGGCTCATCCTCGGCGAGGGCGAACGCGGGCGGCTGCTCACCCTGCTGCACGGCGAGATCGCCGCCAGGCGCCGCACCGGAGGCGTGACGATCAGGCTGACGAGCGCGGGGCACCCGCCCCCGCTGGTGCTCGCCACGGACGGCACGGTCCGGGAGGCGGCCTCGCCTCAGCCGCTGCTCGGCGTGTTCGACGGCGTCGACTTCCACACCGACACGGTCGACCTGCGCCGCGGTGAGGTCCTGCTGTGCGTCACCGACGGCGTCACGGAGCGCCGCTCCGGCAACCGGCTGCTCGGGGACGGCGAAGGGCTCGAGAACCTGCTCGCGGGCTGCACGGGGCTGAGTGCGGGGGCCGTCGCCGCCCGCATTCAGCGAGCCGTCCGCGACTTCGGCCCGGAGCCGTCGAACGACGACGTTGCCCTCATCGTTCTGCGGGCGTCATGATGGAGACCAACAATCGGTAAGGTGGGGTGGCGTGGGGCTTGCCTTGCACACGACACGACAGGACGGCCGTGCGACGATCGCCGCGCGCGGCTCCATCGACCTGCACTCCTCCGACGAGCTTCGGTCCCGGCTGACCGAACTCGTCGACGCGGGAGAGCGGGCGGTCGTCGTCGACCTCGCCGCGGTCGACTTCTGTGACTCCTCCGGTCTCAACGTTCTCGTGCGTGCGTACAAGCACGCGCGCGCGCAGAACGCCACGCTCACCGTCACCGGCGCCTACGGCCGGGTCGAGAACGTGCTGCGGACCACCGGCCTCGATCGCTTCCTGATCGAGGGCCCGGCGGAGGAGGCTCCGGCCGATGGGCGGTGAGGAGAGACGATGAAGAACGGCGAGCGGGCGGAGTGACCGACCCGATGACCGAGACCACACTGCGCGCGGCGCCGCAGACCGAGGCGGTCGAGTACGCGCGGCGCCTCGCCGCACGCACCATGCGGACCTGGGCGCTGATGGAGCGCGAGGAACTCGTCACCGCGATCGTCGCGGAACTCGTCGCCAACGCCGTCCGGCACGCGGGGACGGCGCTGGAGCTGCGCCTGCTGCGCGGCAGCGGCCGCGTCCGCGTCGAGGTCCGCGACCGCGCCGCCCAGTTGCCGCGGCTGACCGTCCCCGGCCCGCTGGACGAGTCGCACCGCGGCCTGTTCATCGTCGACCGTTTCGCGAACTCCTGGGGCGCCGACCCCGTGACCGGCGGCAAGGTCGTCTGGGCCGAGGTGGACATCTGACGGCCGCGCTCCGGTCAGGCGGACTTGCGGTACAGCTCGGCGACCATGAAGGCCAGGTCCAGTGACTGGCCGCGGTTGAGCCGCGGGTCGCAGGCCGTCTCGTACCGCTGATGCAGATCGGCCTCCGCGAGCCCGTGGGCGCCGCCGACGCACTCGGTGACGTCGTCGCCGGTGAACTCGATGTGGATGCCGCCGGGGTGCGTCCCGAGAGCCCGGTGGACCTCGAAGAACCCGGCCACCTCGTCCAGCACGTCGTCCAGCCGCCGCGTCTTGTGCCCGCTCGGCGCCTCGAAGGTGTTGCCGTGCATCGGGTCGCAGATCCACGCGACCGGCGCGCCGCTCTGATGCACCTTCTCGATCAGAGGCGGCAGCGCGTCCCGGATCCGGCCCGCGCCCATCCGGGTGATGAAGGTCAGCCGGCCGGGCTCGCCGTCGGGGTTCAACCGCTTGATCAGCGCCAGGGCGTCGTCGGCGGACGTCGCCGGGCCGAGCTTCACCCCGATCGGGTTCCGGATCTGCCGCAGGAACTCCACATGCGCCCCGTCCAGCCGCCGGGTGCGCTCACCGACCCACAGGAAATGCGCCGACACGTCGTACGGCAGGCCGCTGAGGTGGTCGATGCGGGTCAGCGCGCGTTCGTACTCCAGCAGCAGCGCCTCATGGCTGGAGTAGAACTCCACCCCGTGGAACTCGTCGGGGCTCGCCCCGCACGCCTTCATGAACGTCAGCGCCCGGTCGATCTCGCCCGCCAGCCGGTCGTAGCGGCGGCCCGCCGGGCTGGTCGCCACGAAGTCCTGATTCCAGGCGTGCACCTGCCGCAGATCGGCGTACCCGCCCTTGGTGAACGCCCTGCACAGGTTCAGCGTCACCGCCGAGCAGTGGTAGGCCTTCAGCAGCCGGTTCGGGTCGTTGCGCCGGGACGCGGCGTCGAAGGCGAACCCGTTGACCGCGTCGCCGCGGTACGCGGGCAGTTCCACGCCGCCGCGCATTTCCACGGGCTTGGAGCGGGGTTTGGCGAACTGACCCGCCATCCGGCCGATCTTGACGACCGGCACGCTGGCGGCGTAGGTGAGCACGACCGCCATCTGCAGCAGCGTCTTGAGCTTGTTCTTCACCGCGTCGGCGGTCGACCCGTCGAACGTCTCGGCGCAGTCACCGCCCTGCAGGACGAACGCCCGGCCCTGCGCGACGTCCGCGAGCTGGGCCTTGAGCTGGTCGCATTCGCCGGCGAAGACGAGCGGGGGCTGCCTGGCGAGTTCGGCGGCGACCGCCCGGACCTCGTCCGGATCGTCCCAATCGGGCTGCTGGAGGGCGGGGAGGGAGCGCCAGGCGTCAAGGTCCCCATTGGCGGATGTACTCACGCTGGAAAGGCTATGGCACGCCCCGCCCGTGCCGGACGACGGCGTCCACAGGAGCCACGAGGCGCGGACGCGAACGGACGGCCCCGGCTCCGGGGCCGCCCGTTTCGCCGATCACGGATCTTGCCGATCACGGATCTGCCGATCACGGGGCGGGGGTCGACGCGCCCGGCTTCAGGCAGCCCGGCTTCCGGCGGCCGCGCGCACCGGTTCCCGCGCGGAGCCCGGCCCCGCCGCCAGCGTCCGGTGGCCGCTCAGGTCGGCCTCGCTCGCCAGTTGCCGCAGCCGCCGCAGCGAACGGTCGGTGATCTGCCTCACCCGGTTGTGGCTCAACCCGTACCGGGCGCCGATCTGCGCGTACGACAGGGGCTGGCCGCTGTCCATGCCGAACCGGGCCCGGAGAATCGCGGACTCGCGTTCCGGCAGCCGGTCCAGCAGCCGCCCGAGGCCCTCGATGTCGTCCAGCGCGAGGATCTCGGCCTCCGGTGTGACGGCGTCCGGATCCTCCAGCAGGTCGCCCATCGGCGTCTCGCCCGCCTCGTCGACGGTCGCGTCCAGGCTCGCCGGGTCGCGCCGCCAGCGCAGCAGCTCGTCCACATGCTCGGCCTCGGCGCCGATCGTGTCGGCGATCTCCTCGCGGGTCGGCTCCCTGCCGAGCTCACGGCCGAGCTGACGCTCCGCGCGCCGCAGCCGGGAAAGCTCCTCCTCAACGTGGACGGGCAGCCGGATCGTGCGGGCGGTGTGGCTGAGCCCGCGGCCGATCGCCTGCCTGATCCACCATGTCGCGTACGTGGAGAACTTGAAGCCGCGGCGGTAGTCGAACTTCTCCACCGCGCGCATCAGCCCCAGGTTCCCCTCCTGAATCAGGTCGATGAGGGGCAACGAGTCGGTCGGGTACTTACGGGCGATCGAGACCACGAGGCGTAGATTGGCCTCGACGAAACGCTGCTTGGCGTGCAGCCCCGCCGCGGTCAGCGCCTCGAGCTCCTCGCGGGTCGCGCCCTCGGGCGCCCTTCCCTCCACGAGCAGCTGTTCGGCGTACAGGCCCCCTTCGATCGCCTTGGCCAGATCGACCTCCTCCTGCGCGTCGAGCAGGGGGGTACGGCCGATCCGGTCGAGGTACGCTCCGACCAGATCCTTGTCGGGAACGTCGACCCTGTCGCCCTTGGTACGGGTTGCAGCCATCCTGACCCTTCTCCGGTGCGATCTCCCTAGGAGGACAACGTTAATTACCGCTCTGTGATTCCCAAGTGGGGAATACTGCGAGGCTGTTAGCCGCTCTACGTCCTGATACCCCGACTGAGGAGAAACCGACATGGCGACGGTCACACTCACCGCGGAGAACTTCGACCAGGTCGCTCAGGCCGACGGCATCGTCATGGTCGATTTCTGGGCGGAGTGGTGCGGACCGTGCAAGAGGTTCGCCCCCGTGTACGAGAGGTCGGCGGGCAAACACGACGACATCGTCTTCGCCAAGGTCGACACGGACGCCGAGCCGGAACTGTCGCAGCGGTTCGGGATCAGGTCCATCCCCACCCTGATGGCGATCCGCGACGGCATGATCGTCTTCGCCGAGCCGGGCGCGGTGCCGGAGTCGACGCTGGAGAACGTGATCGAGCAGGTGCGCGGCCTCGACATGGAGGACGTCCGCCGCCGCGCGGAATCCTGAACCGCCTCCGGGTCTGAACCCGCCGGCGGCCCCACCGAACATGCTGGTCGCCGGGTCGTGCGGGACCACCGGAAGCTCGGCGTCCCAGGTGGCGTGTGCGGGAAGCGCGGCTGACGGCGCGGCGGCGTGACGGCAAAGAAGCGGACGCGGCCGCACCTTCCGCATCCGGCATGGTCGATGATGGACGGATGCTCGCCGATGTCGCCCGATACCTGGTGTGCCCCGTGTGCGGAGCGGACCTCGAAATTGCCGACCGCGGACTGCACTGCCAGGCCGGGCATGCCTTCGACATCGCGCGGCAGGGCTATGCGAACCTGCTGCCCGGCAACGCCCGTCCGGGAACGGCGGACACCCCCGAGATGGTGCGCGCGCGCGGCGAGTTCCTTGGGGCGGGCCACTTCACGGCACTCGCGGACCGGCTCGCCCGGGACGTCTCACGCGCCGATCCGTCCTTCGTCGTCGATGCCGGCGCGGGAACCGGGTACTACCTGAGCCGGATCCTCGACCGGTCGCCGGCCGCGGCCGGGCTCGCCTTGGACATCTCCAAGCACGCCGCACGCAGGGCGGCCAAGGCGCATCCGCGCGCCGGCGCGATCGTCGCGGACCTGTGGCGTCCGCTTCCGCTGCGCAACGGCGCCGCCGACACCGTCGTGAACGTGTTCGCGCCCCGCAACGCCGCCGAATTCCACCGGGTGCTCCGCGACGACGGGCTGCTCTTCACCGTGACGCCGTTCCCCGGGCACCTCGGGTCCCTCGTCGAGCCGCTCGGGCTGCTCTCGGTCGACCGGCGCAAGACCGAGCGCACGGATGCCGCACTCGCCGGTTACTTCAAGCTGGACTCGCGCGAGAACATCGAAGCCGAGGCCGTTCTGACCCACGACGAGGTCACCACGCTCGTGGGAATGGGGCCCAGCGCCCATCACGTCCCGGTCGAGCAGCTCCGCGAACGGCTGGTACGGCTACCCGACCCTCTCCCAGTGCCCATGTCCTTCGTGCTGTCGGGGTACCGGCGGCTTGAGTAGGCGCCGCGCATCCACGTCCTGCGTGAGTTCGAGGAGCACCTGGGGTATCTCGCCGGGCTGAGTCACATCCTCCACGCCGGGGACATCGACATCGAACCTGAACGAGATCGAGACCGCAAGGGCCGTGCCGCTCAGCAGAAGACGCTGGAGCGCCTGTCCCGCACGGAGCCACTCGGAGGGGGAGTCCCCGTATGTGGTCAGCACCGCCCGCTGAGTCGTCGCCTGTTGCGCCGCGGGCAGCGGATGAAGGGCCGCTCCTTCCAGCCGCACCGCCTCGCCCAGTTCATTGACGACGGAGAGGGACGGCCGCGCTGCGGCAGCCGGACGCTCCGCGAGGAAGGGGCGGAGCGTGGCGGCGTACAGGAGGCGTTCCTCCCGCGTGATCCGGTGACGTCCCGCGAGCCGCACCGACGCGAGAACCGATGGGCGGCCGGCGTCGGGAAGCAGCCGCGCCACCGCCTCGTGCCCGAGCTGGGCGGCGGCCAAGCGCAGATTCACGAGCGCGGCGCCACTGCTCAGATGCAGGCTTCGCCCGAGCGGGTCGTGTGCCGGGCGGAACCTGACGGGATCGGCGTGCACTTCGATGAGACCGGGCACGACCTTGAACCGCCACGCATGCACGTCGTGGATCGTCGGCCCCATCGTCGCGGCTACCACCAGGCGTTCGGCCGAAGCGCGGATGGCGACGGGCACATTCACGAGGCGTTCCTCCAGACCTCGGCCGGCTGTCCTGCCGGGAGCCACCGCACGCCCACGACGCCGGATTCCGCGGGCCTTGCGGTCTGCGCACCGTATCCCACTGTGACCCGACCCACGTAGTGCGTGAACAGCGAGGTCAGTGAGACGAATGGTGTGGGCGAGGGACAAAGCGCCGGCACGCTCGGGCGCCGCGATTTGACGACGTCGGCGGGGGACCCTACCGTCACTGCTGCCCCAAGGGATGCGGGACGCCACCGAGCGGCCGGCCGCCCGGGGGGCCAGGTCTCCAATAATGGTTCGAGCCACGCTCGGGCTGTTGTAGGATGGCTAGACAGCCCGGAAAAGGGATGCAGGACGCCGCGAGGTGGCCGGCCCGTAGGGCATCCTCCACGAAACGATCTTGACGGGTCTTCTGGTCTGTCGTTGTGTCGTTGCGTGG
>NZ_JBICUT010000021.1:0-117301 GCF_043198445.1 Spirillospora sp. NPDC048823 | reverse complement strand
TGATACGGACTTCGACACTCCACATCATCCCAGTTCAGGAGCATTTTTCTGTTTAGGCGCGCCACTCAACAGCCAGGCTTCGTGAAAGACCAGGGCTGGGTTCGACCTGCTGCTCGATGCCGGGAGGCTCCTGCCGCTGCTTGGGGTAGGGCGGCGTGGGCTCCGAGAGGGCCTGCGAATCCGTGGCTGGTTCTTTCCGGTCGTGCTCCACGTACGACAACCTCCTGGAATCTGCGGCGAAACTTGGCCCACTCGCTGGCTGGGACCAGGTTTCCCCTATGGCCTCGCACCAAACAGGCCGCGATTCACACGTCGTGGCAAATGTCGCCCTCCAGGTTGTTAACCGCTTACGAGGACTTGTGGGGCGGTGACCTTGATGCGGGTGCGGAGCCATTTTCCGCGTGTTTCAGCGGTCTCGCGGCATGTGCTGGCGAGGTTGAGAAGGTCGCGGTCGCGGGCGGCTTGAGCGGCCTGGACGAGGATCACCCAGGCGATCTCTGCTTCTTGCGCGCCGAGGTAGAGGTTGCGCAGGTCGCGGAGCAGCAGCATGCCGACCGGCTCGGAGCGGTCGGCCATCCGGGCGCTGGCTTTCCGGATGGGGTCCAGGAGCCCGGGGGGTCCGGCGACCTTCTGGCCGGAGGCTCCGTACCGGTCGGCGAACGGGGCGAGGCTCTCGACATGCTCGGCGCACTGCTGGGCGAGGGTGAGGCCGAGGTGGTAGAGGTCGTGCTCGACCGCGTGCCTGTCTGCGAGGCTGCGCAGCTCTTTGGCGAGATCGGCCTCGGCGTCCTGGACCTGCTCGATCGCCTTGTCGAGCTTCATGACACGCCGTCCTTGAAGGTCTCGGTGACGCCGTGGCCGCCGGTGGTCGCCGGGCCTGCTCCGGGTGGTGGCTCGGCTCCCGCGGTAGTCGGCGCGGGGGATGGCTCACCACCGCCATCTGCGATCTTCTCGACCCGTACGGCGGCCGTTTTGAACACCGGCTGTTTGGAGACCGGGTCCCAGTCGGTGATCGTCAGGTCGTTCGCTGCGCGCGGCCGTCCATCGGGCTCGGCGGCTTGGTCGCGGTCCCAGTGACCGTAGTGGAACGGGAGGAAGACGACGCCGTCGCGGATCCCGCTGACGCGCGCCCTGGCCTCGACCTGGCCCCGGGGTGACCGGATCCGTACCAGGTCGCCTTCGGCGATGTCGAGTCTCTGGGCGTCCGCCGGTGAGATCTCGGTCCACACGTCGGGAGCGGCGGCATCGAGTTGGCGGGCCCGCCCGGTCTTGGTGCGGGTGTGCCAGTGGTAGACCGAGCGTCCGGTGTTCAGCAGGAACGGGTACTCGTCGCCGGGCGGCTCATGCGGCGGTAGGTAATGCGCTGTCTTGAGGACGGCACGGCCGGCCGTCGTCATCGCCGCGTGGTCTTTGTACTCGTAGGCGGCGCCGGTGAGCATGGCGTGGCCGTAGTCTTCACAGAAGTCGCTACTGGTGTTGAACTGGTGGTCGGTGTAGAGGCGTTCGGTGCCTTCGGGAGCTTTGTCGTTGCACGGCCAAGGGATGCCGCTGCCGCCGCGGAGTTTGTCGTAGGACAGACCTGTGTAGTCGCAGGGACGGCCACGGGTCATCTCCTTGAACGCATCGAAGCATTCTTCGGGTGTGCGCCACTTCAGCAACGGTGCGCCGTCCTTGTCGGTCAACTCCAGGCGGCGCGCGTAGTCCAGGAAGACCTCCATGTCCGCGCGGGCCTCGCCTGGCGGCTGGACGGCCTTGTCCGACAGATGCACCGTCCGGTCGTGGTTGGTGTAGGTGCCGGTCTTCTCCCCCCACATCGCGGCGGGCAGGACGACATCGGCGAACTCGGCCGTCTCGGTCAAGAACGCGTCGCTGACCACGACGAACAGCCGTTCCTGCTTCAGGATCGAGCGGATCCGGTGCAGCTCCGGCAAGGAGACAGCCGGATTGGTTCCGACGATCCACAGGAAGCGGATCGAACCCTCTTCGGCATACCGGAACATCTGCATGACGTGCGTGGGCGGCGCCCAGCTCGGGATCTGGATGTCGTCGACGTTCCAGATCCGGGCGAGTTCCTGGACGTGCTCGGGATTCTGCCAATTGCGCATCCCGGCCAGATCGCCGTTGGCGCCGGTCTCCCGGGTGTTCTGCGCGGTCGGCTGACCGTTCATCTGGAAGACCGTGCAGCCGGGCCTGCCGATCATCCCGCGCAGCAGGTTGACGTTGTTGACCTGGCAGGCGGACGCGGTCGCCTGGTGCGACTGGTACACGCCCTGCAAACACGTGGAGACCAGACGCCGACCGGTGCCGATGACCCGGGCCGCTTCCCGGATGTCGTCTGCGGGGACACCGCATATCTCGGCGGCACGCTCGGGCGGATACTGCTTCACGACCCCTTCGAGCCCGCTGATACCGGTCGTGTGGTTCTCGATGAAGTCCCGGTCGACCCAGCCGTTGGCCAGCAGTTCGTGCTGGATCCCGTTCAGCAGCGCCAGGTTCGTGCCGCTGCGGATCGGCAGGTGGACATCCGCCTCTTGGGCGACCTTCGTCCGGCGCGGATCGACCACCACCAGCCGCGGCCGGTCGGGGCCCTGGAGCCGGTCGAGGATCCGGGTCCACAGGACGGTGTGCGTCTCGGCGATGTTGTGGCCGATGGCGAAGATCGTGTCGCATTCGTCGAAGTCGGCCATCGAGCCGGGATCGCCGTCGGTGCCGAAGGTCTCCTTCAATGCGAAATCGGCGGTTGCCGTGCACAGCCGTGTGTTCCCGTCCAGGTGCGGTGTCCCGATACCCGCCCGGACGATCAGCGAAAGCGTGTAGTAGTCCTCCAGGAACAGCTGCCCGGAGTTGTAGAACCCCATCCCGAGCGGACCTCGCTCGTCCAGGACCTCCCGCGTGCGGTCGACGACCAGGCCCATCGCCTCGTCCCAGCTCGCCGGACGCAACTCTCCGTCCCGCCGCACCAGCGGGTGCGTCAGCCGGTCTGGTGAGCTACCGGCCTGCCACCCGAACAGGCCCTTGGGCCCGAGCCGGCCGTGGTTGGCACGGTCCGTGCCGCGTCCCCGCACACCGACCATACGGCCCCCGTGAACACCGATGTCCATGCCGCAACCGTTCGAGCACAGCACACAGGCCGACTGGACCCACTCGACCTCGTCCTCGGAAACCCCCTCTTCGAGGTACTGGTCAACGCGGACGGGCCACGGCTCCCCCGCGCCATACGGCGTCCGCGCCCCCCAGATCTCGGCGACCCTGTCGGCCATTCCTGCTCTCCTCCGAGTCGATCCCGAACACCGAGCCCGGTGAGGACGTCACGCCCCGGGCAGCCACACATCGGAGGCGCAACTTCCCCGCTGCACGCCGGTCAAACGGCCGGTACCACTTCCCTCCCGAGCACATCGCGAAGTCGAGAGACGGCACGTGCCCAACCCTGCAGCCTCCGCCCACACCAACGCCGGTCCACTACCGGCAGCGAACAAGCCCGTCCCAAGGCCGCGAGCCCGTCGGTGACCAGCATGGGGATCTCAATGTCCTACGTGGGCTTGGCGGTTTCCCCCGCCGGACGACCGGTTGCTCCACTGGAGTCAGTCGGAGGGCGCCCCGGCCGGTTATGTGGTTGCAGCCGCACGGAGCAGGCGAGGGACGAGATCAGCGGCCAGGGGCAGGACTGAACTCTTCTGGCCCGGGAACCACTGGCCCTACGCGTGCCGGGCATCCGCAACCGCCAATCCGCTGAAGAGCCGATCCGCTGAAGGACAGAGATGCTCTGGCAGCCGCGATGGAGTTCACCAAGAGGAGAAGACGATGAAGACCCAAGACGCGACCGCGATCATCGACGACTGGCCCGAGGATTCGCGGGAAGCGGCACAGATCGTCCTCGACACCTACGGTGAGCCGGACGAAGCGGCCGAATCATTGCTTATCTGGCACCAGCCCGGCCCATGGAAGCGGGTGGAGGCGTCCCGGACCTTCCATGAGCACCAGTTCCCCGTACCCCACATCGACTCGGTGCTGTCGGTTCTCGACTACCGGGTTCCACCAGAGAAGTTCACCGCAATCGCCGAGTTCGACGGCAGCGTGATCGCCGAGCGTACGGCGGGGGAACTGTCCGCCCGCTGCCATGACGAACAGGCCAACTTCCTGGCGCTAAACCTGGTGCACGACATCGTGACCGGCGACAAGACCGTCGAGGAGGCCCGCCGCTACTACGCCAAGGAGTTCCTCGACGTCCGCCGCGGCCAGCCCACGCCCTACATGGACGGCCTACGCTTCACCCCGAGCACCGAACCCACCACTGACGCCGACGAGCGAATGCTGTCGGACCAGGACCTCGAGCAGGCCGCCGCGGAAGGGCAGTAGGCAGCACAACAGGCCTAGATCAGCTCCGGGCCCGGTGGGGACGTGCTCATCGCCGAAGCACCCGAGGCACGCGACGGCCTGCGGTCAGGATGATCTCCCGTCGTGACCATCCGGTTTCTCGTCGGTGGCTGAACGGCCACGCAGACCGTGCGGCACCTTCGGACAGCTCTCTGCGCCGAGCCCATGCGCGGCCGGCTGACCACCGACGGGTCCGAGCTCAACGGGATCGGTGGCCTGGTCGCTGTCGGTCTGCCCATGGAATGAGATGTAACGCAAGGTCCTCTCCTACGTCTGGCGCACCTCCACGCCGACCGGAGCAATGACGCCGCGGCCAGCGGCTCGTTGGCCAGTGCCCGCGATCTCACCGAACATTCGCGATCTCAACGCGCCGTTCAGAAAGGGTTGCGTGGCAGGTACACCACCTCGGCCTCTTCGGGAAACGTCTGTCACTTGGCGAGTGTCCCTAGTCGCTTCGGCAGGTGCCGCCGGGCCCAAAGGCGGTAGACGTGGTGGGTTTGCCGCTGCCGCGGCCGGGGAGCGTCCGGCACGATGACCAATCCCGCATCTCGACCTTCGGTCACCGTGAACCAGGTGGCCGCCGGAGATGTGCTGGTCGGCGACCTGCTGGGGCTGCCCGGGCACCCCTCCCCGACGGTGCTCGTGCGGCACATCGGTCCCATCAGCGAACCGATCACTGTCCATCACCGCGGGACCGCACTCAGGATCATCCCGGTCATGCTGACCTGGGAAATTGCCGGTTTGGAGCGGAGGGAAGGCGAGGGGGAGCCGGTGGTGGGACGGGTCTGGTTGACCATGCAGACCCGTGTCACCCGCCTAGCTGCGCCCTACGCCGGACACGGCGACTCTTAATTCCGCTGAGTGGCGGGGCTACTGTTCCCGGGGATGCTCGTTCTCGTCAGCGCCTTCACGGATGTCATCGGCTACAAGGTCCTTGAAGGGGCGAAGCTTGTCGTAAAGGCGCTTTGGCGGTACGGCCTTGTCCGCCTCGGGCTTGCCCAGGAGCCAGGTCGCGGCCTCGACGGCGGTGTCCCAGCCGACCTCGTCCGGGTTCTTTTCGTGATGGTGCTCGGCGTGCTCCTCGGCGGCTTCGGAAGCGGCCGGCGCGATCCTGTCGAGATAGACGTTGTGGAAGCCGCCGCGGTCTTCTTCGTGGTAGCTGATCTGGGCGCGATGGCCCTCGTACCTGTGGGCCTCCCGTCCTATCTGCGGGCGGAAGGTCGTGTACTCCGCACCATCGTCGTCCCGGACGACGTACCGGGTGTTGCCCGAGCGGCTCCGCACCTCCTCGACCTCTTTGACAAGAATTTCGGCTTTCATATACGCCGCCTACCCGAGCCGTTGAAGGCCATTCGCGCTTCTGAGGCTTGTCGACTACGGCCGGCACTCCCTGCTGGATGGCGACGTGGCGGGTGAACAGACATCGACCAGACGGGCATCACAGTGCTCTCCGCATCACCCGGCCGGGCCGCCGGTGTGGTCAGCCCTTGTCGCGGGCGTCGCGGATCATGTCGCGGACGCGGTCCATCATCGCGGCGGGCGGGCCGGCGAGCAGATTCTTGGTGGCGCTCTCGGTCCCGGGATGAGGGTGGGTGGGGGCGGTCGCCTCGGCGGCGCGGACGGCGGCGGCGAAGCCCTTGAGCTGAACCGGGCTGAACTGGCCGGCCAGCCGGTCGAACTCGTAGCGCTCCTCGGCGCGGGCGTGGGTCAGCACGTCGATGCGGAGCTTGTCGATCGACTTCAGGAACGCGGGGTCGTCGGTGTCCATGCCGTCCAGCTCGGACAGCAGTTCCTTGGCCTCGCGCTCTTCGGCCAGGCGGTCGTCCACGATCCCGTCGCCGCCGGGCAGTCTCCGGGCCACCGGGTGGACGATCTCCTCCTCGGCGGTCTCGTGCACGGCCAGCAGCCGGACCAGCGCCCGGAACGCCTCCTTGCGCTCCCGCCCTTCGGAGTGCATCACCTCGTCGAACAGGTCCCGGATCCGGCCGTGCTGCGCCTTCAGCAGGTCGACCAGGTCGGTCGTGGACGAGACGTCCGTCGTCTTGGTGCTCACAGGTTTCCCTCGCTTCGTCGATCGGTCCGCTACTGGTAGCGGTTCTGGCGCATGCTCGGGACGGGGTGCGGCCCCTCGGTCTCCAGCCGGTACTCCTCGCCGAACTTGTGCTGGTGGTCCTCCATGACCTGGTCGCTGGGCGGCCGCTCGGCGTTGATCTTGTCCTGGTACTCCTCGAACCGGCGGTGGGCCTCCTGGACGTAGCCGGTGCCCAGCGTCGTCCAGTCGATCTGGGTGGCCAGCAGCTCGCGGACGAGTTGCTTGTTCGGCTCGAAGGTGACCGGCTCGGGCAGCGACGGCGCCAGGACCTGTTCGGGGTCGCGGCCGTCGTGGCGGCGCATCAGGTCGCACGCGATGCGCAGGTGCTCCAGCTCCATGTTCAGGTGCAGTTCCCAGATGCCCTTGATGCGCGGGTCGGTCTCGGTCTGCATGAACGAGTAGTACAGGTAGCACTCGTTGTACTCGTGGTTGACCAGCCGTTCCCACCAGGTCTCCCCTGGGTCCACCAGCGACTCGTAGTGGGTGACGTGCTCCTCTTCGACCAGCCCGATCTCCTGGTAGAGCTGCCGGGCGATGGGCTCCATGTACATGGGGCCGACGTTCATGTAAAAGTTCATCGTCTGCTGCTCGGCCGCCATGATCGTCAGCGCGTGCAGCCTCGAGATCGGCGCGGCCGCCTCCCGATCGTAGGGCTCGCGGACGTTGTCGATCGGGTGGCGGTGATGCAGCCGCGTCGGCCGTCCCGGAATCGCCTCGGTGAGCTGATCGATGATCTTCTCGGCCTTGCGGTGCTCGATCATCTCGTACAGGTTGGCGTACCGGTACAGGTGGTCGAAGTCCTCCAGCAGCCCGAACTGGTAGGCCTGCTTGAGGTGGGGATCGGGCTCCTGCCGGGCGACCCAGCCGGTCAGGTCGACCGCGACCTGCTCGTAGGAGATCGTGGTCTCCAGCACCGACGCCTGGCCGGGCAGCAGCCAGTTGACGACCTTCTGCTGCTGCTGCTCGATGTTGCGGACCTGCGCGAGCTGCTGCTTGACCTCCAGATCCGGGCAGACCCGGTTGAAGTGGTGACTGAACATGATCGCCTCCACCTCGATGCCGTTCATCGCGATGATGCGGCACTTGGTGTAGGGATCGGAGGTGTCGGGATCGACGGGCGCGACGTCCAGCTGGCCCCAGTTACGCAGCTGGTCGTTCAGCGGGATACCGCGGTGTTCGAGCGGGTTGAACGCCACCAGGCTCACCCCTTCTGTGAGAGCGGATCGGCATGACGCTCGGGTGCGCCTACCCGGCACCACCCGTTCCGCACCTCCACAGCCGAACGACTTCAAGGTTTTGTCGCCTCCGTCCAACGGCTGAGGTCCGGCCTGCGAACCGGCCTCCCGCGACTCGTCGGCTACCCCTGGGGCACGGTGACCCTTCTGGTTCGAAGGCGGCGTGGGCCAGGCGACCTGGTTTGAAAGCCGGTCAATGGGAACCGGTGTTCGGTGCGATTCCCGGGGCTGCGAAGCCGTCTGAAACCTGTTGCCGGACGCCGATACCGGGGAGAGCGCCTCAAGCTGACGTTGAAGGCCGTCGTGGCGGCCTCCGTCGCATGGCTGGTGGCCAGATACCTTGTCGGTCACCCCCAGCCTTATTTCGCTCCACTGGCGGCGCTGCTCGGCGTGTATCCGACGGTGGCGTGGTCCCTCACAGAAAGCCTTGCCTACGGTGCCGGATTCGCCGTCGGTGCGGGCATCGCGATACCCGTCGGATTGTTGATCGGACCGAACACGTTCGGGATCGCCGTCGTCCTCTTCGTCGGGATGATGATCGCGGGCTGGCGCAGGCTCGGCGACCAGTCGCCGCAAGTCGCGTTCATCGCGCTGTTCGCGCTGCTGTTCGGGGGCCACCAGGTCGTCGATTATGTCTGGCCTCGTCTCGGCGATGTCGGGATCGGGCTTGCCATCGGACTGGCAGTGAACGTCTTGATCTTCCCCCCGCTGTACGTGCGGCGAGGCGAGTACGCCATCGCGGAAGCGCGGCACCCTGATCGACGCCATGGAGGCACTTGCCGAATACGTCGTCGAGCCCGACGAGTGGGGGCCGGTCTGGGATGAGCGCCAGTCGTGGCTGGTCACCGTCCAAGAGCAGGCACGGTATTCGGTCGAGCGAGGTAAGACGAGCCTGCGCGCCAATCCACGCGCGATGTGGTGGGGCTACCGGCTTCGCTGGCGCGAAGACTCGGATCAATGGTCTGCTCCCAGCCAGTTGAACAAGCTCGAACGCGATGTCGTACACACGCTCGATCGCCTGGACCTTTGCGTCTGGCTGCGGACGCGGACGAAGAACGCCTGCAGATCGACGTAGAGTTCCGGCGCGGCTACGCTGCCCTCCTCCGCAGGATCGCCGATCTCACGCGGATGCTCCCCGAGCCGCCGGACGAGGAGAAACTCGCCGAGGCCGAACGGATACAGGACGCGGTGGCGGGGCCCCGTCTCGGCCCGGGGGCGGATGTGTCCGGCCTCTGGGATCCGTACAGGAACTCTTGCGGCTCAGCCGCCAGCTGCTGGACCTGTTCCCCACTCACCAGCCCTGAGCCCGTTTTGTTCCGGTGCAGCCCGGCCATGCCCGCCGTCATCCGCACCGTGTGCCTCGGGCGCGAATCACCTGACACTTCGTCTACCGGCGACTTTGCAGTGACCCCTTTTCATCCTCGGGTGACCTCGTAGTTCTGTAGGACTGCGATTGCCTTGACGAGGTGGCCGGCCTTGCCAGGGCTGCAGCGGAGCTTGCGGAGCAGCTTCCATGACTTCAGTTGGGCGTTCGCGCGTTCACCGGGTCCGCGGAGCTTGGCGTGCGAGCGATTCGCCTGTTTCTGGGAGAGGGGCTTGTCCCGGCCCTTGTACGGGGTGATGACAACCTGGGCCTCGGCGCCTTGATATCCCTTGTCGGCCAGCGTGAGGACCCCGGCCTTGTCCAACTCGCGCAATATCCCCCACACGCGGGCGGCGGTCAGGTCGTGGGTGCGGCCGGGCAGCGCTCCCGAGGTCCACAGGATCGTCCCTTCGGGACCCGCGATGACCTGCACATTCATCCCATGGCAGCGGTGCTTGGCCGAGTAGTACGGCCGGTCGGCCCGCACCCGGTCGCACGCGATGAGCGTCCCGTCCAGTACCAGCAGGTGCAGCCCGTCCTTGGTCGCCTTTCGCAACGCCGCCGTCAGTTTCGGCGACCGCGCCGACAGCAGCGCCACCGCCTCCTCGACATACCGCCAGGCCGTGCTCGTCGACACCGCGAACCCGGCCCCGAGTTGGGCGAGGGGGTCCCCTTTGCGCAGGTGGACCATGACCAGCAGAGCCTGCTGCCCGGGGTTCAGTAGCCGCCAGGCCGACCCGATCGTCTTGCGGCGCCGCCGGATCAGCCCCGCCAGGTAGTTCAGCGTTGAACGCGACAAATCGACGGCGGCACGGTAAAACAGCATGCAGAGCCCCTGGTCCGGACGCGGTGGTTGTGGTGATCAACCCGTCTACCAGGGGTTTCTTTGCGTCATCGACCGAACGCCCACATCGCGATCATGCCGTGATCGGCGCTCGCCCAGACGGATGAAAAAGGGTCAGTCTTCGTTGTTTAGGCCCTCGGTTCTCGGCAATGTGTCGAAACACCTATAGGGGATTTCGTTCCCGTTGAACCGCAAGGCCGGTGTCTACGAAGAGGACGCCGCCGCACCCCCTGACGCTGCGCCGAAAGGTGCTTATATGCGTGTGCTCGGAATCAATGCGATCTTTCATGATCCGGCCACCGCGCCGTAGTCGCACTGACCGCGACCGAGGCGGTGCCGCCGGAGGCCGGGGTGCTGTCCACGCGCGTCGCCACGCTGGCGGACGCCGCGCGGACCCTGGCCGCCGACCCGCCGCGCGCCCGCCAGATGGGCAAGGAGGCGCGGGCCCACGCCGCCAAGCGGTACGGCCTGACCCGGTTCCTTCGCGACTGGCGGCGGACTCTCCAGGAGGTAACGCGATGAGGATAGCCATGATCTCCGAGCACGCCAGCCCGCTGGCCGCCAGGGGCGGCCCCGCGGACAAGGGGCTGGGCGGAGCCGACGGCGGCGGGCAGAACGTGTTCGTCGCGGAACTGGCCGCCGAGCTCGGCAGGCAGGGGCACTACGTCACCGTCTACACGCGGCGGGACGCGCCCGTCCCGTCCGGCCGGGTGCGGTTCGCCCCCGGCGTGAGCGTCGAGCGCGTCCCGGCGGGCCCGCCCGAGCGGATCGCCAAGGACGACCTGCTGCCGTGGATGCACGACTTCGGGCGCTACCTGGAGGAGCGCTGGGCCGCCGACCCGCCCGACGTCGCGCACGCCCACTTCTGGATGAGCGGCCTCGCGGCGATCCAGGCCGCGCAGCCGGCGGGGCCGCGGCGGGTGCCGGTGGTGCAGACCTACCACGCGCTCGGCACCGTCAAGCGCCGCCACCAGGGCGACAAGGACACCAGCCCCGCCTCCCGCGTCCGGCTGGAACGCGCGATCGGGCGGGCCGCCGACACGGTGATCGCGACCTGCTCGGACGAGATCGCCGAGCTGAGCGCGATGGGCGTCCCCCGCGACCACGTCCGGGTGGTGCCGTGCGGCGTCGACCTGAGCCTGTTCGCACCCGGCGGCGGCCCCGCCGGCCCGGCCGCGGGCCGGCACCGGCTCGTGGTGCTGTCGCGGCTCGTCGAGCGCAAGGGCGTCGACACCGCCATCCGGGCCCTGGCCCACCTCCCCGACGCCGAACTGGCCGTCGCGGGCGGGCCGCCGCACGGCGACCTGGACGGCGAGCCCGAGGTGCGCCGGCTCCGCCGGGTGGCGCGGGACGCGGGCGTCGCCGACCGCGTGGAGTTCCTCGGGCGGCTCGGCCGCGACGAGGTTCCCGCCCTGCTGCGGTCGGCGAGCCTGGTGCTCACCCTCCCCTGGTACGAGCCGTTCGGCATGGTGCCGCTGGAGGCGATGGCCTGCGGCGTGCCCGTGGTGGCCAGCGCCGTCGGCGGCCACCTCGACACGGTCGTGGACGGCGTCACCGGGACGCTCGGCCCCCCGCGCGACCCGGAGGCCGCCGCCGGGGCGGTCCGGGCGCTGCTGGACGACCCGGCCGGGCGTGCCGCGATGGGCGCGGCGGGCGGCGACCGGGCGCGCGGCCGGTACTCGTGGGCCCGCGTCGCGGAAGGCACCGCCGAGGTCTACCGGCACGCCGCCGCGCTGAGCGAGGTGGCGGCATGACGGCCCCGGCCGCGCACACCGGCACCGCGCGGACCAGGACCGCGACCGCGCAGGACCGGCGGCTGGAGGCCCTCGCCGAGGCCGCGCTGCGGTTCCGCGAGCACGTCCCCGCGATCGAGGAGTGGGGCCGCCACCTCGTCGGCGTGCTGCGCGGCGGCGGGCGGCTGCTGGCGTGCGGGAACGGCGGCAGCGCCGCCGAGGCGCAGCACCTGACCGCCGAGCTCGTCGGCCGGTTCGAGGACGAGCGGCGGCCGCTGTCGGCGATCCCGCTGCACGCCGACACCTCGTCGGTGACCGCGATCGGCAACGACTACGGCCCGGTCAACGTGTTCGCGCGGCAGGTGCAGGCGCACGGGCGGCCCGGCGACGTGCTGGTGTGCCTGTCGACCAGCGGCCGCAGCCCGAACGTGATCGCCGCGGCGCACCGCGCCCGGCAGCTCGGCATCACCGCGTGGGCCGTCACCGGGCCGGGGCCCAACGCCCTCGGCGGCGCGTGCGACGACGCGATCACCGTGCGGGCCTCCGCCACCGCGACCGTCCAGGAGATCCACCTCGCCGCGATCCACCTGCTGTGCGGCGTGGTCGACGAGGCCCTGGGGGTGAGACCATGACCGGCCCGCTGGTGGTCGCCGGCGACGTCCTGCTCGACATCGACATCGTCGGCAGCAGCAGCCGGCTCTGCCCGGACGCGCCCGTGCCCGTCGTCGAGCAGGCCGAGGAGCGGCCCCGCCCCGGCGGCGCGGACGCCAAGCTCAACCGCCCCGAGGACGTGGCGGCGACCGTCGCGTTGGTGCTTTCCCAGACCCCCGGTGCGAGGTGCGGGAGATGGTCGTTTGCCCGTCACAGGAAAGGTCGTGGCCGTAGCGGTCCATGCGTCGGCAGACTGGGCGCTCCACCTCGGCGACCCGCTGACCGCCCCCTGCCTTACGGGCGCTGCGGCGCGGAATGCCCGACATGCGGATCACGCTCGCTGCACCGGCCCTCCTCAGCCCCACTCGCCCTCGATATCCGCACGGTCGATGACGTCCTGCCCACAGTCGGCCCGTGAGGCCCGCTTCCGCTCAGCGGGCCCTTGGACCTCGCGATCAACCTACTTGGAAAGAATAGGCTCAGGTCGTCCGGTCAGCGCGGCCTGCTCCCGATCCATGCGGCACGCTGGCGGAGCTACCTCGTCCCCCGGATCGCGCCGCACGGCTCAGGAGCTCATTCCGGCGCCCGCTTCATCGATGGCCTCGTCCAGTCGGGAGGCGAGTTCGACGTCCAGAGCGGTGACGGCTTCCACGGAGGCGGTGCGGACGGCAAGTTGGACGCCGTCGGCGCCGCGGCGTACTTCAGGTCCGCGGCCCATCTCCTCGCGGAGCAGGTCGATTCTGCGCAGCACCCGGTCGAGGTTGCCGGGTGGGAGTACGAGGGTCCGCCGTAGTTCGCCGGTATCGCCCGACCAGTCCGGGAGGGCACCCAGTGCGGCGTCCACCTCCTCGGGGGTAAGCGGCGCCTCCTGTCCGGCGGGGCCGGTGACACCGCCGCCCACCGCGGGAGGAGCGAACATCTCGCGGAGCTGTTCGGGCACGTCCAGCTCCGCGATCAGGTCGGGTTCCTGTTCGGCCAGCGCGGCGAGGACCGCCCGCACCCGAAGCCGCGCCTCGTCGGGCGGCCGATGCGCCAGCAGCGAGACGGCGCGGACGAAATCCGCCTCATCACCCTTGCGCACCTGCTCCTCGACGGGTAGGCGTCCCTTCAGCTGACCTGGCATCGCATCCATGAAGCGGTCCCGGTCGGGTTCATCGAGCGTGCGGGCCAGCACGGTCACGGTCGCCTCCGCGGCCGCTCGCGCAACCCCTGAGTCCAGCCCGGTCTTCTCCGAGACCTACTCCAGAAGATCCTGATACTTGACGGCCATACTCGGTCCCCCAACTCGGTAGGCCCTGGTCAGGTCCCTCAGCGATACCCGCCACCCCTGCTCCTACGCCCCAGCTCCCACTCGGCGACTTCGACCTGAAAGCAGTCCCAAGGCTCACGCCAGGAGATCCGGACCCAGGCATGTGCGCCGGGAGCACTGGCGCCGCCTCCGAAAGAGAGACGACTTTCAGGTCCGCTTCACCCGCGGGGCCACAAGAACTCGAAGCTTTGCCTGGTCAGTCGCTGCCGCGGCCGGACAAGCGGTCGCGGACCCGGTCGACGAGTCCGGCACCGGGAGCCAGCAGCTTGTTCAGCGGCGGCGTGTTCGGCGCCGAGGGGTGCGGGCGGGTCGGCGCCACACGCTTGGCGGACTGGACCTTGTCGCCCAGTTCCAGCAGCTGGTCGGCATCGGCGTGCTCGGCGAGCTTGGGAAACAGATTCCCTTCCTCGTCCTCGACGTGGGCGGACACGTCCTCGATGAGCCGGTTGACCAGCGTATTGAAGCTTTCGTGTGCGGCGTCGGCCTTTTCGAGCTCCTTGAGGATCCGCTCCACTTCGGCGTGCTCGGAGATCTCCCTGTCGGCGATCTGATCGCCGTCCGGCACGACTTTGCGGACCGCGGGATACAGGTAAGCCTCCTCGGCGATCGAGTGCCGGACCAGCTCGATGGTGACGTCATCGATGATTCGCCGCCGCTCGTCCGCGTCCGTCGCGGCCGACAGTTCGTCGAACATCTCCTCGACTTCACGGTGATCGTGCTTGAGAACCTCGATCACATCGCGCTTCTCGTCTCCCATGAGACCTCTCCCTCTGGTGTTCGCGCTCGGGCCGGGAGAACACCGCGTGCCGCGCCGTAGGGCCGGCAGGCGGCAATGACCTGCGGTGATCCACCGACACGGCACCTGGTACCCGAGCGAGCGAGCCCCACTCGCCTTCAGAAGACACGGATTCGTCGGTGAGCCAGGGGTACCAACGGGAAGGACGCAAGCACTACTGAGGGGGGATCATGGCGGACAACCCGTCGTTCATCGAGGTGCAGAAGTCCTTGGCCGGGATTGACTACCCGGCGTCCAAGGACGACCTCGTCAAATACGCGCAGCAGCACGGCGCCGAAGAGGGCATCGTGCAAGCGCTTCAGGCGATGCCCGACCGGGAATACGACGGGCCCAGCGGCGTCAGCAAGGAGATCACCAAAACCTCCTGACGCCCGACGTATCTCAAGCGGCCGGGGCCGGTTAGGTAGGCTCGACCGGCCCCGGGCACGGTCGCTGGACGGGCCCGTTACGGCGAGGAAGCCGCGGGTAGAGGCACCGGCATGGCTGATATCGGAGACAGCTTCAAGCCCGGAGAACGCGCACCGGAAAGCGGCTTCTACCAATGCGACTGCCCCAACTCCCACCGCTGGAGCACCGACGTGGCAGGCCACCCACTTCCACCGCTTCCACAAGGATGCAGCGGAAGCCAATGGACCCTGAAGGAACGCCGCCCCGTCGCATGACCATCACCGGCGGGCGACCACGTCCGCGAGGAGCCGAGAAGCCGCCGTGAACGCCGAGGGGGCCGACACAGCCGCGAAGGAGATTGACCAGCGGGATGCCACCCGGTCGTCGGCCTCAAGAACGAGGGCCTCGCCAGCGCACTAAGTGAGTGGCGGCCGTGGCCGGTCAGGTGGATGCGGGCCGAATCCACAGCCAGCCCGCACCCCGGACGGTCACCGTCAAGACGGGGCAACGCCTATGCCGTATCCGCTGATGGACCGAGTTCGTATCCGTCGAATGGCCTTCAGCAGATGATCGAGGCCTCGTCTTAGCCCGACACCGCCGTGCCGACGAGCGAGGCGCCGGCGCTGGGAGAAGCCGACCGGACCCCGTGAGCCGCTCTCCCGCAAGGGTATGCGGCTTCCCCGACTCCGACCACCCGCTCAAGGCGGGCCCGCGGGCGTGACGATACTGCGCTTGCCCACCCGACCCCCCGCCGTCCCGAACAGGCCGTCTCTTGCAAACCGGTGACTGCTTCTTGAGCTTCGTCGGTCCGGTACGCCGGGCACTGTATGCGGCCGGATCCACTACGGGACGGGCTCCCACGTCCCGCAGGCCAGTCCTCGTCTCAGCCCTCAACCAGCGCCTCGATCGTTAGATGCGCCGAATCTGGGGCATACGGTCCGTTTCGGCCCCGAAGAAGGACGACATGAACGCCGAGGCTCAGAGCCTCGGCCGGGCGCCTCGGCGCGCCGTCCGGCGAGCCGGGGACGAAACCCGAGACGAGGCACCAGATGCACAAGACCGACCCGGACGCGGACCGGGCCAGGAGGCGGTTCGAACGGGACGCGTTGCCCTACCTCGACCAACTCTACGCTGCGGCATTGCGGATGACACGCAACTCCGCGGACGCCGAGGACCTCGTCCAAGAGGCCTATGCCAAGGCCTACGCCTCGTTCCATCAGTTCAAGGAAGGAACCAACCTGCGGGCCTGGCTCTACCGCATCCTGACCAACACCTTCATCAACGAGTACCGCAAGAAGCAGCGGCGGCCCGCCGAGGCGACGGGCGAGACGATCGAGGACTGGCAGCAGGCGGAAGCGGCATCGCACAGTCCCGGCGGACTCAAATCGGCCGAGACCACCGCGCTCGAACACCTCCCCGACTCGGAGGTGAAACAAGCCCTCGGCGACCTGCCGGAGGAGTTCCGTATGCCCGTCTATCTCGCTGACGTGGAGGGGTTCTCCTACAAGGAGATCGCGAACATCATCGCGGTCCCCATCGGGACGGTCATGTCCCGGCTGCACCGGGGTCGCCGCCGGCTGCGCGCGCAATTGGAGGACTACGCCCGCCACCACGGCTTCGCCGCCTCCGCCTGATCCCCTTTCTGTCAGACCGCTGAGATGATCTTCTCCGGCCCACCGCTCTCGGGCGACAGCGGCCGGGCGTGCGCCGGGAGGGCGGTTACCCAAGTTCCGCCGCCCAGCCGCCCGCCGCCATATCGAGACAACCCACAAAAAAGACCTTCAGGTACGCCGGTGGCTGGCCACTCCGAGGAAGACCGCGGTCGGAGCTGTCAGCCTTCGCCGACCTGCACGGCCTTGGCGTACTGGGCAACACCTCTTTGAACTTCAAGGGCACAAGTTTCATCAACACGATGTCGGACCTGGTGGAGTTTAGCTAGACACACGGTCTCGACGGGATGGTCGTGGGCGACACCTGGTACGAACGGCGCCGCCTATCACCGCGTGGACCAGGCTGAGCCGCATCAGCCGACCGACCTGGTCGCTCTGTCGCCATCACCATGCGGCTTGCTCCTCGTATAGGTGAAGCGTGGAGTCACGCCCAGCCACCGCGCACGACGGCGCCCACACCGGCCTGGAACGGCTGGCCCGCCAAGGCACCGGGCGCCTGTTCGCGGCGATGGACTGGGCCGTCACTCCGGGACGCCCGCCCGCGCGCGGAGCGCGGCCGGGTCGAGCTCGGGTCTGCCTCCGGGACGGCCGACGGTGTCGGCGGCCGCCGCGACGGCGAGGCGGGCCGCGCGTTCCGGGTGGTCACCGCCGGCCAGAGACGCGATCAGCGCGGCGGTGAGGGCATCGCCGGCACCGGTCGTGTCGGCCACCGGCGTGTTCTCCAGCGGCAGGACCAGGTGACCGCCCCGCCAGACGAAGACGTTCCCCGACTCGATGGCCAGGGCCGCCAGCGACGGGCCGCGCCGGACGATGTCCGCCCCCAGGCGCACCGCCGCGTCGGCGTCGGTGAGGCGGTCCCCGGCCAGCATCTCTGCCTCCCGGGCGTCGGCGCGAACGAGATGGGCGGTGGCCAGCACCGCATCACGGTCCGCGCCCGACGGCGCCCCATCCAGCGCGACCCGCGCGTCTGCCGCGTGTTCCAGCGCCGCCTGCACCGCCTCCGGAGGTTGCTGCAGCTGGACGCTCACCCAGGCGGCCTCACGCAGGGGGTGTCCGGCCGCCGCGACGTCGGCGCCGGTGAGCAGGACGGGCTCCGGCAGGTCCTCCAGGTAGCGCCACCGGCCCGAACCGTCGACGACGTCCACGATCAGGCCAGTCTCCGCGTCCTCGCGCCGGACGACGTGCGACACGTCGATCCCGTCGCGCCGTGCTTGACCGAGCAGGCTCGCGCCGACGGCGTCGTCCCCGGCGACCCCGACCAGACCGGGCCGGACGCCCAGTTGCGCGAGAGCGACCGCCTGGTTCGCGCCCTTGCCGCCGAGCATCTCCCGGCGCCGCCGGACGTTCGCCGACTCCCCTGGGCCCGGGACATCATCGACGACAAGGACGAGGTCGCGGGCGATCTGCCCGACCACCGCGACGTCGATCATTGGCCCGGTCACGTGCCCGCCGACGGTGGGGCCTCGATCGTGAGGGCTTCGCAACGTCCGCCTTGAGCGGGCAGCGCGGTGTGGCCGGTCTTCTCCAGTCGCTGCTGCCCGTCCTGTATGTCCCGGAGGAGGACGTGCGCACGGGCGTCCCCGATCCAGTCCAGGACCGGATCGAGATCCTCCTCGTACTCCAGCGGGAGCGCCGCCCCACGGATGCCGTCGGCATCGCTCACCGCGATTCCTTCCGCTCCCCCTTCGGGCCCTCACCCCGCTCACTGGCACGCCGGGGTCTGCGCTTCTCGTCCATCTGGAGCTCGTCGTTCGCGCGCTCGCCGGCCTCGGAGTCGGCGGCGAACCCCTCGTTCTCCATCCGCTTGCGGATCTTCGCGCGCTTGATGTCGTACTTGTGACTTCCTGGGCGTGGCATGACGTCGCCCCCTTTCCCCTCGTCCTCCTCGCCTTCCCCGGATCCGGGAATCGATGCAGCCGGACGGGCCACCAGCATCAGCTTTCGTTCCCCGATCGTCTTTATCCCAGTCACCGCGATGCCTCCGATCGGCCGTCGTCCAGGTTGAACGAGCCGGTCGCCCGACCTCAGGCGCCAAGGTCTCTGGCCCTGTTGTCGAGGCGGTGCGCAATCGCATCGAGCCTGTCCTCGGAAACGGCGCCCCCGAAGAGTTCCGCCTCGATCTCGTGACGGCGGGCAATCAATACTCCGGCGTTGGGGACGGCACTTCCAACAGAAACGATGACACACTCACCGTTAGTAAAGACCAGCGCAGCTTCAGGATCCGGGGACTTCGCCAACTCCCGGACAATCTCCCGGTCAACGAGTTTCATGAGCGCCCCCTCGATGTCACCCGTCTATCGACGGGTATCCCTTCCCTCCACACGCAGACATTCCCGAACGGCCGTCTGCCTAAAATTCAAACGCCAAGGGCAGCGGGCCTTCAGTGCGACCACTCCAAGCGGGGGCACGAGGCCGTAATGAATACTATTGCCCTGATGGCTAATGCCAGCGGCCGCATCGGTCACCTGGGGATTCCCGGCGGTGGCCACCGTAGTAACGCGCAGAAACCGCCGGGACCCCCGGTAGGAAACGGTGCTGATGTGCGATTCGGACTCAGTCCTCGCGGCGTCGCTTGGAGCCGGGGACGCCGTACCCGGGCTTGGGCTCGGGAGAACTCTCCTGCTGCTTGCCCTTGTGGATGTCCTCCAGCCGCTCGGCGTGATGGTGCGGCTCATGCTTGGGCCTGGTATGCGGCTGCTTGGACGCACCTGTGGTCACGTGCTCAGCACTCGGCGTCGAGCCGTCGGCCCGTGCCTCGCGAGCCTTCGCCCGCCGCTGAGCGTCGTTCCCCTCCATCTTCTTGCCTGGCATGTGTGCTCACCTCCATTCGTTGGACGCGGCCCAAAACGCCCCCTACCCATGAATCCCCAGGTCTATCGGTGCCCGCAGGCTGTTGGGATGGCGGCGCGACGGCTGTGGACGACCTCGATCTACGACCGGCTTGTGTGTGATCCAGCCCACCGGGGGTAGGCCGCCGGACGTGTCTCAGGTCGGCCGCCTTGCCCATCGGGTGCCGCCGTGTGGGCTGGTCCTGGCCATCGATACACCGCGCAGGCATCGGACTGGCGCCGGGGAAGGAGGAGTGATCATGGCAGGCGACGGACGCGATGTGATCAAAATTCTTACCCACGAGCATCGTGAGGTCGAGGACATGTTCGATGAACTGTCGGCCGCGACCGAGCCGGCCGAGCGGCGGCGGATCACCGATGACGTCACCATCGAGCTGGTGCGGCATTCGGTCGCCGAGAAGATGTATCTGTATCCGGCGGTGCGCCGGTTCGTGCCCGGCGGCGAGGAGCTGGCCGATAAGGAGATCTCCGACCACGCCGAGGTCGAGCGAATCCTCAAGGAGCTCGAACAGGTCGACACCGAGCACCAGAGCTTCACCACGCTGGTGCGGCGGCTCATCGACGACGTCTCCGCGCATGTCCAGGACGAGGAGGGCAACCTGTTCCCCCGGCTGACCGACAAGGCCACCGGCGATGAGCTGCGGGTGCTCGGAGAGCAGGTGCAGTCCGCCAAGCGCATCGCACCCACCCGGCCACACCCGTCAGCGCCGAACACGCCGCCGCTGAACAAGCTGCTGGCGCCCGGCGCCGGCCTGGTGGATCGCGTCCGCGATCACCTGTCCGGACGCGGACGTGGCTGACGCCGCCGTCCACGACACCGCCGTCCACGACACCGCCGTCCACGACACCGCCGTCCACGACACCGCCTTGCGCGACACCGCCTTGCGCGACACCGCCTTGCGCGACACCGACCCCAACGACCTCACCGCAAGCAGCAGGACTCGGGACGACACCATGACCGCCACGCCCACCGACCAGGTGAACCACACGGCGGCCGCTCCGAGGGCGGAGTGGCCCGCCAACCGGTTCGAGGATGCAGACGCACCTACCCATACGCTGCTGGAGGAACTTCACCGCTTGGGGCCGGACGATCCCCGCCGAGAGCAGCTGCGCACGGAGATCATCACGCTCAACGCCACCTTCGTGCGGGGCATCGCGCGCCGCTATGCCGGCCGCGGCGAACCCTTGGAAGATCTGGAGCAGGTCGCGTTCATGGGGCTGGTCCAAGCCATCAACCGGTTCGACCCGACCCGGGGCATCCGTTTCTGGGGGTATGCCTACTCGGTCGTGCTCGGTGAGGTCCGCCGCCACTTCCGGGACAAAACCTGGGGGGTGCGGGTCCCGCGCCGCCTCCAGGAGTTGCGGCCGCTGCTGCAGCGCGCCATCGCCGCCCTCACCGCCGAACTCGGCCGCTCGCCCACCACCACCGAACTCGCCGACCGGATCGGCATCGACCAGGAAGAGACCGTCGAGGCGCTGCTGGCCGCCGAAGGCTACCGGCCGCTGTCGCTGGACGCACCGGCCGGTGGACCCGCCGACACCGACCCCGGCACGGTCGGTGAACACATGGGCACCGACGACCCAGACCTGGAAGACATCATCGACGAGCACGCACTGCGCCCCCTACTGGCCCGGCTGCCTGAACGCGAACGCACCATCGTGCTGCTGCGGTTCTACGGCAACCAGACCCAGACACAGATCGCCACCCAACTGGGCATCTCCCAGATGCACGTCTCCCGGCTCTTGGCCACCACCCTGCAACAACTCCGCCACGGCCTGCTGGCCGGACCGTGACGCCGGTCCGGGAGTTGGCACAAGGGACCGGACCGGCGGGCGGGCGCCCGGAGACAGACACAGGCAGCACAACCCGGGCTTGTCGTGCGAACCCCCGATCAACCTGTTGACTCCCTGAATTATGTGGTGCGTCCCGTGGTCGTCCGGGGTGATCAGGTTTACGGTGCGGGCATGGGTGATCTTCCTATTCCGTCACCGGAGATGGTGCACGCCGCGCGCGCCCATCTGACCCGCCGCTTCGGGAAGGGAGTCGATGCCCTGTTGTGGCAGGAACACGATCACCCGCTGCCGGACGTGGACGCCGTCGCCAAGACGATCGCCGCGATCCGCGCTGTGCACGCCGACGGGCAGCAACCACCGGACCCCACCGACCTGGGCGCGGCCCTCCTGGTGCTACAGGCCGCGCGACTGGACATGGACCGGCTGGAGGCCGATCTGCTCGCCGCCGTGCACGAGGCCGGTTTGAACTGGGCGCAGATCGCCGCGGTGCTGGAGCTTCCCGACGCTGCGGCAGCCCAGGAGCGGTTCGAGAAACTGCGGCCGCGACTGGATGCGCCGGTCGACCAGGTCGAGCCGCCCAAGCCCGGTGCCGATTCCCCGGCGCCCAGTCAGCCGCAGGACGATACCCCCGACTGATCAGCGATCACGAGGAAACCACGTCCGGTGCTGGGCCAGCCCGACGCAGCTCCGCTCCCTGCGAGGGTGACGGCGGTACTTCGGGCTGAGGCGAACGGGCGGGTTAGACGGGTTGCGGTCTTGTGGTTCTGGTGGGCCGCGAGCGGGCGGCCCTGCTGGTGGCACTGCCGGTTGCCGGGGTGCTTACGGTTGGTCTTGGTCGCCGAGTCAGACCGGATCAGGATCAGGCTCAGGCGCGGCGTCGGAAACAGCAGGTAATGCTGAGCAGATGCGCAGATGGCGGTCCAGTCCGACCCTGTCCAGCAACTCGGCCAGCCAGGCACGCGGACGCAGCAGCACCAGTTACCCGCCGTCGGCGGCGGCGCGTTTCCACAGCCGGACGAAGGCGTTGATCCCCGAGGAGTCACAAAAGTCCACCTGCGACACCTCCAGCGCGACATGCGGCGGTGTGTCCTGCGCGATCAGCACGCCGACCTGGTCGAGCAACGCCGGAGCGGTGGCCCGTCCGCAAGCCGCTATCTCCGCCGGCCGTTCGCGTGCTGTCCGCAGACTCCCACACGCGGTGTCCATCGGCCGCGGTCCGACTGGACCCCTCGCAAGCCCTACTTTGGGGCTGGAATCAACTTCGGGATCAAGACGCCTACACCGAACGCAGCCCGCCACCGCCAGAATCCGATCCTCCTCGCGGGCCAGTGCGACACGACTCGGCACAGTCCCCGAACGCGGCGATGTCCGGCGGGGGGGCACTCACCCTCCCAGGAGTCACCCAATGTGGTGGAGTATTCTCACTTAGTGATGTGTGACGTCGGTGCCCCGGACACCGGCCATGAACGGCGCGAGGCCGCCGAGCTGGCCGCCATCGCCCGCGACATCCTGGCCGCGCTGACCCGTCCGCCCGCCGGGGCCAGTCCCGCCGTCCTGGCCGTTGTATGGCGGCAGGCCGCGCCCGCCTGCCGTCGGCTGGCCCAACGTGAAGTGCTGCGCGACACTCTCGACGCCCCGGGGGCGGCCGACCGCCGCCGGCGACTGGCGGAGATGGCGGTCCGCCTGGCGGTCAACGCCGAATGGGCGGCGGTTGTCTGCGATGGCCACACCACCCCGATCACCTCCCTGCCCTTCGCCGCGGCCCGTGACTGGGCTCGCGCCCGTGACGCGCTGCGCCACACCACCCTGGGCATCCTGCTGCATCTCCCGATCAGCCACGGCATCACGACCTGAACGCCTCTACCCGCGCGGTCATGATCAGGTTTATGGTGCGGGCCATGAACGATCTTCCTGTTTCTCGCCGGAGGCGGTGCAGGCCGCGCGGGCACACCTAGAACCGTTGGGTGGGGCCTACTGGGCAATGTCAGGCGCGTGACGTGGGTCTGCGGTGTCAGCCATATCCGTCCCGTTAGCACCGGTGTTGCGGTTGTCGGGTGTGGCGCCGGGTGAGGGGAGCCGCAGGGCCAGCAGTGCGACGTCGTCGGTGGACTCGGCGGCCATGCTGTCCAGGAGTTGATCGCACAGATTCTCCAGGGGATGGCGGGCCAGTGCGGTGGCGTGCTGGCGCAGCCGGGTCAGGCCTTGGTACAGGGGTTCGCTACGGCGTTCGATGAGCCCGTCGGTGTAGAGCAGGATGGTGCTGCCTGCGGGCAGTGCGCGGGTGGTGCTGACTCGTGGGCCGGCGTCGACGCCGAGGAGGGGACCGAGGGCGTCGTCGAGGTAGGAGGTATCGCCCTCGGGTGTGATCAGGAGCGGTGGAGGGTGGCCGGCAAGTGCCCAGTGCATTTCCCAGGGGCCGCCCTGTGGGCCGCTGATCAGGGCGTATACGCAGGTGGCGGTGATTTCGTCGTACAGAGCGTTGATCGCGGCGTCCAGGCGTCGGAGGATGTGGCCGGGTGGTTCCTGGCGGTCGCAGGCGATTCCGCGCAGCATGTTCCGCAAGTGGCTCATGGTGACGGCAGCACGGAGGTCGTGGCCGGTGACGTCTCCAATGATGAGGGTGGTGTCGCCTTGGGGCAGTAGGAAGCTGTCGTACCAGTCGCCGCCGACCTCGGCGGTGGTCGCTGCGGGGGCGTAGCGGGCGGCGATCTGCAGGTCGCCGGCGTCCGGCAGGTCGGGTAGCAGGGACAGCTGCAGGCGTTCGGCGATCCGCTGGGTCTCGTGGTGCAGGCGGGCGTTGTCGAGCGCCAGCCCGATGCGGTGCGCCAGATCCTCCACTAGCGCGAGGTCTTCCTCGGCCAGGGGCGGGCGATCTGCTGTGCGGACCACGGTCAACGCGCCCAGGACCTGCCAGCGTGTCCGCAGAGGTGCAACGATCATGCTGTCCACGCCGAGCTGGCTGAACAGCTTGAGGTTGTGGGCGTGGAAAGGGTCGGTGGACTGGCCGGGAGTGAGGAGGTCGGCAGCCGACAGCAGCATCGCCCCGGCACCGCTCAGCACCCGCGACAATGGCCCGACCGTGGACTCGGGCAGCGTCGGCAAAGGGCCGAGCAGACCCGCCAGCGGCGCCTCTCGGTCCATGTGGGTAATGCAGACCCGTTCCACGGTTCCGGTCTGATTCACCAGGTCCGCCACGCACCAATCCGCCAGTTGAGGCACCAGGATCCGGCACACTCGCCGAAGCCCCTCCACCGCATCAAGTGTGCCGACCAGCGCAGTGGCCGTATCGTTCAGCAGCGTCAACCGGTCCAGCGCCCGCTGCAACGCCGCATCCACGTCATAGTCATCCATGGACTGATCCCTGCCCGAGGATCTCTTCACACCCTCGGTTTGACACCGCCAGGGACCGCCGCATCATCTGCGCGTGGAAAGGGTGTGGTTGCGAAGTATCGCTTTGGCACGAGCATGTGTTCGCGTTCGGGTAGAGCGGCCAGCCGGGGCCGCAGCGCCTGGCCGTCCCCATGTGTGGTCGCATGCCGATGGCTTTTCGCCGGGGGAGCCGCTCGGGACATCGGCCATCGCCCGGGTAGAGGGCGGCCATGGACATTAACCATCCGCGGGCGCCCGACCGGATAGAGGTGACGTACCGGAACCTTCCGTGCGGGCGGATGCGGGCGCGAACGGTGGGGCAACCGGTGCCCGGCGTGCCGGAGGTCGTCCTGGTTCAGGGGATGGCGGTGTCGGACTACCTCATGCCCGCGCTGGCATGCCTGGGCGAATGGACGCGTGCGCACCTGGTGGACCTCCCCGGCCTGGCCGGCAGCGGCGATCCCCCGCACGAGCTGGACGTTGCGCAGTACGGCACGTCCGTGGCGCAGTGGCTGGACGCCGCCGATCTCGGGCCGGTGATTCTGGCCGGGCACAGCAGCGGGACGCAGGTCGCCGCGCACACCGCCGCGCAACGACCGAACGCGGCGGCCGCGCTTGTGCTGGCCAGCCCGACGGTCGACCCGATCGGGCGGTCGCTGGCGCGGCTGCTGCTGCGGTGGCGGGCGGACGCCCGGCATGAACCCGGCGATCTCAGCCATTCGCACCGGCCGGAATGGCTGCGCGCGGGCCCGCGTAGGCTGCTGCACATCGTCCGGGCCCATCTCGACGATCACCTTGAGGACGTCCTGGCCGAGATGCCCGTCCCGGTGCTCGTCCTACGGGGCCGTGAGGACCGGCTCCTCACCGCTGGGTGGGCGCGTGACCTGGCCCGGACGGCGCCCGACGGAAGATACGTTGAGGTACCCGGAGCGCACACCTTCGTGTGGCCCCACCCCGACGCGTGGTCGGAACCCATCAGGCGGCTGCTCGCATGACCACCGGGGGGCATGAAGTCCCCCGCCGGTGGTAGGGGACGGGGATGCCCTCTCCTGCACGCCAGGTCGCCGAGTTCGACTCGGCCACCGCGATGCTCCGCGTCCTGGCGCGGTGCTTGGACGGCCGCGACGCGCCCCTGCTCGGGATCATGCCCGGCTACCTCCAAGCGCCGATGTCGGCTCTGCTGCGCGCCGCCATCCGGTTACCGAGCCGGGTGACCGAGAAGGCGTACGCGATGTCGGGCTGGGCTGAGGCGCTGTCCCCGGGCCGCACCGGTGACATCCGTTCAGAGGCCCTGGCCGAGTGGATCGTGTCGCATTACCCGCGCCGCCGGTACCCCGCCGTGTTCATCGGCTCCTCCGACGGCGCACTGGTCCACCTCGCCGCCGCCCTGGGCGTCCCATGGCTTCCGCAGACCGTCCTGGTCCCGGTGCGGCGCCGCGGCGGCCACCCCGACGACTCGTGCGCGGGGCTGCGGCTCTCGGAGCCGGCCGGCCACGCCCTTGTCAAAGCCAACCCCGATCTTGTCCTGCACCACATGCACGACGCCAACCAGGACAGGCTCATGATCGCCGGAATGTCCTACTTCCGCGTCAAGTGGCGCCGCCTGCCCGCCGCCTACCGCGGCTTCCTGCGCGACTGCCTTGCCCCCGGCGGGACCATCATCGTCACCGACTGCGGGCTGCGCTGGCCCACAACCCGTATCGGCGAGCGCTATGTCTTCCAGCACGGCGCCTACGGCGGCATCACCGCCGAGGAGTTCCACGAAGGCAGCCCCCGCGTCACCGACTTCCTCGCCCGCAACGGCTCACCACACCGCACCTGGCACGCTCCCGCCCCGGACGGCGACAGCCCCGAAGCCGAATGGGGCTTCGACCCGTCCCTGCTGGCCGACCTGTCGGACTTCCCGGTCCACCGGCTGCGGTTCCCCGCGCCGCAGGCCCTCAGCCCGGCCGTCGCCGACCTGTACCGCGCCTGGTACCGGCAGCGCGGCATCCCCGACACCCGCATGTTCGCGTCGTGCTTCCTGCTCCTGGAGCCGTGGTGGACGCTGCGCACCGGCTCGGTCCCGTACTGGCTGACGTTCAACACCGAACCGGCGCGCCGGAACCTGCTCGAATACCTCGACGGCACCGACCCCTACGACGAGATCCGCATGACCCTGTTCTCCAACGGCGTACCCGCCCTGGGCCAGGCGCCGATCCAGGCCTGGCGCGAGGTCCTCACGCGAGCCCACGCCACCGGTACGTTCACCGGAGTGGACCCCGCCGCCTACCCCAGGGACTTCGCGGCGTTCGCCCGCATGCACCAGTCCCTCGCACGGGTGCGCCCCATCTACCCCATGCCCGACCCGCTCGATCTCGATTTCGCCCTCGACTTCCTCACGCACCACTCGTAACCCACCCCGCCGTCCGTCAACCCTCCGCCCACGGCCCCACCCGATCACCGTGAACGGCCACCGGCCGTAGAGCCGGCAAGGCGACCCGGCGCCGCCGACTCCGGTATGTTCCGCTCGGCGACCAGCCCGGTCTCCTCTTCGGCACAGTGCAGGAAAGAACTGCTTGCGCGCGAAGCCCGACCTCCCCATGTGGCGGCGGTCAGCAGCGACAAGATGCGGACCAGTTCCCGCTCGTCACAGCCACAAAGAGCAACCACAAAGAAACAAGCCGGGCTGCTGGCTGCGGCCGCGCCCTTTTGACCCACGACAGTTCACCGCCGGTGAACCGGGCGCCATCCCTCCGCACGCGCGTCCGCAGGGAAAAGGCCCAGCCATTCGAAGGGAATTCGCGCCAGACCAGTACAACCGCACTCCCCCCGATACCCGAGCCCCAAAAACGAATGCCTACAAGTGCCTGGTTTGGGCATCAGCACCGTGGAGAACCGGCCGACTCCTCACACAGGCGGAACCCGTGCCGGTGCACTTCCACGAAGCCGAAGGAGGGCACGATGAACGAGGCAACCGGGCCGCTGGCCCTGGTCACCGGTGCGTCCAGCGGGATCGGCCGCGAGCTGGCGGCGGAGTTCGCCCGGCACGGCTTCCACGTGATCATGGCGGCCGAGAACGAAGAGATCGCGACCGCCGCGCGGGAGGTCGGCGAGCACGCCGAGGGCGGCACCACGCCGGTCCGGGTTGACCTGGCCCACCACGAGGGCGTCGAGGAGCTGTACACGGCGGTGGTGGCCACTGGACGGCCGCTGGACGCCGCGGCGATCAACGCCGGCGTCGGCGTCGGCGGTGACTTCGCCCGCCACAACGACCTGGCCGACGAGCTCAACCTCATCGACCTCAACGTCCGGTCCTCGGTGCACCTGGCCAAGCTCGTCCTGGAAGAGATGGTCCACCGAGGCCAGGGACGGCTGCTGTTCACCTCCTCGATCGCCGCCACCACGCCCGGCCCGTACCAGGCGACCTACGCGGCATCCAAGGCCTTCCTGTACTCCTTCGCCGAAGCGCTGCGCCACGAACTGAGCGACACCGGCGTGACCGTCACCGCCGCCCTACCAGGCCCCACCGACACCGCCTTCTTCGAACGGGCGGGCGTGCTGGACACCAAGCTCGGCCAGATGCCCAAGAGCGATCCCGCGGACGTCGCACGCGAGAGCTACCAAGCCCTCATGGCGGGCAAGGATCACGTCATCACCGGCTCGACGAAGAACAAGGCACAGGTGGCGGCGGCCAAGGGCATGCCGGAAACGGCAAAGGCCAAGATGCACGCCAGGGTCTCCGAGCCTGGCTCAGGCAACGCCTGAACCTCATTCGGTCCACAGACCATCTTACATGCACACCAACGACCAATCCTGCATATCGGTACACTGCCCAATCAATATAGGATTGATAATGGCGGGTAACCCCATAATTCATTGATGTTCCGAAGTGCCTTGTCGGAGCGGAAGCCGTGAATCCCGTGACGGGCAGCACTTCCGGAAAAGTGCCAAGACCTGCGATGGACAGATGCGTTCCAGGGCCGGATCTTCCCCGTCGCGGCCGGGCTTGCCTGCCCGAGCGATTACTCGGCTCGGTGCCGGGTAGCGGCACCTGTTGCCGGGGCTGATCTTGGCTCCGCCGCACGTGCGCTTGGAAAGGGAGAGATCATGGCCGCCACTACCGACCGCACCGGCACCAACGCCGGACCGGCCAGTCTCCAGTTGCCGGGGATCGTGCTAGGGGTCGGTCTCGGCGGCTTCGTCGACGGAATCCTGCTGCATCAACTCCTGCAGTGGCATCACATGCTCACCAGCACCAACACCGACAACATCGGCGTGAAGTACTACAACCCCCACACCGTCTCCGGACTGGAGATGAACACGGTATGGGACGGGCTGTTCCACGTGGTGTGCTGGCTGGCGGTGCTGACCGGCCTGGCCATCCTGTACTCGCGGGTGACCCACCGGCGCCGCCGAGTCTGGACCTCCCAGGTCCTGTGGGGATGGGTACTGGCCGGCTGGGGCCTGTTCAACCTCGTCGAAGGCATCATCGACCACCACATCCTTGGCATCCACCACGTGCATGGCGGCCCCCACCAGATCTGGTGGGACATCGGCTTCCTCCTGCTGGGCGCGGTCCTGGTGGCCGTCGGATGGCTGGTGCAGCGCACCGGGACGCCGTTCGACCCCGACCCCCCTGACACCGCCACCCGCCCACAGAGCGTGTGATGCACGATCACCCGCCACCCGCTCACCCGATGCCCGCACACAACGGCGGGGGGTGGGACACCGTACTCGCGGTGACCGGCGTGGTCGCTCTCGCGGTCGTCTACCTGCTGCTGGCACACCGCGGAACCGACCGGGCGGCCCGGCCCAGGGACCGGTGGCGCACGGCGATGTTCCTGACCGGATGCACCCTGCTGGCGGCGGCGCTGCTACCGCCGATCGCGCCATTCGCACACCACGACTTCTGCGGCCACATGCTCCAGCACATGCTTCTGGGAATGTACGCACCGCTGGCCCTCGTCCTGGGCGCCCCGATCACCGTGCTACTGCGCGCACTGCCGACCCAGCGGGCCCGGAACCTGACCGGCGTGCTGCGCAGCAGGCCGATGGCAGTGCTAGCCCACCCGATCACCGCACTGACGCTGAGCACCGGCAGCCTGGCCGTGCTGTACTTCACCCCGCTGTACGACGCCACGACCACCCGGCCAGCCCTGCACTGGCTGCTGCACGCGCACTTCGTGCTCTCCGGATGCCTGTTCGCCTGGGTCATCGCCGGACCCGACCCCGCACCATCGCGTCCCGGTGTCAAAGCACGGCTGCTCGTCCTCGGCGCGGCCATCGCCTTGCACGCCGCCATCGCCCAGCTGATGTATGGCGGGTTCTTCACCGACGTACACGCACCTATCGCCCAGGTCCGCGGCGGCGCGGAGATCATGTACTACGGCGGCGACATCGCCGAACTCCTGCTCGCCGCCGCCCTCGTCGCCAGCTGGCGCCCCGGCCGCCGCAACACTGCCAGTCGACCGCGCCCACAGCGCGCCCCCGGCGCCACTGCTCGATAACCCGCGATCGGAACATATCGACATCGCGGAACAGAACGCTACGCAACGCTGCCGTGCTCGGAGCCTGGTCGCGGTCCTCCAAGCTAGCGCCCTGACGCTGCAGTGGCCGATAGGCGGCGTGAGGCGTTATGAGCGAAGGGGCGATGGGTACCGCGGTGCTAGAAGGGGGTCGGGGGCGATGCCAGTGCCCGGCCCGCCCCGGTGGGCGTTGTTGCCGTGCGTTCTGGTTCCCCTATCTCTTGGTCGGGCCAGCTGCCCTAGCGGTGCCCGCCATGCTCCCTTGGTGCCCGTGCGTAGCCTGCGTTCGACGTAATTCAGCGGGCTGGAGTCGCGAATCTGGGTCCTGACCTGGGGTGACATGCTTGTGGCCGCCTGGAGGGCGTTTCTCTAGGCGGTGGTGTTCGTGCTGGTCAGCGGGGTGTCGGGTTGAGGTCGATGACCTGCTTGGGGGCGGGGATGTCGAGCGCGGACAGCAGATCGGCCTGGGGCTTGGTCAGGGTGGTGGTCCGGCGGAACACCCCGGTGGGGCCGGTGAAGGTGCCCAGGTGGACCCGGTCGAGCTCGCGGCGGATGTTCGGCCAGGTGGCGCCGGTGGTGGTCTCGGTGATCCGGATGAGCAGCAGAGCGAGCCAGCAGAGGACGACATGGGCGCGGATGCGTTCTTCGAGCCGGTGATAGACCGGCCGCAGATCGATGACCTGCTTCATGTCGCGCCAGCCCCGCTCGACCTCGAGGAGCTGCTTGTAGCCCAGGGCGATGTCCTCGGCGCTCAGGTGCGGGTCCGAGCAGCGCAGCAGGTACTTGCCGTCCAGGTTGGCCTCGGCCTTGACCTTGGCGGCGTCGATGCGGAGCTTGCCGGCCGGGGTGGTGCGCAGATACCGGTTCAGCCCGGGCTTGGCGGTGATCTTCCCGCGCAGTTCGCCCCGCTTGAACTCGCTGAGGGCGTCCGACCCCTCGATCACCTCGGCCAGCTGGGCCAGGAGCTGCTCGCGCATGTGCTTGTCGCGCTCGGCGGCCTCGGGGGTGTGGCAGATGACGAACCGCTCGGTGTCGCTGATGCGCACCTCCTTGACCCGCATGTTCCCGGCGATCTCGGTGTAGCGGCCCTGTCTCGACAGGGCGGCCTTGATCTCGGCCGATCCGGAGCGCAGCTTCTCGCCGATGATGTAGGAGTGGTCGCCGCTGCGCAGGTAGCGCCGGTTGCGCGACGAGGAGAACCCGCGGTCGGTCACCCACACGATCTTGGACAGGGTCCAGTCCCGCATGTCGTCTTTGACCTGCCGGATGACGACCTGGTCGGAGGCGTTGCCGGGCCAGCACCAGACCCGGACCGGGATCCCGTCGCGGGTGACGGCCATGCCGATCACGATCTGCGGCAGGTCGTCGCGCGAGTCCTTGGACTTGCCGTGCGTGCGGAACCCCACCGGGTCGCCGCCGGCGGCCGGTCGACCGCCCGCGGCCAGGACCTGGCCGCGTTCGTCCCGCTCGACGGGCTCGTCGGCGTCCTCCAGCTCGAAGTAGGTGCTGGTGGTGTCAAAGAACAGCAGGTCGACCTCGAGGTTGAGCAGGGTGGCGACCTCGTCGAACACCTGCTTCTCCACCTCGTCGCGCACCCGGTGCAGCCAGTCCATCGCCCGGTAGCAGGCCTGCTCGCCGATCTCGGCCAGGCCCTCGATGTGCACGTCGCGGGTGATCCACTCGGCGGCGGCCAGCTTGGAGGACGGGGCCAGGGCCCGGTTGGCGACCAGGGCGAACAGCACCCGCTCGGTGGTGGTCATGTCGCGGCGCCGACCGCGCTTGGGCCGGCCGGCTCCGGTGACGATCCGGTCGATGCGCAGCCGCCGCCACAGGTGGTCCAGGACGTAGGCGCCGCCGAACGGGACCGATGCGCTGAACTCCAGGTCCGAGGCCGCCGTCGCGGCCGGGGTCTGGCCCGGTTCCAGCAGCCTCGATAGAGACGCGATCAGCCGCTTGACCGCGTCGCGGTCCAGTTCGTCCTCGCGGCCGAAGGTGAACAGCACCTTCGGCACGGCCCGGCCCTTGGCCGGGTCCCACTGGTTGTGGGCCAGGTGCAGGTAACGGACCGTCCCGGACTTGTTCTCCCGCTTGGTCGTCTTCACGTACACGACTCCAGACGATAGAGCCGCGCCCCTGGTCGCCGCATGCTAATCCTTGAAATCGCGTCTCTAGGCGATTCTGGCGCTTAGTCCAGCCCTCGACCCGCTGACCTGCAGGTTCAGGCGGTGGAGTGCTCCAGGACCCCCGAATTATGTCGAACGCAGGCGTAGGCGCCGCAAGGTTTGGAGCAGGAGCCGGGAGACGTGCATCGGTGCGAATCGGGGGACTGTAGGCGTCGAAGACCTCGTCGGGGGTCGCGGGCAGATCGCAGGTTCGGTCAGATGATGGCCTGCGCTTGGCCAGTGTCGACTGGAGTCTTCGCCAGTGCCGACTGGGCTCGGACAGCTGGGGCATTCGTGAGGCCGTGACCTGGCGCCGTCCACGAGCAGCCGGCCGGAGTAGCTGATCAGCGGCCTTAGCAAGGCGCGCAAGGAATACCGCCGTTCGGGTCCGTTTCATACCGGTATGCCAAAGTGGGCGGGGGGCGAGCGTTGTCCCGGGTGGAGGTTGGGAGGGATTTCTCAACTCTGTTGTGGGCCGTGGCTGGTCCACAGCACTGTGGCCATTAGTTCGTCCAGTTCGGCCGGGTCGGTGGGCGCCGGATGGGGTTGATCCAGCAGGGCGGTCAGGCGGGCGACGTCGGGGTCGCGGGTGTTGGCCTTCAGCCAGCCGGCGCAGTCGGCCACCGCCGCCAGCAGCCGCTGCAGTGTCGGCGGTCCGATCCGGTCGGCTTGCCCGGGTCAGGTGGGTCAGCTGGTCTGGCGGCCGTCGACGACCAGGGCGGTGTCGGTGGTGAACGCGGCGTCTTGGGAGCACAGCCACAGCACTCCGGAGGCGATCTCCTCGGGGGTGCCGAGGCGGCCGATGGGTTCGTCGGCGATGAGTCCTTCGCGGCCGCCGGGGCGGGTGGCGCCGAGGTGACACCGGTCGGCTCGATGTGCCTATGGGTTTCCTACAGGATCGAGGCGGCCGGTTGCTCCGGCCTGTTTGACCAGGCGTCCCCAACCTTCGCGGCGCCCGAAACGCTCCGCGATCGTCTTTCCCGAGGGAAGGTCACCCGCCGCTGTGCGGTTGGCCAGCGCCCACTGCCATGCCTGGCGTTGCAGCCCCGAGACCGGCCGGCCGTGTCGCGGATGAGCCCGTGTCGCTTCTCCGGAATCCTCACCCGCTGCGACCTCGTCTGCGTTCCGTGTGAGGTTCGCAGCGCTGCTCGTCTGAGCGTCGTAGAAGTCATCCGGCGGATTCGATTGGTCCGTATGAGCTTCGTATGAAGCAACCTCTTCCTTCGTCAGGTTCGTATGAGGGCCCATATGAGTCCCATATGAGGCATCCAACTTCTCTTCCGCTTGCCGTGGGGACTCGTATGAGGCGGCCAGGACCTTCCGCTGCGAACCGTTCCTGTGCGAACCGTTCCGGACCTGGCGCATCAAGAGCTCATACGCTCCGATCAGAGCGCAACTCGGCCAGGCGGCAATCAGCCGCCCGACCACAGAAGGCTCGGCGACAGCGACGTTGGCCGCCAGGCTCGCGGCGCTGCCCAGCACCACCAGCGTCCACGGCAACAGCCCACTGCGGCGGCCCTGCCGCGAATCGACCAGCAGCGACATCGAGGCCACCACGATCATCCCGTCCACACTGACCGGCAGCAGCGCCGCCGTCCAGGAGGTCTCCCCGTACTGCAGCACAAGCTGATACATGTGCTTATAGGAGATCACCGCAGCGATACCGGCCAGCACGATGACACTGACCGTGGAGGCTGACCGGATCACCTGATCTGCAGGGGAAGTCTTTGCGCTCCCGCCATGACCGCTCAGCCCTCCGGCTCTTCGACCAGGGCGGAAAAATCGAGAGGGACGTAGCCGAGTGGTAGAACAATGGTGGGAAATTGGTTCGACTCCGGCCCCGGACACAATCCGCCTGTTGTGCAGGCTTCAGTCCCCTCACGAGACAGTGACCGGTGTTCACCCCCACCGCACGCTCCGGGCGGCCGAGCGCGGGGCATGCCACGGCCCAAGCAGCGCTGCCCCTACCCGGGTCCGACTCGTGATGGGGCCGCCTTGCACCACGGCCGACGGTCCGGACGGTGTACCACAACGACCCGTACAAGGATTCGGGCGGAATTCACAAAGGAGAGACCCGTGATAAAGATCGAACCCGCCAAGGTCCGCGGCGCCATCATCGGCGGTATCTACGCAGCCTGCCTGGTCGGCGTACCCACGTCCTGGTGGCTTCACCTCACCGGCGCGGATCATGCAGGCACGTTCCTCAAAGCCGTCGTGGTCTGCGCAGTCTTCGGCGCGATCAGCGGACGCGGCGCCGGCGCGCGGCCTCCGTTGCTGGGGCTCCGCGAACTGATCAAGTTCAGCATCGACATCGGTGTCGTGAACTATGCCGCGACCTTCGGGCTGCTGCTACTGGCGGCGACCCCGCTGACCGACGCGCTCGTCCTCAGCTTCAGTAGCGCCGCCTCCGTGGTCATCGGTTTCACCGCCGACCACTGGTCTCGGCGCCGGTTACCTCGCTGCACCGCCCGTCAGGGGCGGCCAGCACCGACCTGCGGGGGTCTCGGCGACAACGTCGAGGCCCCCGACCCTTTAGTAGCGCCGAGCCGCCCGGCAAGACCTGCCTGCTTGACCAAGCGCCCCCAACGTTCGCTTCGCGAAAACTGACGTGCGATCACCTTCCCAGGCGGAAGGTCTCCTTCCGTCGTCCGATTGGCCATTGCCCAAAGCCACGCGCGCTGTTGAAGATCAAGATTTTCCCTATCGCGGGTGCGTTGCGTCGACTGCCTTGCCTGTGCGCTGTCGCCCGCATCAACGGGATGAAGCCCCTCTGAAGAACGTATGAGTTCGAAAGCGCGCACCCTACGAACTTCCTCTGAGTTCTCACCTGGGCCTATGTGATCCGTCATAGAGGCAGTCGAGGATGCCGTAGCGACGCGTGGCGCTTTGTGAGATCTCCCAGCCAACCTGTGAGTTGCCTCGGAGCCAGCGTGAACGTTGTCTGAGGCTGCGGTGCCGGACTCGGCGTCCGGTCCAGCACCGTGACGGACCTGGCGCATCAACAGCTCGTAGGACCCGATCAATGCCGCCGATGGCCAAGCCGCGATCAGCCTTCCCACCATCGAGGGCTCGGCCACGGCCACGTTGGCGGCCAGGCTGGCGGCGCTTCCGGTCACCAGCAGTGCCCACGGAAGAAGGCCACTGCGCCGCCCCTGTCGGGAGTCAGCCAGCAAAGTCATGGAAGAGACCGCGATCATCCCGTCCACCGACACCGGCAGGAGTGCCGCTGTCCAAGAGGTCTCGCCGTACTGGCGGACCAGCATGTACATGTGTTTGTACGACAGCACTGCCGCGATCCCGGCCAGCACGATGACGCTGATGGTCGTCGTCCACCGGATCGCCCGATCGCTCCAACCCTCAGTCACTGCCGTTCCCCCTCCCCCGCGGCTTACCAGGTAGGGAGAACCGCTCTTCCACGATAAGAAGCCTGGTCGAGCTTGTTCCCATGTTCTGCGTGCCCTGCAGGGGGCACCTCAGATGATCTCGGAAAACCCCGGTTGACCAGGCGCTTCGCCAGGCACCGGGGTTTGTTGCGTATGCAGCCATGTGCCAGCGGAAGCCGCCGATTGTCACGGTTCCCGGAACATACGCGGAACGCGGTTGAGGCCATCTGCCCAGGTCACCCCCAGAAAAGTGCCCCGGTGCGGAACCGGGCCCTAGGTTAGCGGCGTAGCGCCGCATCCATCCGTTCGAACCAGTGTCGTTCTTGGCGTGTTTTCCGGAGTAGTAGGGGCGGTCGGCCCGGACCCGGTCGGTGTGGATGAGCGTCCCGTCCAGCACCAGATGGGTCAGCCCGTCCCTGCTCGCCTTCCGCAGCGCCTTCGCGAGCTTGGGTGAGCGGGCCGACAGCAGCATGACGGTCTGGTTCAGGCGACGTGATTGTGGTGATCAACCCGTCTACCAGGGGTCTCTCTGTGTCAGGCTCCCAACCGACGCATCGCGATCATGCTGTGACCAGCGGACTGCCGCCACAGGGATGAAATGGGCTCACTACTGTCGTTCGTGACCACCAATCCCGCCCGAGCCGCCGGATTGGAATCGCGAAAGGGACACATCGGCATCGGAGCCGACGCTGAGCCGACGCAGACCTCGTCGTCATCGATCCCGACATGAGAATCGAGCACGTGATCGCGTGGCAGGCATCTGGTCGACCACGGCCGCCCGACCATCACGTCCCTTTTCGAACAGGGCGCCGGATGACCGCCACCACGTGGCCGAAGTAGCTGTTCAGCTCTCGGGCGATGCCCAGCGGGGTATGCGCGGTGGGCGCTTCCCACAGCGCAGGCGGGTCGTCGAGCCGTGTGTTCACGTCGGCCCCGGCGGCCACGAGCAGTTCGATGGCGCCGGGTGTCATCGGCTGCCCGTGGTGTCGCCCCGATTGCGTGTCCGCCTGAGAGAGCGCGACCCGCTGGAGTGGAATCCAGCGGTCACGGGTTCGGTGCGGTTCGAGACCTACGCCCGGGTGCTCAACGAGGCCGTCACCGGGATGATCCACTCGGCTCTCGGAGCCGGCGCCATGCGGGAGATCGCCTACGACATCGCTCTGGGCGACCTCGGAACCGTGGCGGTCGCGGGTCTGCGCGCCGCGACCACCGGCCTTCCGGGCCTGACCGCCACCCCCGGCCGGACCGGGGTGTGCCGGGAACGGCCGACCGCCCGGCCGGCGGGTGCCGCGAATCGATGACGCCCGCCCCGCGCCGGCGCCCCCTCAGCCTCGCCGGGCCCGGCGAGGCTGAGGCGCAAGGCCGAGGCGCAGCTGCGGCAACTCGTCGGTGACCGCATCGAACGAGAGGGACGGCGGCGAGATGCCGCTGCGCGGGGGGACGGGTTCGGTGAGCTTGCGGGTGACGGCCGTCAGCAGCAGGCGGGTGCCGTGCCGCGTCTTGTACAGTTCGTCGCCCGGCCCGACGAGAATGGCGAATCCGCCGGTGGTCTGATAAGTCGACACCTCGTCGTTGAGGATCTTGTCGAGACGGTCGGCGAGGAATCGCAGCACCATCGTGGCCCGCTCGCCGTCGAGCGTCGCGAGTTCCCCCACGTGGACGGTCACCATTGCCCAGTAGCCCTCCCGCCCCGACGCCAGGACGCGGTGCAGGGCGCGCTCGTCCGGCAACCCGATGCGCCGGTCGCGAGGGATCCCGCGGACGGTCCTGATGGGAACGACGCTGTCCAGCAGGGCGCTCCCGGCCCTTCGGAGTTCCAGCATGAGACTCTCCAAAGTGTGCTGTCGCAGGTCGGACGCTCACTCCCCCGCCATGCCTTCGACGCCGGGCGGCTTCCCGCGACGGTGATGTCGTGGGGACCGTCCGGCTGACACACCATCTGTCAACACCGGGTCACCGAACCTCCGAGGCCGATCGAGGTCCGGCTGCCGGCCGCGCCGGTGCTGTCAGGTCCAGTGGCGTCAGATGTCGAGCTGTCCGATTCGATGCCGGACGAACTCAGTGGTGGTGCTGGTGCACGACCGCGTGTCCCTTGCCACGGGACATCATCCAGCGGTTGACCGGGGTCGTGAGCAGGAACGCCACGAGGAGCGCGAAGGCCAGCGCGCCCCAGAACAGCGGGCTTGCCAGGCCGGTGTGCATGGCCCCGGGGACGGCGAGCATGACCCCGTTGTCCAGCACCTCCATGACCGCGATCGATATCGTGTCGGCCGCCAGGGCGACCCTGAACGCCGCGCCCAAGGGCAGGCCCGCCTTGAGGACGCCGCGCATGGTCAACGCGTACCCGAAGACGAACGCCAGGAAGACCGCCAGGACGATGGTGGGCAGGTTCGGCCAGCCGAGCGCCGTACCGATCACCATGCCGAGCACCTCACCGATCGCACACCCGGTCAGGCAATGCAGGGTGGCCTGAGCCGCCATGCCCCAGCTCACGCCGCCGCCGGTTCCGTGGTGCTCGTGACCTGCACGCTCATGATGGTGGGCGCCGTGTTCGGAACCCGTCGCGGACGGCGGTGGAACATGCCGGTCATGCGTGCTCATCCGGAATCTCTCCCATTTCGGCTGACGGCCGGGTGATCGGTGTATCGGGGTGGGCGTCGTCGCCCGTCCGCGTCGGGTGTCGACGCGGACGGGTCCGGTGTTCAGCCGCGGTAGGTCTCCAGGAGCCGGAGCCAGACCTCGCTGAGGGTGGGGAACGACGGGACGGCGTGCCACAGCCGGGAGATGGGGACCTCGGCGGTGATGGCGATCGTGGCCGAGTGGAGCAGTTCGGCGACGCCCGCCCCGACGAAGGTGGCGCCGAGGAGCGTCTCGCGGTCCAGGTCCACCACGGCCCGGGCGCGGCCCCGGTAGCCGTCGGCGTGCAGGGCGGCACCGGCCAGACCGCCGAGGTCGTAGTCGACCGCCCGTACCCGGCGCCCGTCGCGGGCCGCCTCCTCCAGGGTGAGGCCGACGGACACGGCTTCGGGGTCGGTGAAGACGACCTGCGGTACGGCCCGCTCGTCCGCGGTGGCCACGCTGCGCCCCCAGTCGGCGGTGTCCAGCGGACGGCCGGCGGCGCGGTCGGCGATCACCTCGCCGAAGACGCGTCCCTGGTACTTGCCCTGATGGGTGAGCAGCGCACGACCGTTGACGTCCCCGGCCGCGTACAGCCACCCGTCCGGGACACCGGCCGCCAGGCCGGTGGAGTCCACCTCGACCGGCCGGCCCGGTTCCAGGCCGACCGTGTCGAGCCCGAGGTCGGAGGTGGCCGGCACCCGGCCGGTGGCGAACAGCACCTCATCGGCGGTCACCGTCTCGCCGCCCTCCAGCGTGAGCGTCAGCGATCCGACGCGGCGCACCGCGGTGACCGACGCGCCGAACCGCACGTCCACCCCCGACGCCCGCAGGCTCTCGGCCACCAGTTCCCCGGCGAACGGCTCCATCCGGGGCAGCAGCCGTGATCCGCGCACCAGATGCACCACTTCGCTGCCGAGCGCCCGCCAGGCCGTGGCCATCTCACACGCCACCACGCCGCCGCCGACCACGGCCAGCCGCGGCGGCACCCGCGGGGACGCGGTCGCCTCACGGCTCGTCCAGGGACGGGCCTCGGCCAGTCCCGGCAGATCGGGCAGTGCCGCACGGGTGCCCGTGCACACCGCGACGGCGTGCCGGGCGGTCAGCACCCGCTGCCCGCCCTCGGGAGTGCGCACCACGACGCGCTTGGGTCCGTCCAGCCGGCCGTACCCGCGTACCAGGACCAGTCCCGCGCTCTCCACCCAGCCGGCCTGGCCGTCGTCCTTCCAGTGCGCGGCGAACCCGTCCCGGCTCCTGAGGACCGCCGCCGCGTCCAGCCGTCCGGAGACCGCCTCGCGGGCGCCGGGCAGACGCCGCGCGTCCGCCAGCGCGGCGGCCGGGCGCAGCAGCGCCTTGCTGGGCATGCACGCCCAGTACGAGCATTCCCCGCCGACCAGATCGGCCTCCACGACCGCGACGCTCAGCCCACCGGCGTGCGCCCGTTCCGCCAGGTTCTCCCCCGTCGATCCGGCCCCCACCACCACGACATCGAACTCGTCCACAACGCCTGCCTCTCGTTCAACGCGACCTGCTGGTCGTGCATCTTCCTTGGAGTCCGTGCACCGGGCGTCCGGTCACCGTCATCGCCGCCGGCCCCGACCACGCCGCCCGGTCGCCGGGACGGCGGGTGCGGCCGGTGCCGGGGGGCGGTCAGTGGCGGACGACCGGCCAGTCGATGTCGGTGCCGGCGGCCTTGTTGAAGTAGTTGGTGAAGACGTTGAGCGCGACGTGGCCCACGACTTCGGCGATCTCTTCGTCGGACAGTCCCGCCTGGCGGGCCTGCTTGACGTCGGTGTCCTCGATGCCGCCGCGGGTGCGCAGCACGGTGGCGGCGAAGGCCAGCACGGCCTCGGCCTTGGGGTCGCCGGCGCGGCCGCCGCGGGCCGCTTCGGCCTCGTCCTGGCTCAGCCCGGCCAGCTTGGTGCCGATGTAGGTGTGCGCGGAAAGGCAGTAGTCGCAGCCGTTCTGCTGGGCGACCAGCAGCGCGATCCGCTCGCGCACCGCGGCCGGCAGCACGCCGCCCGACAGCGCGCCGGAGAACTCCAGGTAGGACTTCAGCACCGCGGGGCTGTTGGCCATCGCCTTGGTCATGTTCGGGGTGACGCCCAGCGCCTTCTGCACACCGGCCAGCAGCTCGGCGGCCTGGGCGCCCGCGGTCTCCGGCTGGATCAGGGGAAGTCGGGACATGGTCAGGTCCTTTCAAGCGGGGGATCGGGAACCGGTGAGCACCGGTGATCTCAAGCTAGAACCGACACAACTCCCGACACAGGGACCGAATACGCCACCGACAGGACCAAACCCGCCATCGCCTCTCGCGCCGCGGACAGCCGGGCAGCCTGGACGGGCGTGCCTTACGCGGACCGGCCCTCGCGACACCGGCGATGGCCGGGTCACGGCCGTCACCAAACCGCTTACGTACACGCTCGTACATGCCGAGCACGGCGGCGATTTGAGGGGATGAGTGGTCGCGGCCGGTTCGGCCGGCAGGCGCTGGCCGGGTCCTTCGGTCAAGTGCGGTGGAGATAGCCCCCAGCACCCTGCGTGGATCAGACACGCCAAGGAATGCCATGTAACTTCGCGCTCCGTGATCGTCCCTTGCCATGCCTCCTACCTCGAAGGCGCCGTACCTCTCAATGAGGGCGACGAAAACCGCAGGCAGGGCAGTGCCCAGCTCGATGAAACACGGCGAGCCGTCGATGCTGGTCGATTCATCGGCCGCTGGTCTTCCGTGCGGGCGGTCACCGGGTCGGCGCGGTCGAACCACTCGGGGCGGATCGCAGTCCGCCCCTGTGCTCGGACGGGCCCGTTCTTGCGGTGGTGGCCGGTGAGGAACCCGAACGCGAGCGGACTCCAGGTCAGCACGCCCATGCTCTCCCGCTCCGCAACCGGGAGGACGTCGCGTTCGGCGCCGCGGGCGAGCAGGTTGTAGGGCGGCTGTTCGGTGCGGAACCGCATCAGCCCTCGCTGCTCGGCCACCCGGTGGGACTCGACGATCTCGAAGGCCGGGTACGTCGAGCATCCGAAGGTACGGATCTTACCCGCGCGGATCCGCTCCGGCGTCCTCGCGGGCGACTGCTCGCCCTAACGCGTCCCGGCGCGGGTCAGGCGGGGTCGAGCCGGTAGAAGCGCCACAGGTCGTGGTCGATGGGCAGCTCGGTGCAGCTTCCGTAGCCCGCCTCCTCGGCATACCCGCGCACGACGTGGGGCCGCAGCACGGTGCCGGCCTCCACGGCGGTGCCCTCGGCCCGTGTGACGGGCAGGCAGTGCAGGACGCTGACCGCGTAGTTCAGCCGTTCCACCAGGTCGCCCGGGGCGGTGAAGTGCTCGGCCACCTTCTCGTCGCCGATCAGGACCGCTCCGCCGGGGGCGAGCCTGTCCCGCGCCGCCCGCAGCACCGCCACCGGATCGGCCATGTCGTGCAGCGCCTCGAACACGCACACCATGTCGTAGCGTCCGCCGGCTCCGGGGTCGGCGGCGTCCCCGAGCGCGAACGTCACCCGGCCGTCCAGCCCGCGCCCGGCGGCGTTCCCCGACGCCTCCGCGACCGATGCCTCGTCGAGGTCGATGCCGTGCACGCTGGCGGACGGGAACGTCTCGGCGAGCGTGATGGCCGACCAGCCGGTGCCGCAGCCCAGGTCGAGAACCTTTCCCGGGCCGCCGGACAGCCGCGCCGCGATGTCCGGCATCGCCGCGACCCAGTCCGCCAGGCCCGCGCGGAACATGGGCCGGTTGAGCCCGCCGATGCCGTGCCTGGTCCCCGCCCCGTAGGCGGCGTACGGGATGCCGCCGCCGGACTCGAACGCCCCCGCCACCTCCGGCAGCACCTCGGCGATGGACGCCACCATCCCGGGCAGCGTCCCCACGAAGAACGGGCTGTCGGCTTCCAGCAGCGCCTCGCCGGCGTCCGCGGGCAGCGCGAAGGCGCGTCCGTACGGATCATGGTCGTCGGCAGCCACGGTGAGCATGCCGCTCACGCCCTGCTGTTCGAGCCATTCGCGCGCGTAGCGCGGGTGGACGCCGGTGGCCTTGGCCAGGGCGCGGGCGTCGGCAGGGCCCTCTGCCAGCGCCTGGTACAGCCCCAGGCGGACGCCCAGCGCGACGTTGAGCATCTCGATGGTGGTCACCGCGTCCGCCATCAATCGCTCGGTGATTTCCTCGGTCGCCATTCTTCCTCCCCGTGTCGGTGGATCCCCCGCATCCTCCGGGTGGCGCCTCACCGCAGGTTCACACCGCGCCCACACCGGTCTTACCCAGGCCTTACCCCGGTCGGGACCGCCCGATCGCGGACACGAGCCGGGTGGGTGTCGATTTGGGGGCGGGGCGTTCGTGTAGGGGGTGAGACGTCGAAAAAGGGAGTGTGATCACGATGGGTGAGGTCCGGACGCTGGTCGGCGGGCGGGGGCTGGTGGAGTCGCCGCGCTGGCACGGGGACCGGTTGTACTTCTCGGACTGGTCCGCGGGCGAGGTCGTCGCCGTGGGCCTGGACGGCGGCAGCGAGGTGGTCGCGCGGGTGGAGTCGCTGCCGCTGTGCACCGCCTGGCTTCCGGACGGGCGGATGGTGATCGTCTCGTCCGCCGACGGGCGGCTGCTGCGGCGGGAGCCCGGCGGGGCCCTGGCCGTGCACGCGGAGCTGGGCGAGCCGGGGTGGAACGACATCGTGGTGGACGGCCGCGGCAACGCCTACGTCAACCGGATCGGGTTCGACGCGATGGCGGGGGACGAGGTCAAGCCGGGTTTCGTCTTCCTGGCGGCCGCCGACGGGTCCGTGCGGGAGGTGGCCGGCGACATCGGCTTCCCCAACGGGATGGCCGTCACGCCGGACAACTCCACGTTGATCGTCGCGGACTCCTACCGGAGCGCCCTGGTGGCCTTCGACGTCGGCGCCGACGGGGGGTTGTCGAACCGGCGCGTCTGGGCCGACCTGGGCGAGGGCGCCCCGGACGGCATCTGCCTCGACGCGGAGGGCGCCGTCTGGTACGCCGACGTGCCCCATCAGCGGTGTGTGCGCGTCGCGGAAGGCGGCACCGTCCTGGACGTGGTCGAGCTGGACCGCGGCGGGTTCGCCTGCGCGCTGGGCGGCCCGCAGGGCACGACGTTGTTCGTCGTGGCCGCCGAGTGGCGCGGCATGACCGAGGAGAACCCGGTGGCGCCGGGAAGCGGCCGGGTGCTCGCGACCGAGGTCGATGTTCCGGGTGCGGGCTGGCCGTGACCGTCAGCGGGTGAGGCCGGGGTGCGAGGCCCAGCCCCCTTCGAGGTTCTCGCGGGTGATGCGGGCGAGTTCTCTCCGGGCGAACGGCGTTCCTAAGTGGAGCGGACGGCCCTCAACGATTCCTTCAGCGAACTCACCGTGCTGAAGACGGCCGTGGGCTCGTAGCCGCAGTGGGCCATGCAGTTGGCGCAGCGGGGGTCGCGGCCCCGGCCGTAGGACTCCCAGTCGGTCTCGTCGAGGAGTTCCCGGTAGGTCTGGGCGTAGCCGTCCGACATCAGGTAGCAGGGACGCTGCCACCCGAACAGGGAGTACGACGGGATCGCCCAGGCCGTGCAGGGAAAATCGATCTTGCCTTCCAGGAAGTCCAGGAAAAGGGGCGAGTGGTTGAGCCGCCACCGTTTCCGGTTCCCTCCTGAGAAGGCCTTGGCGAACAGTTCCCGGGTTTCCTGGACGCCGAGGAAGTGCTCCTGGTCGGGTGCCTTGTCGTAGGCGTAGCCCGGAGAGATCATCATCTCGTCGACCTTGAGGTCGTCGTTGAGGTAGTTGAGGACCTCGATGACGGTCTGCGGGGTATCGGTGTTGAAGAACGTCGTGTTCGTCGTGACGCGGAAGCCGCGGCGCTGGCATTCGCGGACGGCCGCGACCGCGTCGTCGAAGACGCCCTCCTTGCAGACGGACTCGTCGTGGCGTTCCTGGAGCCCGTCGATGTGCACCGCCCACGCGAAGTAGGGCGACGGCGTGAACTTGTCGAGCTTCTTGGGGATGAGCAGCGCGTTCGTGCACAGGAAGACGAACTTCCTGCGCCTGACGAGTTCACCGACGATCTCGTCGATCTGTGGGTGCATGAGCGGTTCGCCGCCCGCGATGGACACCATGGGCGCGCCGCATTCCTCGATCGCGGCGACGGCCTGCTCGACGGGCATGCGCCTCTTCAGCACATCGGCGGGATGCTGGATCTTGCCGCAGCCGGCGCAGGACAGGTTGCAGGCGAACAGCGGTTCCAGTTCCACGATCAAAGGGAACTTCTTTTTGCCGCGCAGCTTGTTGCGGAGAATGTAGGTCCCGATGCGAGCGCTCTGGCGTAGCGGCATGCTCATGGTGTCCCGACCTCCTTTGGCGAGATGGATTCCGTGGCCTCCACATAGCGGCCCAGGGCGCTGATCGGGAACACCAGCCGGTAGAGGTGGTAGTTGATGTAGAAGTCGCCGGGGAAACCGGTGCCGGTGAAGTGCTCCTCGTCCCAGTTCCCGTCCGGGCGCTGATGGTCGACGAGCCACCGGACGCCGCCGTCCACGGCCGCGGTGCGTTCACCCGCGGCGAGCAGCGCCAGCAGCGCCCACGCCGTCTGGGACGCCGTGGACGCCCCCCGGCCGATCCAGGACGGGTCGTCGTAGGAGCGCAGGTCCTCGCCCCAGCCGCCGTCGTCGTTCTGGTGCCGTTCCAGCCAGGCCACGGCGCGTCGGATCGCGGGCTTGTCCGGGCGGACGCCGGCGGCGATCAGCGCCGGCACCGCGCTTCCCGTCCCGTAGACGTGGTTGGCTCCCCAGCGCCCGAACCACGAACCGTCCGCCTCCTGGGCCTTCAGCAGCCACACCACGGCCCGTTTCACGACGGCCGTCTCCGCGAGGCCCTCCCCGGAGAGCGCTTCGACGACGTGTGCGGTGACGTCCGCGGACGGCGGGTCGATGACCGCGCCGAAATCGCAGAACGGCAGCTTGGTGCACAGCTCGCGGGTGTTGTCGGCATCGAAGGCGGCGAAGCCGCCGTCGCGGGAGGCCATGCCGGTCAGCCAGCGGACGGCGCGTTCGATCGGCGCCGCCGCGTCCGGGACGTCGGCCCTGCGGAGAGCGAGGATCGCCTCGGCCGTGTCGTCGGTGTCGGGGTAGCAGTCGTTGTCGAACTCGAAGGCCCAGCCGCCCGGCGGGACGCCGGGCCGCCGCACCGACCAGTCCCCCGGCCCCCTGACCTCCTCGCCGACGACCCAGGCGGCGGCCCGCACCATCGCGGGGTCGCCGCCGGGCAGGCCGGCGTCGCCGAGGGCGTTCATGGCCAGGACGGTGTCCCATACCGGCGACTGGCACGCCTCCATCCGCCGGCCCTTCTCGTCCCGGATCGTGAACCGGTCGAGCCCGGCGAGGCCGCGCTTCATGACCGGGTGGTCGAGGCCGTAGCCGAGTTCGTGCAGGGCCATCAGCGAGTACACCCACGGCGGCTGGATGCCGCCCCAGCAGCCGTCGGCCTCCTGGCGGGCGATGATCCAGTCGGCGGCACGGCGGAGCGCGGCGGTCCGCAGCGGGCGCACCGGCCGCTTCTCGTACACGTGCAGGACGCGGTCGAGCGTGTCGAACACCCGCCCCCAGCCCTTCGCCTCGTGCGCGGGGCGCACACCGCTGCGCAGCTCCGGCAGGTCGAACGGCAGGGCCCGGACGGGACGCAGTGACCCCAGAACCGTCAGCGGGACGATCGTCTGCCGCGCCCAGCAGGCCCAGTCGTAGACGTTCAGCGGCACCCGGCTCGGCAGGAACATCAGCTCGGGCGGCATGACGGGCAGGTCGTCCCACGACCACTGCCCGAACAGCGCCAGCCAGATCCGGGTGAACACGCGGCTTCCCTCGATGCCGCCCGCCTCCCGCACGTGCGCGGCGGCGCGCCGCATGTGCCCGGCGTCCACGGGGTCTCCGGCCAGCCGCAGCGCGACGTACGCCTCGATCGTCGTGGACAGGTCGGGCGGGCCGCCGTAGAAGTTCGCCCACGTCCCGCCGGGACTCTGCCGCGACCGGATCCAGCGTGCCGCCTCCCGGGTGTCGCCGTCGGAGCCGACGCCGAGGAACCGGCGGAGCAGCAGGTCCTCCGCGTCCATGGTCACGTTGGTCTCCAGCTCCGCCTTCCACCAGCCCTCCGGCGACTGGAGGCCGAGCAGGTGGTCGCGGGCCGCCGCGGCGGCGGCTGCGGCCGCGCCGGTGAGTCCGGGGACTTCGGTCGTGGTCATTCGCGCTCCTTCTCGCGTTCGCGTGCGTGCGGGGGGGCAGTGGTCCCGGGAGGTCGGCCGCTCACCTCGTCCGTGCTCGTGGACGTTCTCCGGTTCGTGCTCGGGTCGTTCAGGTGCCGGCGGACGAGGCGGGCCGCGCTGAGGCCGCTGCGCACGGCTCCCTCCATCGTGTCGGGCCAGCCCGTGTCGGTCCACGCGCCGGCGAGGAACAGCCACGGCAGCCGTGTCGCGGACGCGGGACGCAGCGCGCCGCTGCCGGGGCTCTGACGAAACGTGGCGTGCCGTTCCCGCGTCACGAAGAAGTCGGTGACGCGGGCGCGGCGGGCCGCCGGGAACAGCCGCTCCAGTGCGGGCAGGTAGACCTCCCGCAGTGCGGCGGCCGGGGTGTCGATCCAGCGGTCGGCCGCCGACACCGAGACCGCGAGGTACTGGCCGCCGGACGGGCCGTCCCCACCGGCCAGGCCGCTGACGCCGGTCCGGTCGAACACCCACTGGACGGGTGAGCCGACCGCCGCGGCGAACGCCTCCCGCATGACCGGCCGGTCATAGACGACGTGGACGTTGACGATGGGGCTGGAGCCGAGGCCCGCCCAGCCGTCCCGGTCCGGGCACGCCTCCGCGGGGACGAGCGCGGCCGCCGCCCGGTGGGGCACCGCGACGACGACGGCGTCCGCGCCGGCCGGCGAGCCGTTCACCACGAGCTTCGGCCCGGCCTCGATCGCCGACACCTTCGCCCCGAGTCGGATCCGGCCGCCGCCCCGCTCGATCTTCCACGCCGCGGTCGTCCCGTGCAGGTCGCCGAGCGGGACGGACGCGACGCCGATGTCGGCGGCGTCGGACCGTCCGAGCAGCGCCGTCTGGCACACCATCGCGGCGGGGCCGAGCGCGGCGTCGTCCAGGCCGGCGTTGAGCGCCGCCGTGACGAACAGCTCCCAGAGAGCCTCCCGGGCCCGGGGCCGCTGCCCGTGGCGGGCGAGCCAGCCGCCCATGCCGACCCCGTCGAGGGACGGGTCGCCCGGGTCGAGGCGGTCCAGCGCCAGCGACGCGCGGACGGCGCGCAGCCGGTCGGCCGGGGACAGCAGCGTGTAGCCGGCGAGCGCGGGCAGGAAGTGCAGCGGGCCGGGCGCCTTGGCGCGGCGGAGCCGTCCGCCCGGCCCGCCGGGGGTCAGGACGCGGACGTCGAAGCGGTCCTGGACGCGGACCCGGTCCAGCGCGTCCAGCCGCTCCAGCAGCCCCCGGTACGCCGAGCAGCACTTCAGGAAGATGTGCTGGCCGTTGTCGACGGTGAGGCGCCGCCCGGCCGACTCGCGTTCGAAGGAGTGCGCGGCGCCGCCGAGCCGGGGACGCGCCTCGTAGATCGTCGTCCGCAGGCCCGCCTCCTGGAGGGCCAGCGCCGCGGTGATCCCCGCGAGACCGCCGCCGACGACGGCGACATGGCCCGCTCCGGGTGCGTCGAGGCCCCCGGCGGCGCTCATCGGTGGATTCCCGACAGCGCCTTCGCGGACACGGCGGCCTTCTCCCACGCGGGCAGGGACGTGCGCGCGTCCAGCGCGGCGACGGGGTCGGCCGTGATGCGCCTCAGCAGGCGCCGGTAGATGCCCGCCATCGCACCGGTGCAGGCGGCGCTGCGGCGGTCGAGCATGGGCAGCAGCCTGAGCCCGGTGGCGTACCACTCCTGCGCACGGGACGCCTCGAACCGGACGAGGGACGCGAGCCGTTCCGGCGGATCGGTCCACCGGCCCGCCTCGTCCCGGTGCAGCGTGCACCCGAAGCGGGCCAGGTCCTTGGCGGGAAGGTAGACGCGGCCGTTCTCCCCGTCCTCCCGGACGTCGCGCAGGATGTTCGTCAGCTGCAGCGCGACGCCGAGCGCGTCGGCGCGCGGCACGGCCGTCCCGGGGGCGGAGGTCCCGAACACGCCGAGCGACAGGCGGCCGACGGTCCCGGCGACGCACCGGCAGTACCAGAGCAGGTCGTCGAAGGTGTCGAAGACGCCGCCGCGGACATCGGCCTCGCAGCCGTCGATCAGCTCCCCGAACGCGTCCAGCGGGATCGGATGGCGGCGTGCCGCGTCCGCCAGCGCCACCAGCACCGGATCGGACGGATGGGCGCCGGGGTCGGTGAGGTGCGCGCGCTCGTCCGCGAGCTTCGCGAGCCTGTCCGCGGCCGGCGCCCGATGGTCGTCGCCGATGTCGTCGATCCGGCGGGCGAAGGCGTAGACGGCGCTCAGCGCCCGCCGCTTCGGCGCGGGAAGCAGGCGGATCCCGTACGAGAAGTTGCGCGCCTGCGTGCGGACGACGTTCTCGCAGTGCCGGTAGGCACCGGCCGGCGCGGATTCGGCCAGGTCGTCGGCCATCTCGTCATCTCCTTCCCAGAGTCCGCGACCACTCGGCCAGCAGCCGCGCCTTCCTCGGCCGTGGCGGTGCCCCCAGGACGTCGTAGGCCCCGCGTTCCAGCGCCGACAGCGCCGCGAGTCCGCCCGCGACGTATCCGGCCACCGCGACCCGCGCGAAACCGCGGAGCCGCCCGGTGAGCACGGCGCCGTCGGCCAGCATCCGCCCGGCCCGTCCCGCCTGGAGGGCGAGCACGCCCCGCAGCCGGGTCGGGGTCACGGCGGCGCCCAGATCGCTCTCCTCGCATCCGAATCGGCGCAGGTCATCGCCCGGCAGGTAGATCCGCCCGTTCCGGTAGTCCTCCCCGGCGTCCTGGCAGTGCTCGATGATCTGCAGCGCGGTGCACACCCGGTCGGACAGTGCGAGCCGGTCCGGGGTGGCGGCGCCGAACACGTGCAGGACGATGTGCCCGACCGGATCGGCGGACAGCGCGCAGTAGCCGACCAGGTCGTCGAACGTGCCGTACCGTGAGACGGCCTGATCCTCGCGGTTGGCCCGCAGCAGCCGGCGGAACGGGTCGGCCGGGATCGCACGGGCGGCGACCGTCCCGGCCAGGTTGCGCATCGCCGGAAGCTCCGGCGCCTCCCCCGCGTAGATCCGGTCGAGGTCGCGTTCGACGAGGCTCAGCAGGGCGGCCCGCTCGCCGGGGGGCGCCTCGTCGCCGATGTCGTCGACGAGCCGGGCATAGCCGTACACGTTCAGCAGATGGGCGCGGTGCCGCGCCGGGAGCAGCCGCGTGGCGACCGGGAAGTTCTCCCGGGCCTGGAGCTCGTTCCGGGACCGGCGTTCCTCGGTCTCGTTCCACAGGCGGGTCTCGTTCCACAGACGCTCGCTGACGGACATGGTGTTCCTTCGAGGGCGGCGGCGTGGGGCGTCAACGATGCCCGGTAACCGGGTGGCCGACCGGCAAACATGGGCGTCGTCGCGAGCCCCTGTGGCCTACGTCCCCGAACCGCCGCGCCACCTCTCCCGAATATGCGTTATTTATGGGAACAGGCCGGAAGTGGTCAGCCGTGGATATGTGATCGTCGAACGGAACGGGACACTCCGTGCACGCGGAGAGTCAGTACGTGCCGAGGATCCCGGCGAGAATCCGCGGCGTGTGCTCGGGCGGGGCCGCCTCGGTCACCAGGGTGTTGAAGACGTGCCAGTGCCGCTCGATCTCAGCCCGCCGTACCGGGTAGACGGCGCTGTTGGCCCGCTCCAGGTAGACCATGTCGGGCAGGCCCTGCTGAGGGAACCGGACGAGGGTGAGCGGCCCGTCGCCGGCGACGCGCCCGCAGATCCCGAACGGCGCGATCTGGACGGTGACGTTCGGCCGCCGGCACAGCTCGACGATGTGCCGGATCTGGGCCCGCATCGTCTCCGGGTCGCCGATCGGACGCCACAGTGCCGCCTCGTCCAGCACGACCCACAGGTTGAGGGGACGCGGGCGGCGGCGCAGGACGCGCTGGCGCACCATCCGGAACTCGACCCGCCGCTCGACCTCCGGCTCGGGGCTGACGCGGCGGATCAGGGCACGCGCGTAGTCCTCGGTCTGCAGCAGGCCGGGGACGAACTGGGCCTCGAACGTGCGGACCAGTCTGGCCGCCTGCTCGGCGCTCAGGTAGGGCCGCACCCACGCCGGGACGATGTCGCCGTCAGCGGACCACCACGGACGCGCGGTGGTCCGCTCGGCGAGGGCCAGGAGCGTCGCGCGCTCGTCGCCGTCCGCGCCGTAGAGGGTGAGGAGGGCGGCGACGTCGGCGGGCCCGCACCCCGAGCGGCCCAGCTCCATCCGCCCGATCTTGGAGCTGGATCCGCGGATTTCCCGCGCCGCGTCCCTCCGGCTGATGCCGGCGGCCTCCCGCAGCGCGCGGAGCCGCCGGGCCAGGAGCATCCGGGGGACGAGCGGGTCCCCCTGGGCGTCTGTGGGCTGTCTTCTACCGGTGATCGTGACGGAGGCCAAGGGGACTCCTCATCGGGGGACAGGCGCGGACGAACGCCTCACTATACCTTTACGCATTGCGCCGGACACGGAACGGTGAGCGACGTGGTGGCTCCGCGTCAGGGTTTGCGCGCCACCGCGCAGAGGGTCGGGAGCTCCTCGCCCTCGACGCCGACCTCCGGGCGCCACGCCGCGCTGGTCACGAGCCCCGGCTCCTCGATCTCCAGGCCGTCGAAGTAGCCGCGGATGAACTCCGGGCTGCGCAGCCGGAACGGGATGGCGCCGGTCTCGTCGTAGGCGCGCTGCGCCGCGTTGAACGCCTCGTTGGTGTCGTTGGAGTCGTGCAGGATGAGGTAGCTGCCGGACGCGAGCGGCTCCATCAGCCCGCGGACGACGCCGATCGCCTCGTCCGGGTCGACGATGTGGCCCATGACGCCGATCAGCATCAACCCGACGGGCCGGGACAGATCGAGCAGCTCCGACGCCCTGGTCATGATCGTCTTCGGGTCGTGGAGGTCGCAGTCGATGTAGGCGGTGCGGCCCTCACCGCTGCCGGTCAGCAGGGCGCGGGCGTGCGCGAGGACGAGAGGGTCGTTGTCGACGTAGACGACCTTCGCGTCGGGGGCGGCGCGCTGGGCCATCTCGTGGGTGTTGTCGAGGGTGGGCAGCCCGGTCCCGCAGTCCATGAACTGGCGGATGCCGCGCTCGGCGGCGAGGTACCGGATCGCGCGGTCCATGAAATAGCGGCCGGCGCGGGCGATCGGCACTATCCCCGGATACAGCGAGAAGTACTGGTCGCCGGCCACCCGGTCGATCTCGTAGTTGTCGGTGCCGCCGAGCCAGTAGTTCCATATCCGGGCCGACTGCGGAACGTCAGTATTGATCTTCGTCTCCGGCGCCTGTTCCGGGCCGTGGGGGGCATCCGTCATCGGGTCTGACGCTCCTTTCACCGGTACGGCTCTGTCACTCGCACGCGTCGCTTACACGCGTCCTTTACACGGGCGTCACGGACCAACCTAGACCCGCCGATCCGGGGCGGCCAGAAGAACGCGGAATTCGGGCCTGTCCGCATTCCCATTGGGGACATTCCCGTTCGGGGACACTAATGAATACGCGAAGCGGACGTGACGCCGATCCGACATTTACCGCTATTTCGCAACATTCGGCCGATTCGGGCGATCCAGCCGATTCGGGCGATTATTCGGCTCAGCGCGCCACCCAGACCGCTATCGCCAGCGCCACCCGGTCGTCGAACCGGAGCGGGTTGCGGCCCGTGAGCGCCTCGATCCGGGCGAGCCGGTGGCGGAGCGTGTTCGGATGCAGGTAGAGGGCGCGGGACGTGGCTCCGACCGCGCCCCCCATGTCGAGGAACATGCGGAGCGTCTCGGTGAGACGGGTTCCGTGCGCGGCGTCGTACTCGCTCAGCGGGCGGGCGATCTGGTCGACGAACGGGGCCAGCTGGTCCGGGGTGAGGCGGCCGAGGAGCGCCTGGAAGGTGGCCAGATCGGAGGCGTGGACGATGCCCCCGGTGCGGCGCGCGGCGTCCAGCGCGGCCATGCTCTCGGTCAGCGACACCGGCAGGAACTCCAGGGGGCCGGGGCTGCCGACGCCCGCCGGTTCCGACCACGCGTGCTCGTCGTTGGTGACCAGGATGGCCGTGTCGCCGTCCACGCCGAGGAGACCTGGAAGATCCCCCTCCATCGCGTCCATCGCAATCGCGAGAAGCGACTCGTGATCGAGCCCGGCCTCGTCGATCCGGGGGCGGAGCACCTCCGCGGACGCGAGCCCCTCCCGGACCATGCGCAGCAGCCGCCCGATCTCCTCCCGCTCGTGCCGCTCGTCGTGGGTGGACGCGAGCCGTTCGGCGAACCACTCGGTGAAGCTCAGGAACGGAACCTCGGGCGGGACCTCCACGAGCGGCAGGGCGAGGCGGTCGCAGGCCCGGCACAGGGCCTCCGGAGCGGCGGCCGTCACGTCGCCGACGCCGTAGCCGATCGCGCTGGCGCGGCTGGCCTTGGCGGACCCGGCGAACGTGACGCACGCCTCGTCGTCCCGCAGTGACGCGCCGACCGTCAGGACGATCTCGTTGCCGCGCAGGTAGGGGCCGGGATCGAGCAGCTCGGTGGAGTGGGCCCAGCGGATCGGCCGGTCCAGGCCGTCCTCTCCGGCGACCAGGCGCAGCCGGAAGCGCGGCACCTCAAGGAGCTGCCGGACGGTGAGGCGCAGCACCGCGGGATCGCTGGTCACAGCCTCAGCCTCTCACCTCGATCCTGCGGTGGCCCGTGATCATGACCGTGTTTTGGAGAAGGGCACGACAGCCCGGGCATCGCACGGTGCATTTGGCCAAGAAATCACCATGGCCCTTGTCACCAGGGGTTATGGCGGGTTTGCCTGATGTCTTCCCCACCTGTTCGCCCGGCTGTTCGGAGGTCACATGCGGGAGCGAGTCGCACTCGTCACCGGAGCGGCGAGCGGCATCGGCGCCGCGATGGTGCGCGAGCTGGCCGGGCGCGGCTGGACGACGGCCGGCCTGGACCTGGGCCCGGCCGACGACGCCCATCACTCGGTCGGCGTGGACGTGTCGGACCCGGCGCAGGTGACCGCCACGGTCCGGCGGATCGAGCGCGAGCTGGGGCCGATCGAGACGGCGCTGTGCGCGGCCGGGCACTACGCGATCGTGCCGGTGCTCGACATCGCCTGGTCCGAGTGGCAGCGGATGCTCCGCGTGCACCTGGGCGGATTGGTCAACGTCTGCAGGGCCGTGACGCCGGGAATGACGGAACGCGGCCGGGGCAGCGTCGTCGCGGTCGCGTCGGAGCTGGCCATCGGCGGCGGGGACGCCGAGGCCCACTACTCGGCGGCCAAGGGCGCGGTGATCGGGTTCGTCCGGTCGCTGGCGGCCGAGCTGGCGCCGTCCGGCGTGCGGGTGAACGCGGTGGCGCCCGGCCCGACCGACACGCCGCTGCTGCCGTCCGACTCGCCCTGGCGCAGGCCCGCCTACCTGCAGACCCTCCCGGCGGGGCGGCTGACGACCGCCGAGGAGGTCGCGCTCGCCGCCGCCTACCTGGTCGAGGACGCGACGTTCTGCGCCGGCGAGATCCTGTCCCCCAACGCCGGGGCGGTGATCTAGATGACGGTCGCGCTCATCACCGGCGCCGGCGGCGGCCTCGGCACGGCCGTCGCGCGGCGGCTCGCGGCCGGCGGGCACCTCGTCGCCCTCAACGACCATCCCGACCGGGACGTGGCCGGTCTCGCCGCCGAGCTGGGCGGCGTGACGGCGCCGGCGGACGTGTCCGACCCCGAGGCCGTCGAGGCGATGGTCTCCGGCGTCGAGCGGCAGGCGGGCGAGCAGATCGCGGTCCTCGTCGCCGGGGCCGCCCGCCCGGCGATGGCGCCGTTCGGGGAGCACGACCTGGACGACTGGTGGCGGATCATCGACGTCAACCTCGGCGGGACGTTCGCGTGCGTGCGGTCCGTCCTGCCCGGGATGGTCGAGCGCGGCGGCGGCCGGATGGTGCTGATCTCGTCCGAGTGGGGGCTGATCGGGTTGCCGGGCGCGACCGCCTACTCCGCGTCCAAGGCCGGGATGATCGCGCTCACCAAGTCGCTGGGCCGCGAGCTGGGCCCGCTCGGCATCACGGTGAACGCCATCGCGCCGAGCGCGATCGACACCGCCCACCTGGAGGTGGACGCGAAGGCCGCCGGGGTGAGCGTCGACGAGATCCGCGCCCGGTACGCCGACCGGGTGCCGCTGGGCCGCATCGCCGCGCCCGAGGAGGTCGCCGAATCGGTCGCGTTCCTCGCCGACCCCCGGCTGCCGACGCTTCTCGGGCAGGTCCTGCACGTCAACGGCGGTACCACGATGGCCCGCGCGTGAACCGGCGCTCATTCACGGGTGCCGATGGCGCCGGCGATGTGAGACTTCACCCATCGAGCACACCGCCGACCAGTGCGCCTGGCTCTTCTACACCTCCGACTGGCATATCCAGATCCACCCCTCGATGGACGTGGGCATAGCCGCGCTCCGACCGGACCGTCGGACCGTCGCGATCCTCGCCGCCACCGACGCGGACTGAAAGGTTCGACGGACCGGCGATTTCGCCGATGTTCGCGGGGCGGGCGCCTGCCGACAATGGCGGCGTCCTGGAGCCGGCCCCCCGGCTCCACCCCCGTTCTGGAGCCGTTCCCCCCGGCTCCATCGCGAACAGGAGCGAATCGACGTGCTATCCACCCCCAGGCTCGCGGCGAAAATGGTGTTCGCCGCGGCGCTGACCGCGGGAGCCATCGCCGTCCCGCAGACCGCGCAGGCGGAGGACAATCCGTACGAGCGCGGTCCCGACCCGACGGAGTCGAGCGTCGAGTCCCCGCGCGGCCCGTTCTCGGTGTCGGATGACAGCGTCTCGTCGTGGTCGGTCACCGGCTTCGGCGGCGGGACGATCTACTACCCGACGACGACCTCCGAGGGCACGTTCGGCGCGGTCGCGATCGCGCCCGGGTTCACCGCGGACCAGTCCAGCATGTCGTGGTACGGGCCGCGGCTCGCCTCGCAGGGCTTCGTCGTCTTCACGATCGACACCAACACGCGCTTCGACCAGCCCGACAGCCGCGGCCGGCAGTTGCTGGCCGCGCTCGACTACCTCACCGAGCGCAGCAGCGTCCGGAACCGGATCGACTCCTCCCGCCTCGCGGTGATGGGGCACTCGATGGGCGGCGGCGGAACGCTGGAGGCGTCCCTCGACCGCCCGTCGCTCCAGGCGGCGATCCCGCTGACACCGTGGGACCTGAACAAGAACTTCCGCAACGACCAGGTCCCGACCCTGATCATCGGGGCCGAGAACGACTCGGTCGCGTCGGTGACCACGCACTCCGAGCCGTTCTACGAGAGCATCCCCGCGTCGTCGGAGAAGGCGTACCTGGAGCTGAACAACGCCAGCCACTTCGCGCCGAACACCTCGAACACGACGATCGCGAAGTTCAGCATCTCCTGGCTCAAGCGGTACGTGGACAACGACACCCGCTACGACCAGTTCCTCTGCCCCCCGCCGAGCCGCAGCAGCGACATCTCCGAGTACCGCGACACCTGCCCGAACTCCTAGCCGCCACCGCCGCCTAACGGCCGGGCCGCCCGTTGCCTCCCCGCACGGGCGGCCCTTCGCCGTCCTCGGGGCCGATGCCGTGCAGGCGCAGGGCGCTCAGCGCGAGAACGAGCTCGACCAGGTCGCGCGGGCGGGCCAGCGTCCGGCCGGTGAGCTGCTCGATCTTGCGGAGCCGGTTGAGGACGGTGTTGCGGTGGCAGAACAGCCGGTCCGCGGCGCGGGCGGCGGAGCCGTCGCAGGCCAGCCAGGTCCCGAGCGTCGTCAGCAGGACGTCGCGGAACGCGGGGTCGACGTCCGTGAGGCCGCCGAGCGCGACGTGCCCGAGCCGCCCGGCCAGGCGCGGCTGGGACAGCACGAGGGCGTCGGGGAGGCGGCGGTCCAGGCGGGCGATCTGGTTGCCGGGGCCGCGGCAGGTGCGCAGGGCCAGTTCGGCGAACCAGCGGGCGCCGCCCAGTTCGGCGAGGGAGCCGACGACGGGGCTGACGCCGGCGTGCGAGCGCGCGTAGGGGCGGACGGCGTCGACGAGGTCGTCGAGTTCGGCGGCGCCGAGCGCGACGAGCGCCACCTGGGCGTCGGTGCGCAGCCGCCAGATGAACCGCATCCCGGCCGTGTCGCCGGGGCGCCGTTCCGCGCCGTCCCCGAACCCGCTCTCCGCGCCGAGCATGACGACGGCGTAGCGGCCGGTCGCGGGCAGCCCGAGGACGGACGTGGCGGTGGACAGCAGCCCGCCGTCGGCGCCCTGGCCGTCGAGCAGCGCGTCCACGATCGCCTGGACGCGTTCCTCGCTGCGGCGGGCCAGCGCGAGTTCGGTGCGGTGGTAGGACGCGGCGGCGGCGCCGGACTGCTGGTCGATCGTGTCCCAGGTGCGGGTCGCCTGCCGGATCAGGGTCGGGACGTTCTCCGGGTCGTGCCGGTCGACGACCTCGACGACGGCCTCCCAGAACACCTTCCCGGCGAGCCGGTAGGACCGCAGCAGCTGGTCGAGCGGCTGTCCCTGGTGGGCGCGGCGCTGCCCGAGCCGCTGCGCCCATTCGAGGTCGGCGCGGCCGCGGCCGGGTTCGAGGATCGTCTCGAAGCCGTGCCCGAGCCCGGTGTGGCACATCTCCCACACATCGCGGGAGAACGACTCGTCGCGGTCGACGCCGTCGCCGGACAGGATCTCGGCGGTGAGCCGGTCGGCGAGGTCGGGCAGGCGGTCGGTGAGGCGCAGCACCGCCTTGCGCATGATCTCCCGGTCGGCCCGGTGGTCGGTGCCGCGGTCGGTGCCGCGGTCGGCGCCGCGGTCGGCGTTCATTCCGCCGGTCGTCCCGACCCGTCCTCCCATCATCGTGGGCCACCTCCAGCACAACGCGGGGGCCTCATCGTGCCATTTCGGGCACCTACCGGCCATCGTCCGGCGGCCAGACTGTGCCGGGGCACAATCGGGGCCCGCTCTGATTGCACCCCGTCCCCGAAACAGAACGGCGCTCTGGACCCGTCCGGGGGGTGCGTGCTGACCTATGGGCCCGCCCCCTTTTGAGGCCCCGTCCAATAGGTTTCATTGTAGAGGCTCGTTCTAGAGGTTTGTTCTAGTCGAGACCCCGGTCCGGTCGAGGTCCGCGCCTGGCCGAGCCCGCCCCCCGGCGAAGCTCCCAAGAGAGGCTCACACCAGGCGAGGCCTCGCACCGGCCAAGGTTCGTTCCCGCAGAGGAGGACCGGCATGGCACAGGCACACCCACCCCAACGGATCCACGGACGTGACCGCGAACTCGCCGCCATCGGCGAGACCCTCGACCGTGCCCGCGACGGGCACGGCGGCTCCCTGGCGATCGTCGCGGACGCGGGCATGGGGAAGACGACGCTGCTGGAGGCGGCGGCACGCCGGGCCGCGCCCGGCTTCCGGACGCTCGGCACCACCGGCGTCGCGCGCGAGACGACCGTCCCGTACGCGGGGCTGCACCGGCTGCTCCGGCCGCTGTCCGGCCTGATCGCGGAACTGCCGCCCGCGCACCGGGACGCGCTCGGCGCGGTCACCGGCGGCGACGCGCGGCACGGCACGCCGTTCGTCCTGTACGCCGCGGTGTGCGAGCTGCTGAGCCGGGCGGCCCGGGACCGGCCCGTGCTGTGCCTGGCCGACGACGCCCAGTGGCTCGACCGGGTGTCGCTGGAGGCGCTGGCCTTCGCGGCACGCCGCGTCCAGGACGAGCCGGTCGTGGTCCTGTTCGCCGCACGCGGCGACCGGCGGGACCCCGACGGCCTCGCCGGCATCCGGCGGCTGCGTCTCACGCCCCTCGACGAGGACGCCGGCCGCCAGGTGTTCCACGATGCGCTCGGGGACGCGATGGGCTGCGCGGTCCCGCACGGCTCGACCTGCGGTGACCTCGCCGAGGAGATCGTCGACCTCGCCTGCGGCACACCCCTGGCGATCCGCGAACTCGCCGCCGCGCTGACCCCCGGGCAGCTCTCCGGCACCGCGCCGCCGCCCCGCTCGCTCCCCGCGGGCAGCGTGCTGCGGGACCTGCACCGCCGCCGCTACCTCCGGCTTCCCAACGGCGCCCGGCGGCTCGTCCTCATGGCGGTGGCGGACGAATGGCTCAACGCCGCCACCGTCACACGGGCCACCCGCACGGACGGCGTGCTCGGCGGAGACCTCGGCCCGCGCGACCTCGACGCGGCCCGCGCGTCCGGGCTGCTGCGGTTCGAGGACGATGCGGTGACGGTGCGGAACCGGCTCGTCCGGTCCTCGCTGTGGGCCGACGCGTCCCGCGAGGAACGCCTCGACGCCCACGCGCTGCTCGCCGAGGTCCTCGTGCACGAATGGCAGCGGCCGTGGCGGCTGTGGCATCGCGCGGCCATGACCGGCGAGCCCGACGACCGCCTGGCGGGCGAGCTGGCGGCCGCGGCGCGGGCGTCGCAGCAGGCCGGCCGGTACGCCGACTCGTGGCGGGTCTGGCAGCGCGCCGCCGCCCTCACCGCCGACCACGCCGCCCGGACGGACCGGCTGCTGTCCGCCGCCGGCGACGCGTGGAGGAGCGGCCGGTCCCGGCGCGCCCGCTCACTGCTGCGGCAGGTCCGCCCGTTCACGTGCGCCGAGACCCGCGCCGCCCACGCCGGGCTGCTGCGCGGCGAGATCGAGGTGGCGACGGGATCCCCGGCGACGGCGGTCCCCATGCTCCGCGACGCGGCGGAACGGCTCGTCGGCGGCGACGCGGACGCCGCGGACGCCGCACTGACCGCGCTGATGTGGGCCGCCGAGGCCGCCGACGCGGCCGGCGACCACCGCGCCTACCTGGAGATCGCCGACCGTGCCGCGACGCTGCCCCGCGTCCCCCTCGGCGGCCATGCCGGGGCCGGGGTGCGCGGCGAGTTGATCCGCGCCCATCTCGCGGGCGTCGCCGCCACGATCCGCGGCCACTACGCGGAGGCGGTGGAACGGCACGGACGCGCCGTCCTGCTCGGCGCGGAGGTCACCGACCCGGCCGCGCAGGCGTGGGCGGCGCTCTCGGCGTTCACGCTCGGGGACGGGCCGTCCACCCGGACCCTCGCCGCCGGGGCCGTGGCATCCGCCCGGCGGGCCGGCAACGTGCCCATCGAGTCGTACGCGCTGGTGATCGCCGGACGCTGCGAGGCGCTCCTCGGGCACCCGCCGTCCCCCATCGCCGCCTGCCACGACGGGCTGCGCCTCGCCCGCGCGACCCGGCTGCACGCCCACGCGGCCGAACAACTCGCCACCCTCGCGCTCACCGCCGCGTTCAACGGCGCCGAGGACACCGCGCACGGGCACCTGGAACGGCTCACCGGCGCCGCCGACCGCCGCGGCCTCACCCGTGCCGCCGCGTTCGGCTCCTGGGCGCCCGCCTGCCTGGACCTCGCCGCGGACCGTCCCGCCGACGCGGCGGCCCGTCTCCGCCTGCCCGGCGGCGCCGGGCTCGCCCACCCGCCCGCACGGATGATGGCCGTCCCCCACCTGGTCGAGGCGCTCGTCCGCGACGGCCGGCGGGGGCATGCCGCCCGCGCGTTCGAGCACTACCGCCGCTGGACGGACGGCCTGAACGGGACGGCACGCGCCCCGGGCCGCACGGCGCTCGCGCGGCGCTGCCAGGCGCTCCTCGCCGACTGCGACACCGAAGCCGAGGAGCACTTCACCGAGGCGCTCCGCCTCCACGAGGCCGCCGACGCCGTGTTCGACCTGGCCCGGACAGAGCTGCTGTTCGGCCACCGGCTCCGGCGCGACCGCCGCCCCCGCGCCGCCCGCGAGCACCTGCGCGCCGCGCTGCGGATCTTCGAGCGCTACGACGCCGCCCCGTGGACCGGGCGGGCCCGCGCGGAGCTGCGCGCCGCCGGCGAGACCATCGCGCCGCCGCCCGTCCTCGAACCGGCCCCGGCGGCCGGCGCACGCGAGATCGGGGCGGACGGCGGCCCGGGCACCGCGACCGCGACGCGCACCGGCACCGGCACCGGCACGGCGAACGGCTTCGGGAAGCTGACCGCCCAGCAGGCCCACATCGCCCGGCTGGCCGCCGAAGGCGCCACCAACCGCGAGATCGCGGCTCGTCTGCTGCTCAGCCCGCGGACCATCGACCACCACCTCCGCAACGTCTTCACCCGCCTGGGGATCCGCTCGCGCGTCGAACTGGCCCGGCTGATCCGCTGACCGCCGGACCGGCCGACGCCACGGGTGGCCGGTCAGCGGACGGTCTCGTACTCCTCGGTCTCCTCCGCAGCGTCCCGCTTGCCCTTCTTGTTCTTCTTCCGGGCACGCTCCTCTTCGTCCATCGCTTCCTCGTGCGTCCGGACGACCTCGCTGTCGTGGATCTCGCCCCGCCAGCCCTCGACCTCGTCCTGGCGAGTGAGCGACTGCGTCATCACGTACCGGCGGAAATGCTTGAGCTCCAGCCGGACGCGGCGTCCCTGGGCACGCCAGAGGTTGCCGGTCCGCTCGAAGAAGCCCTGCGGGTGGTACTCCAGGACGAGCAGGACGCGGGTCAGGTTCGGGGACAGCTCGTGGAAGCTGACCGTCCCGTCCACGTGGCCCTTGGACCCCTTGGACCGCCACACGAGGTGCTCGTCCGGGACCTGCTCGACGATCGTGGACTCCCACGTCCGGCTCGACCAGAAGATCTTCGCCTTCCAGTTCAGCTTGTTCTCGTCGGCCTGGTCGACGCTGATGACCTTCTTCATGAAGGACGGGTAGTCCTGGAACTGCGTCCACTGGTCGTAGACGAGACGGCGCGGGGCACCGATGTCGGTGTGCTCGACGATGTTGGTGACCTTCACCTTCTTGCCGCCACCGCCCTTGCCGCCGCCCTTGCCTTCGTCCTCGCCCTCCTCGTCGTCCTTGCCGCCGCCCGGGATGGCGCCGCCGACGGTGTCCTTGAGACGTCCGAACACGCCATGGCCGTTCTTCTCACCGGCCTGCTCGTCGGACTCGTTCTTCGCCTCGCTCTTCTCCGAGGCGTTCTTCTGCCCGGACTTCTGCCCGGACTTCTGCCCGGGCTCTTCCGGGTTGGACGAGCCTTCCGCGCCCCGGCGGCCGCTGAGCGCCCGGCCCGCCGCGACGGCCGCGCCCGCACCGAGCAGGACGCCGCCGGCCGTGCCGATGGCCCGCCCGCCCGGCAGGCTCTTCACGATCCCGCCGCCGCCGGGGAGATTCTTGGTGATGTTGCTCAGGCCGGGCATCCGCTTGCGGCGCCCGCCCGGCAGTCGTTTGGCGATGTTCCCGACGGGCAGCCCGCCCAGCCGGCTTCCACGTTTCATCATGTGTTCCTCACTTGGGGGTTGTGACGGTCTCGCCGTCGCGGATCTCGCCGCGCCAGCCCTCGACCTCATCCGGACGGGTGAGCGACTGCGTCATCACGTGACGGCGAAAGTGCTTGAGTTCGAGGCGGGCACGGCGCCCCTGGGCGCGCCAGAGGTTGCCGGTCCGCTCGAAGAGGCCGACCGGGTGGTACTCCATGACGAGCAGGACGCGGGTCAGGTTCGGGGACAGCTCGTGGAAGCTGACCGTCCCGTCCACGTGGCCCTTGGACCCCTTGGACCGCCACACGATGTGCTCGTCCGGGACCTGCTCGACGATGGTCGACTCCCACGTCCGGCTGGACCAGAAGACCTTCGCCTTCCAGTTCAGCTTCTCGTCGGACTCCTGGTCGACACTCTCCACCTTCTTCATGAAGGACGGGTACTCCTGGAAGAGCGTCCACTGGTCGTAGACGAGACGGCGCGGGGCGCCCACGTCGGTCTGTTCGACGATGTTGGTCGGCCTCCCCCTTCGTCCACGCCCGAAGATGCGGGCGAGGGTCTCCTTCAGAGCCGTCCAGCCGAAGCTCAGCAACGCCCGCAACGGGGACTTGCCCTCGTGCAGCGCCCTGACCCCGGCCAGAGCGGCCTTGACGAGCGGACCACCCTGCTCGGCCTTGGCCGTGAGGTCCCGGACGGCGCTCTCCAGCCGCCGCTCAAGCCGCTGGACGATCCCGCCCACGACCCGGCGGCCCAGGCGCCGTACCGACAGCGCGGCCAGGGCTCCGCCCGCACCGACGGCCAGACCCGTCCGGAAGTTCATGTCGTATCCACCTCATCGTCCACTCACGTACGGCGCCGCATTACCCGGTCAAGCAGGGGCAAAACAGGCCGCAGGCCAGCGGGAGGCCGGTCGAGCCGCCGGGAGCCACCGCGACGACACCGCCGGCCGGGCGGGATAACGTCTTTCAGGCAGGTGAAGCCGGCCCATCGGCAAGGAGGGCAGGATGCCATTCCCGTTCTTCAAGCAGACAATGCGAATTCTTTCGGCATCGAGTGACACCAATGGCGTGCTCGGCGCCGTCGAAGTGGCGGGTCCGAGAGGGTCCGTGCCCCCTCTCCATGTGCATCGTCGCGAGGACGAAGCGTTCTATGTCCTTGAAGGTGACTACAGCGTCTTCGTCGGGGACGACGTGATCCCGGCGTCTCCGGGCACCTGGGTCTGGGGACCGCGAAACGTGCCGCACGGCTATCAGATCCATTCGGAGCACGGCCGCCATATGAGCCTCGTCATGCCGGGAGGCTTCGAGGCGTTCTTCGAGGAGGTCGCGGCGATCGCGACGCCGGACGCCGATCCCCAGAATGAGATCAGCAGACTTACCGAAATCGCCGCCCGGTACGGCGTCGAGCTCCTCGGCCCCGCTCCGGCACCGGACTAGCAGGTCCGCGCGGTGGCCGGCGTGCGCGGCGCGGGTGGCCGGTCGCCCTTCGTACGTGTTGGCTTACCGCATGGAGCACCCCTAGAGTCCGGTGGCCGGACTACCGGAAGGGGTGGCATGTCCGAGTCTCCGGGCGCGGCCGGCCAGAGTGACAAAGGGCTGCGCAGGACACGTGAGCGAACTCCATTGCAGCATGCGCTGATATGGGTGTGCCTCGCCGCGGTCTCGTACGGGCTCACGCTCACCGTAATCAGCGACACGTTCTTCTGGTTCGCGATCCCGGGATTGCTGGGTCTCCTCACCGCCGTGATGCTGGCCTTGCATGTGGTGTTGAACAGGTCGCCAGAGAACGATTCCAAGGATCTGGTGAAGCGCTATGCCGCGGTCCTGCTGGTCGCCGTCGTTATGGTGGCCGGGCCGATGGCGGTGGACGTCCGCTACCTCTATCCGTTCGTGGGGATAGGGATGATGACCTTCATCGTGGCGACGAAGACTCTGTTCGACCGGAGGCGCGCGGCCTGAACCGCGCCGGTGGGCGGCGGATTCAGCGGGTCCGGCTGAGTTGCATCGCTTCCCCGAGCCGGGCGAGTTTGTGCGGGTTGCTGACCGCGTAGATGCGGGTGATCCGTCCCCCTTCGATGACCAGGCTGACCGCGGTGTGGAGTTCACCTTCGAGATCGATCCGGAGTGCGGGGGCGCCGTTGAGCCACATGGCCCCGATGCGGGCGCCGGGGGCGAGCCTGGGGACGCCGGCGAGCAGCCTGGACACGCGCTTCGCGCCCCGCACCGGTCGCCGGACCGTTCGCACCAGCCCGCCGCCGTCGGCGACCAGCACCACGTCGGGGGCGAGGACGTCGAAGAGGCCTTGGAGGTCACCGGTCTGGATCGCCGAGCGGAACCGCTCGACGGCGGCCTGCTGCTCGGCCCGGCTCACCTCCATGCGGGGACGACGGTCCGCCACGTGCTGCCGGGCCCGGCGAGCGATCTGCCGGACGGCGGCCGGGGTCTTCTCCAGCGCGGCGGCGATCTCGTCGTAGGGGGCCTGGAAGACCTCCCGCAGAACGAACACCGCCCGCTCCGCCGGGCCGAGCGTCTCCAGCACCATGAGCATCGCGATCGAGACGCTCTCGGCGAGTTCGACGTCCTCGGCCACATCGGGACTGGTCAGCAGCGGCTCGGGCAGCCACTCCCCGACGTAGTCCTCCCGCCGCCGCGCCAGCGTGCGGAGCCGGTCGAGTGCCTGCCGAGTCACGATCCGCACCATGTAGGCCCGCGGATCGCGGACCTCGGCCTGGTCGACGGCCGCCCAGCGCAGCCACGTCTCCTGGACGACGTCCTCGGCGTCCGCCGCGGACCCGAGCATCTCGTAGGCGACCGTGAACAGCAGGCTGCGGTGGGTGACGAAAGGGTCGTCGCTCATGCCGGAGAGGTCACGTCCCTCCTGTCGTCGGCGGCCTCGACATGGAGACGCCGCACGCCGCCGTTCTGTGACAGCCGAGCGTATTCGGTCGCGGGACTTCGGCAAAGGTCCGGCTCGAGCGGCCGGGTCGGGGCGCTAGGAGTTCGTCCACACGGCGGCCGGCCCCCGCGCCGAACTGGAGGTCCTCGGCGACCGTCCGGCCGCACGCACCGGGGACGCCGACCCCCTGAAGCGGCTGACCCACAGGAACTGCAGGTCGTGCGGCTCGCGGCGGCCGGGCTCAGCAACCGCGAGATCGGCGCGCAACTCTACCTGAGCCCCCGCACCGTCGGGCATCACCTCTACAACGCGTATCCGAAGATCGGTGTCACCCGCCGTATGGAACTGGCGCGCCTGCTATCGATCACATGACTTAACCGCACCGCGGCGCCGGTGCCGCGTGCCCCTTCCAGAGCCAACCCGGATACGCGCATTCCCGCTCTGACCAGTGACGTTCGACACCCGTTCCCCGACTGATGCGGGCTGTCGGGTGGGGGCATCTGGGTCGGGATGGAGAACGAGCAGGACGGCCGGGACCGGGCCGGTAGGCCGCGCGGCTCACATGCGGGCGTCGAAGCGCCTGCGAAGCGGCTCGTAATCGTGTTCGGGAAAAATCTCCGGAAGGATGGTGAGGTAGAGCTCCAAAGCGTCGACGACGCGAGGATGCTCACGCAGAATATTGACGTCGGCGAAAAGGTACTGCCACTCGTGGGCGCCTGCGGTGAGCAGTACCGAGTCGAGGTAGCCGGTGTAGTCGATGTCCAACGGATCGAGCCGGTGTTCACCCGCATCGTAATACCAGACCTTCGTGTCCGCGCCGAGAGACAGCGGGCGGCGTTCGGGTACGGAGATCAAGACGACCGATCCCGACCCGGCGTGCGGCTCGAAGTCGATGGTGTAGAGGTCTGCCAGTTTGGCGTACTCCTCGGGAGGCATCGTCCAGTCGTCGGGACGCCACCCGTTCACCGCCCATTCGGTGATGTTCTGAAGGCAGAACTCGCCGCCGCGCGTGCTGTCGGCTGTCAGCCGCCACACGACGTGCAGTTTCTTGGACGGGAAGTACAGGCGGCGGAAGACCCGGTCCAGGTGAAGGTCATACTTCTCGGCCAACGTTGCGAACACGAGGTCGGCCCCGATGCCGTCCAGCACGTCCTCGCCGGACTCCTGGTGTTGGACAGAGACGAGCGGGCTTGCCACCAACTGCTCAACGACGCGGACATAGCGTTCCTGGAACGGGGCGAAGCCGTTCATCATCCTCCCCGTATGGTCGAAGATCGCGATCTCTCTGGATCGGCAGGGCGTGCGACACGAGACAGCTGTTTATTGACGTGGCTGGTGAGGACCAATGATCATGGTGCGCTGCCGCCGCCATCATAGAGACCGAGGCCGCCGGCGGTCACCTCGACGACCTGATCACGATTTCGGATGCTCGGGCTCCTCACCGTCGTGATCATCGCCACGCAGGCGGTCCTGAGCCGGGCGCCCGGGAACGACGATCTCAGGGTGCTTTCGAAGCGCTACGCCGGGATCGTGCTGGCCTCGGCCGTGCCGGTGGCCGTGCCGTTGGTGGTGGACGTCCGCTACGCCTACCCGCTGATGGGCGTGGGGATGATGGCCTTCGTCGTCGGCAGGAAGGTCGTGGTCGAGCAGAGGCGCCGCCCCCAGGCGCAAGGGGCCCGACGCTAGCGGCCCACGCGTTGGCAGGACTTCGACTGTTCACTTGGAGCCATCCTGTCGCGTGGCGTGCGTCGGTTGGTTGGCGCGCAGCTCGGCAACCTTCTGTCCAGCAACGCCTAGGACGGCGAAGCTCTTTTGCAGGCGCGTGCGGGCGGCTGCGGCTCAGGGTGTGATGATGAGTTTGCCGCGGGTGTGGGTGGTGCGGCTGGCGTCGAAGGCGTCACCCACCTGGTCCAGGGAGAACGTGTCGGCCACGTCCACCTTGAGGGTGCCGCGGTCGGCCAGGGCGGCCAGTTCGGCGAGCTTGGTTCCGTTCGGGCGGACCCAGATCCAGTGGCCGCCGTGCTTCTCCACCTCGTTGTCGGCGACGGAGACGTGGCGTCCATCCGGCTGCAGGACTGCAAGCGTCGTGTCGAGCTGGCCGCCGGCGAAGTCAGCCACCGCGGAGACGCCGCTGGGCGCCAACTCCCCGACGCGGTCGGCCAGCCCCTCGCCGTAGGTCACCGGCTCGGCGCCGAGTTCCCGCAGGTAGTCGTGGTTCTTCTCGGAGGCCGTGCCAATGACGCGGGCACCCCGCTCCCGTGCGAGCTGGACGGCGAGGCTCCCGGTGCCGCCGGACGCCGCATGGATGAGCAGCACGTCGTCAGGGCGGACCTCCAGGCGGTCCAGGGCTCGCTGCGCGGTCATCCCCGCGAGGGGCAGGCCGCCCGCCTGGTTCCAGTCGAGCGCGGCGGGCTTGCGCGCCACGTCGTCCGCCGAGACGGCGACGTACTCCGCGAACGTCCCCGCGCCGACGACGTCCTTGCGGGCGTAGGACATGACCTCGTCGCCCGGCGCGAACTCCGGCGTGTCGGGGCCGAGGCCGCGCACCACGCCGGCGACGTCCCAACCCGGGATGACGGGGAACACCGCCTCCATCATTCCGTCCAGGCCACCGGCCATCACCTTCCAGTCCACCGGGTTGACCCCGGCCGCGCGCACCTCGATCAGCACCTGGCCGGGGCCGACCTTGGGATCGGGCACGCCACCGACCGCCAGGCGCGAGTTGTCAGGGGAGAACGAGTCGTAAGTGACGGCACGCATGCCACCAGCCTGCCTCCGCGCCCACCTTCTAAACTCGCCGGGTATGTACGCGTAAGGAATTTCCTACACTTGACATGTAGGAGAAATCCTACATATCGTCGTGAGCATGAACATCACACATGTGCGGATGCTGACCGTGCCGGTCTCCGACCAGGACGCCGCCAAGACCTTCTACGCGGACACACTCGGGTTCGAGGTCGTCTCGGACCAGTCCACGGGGCCGGTCCGCTGGCTTCAGCTCGCCCCCAAGGGCGCGGAGACGAACGTCGTCCTGGCGAACCACATGCCCGGCATGGCGCCGGGCGGGGTCCACGGGCTGATGCTGGAGACGTCCGACCTCGACGCCGACTGCGAACGGCTGCGGCGCGCCGGGGTGGACGTCGACGGGCCGCAGGATCTGCCGTGGGGACGCCAGGCCGCGTTCACCGACCCCGACGGCAACGGCATCGTCCTGGCCGAGGCCGAGGGCTGAGGGCCGAGGTGGCGAGGACCGGAGAGGCGAAGGCCGACATGGACGTCTTCGCGGCGCTGGCGAGCCCCGTCCGCCGGGAGCTCACCGCACTGCTGCTGGACGGGCCGCAGCCCGTGAACGACCTGGCATCCCATTTCGCGATGAGCCGCCCGAGCGTCTCCGAGCACCTGAAGGTGTTGCGGGACGCCGGGCTGGTCAGCGAGCGGCGCAGCGGCCGGCAGCGCATCTACCGGCTGGAGGCGGGCCCGCTGCGCGACCTGTCGGAGTGGCTCGGCCCCTACGAGCGGTTCTGGCGGGAGAGGCTGTCCGACCTGCGCGAACTGCTGGACGAGGAGGACGACCTGTGACGCCGGTCATGGAGAACCCGGGGAGCGGCATGAGCGACGAACGCGCGGCGATCGAGGTGGACGAGTTCCTGCCGCATCCGCCCGCCAAGGTGTGGCGGGCGCTCACCGAGCCGGACCTGCTGGCCCGCTGGCTCATGCCGAACGACTTCGAACCCGTGGCCGGGCACCGCTTCACGTTCGCGACGAGACCGATCGCCGGCATCGGCTTCGACGGGACGATCGCGTGCCGGGTCCTCGACATCGACGAGGAGCGGCTGCTGCGCATCAGCTGGGGCGGCGGCGGGCTCGACACGACCGTGACCTGGCGGCTCGTCCCCGAGGGGCGCGGTACCCGGTTGTTCATCGAGCACGCCGGGTTCGATCTGGACGACCCCGTGCACGCCTTCGCGTTCCGCGGCATGGGCAGCGGCTGGCGCACCCACGTCATGCGCTCCCTCCTGACCGCGCTCGACGGACTCCGGCCGCGACCGGTCAGCCGACGGGCTCCAGGGGCGGCGGGCCGGACTGGTCGCTGAACTGGGTGCGGTAAAGGTCGGCGTAGCGGCCGCCGGCGGCCAGCAGTTCCTCGTGGGTTCCGCGTTCGGCGATGCGGCCCTCCTCCACGACGAGGATCAGGTCGGCGGCCCGGATGGTGCTGAGGCGGTGGGCGATGACGACGGCGGTGCGGCCGTCGAGGGCCTCCGCCAGGGCCTCCTGGACGGCGGCCTCGGAGGTCGAGTCGAGGTGGGCGGTGGCCTCGTCCAGGATGACGACGCGCTGCCGGGCCAGGAGGAGGCGGGCGATGGTGAGGCGCTGGCGTTCGCCGCCGGACAGCCGGTAGCCCCGTTCGCCGACGATGGTGTCGAGCCCGTCCGGGAGGCCCTGGATGAGGGTTTCGAGGCGGGCGCGGCGCAGGACGTCCCACAGGTCGTCCTCGGTGGCCTCGGGACGGGCGAGGAGGAGGTTCTCGCGGATGGACTCGTGGAACAGGTGCCCGTCCTGCGTGACCATGCCGAGCGTGTCGCGGATGCCCTGGAAGGACAGGTCGCGGACGTCGACGCCGCCGAGGCGGACCGTGCCGGAGTCGACGTCGTAGAGGCGCGGCAGGAGCTGCGCGATCGTCGACTTCCCGGCGCCGGACGAGCCGACCAGCGCGACCGTCTGGCCGGGTTCGGCGCGGAACGACACGTCGTGCAGGACCTCGACGCCGCCGCGGGTGTCGAGGGTGGCGACCTCTTCGAGGGAGGCCAGGGACACCTTGTCGGCGGACGGGTAGGCGAAGTGGACGCCGTCGAACTCGACGGCGACGGGGCCGTCCGGGACGGTGCCGGGCTCGGCCTTCTCGGCGACGAGCGGCTTCAGGTCGAGGACCTCGAAGACGCGCTCGAAGCTGACCAGGGCGCTCATCACCTCGACCCGCGCGCTGGCGAGGGCGGTCAGCGGCGCGTAGAGGCGGGTGAGCAGGAGGGCCAGGGCGACGACCGCGCCGGCGTCGAGGCTGCCGCGCAGGGAGAAGTAGCCGCCGAGGCCGTAGACGAGCGCGAGGGCCAGCGCGGACACCATGGTGAGGGCCGTGATGAAGACGTGCTGCACCATCGCGGTGCGGACGCCGATGTCGCGGACGCGGCGGGCGCGGGCGGCGAACTCGGCGGACTCGCGGGCGGGGCGGCCGAACAGCTTCACCAGCGTCGCGCCGGGTGCGGAGAAACGCTCGGTCATCTGCGTGCTCATCGCGGCGTCGTGTGCGGCGGCCTCGCGTTCGAGGCGCGCCAGGCGGGTGCCCATGCGGCGTGCCGGGAGGACGAAGACGGGGAGCAGGACCAGCGCGAGCAGCGTGATCTCCCACGAGATGCGGACCATCACGGCGAAGGTCAGCAGAACCGTCACCAGGTTGCTGACCACGCCGGAAAGGGTGTCGCTGAAGGCGCGCTGCGCCCCGATCACGTCGTTGTTGAGGCGGCTGACCAGGGCGCCGGTGCGGGTCCGGGTGAAGAACGCCACCGGCATGCGCTGGACGTGGTCGAAGACGGCGGTGCGCAGGTCGAGGATCAGCCCTTCGCCGATGCGGGCCGACAGCCACCGGTTCGCGAGGCCGAGGCCGCCCTCGGCGAGCGCGAGGAACGCGATCAGGATCGCGAGATTGACGACGGTGGACGTCGGGGAGTGCTCGACGATCGCGTCGACGACCTGGCCGGCCAGCACGGGGGTCGCGACGGCGAGGACCGCCATCACCACGCTGAGCAGGAGGAACAGCGCCAGCCGCCGGCGGTGCGGGCGCGCGAACCGGCCGATGCGGCGCAGCGTCGCCTTCGAGAAGGGCCTGCTGTCGCGCGCGTTCATCGCGTGGTGCAGCGACATCCACGCGGTGACTTCCATGTCCATGACGAACCCCGTTGATCGTTAGCCTGGAGGAGCAAGCATGCGACCTCAACGACGGTTGAGGTCAAATCGCCACCCGTGACCAGGGTCGCGCAGGGGTACGACATTTTCGAGGGAAGGGCGGCACGTGGACATCGGCAAGCTCCGGACCGACACCCCCGGCTGCGCAAGAGTGGCCCACCTCAACAACGCCGGCGCCGCGCTGCCGCCGCGTCCCGTGATCGACGCGGTGGCGGAGCACTTCACGCTGGAGAACACGATCGGCGGATACGAGGCGGCGGAACTGAACGCACCGGCCGTCGAACGCTTCTACGACGCGGTGGCAAGGCTGATCGGCGCGCGCGCGGACGAGATCGCCTACGTGGAGAACGCCACCCGGGCCTGGGACATGGCGTTCTACGCGATCCCCTTCGCCGAAGGCGACCGCATCCTCACCACGACGAGCGAGTACTCCAGCAACACCATCGCCTACCAGCAGGTGGCGGCGGCCAAAGGCGTGAGCGTGGAGGTCGTCCCGGACGAGGCCGACGGGACCCTCTCACTGGACGCGCTGGAAGCCGCACTGGCCGAGGGCGACGTCCGGCTGGTGTCGCTCAACCACATCCCCACGCACAACGGGCTCGTCAACCCGGCCGCCGACGTCGGGCGGCTGTGCCGGGAGCACGGCGTCCTGTACCTGCTGGACGCGTGCCAGTCGGTCGGCCAGCTCACCGTGGACGTCGGCGAGATCGGCTGCGACATGCTGTCGGCGACCGGCCGCAAGTTCCTGCGCGGCCCGCGCGGGACCGGGTTCCTGTACGTGCGGCGGCAGATCGTCCCGACCCTCGAACCCCCGTTTCTCGACCTGCACGCCGCCGCCTGGCAGGCCCCCGACGCCTTCGAGATGCGGGAGGACGCACGGCGCTTCGAAACATGGGAACGGTACGTGGCCGGGCAGATCGGGCTGGGCGTCGCCGCCGACTACGCGGCCGATCTGGGGATCACGGAGATCGAGGAGCACGTGACCGGGCTCGCGTCCGTGCTGCGCCGGAAACTGGCCGCCCGGCCTGCGACGACGGTCCTCGACAAGGGCGAACGGCCGTCCGGCATCGTCACGTTCACCGTGGACGGCCACGACCCCACCGCCATCAAAGCGGCCGCAAGGGATCGCGGTGTCAACGTCAGCGTCGCGATCCCCCGCGCACACGGATACGACCCGGACACCGTTCCGGCCGCCGTGCGGGCCTCCGTGCATTACTACAACACCGAAGACGAACTGGACCTGCTTCTGTCCGTCCTCCCCTGACCGGGGCGGGCGGGCTCAGGCGTTCGGGCGGGCGGAGCTGATGTCGGCGAGCGCCGATACCTCGTCCCTCTCCATCGCCAGGTCGCCGATCGACACGATGCCGACCGGGCGGCCGTCCTCGATGACCGGGAGCCTCCGCACCGCCCGCTCCCGCATGACCTGCGCGGCCTTGTCCAGCGGGTCGTCCGGCCCGACGGTCGCGGTCGCGGTGCTCGCGATGCCGCCGATGTTCAGCTGCGTCGGGTCACCGCCGGCGGCGAGCCCGCGAATCACCAGGTCGCGGTCGGTGACGAGCCCCAGGAGTTCGTCGCCGTCGGCCACCAGCACGGCACCGATGTCCTCATCGCGCATCGCTCGGGCCACGGTCACGATGTCGAGTTCCGGAGACACCGACGTCGGCGAACCGGTCATGATTTCGCGGATCTTCGTTGCCATACAACGCTCACTCCTTGAGCCTCGTGGGTCGTCGCCGGGGGCCCGGGATGACTCGGCCCTACCCGGCAGGGACGGGCTCACTCATCGCTCACTCCCGGAACGGCGCGAACAGCCGCTCGGCGGCCGCACGGTCCCACGCGAGCCGGTCACCACGGCGAGGAACTTCTCGAACCGCGCGGGATTCGTCCGCCGCTGCTCCTTGACCTCTCAAGCGAACCTTCTCGCTAAACTGCGCATCCTTCAATAAGCACGGGGTTTGCCGGGGAGACCGCTCCGTCTGCCGGAGGGGACCAGTCGAGAAGGGTCGGGCCATGGACGACGCCAAGGGGGAACCGGTGACGTCCGGCTCCGAGGACGAGCGCGAACCCGCGCGTACCGCCACCGCGGAGTTCCGCCTGCCCGCGAAGGTCTCCTTGACCAGACCGGACATCCCCATCCGCCGCTCCGCCAAGCCGAAGGGCGACTCGTCCGGGGGATCCGCCTCTCCCCCGACGGGCCCATGGTACGTCAAGCTCCCGAAGCCCCCCGAGGACAGCGTCGCAGAGGACGCCGCCGAGCCCGGCGCGCCCAATCCCGACGCGGCCGATCCCGGCACGGCCGAGCCTGACGCCGCCGAGGACACCGCGGCCGGCGCCCCGCCCGCCGCCGAGGACGAATCACCACAAGCCGCCTCCCCGTCCAAGGCCCCGCCCAAGAAGGACGCGCCTCCGTCCGGTGGGACCGGCCCTACACGGGTTGAGCGCCTACCGGTCCTCTCCTCCCACGCCCCGCCACCACAAGCCCCACCACCCCAGACCGCGACTCCGCAAGCCTCACCACGTCAATCCGCACCACGTCAATCCTCACCGCCGCAGCCCGCGTCTCCGCAGCCCGCGTCTCCGCAGGCCGGGGCTTTGCAGGCTGTGCCGCAGGAGCAGGCTCCGGTCGTCCGGTCTTCGGGTCAATGGACCGTGCCGTGGGACGGGGCGGCTCCTCTCGCTCCCCCGGCTCCGCCTGCGGCGCCGGCCGCGGAGGAGACGGGGGCCAAGCGGGGGCGGCGGGGGCTCATCATCCTCGTGGCCGTGTTGGTGCTGGTCGCCGGGGTCGTCACGGGGCAGCTCGTCCGGCCGGTCCCCGACCCGGCCGTTGATCTGGCCATCACCTCCAGTCACGCGTTCCCGGGGCAGGCCCCGGCGCTGCCGTGGCCGTCCGGAGGGCAGTCGGTCGTCCACGTGGACGGGCTCGGGACGATGGGCTCGTCAGGGGGGTCGGCGCCGACGCCCACCGCGAGCGTCGCCAAGGTGATGACGGCGTACGTGTATCTGCGCGAACACCCGCTGAAGCCGGGTGAGGCGGGGCCGGTGATGACGGTGTCGCCGCAGGCGGCGGCGCAGATCCCGATGCGCAAGCAGCGCGGGGAGTCGATCCTCGGGGTGACCGCGAACCAGAGGCTGACACAGCGCAAGGCCCTGGAGGCCCTGCTGGTCATCTCGGCGAACGACGTGGCGCATGAGCTGGCGCGGTGGGACGCGGGAAGCGACCAGGCGTTCGCGGCGAAGATGAACGCCGCCGCGCAGTCGCTGGGTATGACCGGCACCCGCTACACCGATCCGAGCGGCTACGACTCCACTACGGTGAGCACGGCCGCGGACCAGGTGAAGCTGCTGCGGGCGGCGATGCGGATCCCGGCCTTCGCGGAGATCGTGAGCAAGCCAGCATATGTTCCGGACGACGGCGGAGCGACGCGGCAGGGCGGCAACTACCTGCTGGGTCAGTACGGCGTCATCGGCGGGAAGACGGGGTACACGGACGCGGCGGGCGGGAACTTCGTGTTCGCGGCGCGCAAGGACGTCCAGGGCGTGAGCACCGTGATCGTGGGCGCGGTGATGGGGCAGCAGTCCCCGTCGGCGGCGGGCGCCGTCGACGCGGCGCAGCAACTCGTCATCGCGGCCGAGAACGCGCTGGTCGCGGCGACCCTCGCGCCGAAGGGCGCGAAGGTCGCACACGTCGACGACGGGCTCGGCGGCATGACGCCGCTGCGCGCCGCGTCCCCGGTGACCGTCGTCGGCTGGCCCGGGCTGACCGTGCCGGTCGGCGTCGAGGGCGATCCCCCGCGCCAGGCGGGCACCGGTGAGCGGGTCGGCACCCTGACGGCGGGCGCGGCGAAGGTTCCGCTGGAGCCGGCGCGGACACTGGACGAGCCGTCGATCATCGAGCGGCTGATCCGCCTCGGCTGAACCGCCCGTGCCGGGAGTGGGCGTCAGGCGTATGGGACGTCAGGCGTAGAGGACGGACAGGAAGCGGATCAGCAGGGCCTCGCGGGTGGCGGGCGGCAGGGCGTCCAGGATGGCGTTGACCACGGCCATCTCGGGTTGGGCGGTCGCGGGTTCGCCGCCGGCCAGGTCCACGCCGACGGACGCGAGGAGCCCTGCGAAACCGGCGTCGTCGATGCTGTCGAGGTCGAGGCCGGCGAGGGCGTCGACCAGGTCGGACGGGACGTCGGGCGGTCCGGCGGCGCGGGCGGCCTTGGTGGCGTCGGCGAGGGCCGCCAGCAGCGGTTCGATGTCGCTGACGCCGGTCAGCGTGAAGTGCAGGTTCGGCGGGATGTCCTGGTAGGACAGCTGCGGCTGGAAGAACCAGCCGCGTGACCGGGCCTCGTCGGCGATGACGAACACGTCGAGGCCGGGGTCGGAGGACGCGACGGCGACGAGCGGGGCGACGGGCTCGCCGAGGACGCGCAGGCCGGGGATCTCGGCGACGCCGGCGATGAGGCGTTCGGCCGCCTTCATCGCGTTCTCCGCGAGTTCGCGGTAGCCCTGGGCGCCGATGGCGTTGAGGGTCGCCCACGCGGCGCCGAGCGGCCCGGCGCTCTTGCTGCTCTGGACGGTCGCGTTGATGATCGTGTAGCCGGGCCATTCGGCGGCGGCGAAGTAGGCGCGGCGGCGGAGCGACTCGTCCGCGAACAGGACGACGGAGGCGCCCTTCGGGGAGTAGCCGTATTTGTGCAGGTCGCAGGAGAGGGACGTCACGCCGGGCACGGACAGGTCGAACGGCGCGACGTCGCGTCCCCCGTCCCGCAGCCAGGGCAGGACCCAGCCGCCGACGCACGCGTCCACGTGGCAGGGGACGCCGGCGGACGCGGCGATCGACGCGATCTCCGGGATCGGGTCCATGACGCCGTGCGGGTACGAGGGGGCCGAGGCAACGACGAGGACGGCCCGCGGGGTGAGGGCGGCGGCCGTCGCGGCGGGGTCGGCGCGGAACGACGCGTCGACGGGGACGTGCACGACCTCCATGCCCAGGTAGTGCGCGGCCTTGTGGAACGCGGGGTGCCCCGTCGTGGGCAGCACGATCTGGGGTTTCCCGTCGACCGGGCGGGCGTCCCGGGCCGCCTTGACCGCCAGCATGATCGACTCGGTCCCGCCGCTGGTGAAAACGCCGGAGCCGCCGCCGAGCTTGTCCGCGACGACGGCGACGATCTGGCGTTCGAGGGCGACGATGCTGGGGAACGCGGTGGGGTCGAGGCAGTTGACCTCCAGCATCTCCAGGTAGGCGGTGGCGGCGAGGTCGTGCACGGCCTCGCGTCCGGTGTCGTAGACGTAGGCGGTGACCTGGCCGCCGCGCACGGGAAGGTCGGCGTCCCGCAGCCGGGCGAGTTCGGTGAGCAGTTCCCCGGCCGGGCGGCCGTTCTCGGGCAGGTGGTCAGACGGCATGGCGTTGCGGTTCCTCAATGCTTGTGTGGGCGGCGGCCAGCCGGCGGTACGCCAGCAGCAGGGGGATGCTCAGCAGCAGGAGCAGGGCCGGGACGAGCGTGAAACCGGCGGTCAGGCCGGTCAGCGCCGACCCCGGCTGGACGACGGGGGTGTCGAAGACATTCTGGGGGGACGACCCCCCGGCGACAGCATCACGATCGGACGAGTTGAACGACGAGACGGCGAGGATCAGCGCGAAGACGCCGGGGCCGAGGGCCAGCGCGCCGGTTTCGGCGGCCGTCCAGAGGCCGGTGAAGGCGCCGGACTGCGCGTGCCCCGTCCGCCCCGCGTCGGCGTGGACGGTTTCGGGCAGCAGCGCGAGCGGGAGCAGCTGGACGGCCGCGTAGCAGACGCCGATCAGGGCGCTGAGCGCGAGGACGCCGCCCACCGAGGTGATCACCGGGTACAGCGCGGCGGCCGCCCCCGCGAACAGCAGCAGCCCCGCCAGATAGCAGCCGACCTCCCCGTACCTGCGCGACAGCCGGTGCCACATCGGGACGGCGAACGCGCTCGGGCCGACCATGCAGACGAACATCGCGGAGGTGAGCCCGTAGTCGTCCAGCCGGTAGGTCGCCACGTACGGCGCGCCGGCCAGCATGATCGCGACGGCGAGGGTGCTGGTGACGTAGGCGCCGAGCAGCATGAAGAACGGGCGGTTCCCGCGGGCGGTGCGCAGCGCGGCGACGAGCCCCAGCGGGCGGGGCCCGGGGCGGGACGGGATCCAGCGGTTCGCCAGCGTGCTCGCGATCATCGCGGCGCCCATGGCGAGCCCGACCACGGCCCCCATCAGCGCGTACCCGGCGCGTCCGCCTCCGCCCGCGTCCGCGAGGGCCGGGGCGAGCCCGCCGGCGACCAGGATGCCGAGGGTGAGGCAGACGACGCGCCAGGCCATCGCGCGGCCCCGCTCGGACGGCTGCGCGGAGATCTCGGCGGGCAGCGCCACGTAGGGCACCTGGAAGCAGGCGAAGGCGCTCGCGGCCAGCAGGAACATGATCCCGGCCCACGCGGCGGCGAACCCCGCGGATTCGACCGGCACGGCGAACATCGCGGCGAACAGCAGCGGCAGCGTCACGGCGCCGAGCAGCAGCAGGCGGGTGCGGCGGCCGGTCCGGACGGCCTCGCGGTCGCTGGCGGCGCCGACGATCGGGTTGAGCAGGACGTCCCACGCCTTGGGCACCACGAGGACGACGCCGGCGAGCGCGGCGGACACGCCGAGCACGTCGGTCAGGTAGAACAGGAGCAGCAGGCCGGGGACGGCGGAGAAGACGCCGGTGCCGACGGAGCCGATGCCGTAGCCGAGGAGGCGGCGCCGGGGCAGCGCAGTGGTCATCAGGCGTCCGGGCCGGTGGGCAGCCCGATCGCGTTGGAGACGAGGCGGCGGAGGTGGGCGCGGAACCGCGCCACTTCGCGGGGATCGTCCAGGCCGCGGCGGTGCCCGTCGGCGTCCATGACGCCGCCGGTACCGAATCCGTGGGTGCACCAGACGACCGTCCAGATGACGTACTCGACGTCGACGTCGTCGGGCACGACCTTGCGGGCGGCTGCGCCGACCAGGTCGAACTGCGGCCTGACGAACTGCGCCTCAAGGTCGATGAGGTCCCTGGCGTCCGACAGCCAGCGGTGCATCCACAGGGCGGGGATCTCCGGGTTCTCCACGCAGAAGTCGATGTAGCGGTCGAGGAGCTGCAGAATCCCGTCGGGCTCGGAGCCGATCTGCGCGATCGCGTCCTCCAGTGCCGCGCGTTCGGCCTGGTGGGCACGTTCCACGACGGCGAGGTACAGGTCCCGTTTCCCGCCGACGTGGTAGGCGACGGTGGCGACGTTGAGCCCGGCCGCCTCGGCGATCATGCGGGTGGAGGTGCCGTCGTAGCCGAGCGCGGCGAACAGCCGGGTGGCCGCGTCGAGGATGCGTTCCGGGGCTGCGTCGCTGCTGGTCATACGGCCAAGCTAGGCGGTGGCCCGCCCCCCGGTCAATCGATTGATTGAGACTGCTCGGGTGCGGTGAGCCAGACGGTCAGCGCCATCTCCATCTCCAGCCGCGTCTCCGGCGCGTGCAGCCGCCCTCCGAACAGCTCCTCCAGCTGGTGCAGCCGGTACCGGACGGTCTGCGGGTGGACGTGCAGGCGGTGCGCGACCTCCGTGGCGTTGAACCCGTTCTGCAGGCAGGCCAGCAGCGTGCGCATCAGCCGCTCGCGATGCCGCGGCCGGACCACCTTCAGCGGCGCGAGCCGCAGTTCGGCGACGGTCCGCACCAGTTCCTCGTCCTGGAACATGATGAGCACCGGCATGTGGTCGGCGCAGCGGATGAGCCCGTCGGACGGCAGAACGCCGCGGCGCGCGAGCGGCAGCGCCTCCCGTGCCCAGCGCAGCGACTTGGCCGCGTCCTCGACGCGGACGGTGGGGCCCATCGCGGCGACCCAGTCGCGCAGCGCCGGATCCAGCATCCGGCCGCGTCCCGGCCCCTCCGGATCGGGGATGATCAGGCACGGTTCGCGGCGGTTGAGGTCGGCGAGCACGTCGGGCGGCAGCGACGGGTACGAGAAGGGCTGCTGCCTCCGCTCGTACAGGACGACCGCCGCGACCGTCCGGGGGACGCGCCACTGCGCGAGGCGCGCCAGGTCGGCGATGGCCTGCGTGGCGGCGGGCGGTTCGGCGAGCAGCAGGTCCAGGAGCCGGCGGCGGCGGTGCTCCAGCTCGCCGGCCTCCTGCTCGCGCGCCTTGGTGTAGCCGTCGGTGGCGGCGCGGGCGATCTCGTCCAGGAACGCGAAGATGGCTTCGGCGATGCTGGCGAGCGTGCGGCGGGAGATGTTGTAGTGCTCCGACTCGGCGGCGAGCCGGCGCCAGGCGACGCGGGCGCCGAGCCGCAAGGACGTCTGCAGGATGTCGAGGTTGCGGCCTTCGCGGGCCTCGGCCCAGCCGATCTCCCGGTAGACGGCGGCGACCGGCTCCCACGAGCTCTCCGGGTCCATGATGAGGTCGACGAACTGGCGCAGCGCGCCCTCGACGGCGAGGCGCACGAGCCGCGCGTACTCCTCGTCCTGCGGGCGGGAGTACTCGGGGATCCCGGCGAGGATCTCCCCGATCATCTCCTCGGCGAGGGCGTCCAGATGGGGCCGGAACAGGTCGGACAGCTCACTCGGAACACCGGCCCATGGCTTGAGTGGCGAGCGCTCCCCAAGCGTCGAGCGCTCCCCAAGCGTCGTGGTCACCGTCGGCACCTCCCCCGCCCCCTCGGTGTGCGGGGCTCTCCGGAAGCTACCGATGACGGATCGGGCGGGGCTGCACCCCCGTGTGAACAATGCTTGGGGATGCTTGTCACCTGGGTGACAATTCGTCCGCGACCCCCGCCGGGAACGCCGGGCGGCGGGAACGCCGGACGCCGCGGGAGGTCAGGCGCGGCGGGTGCCGGGCGCGGCGAACACGGCGACGGCGCCGAGGCCGAGGTAGACCAGGCCCGTCGCGTACCGCTGCCGCCGCCGGAAGACCGGACGGGCGCGCAGCCATGTCCCGATGGAGCCGGCGGCGAGGGCGTATCCGATGTCGCTGACCAGGCCGATCAGCGCGGTCGCGACGCCCATCACCAGGATCTGCAGCGGGACCGCGCCCGCGCCCTGGTCGACGAACTGGGGCAGGAACGCCAGGAAGAACAGCACGACCTTCGGGTTGAGGATGTTCACGAACATGCCGTCGAAGTAGACGCGGTGCAGCGGCTGCGGCACGGGTTCCGGCTCACCGATGTCGTCGCGGCTGCGCAGCGTCCGGTAGGCGAGGTAGACGAGGTAGGCGGCGCCCGCGTAGCGCAGGAGGCCGAATGCGGTCGCGGACGCGGCGACGACGGCCGACAGCCCGGCCGTCGCGGCGGCGACGTGGACCAGCGTGCCGGTCTCGACGCCGAGCGCGGACGCGATGCCGGCCCGGCGTCCCTCGCCGATGCTGCGCGTGGTGATGTACAGGTGGTTGGGGCCGGGGATGGCGACAAGCGTCAGCGCGGCCAGCAGGAACAGCAGCGGATTCGTCACAGGAGCACGCTAGGGAACGTGGTGGTCCATGCGACAGGTCCAATCAGGCCCACGGAAAGTGGACCATCAGGGGGCGGTGGCCGCGGCGAGCGCACCGGCCAGCACCAGGCGGCCGGCCGTGCGGACCATCGTGGCGACCTCCTCGGCCGGCCGGCGCAGCGACGCCAGGCTGATCAGCGCGGAGAGCAGGATGTGGCCGAGGACGACCTCGACGTCGTCCCGCTCGGGCACCGGGTCGCCGATCGCCGTCGAGAGCCGGTCCCGCAGGAACAGGAACAGGATGGTGCGGGGGTCGTCGACGCTGGAGTCGTCCGAGGTCACCGCCTGGATGATGGCCGAGGTCAGCGTCGGCTCCTCCGCCGCCACGTACACGATGCGCTCCAGCATCGCGGTGAGCCGCTCCAGCGGGGTGCCGCCGACCGCGAGCGCGTCGACGTCGTCCATGACCCGGTGCGCCCAGGCCGCCGCGACCTCGGTGAGCAGGTGGTCCTTGGTGGCGAAGTACCGGTAGACGGTCGCGCGGGCGACGCCGGCGCGGTCCGCGACGTCGTGCATGGTGACGGCCGCGTAGCCGCCTTCGAGCGCGAGCCCGCGCGCCGAGTCGATCAGCCGTTCCCGCCGCGCCTGCTGATCCTTGCTCAGCGTCCGCGTGACGGTGAACCGCATGTCGCCGCTCAAGACGTCCTGCCTTTCCGCGTCCCCCGCTGTGCCGTGGCCATTTTCCATTCTCCCGTACATCCGCCTCGAACGCGTACATCAGGGGCCTTTCGCCCTTCCGGGCCCTCGCCCTTCCGGGCAACTTCCCCTTGCCGACCCCCATGACCCTCACGCCTCGCTAGCGGACGGCCGCGGGCGGCCGGTCGCGGTGCTGGCACAACGCTCAGCTCCGGCGGGCAACACGGCTCACCCTTGAGCAATCCGCTCAACTACGGTCACAGCATCTTGCACGACGCTCACCGATGGCGGCTCAATGAGTCCGATCGACGGTGAGAGGGGCCAGACCATGACCGGACGCACACGGGCACCGCGGTCCGCACTTCGTGACCGGCTCGAACTGGAGCGGGGCCGGATCGCGATCGGCGGGGTGCACGCGCTCGTCCGGCTGCTGCTCGACCAGCGGCGCGCGGACGCGCGGCGCGGCTGGACGACGGCCGGGTTCGTGTCCGGGTACCGGGGATCGCCGCTCGGCGGCCTCGACCAGCAGCTCATGCGGGACGCGAAGCTGCTGGAGGGCCACGACATCCGGTTCGTGCCCGGCGTGAACGAGGAACTGGCGGCGACGGCGGTCTACGGGTCCCAGCTCGTGGAGCACCTGCCGGGGCCGCGGTACCAGGGGGTGTTCGGCCTCTGGTACGGCAAGGCGCCCGGCGTCGACCGTTCGCTGGACGCGTTCAAGCACGCGAACTGGCTCGGCACGTCCGAGCGCGGCGGGGTGCTGGCGGTGGTGGGCGACGACCCGTCCGCCAAGTCGTCCACGCTGCCGTCGGCGACGGAGGGCGCGCTCGCGGAGGCGTTCATGCCGGTGCTGGTCCCGGCGTCGGTCGGGGACGTGCTGCGGCTGGGCCGGCACGGATTCGAGATGTCCCGGTTCAGCGGCGCCTGGACCGGCTTCAAGGTCGTCACCGATGTCGCGGACTCGCACGAGGTCGTGGACGCCGCCCAGGTACCCGATCCGGTGCTGCCGGAGTTCGCGTGGCGGGGCCGCCCGTGGAAGCCGACGCGCAGGCCGGGCGTCGACCTGCAGGACACGACGTCCCTGGAGACCGAGGTCCTGCAAGGCCGGCTGCAGGCCGCGACGGCATACTCCGCGGCGAACGGCCTCGACCGGATCGAGGGCGCCGCCGGCGACGCGTCCATCGGGCTGGTCGCCGCCGGGCGCACCTACCTTGAGCTGCGCGAGGCGCTCGACCGGCTCGGCCTGGACGACGCGGCCCTCGCCCGGCGGGGCGTGCGGCTGCTGCGGCTCGCCATGATCTATCCGCTGGACGGCGGCCGGCTGCGGGAGTTCGCGCGCGGGCTCCGCGAGATCGTCGTGGTCGAGGAGAAGCGCGCGTTCATCGAGACGCAGATCCGGGACGTCCTGTACGACCAGGCGGAACGTCCCCGGGTGTACGGCAAGAACGGGCCGGACGGCACCGGTCTCGTCCCGCCCGACGGGGGCCTGGACGCAGACCGCATCACCAGGGCCCTGGCCCGGCTCCTCGCCGACCGCGTCGGCGAGGAGCACCTGGACCTGCGCGACCCGGTGCTGCGTCCCCGCAAGCCCCGGATCGACCTGCTCGCCCCCGCCCGCACCCCCTACTTCTGCTCGGGCTGCCCGCACAACCGGTCGACGGTCGTCCCGGACGGGTCGGTCGCCGCGAGCGGCATCGGCTGCCACGTCATGACCGTGTTCACCGACCGCAGCATCGGCACGACCCAGATGGGCGGCGAGGGTGCGATGTGGGTCGGGGCGGCCCCGTTCAGCGACACCGCCCACATGTTCCAGAACCTCGGCGACGGGACGTTCTTCCACTCGGGGAGCCTCGCCGTCCGGCAGGCCGTCGCCGCCGGGACGAACATCACCTTCAAGCTCCTCTACAACGCGGCCGTCGCGATGACGGGCGGGCAGGCCGCCGACGGCGGCTCCGACCCGGCCGCGATCACCCGGATGCTGCACGCCGAGGGCGTCGCGGAGATCGTCGTGGTGGCGGACGATCCGTCCCGCTACCCGCGCGGGACGGACTGGGCGCCCGGCGTCCGGGTCCGCCACCGCGACGACCTCGACACCGTCCAGCGCGAGCTGCGCGAGGTGCCCGGCGTGACCGTGCTGCTGTACGACCAGGCGTGCGCGGCGGAGACGCGGCGCAAACGCAAGCGCGGGCTCCTCCCGGACCCCGAGAAGCGGGTGCTGATCAACGAGGCGGTCTGCGAAGGCTGCGGCGACTGCGGCGTGAAGTCGAACTGCCTGAGCGTGGAGCCGGTCGAGACGGAGTTCGGGCGCAAGACGCAGATCAACCAGACGTCCTGCAACAAGGACTACTCGTGCGTGGACGGCGACTGCCCGTCGTTCGTCACGGTGATCCCGGGCGGGCGGAAGGCGGCCGGCCCGTCGCTGCCGGAGATCGGTGCGCCGGCCGAGCCCGCCGCGCGGCCCGTGTCCGCGGACGTCCTGCTCGTCGGCATCGGCGGCACGGGAGTCGTGACCGTCAACCAGGTCCTCGCCACCGCCGCGCTGATCGACGGGCGGTACGCCCGCGCGCTCGACCAGACCGGGCTGAGCCAGAAGGCCGGCGCGGTCGTGTCGCACCTGCGGATCGGGGACGCCACCCGGGACCGTCCGGGCATGGTCGGCGCGGGCGGCGCCGACGCCTACCTCGTGTTCGACTCGCTGGCGGGCACGTCGGAGACGAACCTGCGCCGCTGCGCGCCGGGCCGCACCGCCGCGATCGTGTCGACCAGCGAGGTCCCGACCGGCCGGATGATCACGGATACGGCGGCGTCGCTGCCGCCCGGCGCCGCGCTCGTCCGGCAGATCGCCGACCGGACCGATGCCGGGCGCCTCGTCGCGTTCGACGCCCTGGCGCTGGCCGAACGCTGGTTCGGGAGCACGACCACGGCCAACTTCGTCGTGGTCGGCGCCGCGTACCAGTCGGGGCTGCTGCCGCTGTCGGCGGACGCGATCGAGGAGGCGCTGGCGCTGAACGGCGTGCAGGTGGAGGCGAACGTGCAGGCGTTCCGCGCGGGACGCCGCCTCGTCCTCGAACCGGGCTGGGCGGACGCGGCCGAGCCGGCCGCGCCGGCCGCGTCGCCGGCCTCGCCGGACAGGCCGCTGGACAGGACCGCGCGGGACGCGATGCGCCTCGTCGAGGGGTCGGGCGCGGACGGCGAGCTGGCCCGCGTCCTGCGGATCCGCGTCCCCGACCTGGCCGCGTACCAGAACCTCGCACTGGCCAGGCGGTACCTGGACACCGTCCTGGGCGTCGCCGCCGCCGAACACGCGGCGGGCGCCGCCGGGCAGCGGCTCGCGGTCGCCGTCGCACGCAACCTCTACAAGCTGACGGCGTACAAGGACGAGTACGAGGTGGCCCGCCTGCACCTCGACCCCGGCCTCACCCGGCGCGTCGAGGAGCAGTTCGGGCCGGGCTCCACCGTCCGGTACATGCTGCATCCGCCGATGCTGCGGGCGATGGGGCTCGACAAGAAGATCGCGCTCGGCCGGACGGCCCGCCCGGCGTTCCGCGTCCTGCGCGCGATGCGGCGGCTGCGCGGCACCCCGCTCGACCCGTTCGGCCCGGCGGCGCAGCGCCGCGCCGAACGCCGGCTGATCACCGGCTACCTGGCCGTCGTGCGGGAGCTGGCGGCCGGGCTGACCGCCGGGCCGGACGGCGCCGGGGAGCGGCTCGACGCCGCCGTCCGGATCGCGGAGCTGCCGGACATGATCCGCGGATACGAGGACGTCAAGACCGCGAACATCGCCCTCTACGAAGAGCGTCTGCGCGAGCTGCTGGCCGAGTGGCGTGCCGAGCGCTCCCCGGCCGGAGTCTGATCGAACCCCCGTCACCGGACGGCGCGTACCACCGGGCAAGCCAGGGACCACACCTGGCCAGGATGTGCGACGAGGGTTGGTTCGCGTGGAATCGGGCTTGCGGCTGACGGAACGCTACCGGCTGGTGGAGCGCCTCGACCACGGCGGTGCGATGGAGGTCTGGCGGGCGTGGGACGAGCTGCTCGGCCGTCCCGTCGCGGTGAAGCTGCCGGCGGTCGCGCACACCGATCTGCACCGCATGTTCCAGAAGGGCGTCAACCGCGCCGCCGGTCTCTCGCACGCCGCCCTGGAGACCGTCTTCGACAGCGACCAGACCCGCGACGCGTCCGGACGCCTCGTCTCGTACGTCGTCACCGAGTTCCTGGACGGCGAGCCCCTCGCGGAGCGGCTGCGCCTCGGCCCGCTCACCGCGTCCGAGACCATCGAGATCTGCGCCCAGGTCGCGGCGGCGCTGGAGGCCGCGCACGCGGCCGGCGTCACGCACTGCGACCTCGGACCCGGCAAGATCATGCTCGTCTGCGGCGAGGTGAAGGTCGCCGACACCGGCATCGGCGGGATCGTCCGCGGCGCCCGCGGCTCGCCCGGTCGCGGGAAGGCCGCCGACCCCGGCCGGGCCGCGGCCGACGAGACGAGGGCGGTCGACGTCCGCGCGCTCGGCGCCGTCATCTCCGCCTGCCTCCCCGCCGGGACGTCCGGGGAACTCGCCTCGCTCGCCGCGCGCTGCGCGGGCGCGACCGCCGGGTACGGCCCGACCGCGACGGAGATCGCCGACATCCTCGCCCGCGACGACGAGCCGCCGAACGCGGTGTTCACGACGGTGCGGAGCCAGGCGCCGTCCCGCGACCACCGCACCAGGGCGTTGCGTCCGCCCCCGCGCCCGCCCGCGCGCCCGCGCCGCCGGGGGGCGCGGCTGGCGGCGCTCGCCCTCGTGGTCGCCATCCCCGTCACGGGCGCCGCCGCGATCCTCGTCTCCGCGCCGCGCACCCCGGTCACCGTCCCGCCGCCGCCCGCGAGAGCGGACCGGACGGCGGCGCCGGCGCCCGAGCGCGGCCGCCGCGCGGCCGAGACCGGCGTGGCCGACGCGCTCGGACGGCTGCGCCCGATCGTGAGCCGCGGCTACACCTCGGGGGAGATCCGCTCCGACGTCGCCATCGACCTCAACAACGTGATCACCAACCTGGAGAACGATCTCACCGCCGACCGGGACGTCGACGTCGACCGGCGGATCGACCTGCTCCAGGCCAAGATCGTCACGCGCCGGCGGGAACGCGGCCTGTCCCCGGATCTCGCCGACGAACTGAACCGCATCCTGGCAACGATCCAGACATGACGGACGAACAAGACACCGGCGAGTGGCGGAGCGAAGAACTCCGCCCGGAGCAGCTCCGCCCGGAGCAGCTCCGTCCGGAACCACGCCGCCCGGAACGCGGATTCCACCTGCCATGGCTCGCGCTGATCGGCGTCGCCGCCACGATCGTCGCCGCGACCACCCTCGTCATCGGGATCGGCGACTCGCTGGGAGACGACCGCCCGGCCGGCCGCCTGCTCCCCCTCCAGGCGGCCTCGCCCCCGCCCTCGTCGGCGCCCCCGTCCGCGTCCCCGTCCGCGTCCCCGTCACCGGCGGATCCCGACCCTGAGGACTCCCCCGCCCAGACCCGCGAACCCGGCTCCCGCATCCACGAAGCGCTGCTCAGGCTCCGCTTCTCCGTGGACGAGGCGGTCGAGGAAGGCGACGTCCGCGACGACGTGGGCATCGACCTCGCCAACGTGATCGAGCGGATCCTCGACCGCCCCTGGTCCCCGCCCGAACGCCGCCGCGCCGACGTGGCCTACCTGCACCACAAGATCGACACCCGCACGCGGGAGGGCGGGATCTCCGGCCACCGCGCCGACGAGTTCCACTTGATCCTGGACCACGCCACGAACTAAGACCGCCCCCTGCGCGGCGCCCCGCCCCGACCCGGCCCGGACCCGGCTTGGTCCGGCCCGGTCAGACGCAGCCGTCGAACTGGGGGATCTCGATGATCGACAGGTCGAGGCCGGGGGTGCCGCCGAACCATTTGTCCATCAGCCTGGCGGCCGTCCCGTCCTGGTACATCTGGGTGATGGCACGGTTCAGCGCCTCGCACCCGTCGGGGTCGCCCTTGCGCAGCCCGATCCCGGTGTTCTGCTCGCTGATCCGGGCGTTCACCAGCCGGAACCCGTCGCCCGCACGCCGGATCAGCCCCGCCAGGATCACGTCGTTCGTGGTGATCGCGTCCACCGTGCCCGACTTGATCTTGGCCATGCACTCGTCGTAGTCCTTGGCGGGGACGAGCTTCGCGGTCATCCCGTGGATCGCGAGGAGCCGCCTGGTGGGGTCCGCGCCCTCCACGGCGCAGAACCTGCGTCCCTTCAGTTCCCGGACGCCGTCGATCCCGCGCTCGTCCGAGCGCACCAGCACGTCCTGGAAGGACATGTAGTACGGCCCCGCGAAGGCGATCTGCGTCTTGCGCTCCGGCGTGACCGACAGCGTGGCGAGCACCAGGTCGGCGCGTCCGGAGGTCAGCAGCGGTATCCGCTCCGCCGCCAGCGCCTGGACGAACCGCGCCTTCTTCCCGAGCCGGTCGGCCACATAGTTCGCCACGTCGATGTCGAACCCCTCGAACCGCCCGTCCGGCTGCCGGAGCCCGAGCCCCGGCAGGTCCGGGCGGACGCCGACCACCAGCGTCGACTTGTCGAGGATCGACTCCCGCTCACCCTGCCCGCACGCCCCGAGCAGCCCACCCGCCAGGACGACCGCCGCCAGCACCCGCGCTAAAGCCACGCCGAACCTCCAGAGCGTTCTCATCCCGGCGCGCGGGGCTGAGGTCCCGTCTCCAACGAGGCAACCTTAGAGCGCGGGCGCCCTGGCCGGACAGTGCGGCGGCGATCACTCCCAGGACGAGGATCCCCGCGATGACGGCCGCCGTCATCGCCAGGCACGGCCGCTATCGCCGGAGGCGCCGGCGGCTCATTGCGCGCGGGGCCCGAACTCGACGCAGCAGTAGCCGGAGTGCGGGGCGAGCGTCGCCTCGATGGACGACGCGCCGAGGCCGTCCACCATGCCGGCGAGGAAGGCGTGGTTGACGCCGCACACCAGGGCGGGATCGTCGCCCGCCATCGGGTGGAACGGGCAGTTGCGCAGCCGCAGGCGCGTGGGCGCCTCCCGGTCGGGTTCGAACCCGTGGCGTTCGAGGATCTCCGCCGCGCAGGTCAGCGCCCGCTCGGTACCGAGCCGGCCGCCCCGGACGGGACGGCTCTCCGCGGCCCCGAGGGCGCGGCCGCGTTCCGCTGCGGCCCGCAGCGCGGCGGCCTCCCCGCTCTCCCCCGCCTCCTGGCCCCGGACCGCGTCCAGCAGAATGCTCGCGAGCAGGCCGTGCTCGCGCGGCGGGATGCTGACCCGCACGTCGACGCCGGACGGCTCGTACACCTTGGGCGCCCGCCCGACCCGCCGGACCCCCGCCGGGCTGGCGTAGTGGGCGCGCAGCAGCCCCGCGTCGACGAGCTTGTCCAGGTGGAACGCGGCCAGCTTCCGGGAGATCCCGACGCTGGCGGCCGCCTCGTCCCGCGTCACGGGCGCCTTGGCCGAGCGGATGAACGCGTACATGCCGCGCCGCAGGTCGTCGCTCAGGATCGCAGCGGCCTCCAGCGCGGAGGAGTCTGAGGTCACCGGATCAGCCTAGCGCGCGATCACCATAACACCTAGAAATTTGGTCAAAACCGGGCGACGCACTGGATTGAACCGGGGCCATTGACGTATGTCTGCTATAACACCAATACATGTTGGTGAAATAGGAGGTCGTCATGGACGATCCGCAACACCGCGCCAAGCGGCCGGTGAGCACGCTCGCCGGGAGCTACGGCCACCCACTGCATCCGATCTTCGTGACGGTGCCGGTCGGGGCCTGGGTGGGCAGCCTCGTGTTCGACGTCGCGTCGCACCTGGTCGACGACCCGGCGTCCGCGGCCCAGGGCTCGCTGTGGCTCATCGGCCTGGGAATCGCCGGCGCGCTGGCCGCCGCCTCGGCCGGGTTCCTGGACCTGCTCGCCATCCAGCCCGGCACGCGGGCCTTCCGCACGGCGCTCGTCCACATGTCGCTGAACCTCGCCGTGACGTTCGCCTACGTGGCCGCGTTCGGCTGGCGCATGGGCGACGACACCGTCTCACCCGCCCAGATCGCGCTCTCGGCCGTGTCCTTCGCGGTACTGGGCGTGGCCGGGTTCCTCGGCGGGAAGCTCGCCTACCGCTACGGCGTACGCGTCGCCGACGAGAACACCCAGGCCGAGGGCTTCGCCGTGGACGAGCAGCCCCCGGCGAGCAGTCACGAAACCGAGCAGTCCTGAACACGGATCAGTCCTGAACACGGAGGAATCATGAGCGTCGCCGCACTCGTCACCTGGCTCGTCACCGCGCTGGGCGGCTTCTACATGCTGGGCACCTGGATCGCCCGCGGCGGGGCGAGGTCGGACGGCTCGTCCCGCCTTCCCGTCCCGGTGATCTTCGGACACTTCCTGCTGGCCGCCGCGGGCCTGGTCGTGTGGGTGATCTACCTGTTCGCCGACACCGCGGCCCTGGCCTGGACCGCCTTCGTCATTCTGCTGCCGGTCGCGCTGCTCGGCTTCGTCATGTTCGCCCGCTGGCTCGCCGTGACCCGCGCGCCCGCCGTCCGCACCGCCGCGGGCGCACCGGGCGCGGCGGCGGCCGACGTCCCGGCCGAGCGCGGCTTCCCCATCCCGGTCGTCCTCGGCCACGGTCTCCTCGCGGTCGTCACGCTGGTGCTCGTCCTCCTCACCGCCTTCCAGGCATAGCCGCCCGGCGGCCCGGCAGGAGATCGCCGCGTCGCCCTTGGCCGCGGGTTCTGCAGGTGCCCGAGGCCAAGGGCGACGCGATCAAACGGGACTTCCGGACGAACCGGACCTTGCGGTCCGGGTCAAGGCTTCGTCCGCAGCCCGGGTTCCCTGGTTATGAAGTACCGGCGACCACTTCCGTTTCTGTGTCGGGGACGGTGGGCGAGGACGGCTGCGGGCTGCGCGGGGTCATGCCAAGGGCGGCGATCGCGGCGATCACCATGAACCCGCCGACCATCAGCCAGGCGTTCACGAAGGCGTTGTGGGCGTCGGCGTAGCCGGCCGGGGTGCCGAGGACGGCGACGGCGAGGCTGACGCCGAGGACGGTGCCGATCTGCCGGCTCATGTTCACCACGGCGCTGCCGGTGGCGTAGCGGTGGGAGGGCAGGTCGACGGCGGCGGCCGAGAGGATCGTGGGCAGGGCGAGGCCGACGCCCGTGCCGCCGATGAGCCAGCCCGGCAGCAGCTCGGTGGTGTAGGCCGGTGCCGGGCCGAGGCTCATCGCGATCAGGACGACGCCGAACGCGCAGAGCATGCACCCGACGGCGGTGATCAGACCGACGGGGACCCGCGCGGCGGCCATCTTGCCGGCGACGATCGCCATGACCGGGACCATCAGCGGGCCGGGCGCGACGGCGAGCCCGGTCTTGATGGCCGAGTAGTCCCAGACCTGCTGCATCCACAGGACGCCGAGCAGGAGGTTGGCGGCGAACGCGACGCTGAACAGCAGGACCGTCGCGTTCGACCAGGAGAAGGTGCGCACGGCCAGCAGCGACGGCTCGATGACCGGGGCGGGGTGGCGCAGGGAGCGCAGCCAGAACCAGGCGAGGGCGAGGAGGGCGCCGCCCACCACGACGGTGGTCTGCTCGCCCGGCCACTCGTTGACCTTCACGAGGCCGAGGGCGAGGGCGGCGATCGCGAGGGTGAGGACCGTGGTGCCCGGCAGGTCGGGGATGCGGGCCGTGGCGCCCTCACGGGAGTCGGGGACGTACCGGAGCGCGAGGAGCGTCACGGCGATCCCGATCGGGATGTTGACCTCGAACACCCAGCGCCAGGACAGGTCGACGAGGACGCCGCCGACCGCCGGGCCGGCCGCGGCGGCGAGCGCGGCGGAGGCGGACCAGATCCGCACCGCGCCGCCCCGGCGGGCCGCCGGGTAAACCGACAGCAGCAGCCCGAGGCTGGTGGGGATGAGCGCGGCGGCGCCGGCGGCCTGCAGGACGCGGAAGCCGACGAGCGACCAGAGGTCCGGCGCCATCGCGCAGGCCTGGGAGGCGACGGTGAAGACGACGAGGCCGGCGATGAGGGTCGGCTTGCGGCCGTAGCGGTCGGCGAGCCGGCCGAGCGGGACGAGCAGCGCCGCGAAGACGATCGCGTAGGCGTTGAGGACCCAGGACAGGTCGGCCATGGGATGACCGGCGAAGTCGTGTCCGATGTCGGTGAACGCGACGTTGACGATGAACAGGTCGAGGCCCGCCATGAAGGAGGCGACGGAGAGCACCGCGAGCACCGGCCGTGGGCGTACCTGACTTTGTTCTCCCATAGTCAGGGAGGCTAGCGAGCAGGCTGACTTTGGTCAAGCAAAGTCAGAAGGTTTATAGTGGACCCGTGACAATCGCACTTGAGGGGCATTTCGCCGACCGCGACGCCTGGTCAATGCAGAACTGCCCGGTCGCGAGGACGCTCGCCGCGCTCGGCCCGCCGTCGGCGGTGCTGGTGCTCAGCGAGGCCTACTTCGGGACCAACCGTTTCGGCGACTTCGTCCGCAACCTCGCCATGACCGAGTCCGCCGTGACCGCACGCCTGCGCCACCTCGTCAAGGCCGGCCTGCTCAGCCGCGAGCCCTACCAGGAGCCGGGGCAGCGCACGCGCTACGAGTACCACCTGACGAAGATGGGCCAGGACCTCGCGCCCACCCTCGTCGGGCTCATGGAATGGGGCGAGACGTACCTGCCGGGCGACGAGGGGCGCCAGGTCATGCTGACGCACGCCGGCTGCGGGGAGGCGGTCACGGCGCAGGTCAGATGCGCGGACGGCCACGACGTCGGGGTCGACGAGATCATCATGCGCCCGCCGATGCCCGGCGACGACCCGAACGCTGCCGGCCCGAACGCTGCCGACCCGAACGCTGCCGGCCCGAACGCTGCCGGCCCGAACGGCGGCGGCCCGGCCCGCGCCGGCCAGGCCACCGACCGCCCGTCCGGCTAGTTCTCCGGGGTCGGGGCCGGGGTCCGCCAGGACCGGGTGCTCGTGGACGGCGGGCCGCCGGCGAGCCGCAGCGCGTGCTCGACGAGCGCGACCAGCACCTGCTTCGCCGACACCGTCCGGCGCGCGTCGCACAGCAGGACGGGCACGTGCGGGTCGATGTCCAGCGCCATCCGGATCTCGGGCGGGTCGTAGCGGTCGGCGTCGTCGAAGCAGTTGACGGCGACGACGAACGGCGTGCCCTTCTGCTCGAAGTAGTCGATCGAGGCGAAACTCGCCATCAGCCGCCGCGTGTCGGCCAGCACGACCGCGCCGAGCGCCCCGCGCGACAGCTCGTTCCACATGAACCAGAACCGCTCCTGGCCCGGCGTCCCGAACAGGTAGATCGCGACGCCGTCGCGCAGCGTGATGCGGCCGAAGTCCATGGCCACGGTCGTGGTCGTCTTGGAGCCGAGGCCGTCGAGGTCGTCGACGCCGACGCTCGCGTCGGTCAGCGCCTCCTCTGTGCGCAGCGGGCGGATCTCGCTGACCGCGCCGACCATCGTCGTCTTCCCGACGCCGAACCCGCCGGCGACGAGGATCTTCAGAGCGACGCGCGGGCCGTCCGCCCGCTCGTCGTGGCCCTCGCCCGCATCCGTGGCGTCGGGCGGGGGGTCAGAGCGCGCGGAGTTCATCGAGCACCCTCCTGAGCAGGTTCGCGTCGGTGTGCGGCTGGACGTAGGTCTGCCCGGACGGCGTGGACCACCGCTGGACGTCCACGAGGCCCGAGTCGAGCAGGTCGCCGGCCAGGACCCGGATCACGCCGAGCGGCAGGTCCAGGTCCGAGGCCAGGTCGGCGAGGGCGTGCGGGCTCCGGCACAGCGCCAGCAGGCGGCGCTGGTGGCGCGACAACCGGGCCGGCTCGGCGGGCCGCCGGCCGGTCGCGACGAGGATCGCCACGATGTCCAGGGGCTCGCCGCGGGGCTGGGTGCGGCCGCGGGTGACCGCGTAGGGGCGGACGATCGGTCCGGCGGCGGCGTCCAGCCACCGTTCCCGGCCGGGTCCCCGCGGGTCGCCGGGCATGTCGGTCGGGTCCATCGCGGGTCACCTGGGTCCGGGCCCGGGCCCGGCCCGTCTGAGACCCGTGGACAGCTGCCGGCCGACGCGCTTGACCAGCATCGTCATCTCGTAGGCGACGAGGCCCGCGTTGGCGCCGACCTCGCTCAGCAGCGCCAGGCAGCTGTTGGCACCGGCGGGGACGACGAAGAACAGGCCGTCGTCCATCTCGATGAGCGCCTGCCGGACCTCGCCGGACTCCAGCTGCGGCTTGGCCCCGATCGCGAGACTGTGGAACCCGGCGGCGAGCGCCGCCAGGTACTCCGCGTCCTCGCGGCCGACGCCCCGGGACATGCCCATGACGAGCCCGTCCCGCGACAGGACGACGACCTTGCGGATCTGCGGTACCCGGTCCACGAGATCGTCGAGGAGAAAGTTCAGCTCGGCCGCGACTCCCTGCTGGGTCATGATCTTCCCTCCATGGCGTCCGCGGGTCCCTCGTCCTCGTCCCTGCCGCGGAGCCATCCCGCCTGCAGGGAGGCGAACAGGTCCCGGGACGCCTCCGCTGAACGTTCCTCCCAGGTTGCGACGGCGTCGTCCTGGGCCGATGGCGCGGCGAACGGCTGCTCGTCGCGGAGTTGCGGCGCCATGTTCCCGCCGCGCACGCGGCGCGGCAGCGGGGCGCGCCCGCCGGGCCCCGCCTGGGCCTGCGCCTCACCGAACGACGCGGGCGCCGCGTACCCGGGCCCGCCGCCCGGGTCCTGGCCGTACTGCCCTGGACCCGGCTGCCCGGGACCCGGCTGCCCGGAACCCGGGTGCCCGGGACCCGCCGCCTGGAACGGGCGCGTCGCGTCGAACGGGGGCGGCGCCTGCCCGTAGGGCGGCGTGCCGTACGCGGACGACGGCGGGGTCCCGTACGACGGCGGGGTCTCGTACCCGTCGTACGACGGCTGATCCTGGAAGGACGCCGGTGCGTTGAACCCCACCGTCGCGTCATGGCCCGGCGGGTCCTCGAAGGACGCCGGAGTCTCCGGTGTCGCCGCGTCGTAGTCCGGCGCGGACGCGTCATAGGCGGCCATGTCATAGGTCGGCACGGACGTGTCATAGGTCGTCGGCGCGGCCGTGTCATAGGTCGGCGCGGCCGTGTCGTAGGGCGTCGGTGCGTTGAGCATCGCCGTCGACGAGGGCGCCGTCGGGGTGGGCCACGACTTCACCGAGCCGTTCCCGGATGCGCCGTTCTCCTGGACGGGCCTCGGCCGGCCGACGGGAACATCGGCGCCGGCGGCGCCCTCATCGTCGTCGGGCTGGTCGGCGTCCACGATCAGCTGCCGCGGGATCAGCACGACGGCGCTGACGCCCCCGTACAGCGACGGCTGCAGCGCGACCCTGATGCCGTGCCGCCCGGCGAGCCGCGACACGACGAACAGGCCGAGCCGGTCGGTGACGGCCAGGTCGAACTCGGGGGGCCGCGACAGCCGCAGGTTGAGCGCGTCCAGTTCGGCCTGGTCGAGCCCGATGCCGCGGTCGATGATGTCGACGGCGAACCCGTTGGCGCCCATCTCGCCGCGGACCAGGACCTCGGTCGGCGCGGGCGAGAACACGGTCGCGTTCTCGATCAGCTCGGCGAGCAGGTGGATGATGTCGGCGACGGCCTCGCCGATCACGGCGGCCTGACCGGACATCACGACGACCTCGACGCGCGTGTAGTCCTCGACCTCCGCGATCGCGGCGCGCAGCACGTCCTCGACGTGCACGGGACGGCTCCAGCCGCGGCCCGGGGACGTCCCGGACAGGATGACCAGGCCCTCCGCGTGCCGGCGCATGCGGGTGGTGAGGTGGTCGAGGCGGAACAGGTCCTCCAGGGCCTTCGGGTCGGACGCGCCGCGCTCCATCTCGTCCAGCATGCGGAGCTGGCGGTGCAGCAGCGACTGGCTGCGCCACGCGACGTTGAGGAACACGCGGCTGATGCCCTGCCGCAGGTACGACTCCCGGACGGCGGTGTCGATCGCGGTGTGCTGCACCTTCGTGAACGCGTCGCCGACCCTGGCGACCTCCCGGCTCTTGCCGATGACGAGCGGCGGCGCCTCGGCGGCCACGTCCACCTCCTCGCCGCGTCTCAGCCGGGCCACGACGGCGGGCAGCCGGTCCTCCGCGAGGTTCAGCGCGGCGCGCTGCAGGCCGCGCAGCTCACGCGACAGGCTCCGGGCCGCCAGCAGCGACAGGAAGATCGACGCGACCACCGCGAGCAGCCCGAACCCGCCCGCGAGGACGAGCCGCATGATGATCTGCTCGCCGATCGGCTCGGCCAGCTCGTTGAGCGCCAGGCTCGCCTGGGTGACCTTCTGCGCCCAGGCCTGCGACAGCAGCTGCGTGGTGGCCTGCCACTGCGCCGCCTCGGGCGGCAGCCTGTTGTCGTCGGCGTTGACGATCGCGGTCTCGGCCGCGCGGAACCGCTTGTACTCGTCGGTCGCGGCGAGCTGCTGCAGCGGCCCGCGGATCTGGTCGTTCAGGTCGGCGAGGCCCGCCTCGAACAGCCGCCGCCCCTCGGCCGCCCACTGCACGAACGCGGTGTGCTCGGCCGGGGTGAGCCGCCCGTTGCGCGCCATCGCGGCGGTGACGAGGGAGTCCTCCCGCAGCATGGTGGCGCGGGCGTTGCCGATGCTGATCAGCGCGCGGCCCTGCGTGAGGATGGCGACGTCGTTGACCGTCACCAGGCCGTTGAAGACCGTGATGACCTCGTCGAGGACGGCGCTGTAGGCGTTGATGACCTCCAGCGGCTCGGCGGACCCGGAGTCGACCTGGGCGCGCAGCCGCGGCAGCGTGTCCAGGGCCCTGATCGCGACGGCGAGCCGCTGCTTGGTCTCGGGCTCGGCGGCGTCCCGCGCCTCGGGCGACAGCGCGGTCTTGCGGAAGGACGCCTCCACGGCGCTCACCCGTTTGCGCTGGCCGCCGAGCTTCTTCGCGGCCTCGGCGTCGCCGGTGCTGAGCGCGACGACGCTGAGGGAACGTTCCGCCTGGAGCTGGTTCACCAGGTAGATGCCCGGAAGGCCCATCTTCTCGTACGTCGTGGAGAAGTCGTACTTGTCGAACGCGTCGCCGAGCGTGATGTTCGCGGCGAACGCCCACAGGGCGATGAGGGACACCAGCGGAACCAGCAGCAGGGCCGTGATCCGCAGGCGGATGGGACGTCTCCGCCGGCCCTTGCGGGCGGGCGCGGCGTCGGGGGGTTTGCTGTTCGAGGCGGCCGCGTAGGGGTCCGCCGGCCGACCTTCGGCGACCATCAGATCACAACCTCATGCGGGGGACGGGCCGCGGTTGAGCGCCCGTGCTACTCGGTCTGGGTCTGGTCTTGCGCTCGTGCTGGTCGATGCCGCCTGCAAGGCCGCCGTGCAGGGCGGCCGCTCGGGCGCGGGTCAGGCCCGCGCTTCGTCCATGGCCGCGCGGGCCACCAGCCCGCGGAGCCGGCTGGTGATCATCGAGACGGCCTGTGCGTGCCCGCGCACGGCCTTCTCCCGCGTGGTGTACTGCCCGATGTCGGCGTGCATCGTGGTGTCGGAGACGATCGTCTGCCACAGCAGCGGCCGCCCGTTCGCCGCGAACCCGAGATCGATCACGGTGAACCAGGTCGAGACGACCACGACGACGGCGCCGACGCGGATGACGTCCTGCGCGAGCAGGCGTCCCCGCACGTCGAGCAGCAGGCGCTGGGCCTCCTCCGCCGTGGCGCGTCTCCCGTCCGAGCGGTAGTAGTCAACGGACATGGCGCGCCTCCCATCGCGGAACCGGGGTCTGCGAGGGGAAGGGTCAGTGTCCGGAGTGTTCGTCCCGCGGCCAGGCCCGTATCTCGCACCAGACCGACTTGCCGGACGGGGTGTGGTCGGTGCCGTGCCGTTCGGCCATGACCGCGACGAGGAACCAGCCCCGTCCCGTCTCCTCCATGAGGTCGACCGGGCGCTGCCGCGGGACGGCGGTGCTCGGATCGTGCACCTCGATGCGGAGCCCGGTGCCGGCGCGCAGCATCTTCAGGCACAGCGCGGAGCCGGGGATCGTGGCGTGCCGGACGGCGTTGGTGACCAGTTCGGAGACCAGGACCTCGGCGTCGTCGGCGACGTGCTCGATGCCGGAGGCGGTGCCGACGGACCGGCTGAAGCGCCGCGCCCGCGGTACCGACGCCCGCTCGGCGGGCAGTGTCAGCTCGCCCAGCAGGGTCGTGGCGGGCTCCTCGACGGCGGACGGCCCGTGCGGTGTGGTGCCGTCGTACGTGGACGTTTCGTACGTGGACGTTTCGTACGGGGACGGGTCGTGCGGGGACGGGGCCAGGGTGCTAGGGAGTTCGATGGTGTGGTTTTCGCCCGACATGATGGACGCCTCCTTGACTAAGGCGTGTTGTCCCGATCCAGCCCTGCCGGGGTGCGGGGCTGGGGAGGGCGCGGGGGGTTGGTGCCGGTGCCGCCGCCGTTCGGGCATGCGGCGGCACGGTGCCGGAGGGGATGCGGGCCGCCGGTGCGCGGTGCACTTCGGTCATGACGGCTCGCCCCCCTCGGCCTGGGTGCCCGCCCGGTCTCGCAGCAGCCGGGCGGTACTGGTGAACCATTCGTAGTTCTCCTGCTCGAAGCGCAGGCCGCGCAGGCACGTCAGATACGGGCCCACGGGGGTACCGGTCCGCAGGAACGTCTCCTCGTCCAGGTCGCCGCGCAGGTGCTTCAGGGTGTGCTCGAAGACCTCGACCTTGGCGGCGGAGGCCACCGCCCGGTCCTCGAGCTGCGCGATGACGGACTCGGCGGAGATGTGGTCCACGGCCTGCACCATGACGAGCAGGTTCTCTCGGATGATTCCTGGCTTGGCGGGGGACGTCGCGAACCGCTCGAGTTCGTCGACGCCGGCCGGCGTGACGGTGTACACCCGCTTGTTGGGGCGGTCGTGCTGGATGATCTGCCGTCCGCTGATCAGGCCTTCGGTCTCCAACCTCGACAGCTCCGAGTAGAGCTGCTGCGGTACGGCATGCCAGAAGTTGGAGACCGACAAATCGAAGATCTTGGCCAGCTGGTAGCCGCTGTACTCGCCATCGAGCAGCGCCGCCAGCACCGCGTGACGTAGCGCCATCGGCCTTCTCTCCCCGCCTTGACTCAGGGTTGTGCCGACGGTAGCAGACAACGACATGATTAGTCATGCTTTTGACTAGGATTGGTTAGGCGCAGCGCGGCGACGCCCGGTTCGAGGTCGCCGGCCAGCTCGGTGATCTCCCCGCTGAGGAACGCCTCCCGGGTCAGGCGGCGCTGCATCTTCCCGCTCGTGGTCCGCCGCACCGTGCCCCGCCCGGACAGGACGACGCTCAGCGCCGGCAGCTCGAACGCGCGGGCCACGCGGGACTTGATGAGGGACGCCAGCTCGTCCAGCGGTGTCCCGGCGGCGGCCCTGGTACTGACCTCCTGGACGATGACGACCTGTTCCCTGCCGTCCACATCCCCGCCCTCGCCGGGCGGGGTCTCCGTGACGAACGCAGCGCCGACGAGGGCGGCGGGGTGGGCCGCCTGCGCGGTCTCCTCGATGTCGTGGGCGTGGATGTTGCGCCCGTTGACGATGACGAGGTCCTTGATCCGCCCGGTGACGTACAGCTCGCCGTCGGCGAAGAAGCCGAGATCGCCCGTCCGGAGGTAGGGGCCCTCCCCGTCCGAGGTGCGGGCCTCGAAGCCCTCACGGGTCTCCTCCGGGTTGCGCCAGTAGCCGCGGGCGACGCTGCCGCCGCCGACCCAGATCTCGCCCACACGCCCCTCTGGCAGCCGTGCACGGGTCGCGGGATCGACGACGCGGACGTCGAGGGCGATCGGACGTCCGCTGCTCACCAGCCGCCGCACCCCACCCCCTCCTTCACGTTCACCGCCGCCCGGTTCGTCGCGCGGGACGGCGGTGTCGCGGGTGAGGGCCTCGGCGTCGAAGTCGCGGACGACCGGGCCGCCGCCGATGGGCGCGGCGGTGATGAGGAGGGTCGTCTCCGCCATCCCGTAGCACGGCATCCACATCTCGGGGCGGAACCCGATCGGCGCGAAACGCTCGGTCACCCTCTCCAGGGTCGCGGCCCGGACGGGCTCGGCGCCGTTCTTGACCACGCGCAGGGACGACAGGTCCAGCCCGTCCATCTGCCGGTCGGTGACGCGGCGCAGGGCCAGCTCGTACCCGAAGTTCGGCGCGACCGTGATCGTGCCCCGGTGGCGGGTGATCATCTCCAGCCACAGCACGGGACGTTTGATGAACGTGATCGGCGAGGTGAAGACGTAGCGGCAGCCGAGGTAGAGCGGCTGGAGGAACTGCCCGACCAGGCCCATGTCGTGGTAGTGGGGGACCCAGCCGACCCCGACGGTGTCGGGTGTCCCCTCGATCCGCCGTTTGATCTCCTCGCCGTTGCTCAGCAGGTTGCCGTGGGTGACCATCACGCCCTTCGGGGCGCTGGTGGACCCGGAGGTGTACTGCAGGAAGGCGAGGGTTCCTGGGCCGAACTCGGGGGCCGTCCAGCCGCCCGGGTCGCCGCCGCCATCGTCCTCGGCGCCCTCCCCGGCGCCCTCGGTGTCGAGGCAGTGGACGCGTCCCCTCAGGCCGGCGTCGTCCAGCCACCCGTCGAGCGTCCCGCGGTGGGCGGTGTCGGTGAGGATCAGTGCGATGTCGGCGTCCTCGATGATCCGGCGCGTGCGTCCGAACCGTCCCGCGTCCAGGTCGGGCAGCGGCGCCGGGACGGCGACGACGCGCGCGTACAGGCAGCCCACGAACGCCGTCAGGAACTCCAGACCCTCCGGATACAGCAGCAGGACGGCCCTGTCGCGCAGGCCGCGCGCTTCGAGCCGGCAGGCCAGCGCGCGGGCCTTGCGGTCGAGTTCGGCGAATCCGAGCACGTTCTCCTTGTACTTGCGGCCCGGTTCCTCACTGATGAAGGTGAACGTCCGGTCGTCGCCGTGCTCCCGGATGTTCTCCCGGACGAGCGACACGAAATCCCTGTGTGCGTGCACGCGTCATCACTCGTCCTCTGCCAGCGACAGCAGGGAGAACCAGCGACGCTCGTCGAAGCCGCGGAACATGGCCTCCTCCAGCGACGGGAGGAACTCCTCGGACAGGACGGTGTCGGGCTGTGCGCGCTGCAGCAGGCGCTGCAGGCACAGCACGAGCCACTGCCCTTCGCCGAACGCGCCGCCGAACTCGTGCCGGTTGTGCAGCCACGTGAGGCAGCACGAGATCATCGCGTGCAGCTCGCAGTACCGCTTGGCACGTGCCAGCGCCGCCACCGAACCGGTGTCGCCCTCGCTCGCCCGGATGCCCTCGTCCACCTTGGCGCGCAGGCCGCCGATGCTGGACAGCAGGTCCTTCAGCTCCGCCGCGACACCGGGCGCCGCATGCGCGTTCGCCGCCGACAGCAGCTCCTCGGAGATCTCCTCGAAACGCTGCCCGACCTCGTCGCGGCCCTCGTTGGTGAGCTGCAGCATCCGGCCGTCCGGCTCCCACGCGGGCGGCGTCCTCGTCCAGCAGAACAGGTCGGCGAGCAGTTCCTCCTCGCCTCCCGTCTCCTCCGGCGGCTCGATCAGATACGGGAGCTGCCCGGCGACGTTGGCGAGGTTGACGTGCGTCGTGCCCTCGAAGATGCTCGCGATCGCATGGTCGCGCTGAAGCTTCTGGAACACCCCGTGCGCGACGCCCTCGCGCAGATAGCCGCGCGCCGCCAGCACGGTCCCGATGCTCGCCACGACCTCCTCACCCAAGACGGGGACGAAGTACTTCACGATCGACGACCACAGGCTCAGGCGTCCCGGCGCGACCGTCAGGCAGCGCGCCACCGGGATCGCGACGCACTCGGCGATCAGCAGATCCAGGTGCGTCTTGACGAGATGGTCGCGGATCACGGGGATCTTGTAGATGTCCGACCCGTACAGGGTGCGCTGGTGCGCGTACTCCATCCCGATGCGCACCACGGCGTCCATCGTCCCGACCGACAGCGCCGCGATCGCCGTCCTGGTGATCTGCAGCGTCTTCAGCGTCTGGACGAGCCCGGACCCGCGCCGCCCGATCACCCGCTCCGCCGGGATCCGCGCGCCGACGAACGCGACGCCGCTCAGGTCGTGGCCGCGCAGGCCCACCGTCCGCACCAGCGGCAGCGCCGCCCACATGTCCGGTTCGAGTTCCTGCTTGTCGACCAGGATGAGCGAGAAGTCCCGCGCACCGGTCTTGGCGTAGGTGGTGACGAACCGTCCGCGCGTGGCGTTGCCGACCGGCCATTTCGTCCCGGTCAGCAGCAGCTCGTCCCCGCGGATCTCGGCCTCGGACTCCGACGCCATCACATCGCTGCCGTGATCGGCCTCCGAGACGCCGAAGCAGGCCAGGTCGCCGTTCAGGACACCGTCCGCCACGGTCCTGCGCTGCCATCCGTCGCCCCAGAGCCAGACCGGGTTCACCGCCAGCAGCCCCGACCCGTACATCACCGCGACGGTGACGCTGCGGCGCGAGATGCCGCGCGTGACGAAGAACAGCTCCTCCAGCGTCGTCAGCCGGCCGCCGAGGCCGGCGGGCACCAGGTACTTCGGGAAACCCCAGGCCCGGACGGCGTCGACCGCGCCGGGCGGCAGCTCGTCGCGCTCCTCGGCCTCGACGATCGCCTTGTAGGAGAACGGCCCGGCCTCGTCGTCCATCGGATCGCCGAGACAGCCGTCCAGATCGGCGGCGATCCGGTGCGCCGGCGACAACGCGGCACGTCCGGCACGCACGGCGGGCGCCGGCCGCGCGGAATGCGCCGGGCCCACGGGGTCTGCCGGACCTGCCGGGTCTGCCTGAGGCACGGGGTCCGCCTGGGTCGCGGGTTCCGTCGTGTGTGCGGCGCCAGCGGGACGCGCGGCACCTGCGGGGCGTGCGGGGACCTTACTGTCCATCTCTCTTTCCACTCCCTATAGCTGGGCGGTGTCGGACGGGCCCCCCGGTCCCTCCGCTCCCTCCATCCGCCTCCCGACCACCCGCGCGAGCGTCATCGCGGCGGGCAGGGGGCGGACCATCACGGTCAGGCCGGTGACGAGGCCGGTGTCGCCGAACCTGAGCAGATCGAGCCCCTGGACGGCCTTGCCCATCACCCGCGCGTTGAAGATCAGCGCCTGGACGGGCGCGTCCTGCTCGGCGGTGCCGACGAGCTCGTCGGTGTAGTGAAAGTCCTCGAAGACCTCCAGCAGGACACCGAGCAGCGCGGCGACGGAGTCGCGGCCGCGGTACGGCTTCACCATCACCGGGCTGTGGAACTCGATGCCGGGATCGAGCGCGCTGGTGATCGCGGAGAGGTCGTGGGCCTCCACCGCCTTTCGGAACGTTCCGGGAACCGTCACCTGAGCTGTCCCTTCACTTGCCGTGGGTCGGGGTCAGTTCACCGTCCGGGGCGGGACGGTGTCGGCGGGGGGCGTGCTCTCGGCGGGGGCGGTCATGGGGGCGGCGGCTCGGGCGAGATCCTCGGCCCAGGCCCGGTAGCCGTCGGGGGACGGGTGGAAGCCGTCGGAGGCGAAGAGCCCGCGGTCGCGCGCCATCGCCTCGTCCATCGGAGCGTGGACCGCCCCGCCCGCCCGGGCCGCGTCGCGCATGATCCGGTCCATGGTGCGCGCCCGCGCGCCGAGGAACAGGCGCAGCGGCTGCGGGATCGCCGGGAACCGGTGGACGGGCGGCATTCCCGCGACGACCAGCGTCGCGTGCACGTACCTGCCCTGCAGGGCGGCGATGAGCCCGGCCATGTCGTCCGTCCACCGCCGCAGCGGACGCCGCCGGATCAGATCGTTGATCCCCACGGTGACGACCACGAGGTCCGGGCTCACGCCACCACCGTGGACGCCATCACCGCTGGCCGCACCACCGCTGGCCGCACCACCACTGGCCGCACCACCGGGGGGAGATCCGTTGCCGGGCGTGCCGTTCGCCGGTGGGACGAGCGCGGTCGCGACCCGGTGGGCCGTGGCGCCGTTCTCGCCGTTGACCGACCAGGCCACGCTTCTGCGCAAGCGCTCTCTCAGCGCCTCCGCCAGAAAGCCGGGCAGCGCCTGCGCATGCTGGGACGCCCCGACTCCCACGGCGGTGGACTCGCCGATCACCACGACCCGGTACGCCGGCCCGGCGCCGGGATCCGCGCCGGGCACGAAGCCGTACTCGTCCCCGGTCGCGGGGGCGAGCCGGGGCGTCCGGCGCACCGTCCGCCATGCCTGGACGGCCAGCACCGGCGCGAGCGGAATCAGCATCATCGACTGGGGGACGCGGGCGAAGGTGAATGGTCTCTTCATCTCTATCCCAGATGTGTGCGGTGGCCCCCGAGGCTCAGATGACCCGCTCGCCGAGCAGGCTTCGTGCGATGTGCGCGATCACCTCCGCCACATATGCGTGCCCTCTCGGGTTCAGGTGGATTCCGTCGGTACTCCACATCCCGGGGTCAGCGACTTTCGCCACCGTTTCACGTGCGGGAAACGGTATTCCGAACTCGCCGGTGGCGCGGGCGAGCTCCTCGTTGAAGTCGTGAATGCGCTGCACGGTCCGCTTCTTGCGGAACTGCGACATCGGGGCCACGTCGAGCAGCGGAGGGCGGGGCACCGGAATCGCCAGCGCGACGGCGCCGCGCTCGCGGGCCCAGCCGAACACCTCGTCCAGCCGGGCCGCCGCGTCCGCCCGCTCGAAGCCGCGCAGCGCGTCGTTCATGCCGCAGCCGAGCACGACGAGGCCCGGCCGCAGGTCCCGGACGGCGGGCAGCTGCCGGGCGGCCACGTCCTCGACGGTCGCCCCCGGGTCGGAGACATTGAGCATCTCCGCGCGGGAAACGCCCAGCTCATGGGCCAGCCGACCGGCCCAGCCGAGCCACCCGCCGGCCGGGTCCGGGTCGTTCTGCCCCTCGGCCACACTGTCGCCGAGGACCACCATGACGGGCCCGCCGTCCGGCCGGCCGCCCATCATGCGACGAGTTCGAGCAGGTAGTCGGTGAGCGCGGTCACCGTCTCCCGGCGCCGGGCCTCGGCCACGTCGACCTCGACCTGGAGGTGGTCCTCGATGTCGCTGATGATGCTGATGGCGTAGACGGAGTCGACGCCATAGCGGGCCAGTTCGACCCCTGGATCGATGTTTTCGGCGGGCCTGTCGAGGTAGAAGGCGATCCTGTCAAGAAGCCACGATTGCAACTCGCCGTGGGAAATTGTTTCCGATCTGGTCACCGCATTCCTCCTTATGTAAGAGGATCATCGAATCAATCGCGATAGCTATCGGAAGACGAGCAACACGCAAGATACAGGCAAATGGGAGACGTGTCTCAGGTCCGGATGTGAACGATCGGACACAACCATGTCTCTGTTTCGTAAATTAAGTCAGTGATACGGTAAAACGGCACCAGGTTACCAAACGGTAACCTCTTCCGTTAAGGGACCCACCCGCAGCCCGCCGGGAAACCCGCGGCACCGCAAGTCCCACCGGCCCCGTTCCTCCCCGCGGACCTCACGACGGCACGCGACCTGCACCGTTCCCCAGCAGGCCCGGTGCGGCCGGGCGGCGGCCGGCCACCGCACTCCGGCACGTTCCATGAGAATTTCGGTCAACCGCTCAGACCCACCCATGACGGGCAAGCCAGGTCCTTCTTCCCCTGTGGCGAGACCGACCTGTCTTCGGCGGAGTCAGTCCAGGTCAGAGGCACCGTCCAGCGGCACCGGCCCGTCCAGGAGGGAGACGACGGGATTGGGGTCGCGGGTCTGCGCGAGCCGGTCCAGCACCGCGTGCCCGCGCCGCGACCGCCACCGGTGCGCCGCGAGGCGGTGGAACCTGGCGAGCTGCGCCGCCGACGGACGCGGCACCCCCGACAGCGAGTAGCCGTGGTCGACCAGACGGGAGGCGAGGACGTGCTCGACGAGATCCGCCTCCCAGTCCTCAAGGCGCTCCCGCCACGCCCCCACATTGCGGGTGTTGGGCGCCTCATGCGTACGGAGGTGCCACTTGCGCGCGGACGGCACCGTCTCGCGGGCATGCCGGTACGCCTTCGTCATCGCCGGGTCGTACTCCTCGCCGAGGAACGCGCACAGCTTCACCAGCGCGTCCTCCGGCTCGGCGACGAGGTCCTCGTAGCGGAACTCGTAGAAGGTCTCCGGGCCGAGGCGCGCACTGAGCCGCTTGCCCGTGTCGACGGCCTCCCGCCAGGTCAGCGCGGCGGAGTACGTGTCGCCGTCGTACCAGGGCATCTTCTTCAGCGAGCTCACGGCGTCCCGTCCGTCCCGGACGAGGTGGATGAACTGCGCGTCCGGGAACATCCGCCGGAGCATCGGAATCCGGCGGAAGTAGCTCGGGCGCTTGTCGCCCCAGCGCGGCTTGCGGTGCTCGCGCGCGTACGCCCGGAAGATGATCGCCAGCGCGGACCCGAGCGTCGGGGGCCCGTGGACGATCTCCTCGATGATGTCCTCCGCGTCCAGCTTGAGGACATGGAACTTGGTGTCCTTGCCCTTGGCGATCCATTCGGCCAGCCTGCGCCGGTTCTCCTCCCGTTCCAGGTCACCGAAGGTGTGCCGTGCCTCGTAGGAGGTGTGCACGAACCTGGTCTCGGACGGGAACGCGATGCGCGGGTGCGAGTGCAGCATCTGCTGGAGCAGCGTCGTTCCCGAACGGGGGCAGCCGATGACGAAGATCGGCCGGCTGGTCTGCGAAGTCATGGCGCGCCAAAGTACGCCGGTTCTCTGAGCCGAACCCCAAAGCCACCTCAACGCAACCTGAAAGTTCGTCCAGACCTGACCCGGCCATGCTAGGCGTCCGTCCACCACCCGGTGCAACCCCCGCCCCTCGCTGAGCTGCGCGAACGGCAGGGCGAAAGGTGACGGCGGCGGGCCGATCCGGCGAAAGACTTCCCTTTAAGAGAGAAGTAAGCTAAAGTAACGACTGGTGTGCCGGGAAGCCTGGTCGGCGAGACAGGATATGTCTGCGATCAGGAGGGCTGATGAGTCCCCGGCACTTTTTCATTGCGCCGCCTTTGCCGGCGCCGCACGTTCCCACCCCGCCATACGGCCTGACCGCTATGGCCTGGGCGCACGACTTCCCAGATAGCTGAGCCGCATCCTCACCTCCCCTTAGCGGGCCTCTCTTCACGGGCCGGCGCGTATTCGGCGCGCCCGGCACGGTCCATGACGTCTCGATGCGGAAGCGTGCATTCAAATGAGTGAATTCGTCGATGTGGCGTTCGGTTTTCCGACCGCGCTTTTCAGCTTCTCTCTCCTGGTCGTCGCCGTTTACTGGGCACTCGTCCTGGTCGGCGGCCTGGGACTCGACCTCCTCGGCGCCGGCGCCGATGCCGATGCGGGGGCCGGCGCCGGCGCCGAGGACGGGGACGCCGGGGACGGGGGCGTGGCCGGCGGGCTCGCGCTCCTCGGGCTCGGCGGCGTCCCCGGCACGATCGTGCTCTCGCTGCTGATCGCGCTCGCCTGGTTCATCTCCCTGACGGGGGCGGCGCTGCTCGACGGCACCGTCCTGCGGGCGTTCGTCCTGGTCGCCGCGCTCGCGCTGGCCTGGCTCGGGACGCGGCTGGCGGTGCTGCCGCTGCGCCGCGTCTTCCAGAACCCGGCGGCGGCGTCGCTGCGCGACTTCGTCGGGCTGCCCTGCGTGATCCGCACCGGGCTGGTCGGGCCGGACTTCGGTCAGGCCGAGGTCACCGCCCCCGACGGCTCGTCCGCCATCGTCCAGGTCAGGCAGCCGGCCATGGACGTGGCCGTGGCGGGCGCGGCGCAGGGCGGCGGCCTCACCGCCGGCAGCACCGCACTGATCTTCGATTTCGATCCGGCCGGCCAGTTCTTCTGGGTCATGCCGCATGACGCGGCATTCGACCGCCCGGCCCTCTGATACCCCGCGCCCCGATCCCCCGCGCCCCGATCCCCCGCGACTCATTCCCCGCGACTCATCCCCCCGACGACAGGGATTCTTGATGGAAACCATCACCTTGGGAGCCGGTGTGCTCCTCGCGCTCACCCTGCTCATCATCCTCGGCCTGGTGCTGATGGTGAAGAAGTTGTTCCAGAAGGTCGACCAGGGCCGCGCGCTGATCATCTCCAAGTTCAAGAAGGTCGACGTCACCTTCACCGGCGCGATCGTGCTGCCGGTGCTGCACAAGGCCGAGATGATGGACATCTCGGTGAAGACGATCGACATCGAGCGGACCGGCCGGGAAGGGCTGATCTGCAAGGACAACATCCGCGCCGACATCCGCATCACGTTCTTCGTCCGCGTCAACAAGACCGCCGAGGACGTCGTGAAGGTGGCGCAGGCCATCGGCACCCAGCGCGCCAGCAGCCAGGAGACGCTGCAGGAACTGTTCGCGGCCAAGTTCTCCGAGGCGCTGAAGACCGTCGGCAAGCACCTCGACTTCGCCGATCTCTACATCCGGCGCAACGAGTTCCGCGACCACATCATCCGCGTCATCGGCACGGACCTGAACGGCTACAGCATCGAGGACGCGGCGATCGACTACCTGGAGCAGACGTCGCTGCTGTCCCTGGACAAGTCGAACATCCTGGACGCCCAGGGCATCCGGAAGATCACCGAGCTGACCGCGCTCGAGCACATCCGCACCAACGAGCACGCCCGCAACGAGGAGAAGGAGATCGCGCGCCAGGACGTGGAAGCGCGCGAGGCGATCCTGGAGCTGGAGCGCCGGCAGGCCGACGCCGAGCTGCGGCAGCAGCGTGAGGTCGAGACCGTCCGGGCCCGCGAGGAGGCGGAGACCGAGCGGGTCAAGGCGGAGGAGCGGCTGCGCGCGCAGGCAGCGCACATCCGCACCGACGAGCAGCTCGGCGTCCAGACCGAGAACAAGAACCGGGAGGTCTCGGTCGCCGCGAAGAACAAGGAGCGCGTCCTCGCGATCGAGAGCGAGCGCATCGAGAAGGACCGCCTCCTGGAGGTCATCGCCCGCGAGCGGGAGACGGAGCTGACCCGGATCGCCGCCGACAAGGAGGTCGAGGCGGAGAAGCGGGAGATCGCGAACGTCGTCCGGGAGCGGATCGCGGTGGAGCGGACCGTCGCCGAGCAGGAGGAGGGCATCAAGCGGCTGCGGACGGTCGAGGAGGCCGAGCGCGCCCGCCAGTCGGTCATCATCCACGCGGAGGCCGAGGCGCAGGAGAACCTGGTCAAGGACATCAAGGCCGCCGAGGCCGCGGAGGCCGCAGCCGAGCACCGCGCCCGCGAGGAGCTGACGATGGCGCAGGCCCGCCAGCAGGCCGCGGAGATGGACGCGCAGGCCAAGATCCGGCTGGCCGAGGGCCTGCGGGCCGAGGCCGCCGCGCCGGGGCTCGCCGAGGTCCAGGTGCGCCAGCAGGAGGCCGCCGCCATCGAGAAGGTCGGCCGCGCCGAGGCCGCCGTCGCACAGGAGAAGGCGCTGGTCGAGGCCGCCCGGATCCGCGAGAGCCTCAAGGCCGAGGCGGAGGGCCTGAACGAGAAGGCGGGCGCGATGGCGGCGCTGGACGAGGCGTCCCGCCAGCACGAGGAGTACCGGCTGCGGCTGGAGGCGGAGAAGGACATCCGGCTCGCCGGGATCGACGTGCAGCGGCAGGTCGCCGAGGCGCAGGCGAGCGTCGTCGCGGCCGGGCTGGAGTCGGCCGACATCAGCATCGTCGGCGGCGACAGCGTCTTCTTCGACCGGCTCGTCGGGTCGATCGCGCTCGGCAAGAGCGTGGACGGCTTCGTCGGGAACTCCGAGGTCGCGCAGTCCATCGCCGGCCCCTGGCTGGACGGGTCGGGCAGCTTCACCGACGACATGTCCACGCTGCTCGGCTCCATCGACACCGGCGCCGTCCGCGACCTGACCCTCTCCGCGCTCCTGCTGCGCCTGATCAAGGCGGGCGGCCCCGACATCGCCCGTTTCCAGAACCTCCTGGACACCGCCCGCAACCTCGGCATCGCCGACGCCCCCCTGTCCGAGATCAACGGGTCCGCCCTGACCACCACCACCTGACCACCACCTGACCACCACCAGCTGATGCCGGACCGCGGCGGGCCGCGTCCCAGCGACCGGCTCGCCGCCCCACCCCCGGCCGGACCGCACCGGTCCCAGGGGGGGAGGGCAGCGGTTTGTGCGAGGAGGCATGGGGGCCCGGACGTTGGAGGACCCGGCGAATGTGCGTGAACGAAGGACAGACGGGAGAGATGGGTGAATGAGGACGTGAGGGAGGCCGCAGGGGCGGAGGCCGGGCGGGCGGAACTCGACCACGGGACGTACGAGGTGCTGCGTGCACGGCTCGCCGAACATGCCGGGGAGCTGGCGCGGCGGGCGGAGGCGCTGAACGTCCGGCGGCTGGAGGTCTTCGGCGGCACGGAGATGCGGCTGGCGGGCACCGAGCAGATCCGGACGGCGCACAACTGCGTCCCGCGCGACGTGGTCGCGCTCGGCGGCGTGATGCTGTTCGGCTACAACGTCTTCCTCGGGCTGAAGCCGGAGACGACCGTCGACGACGTGTTCTCCCTGCACCGCTTCACGCGGGACGGGGACGGCATCGCGTTCGTCCCGGCCGGTACGGACGCGGTGCCGGGGCTGCTGGACGACCCGCGGTTCCAGCGCGACTTCACCGACATGTACCGGTACTACCGTCAGGCGCGGCTGCTGCAGCTCCGCCTGGTGGACGGACGCCTGCTCGCGGTGTTCCAGACCGGCCCGCGGCTCTCCGACCTGCGCGTCCTGCGGTGGCGGACGGCCCCCGACGGGACCGTCGCCTATGAGGACAACCAGGGCGAACGCGACCACGAGTTCCCGGCGGCGCACGACGTCGACTGGATCGAGACCACCCGGGACGACCACGTCCTCGGACGGCACCCGCACATCTCGATCGAGGGCGAGGTGTTCGTCGAGACGATCGGCGGGACCCTCACCGTCAAGATCGAGGACAACACCGGCACCGGGACGGGCATCTACTCCGAGCCCGTGGACGAGCCGCTGCAGTCCCTCGCCGACGCCGACGTCCTGCACGCGCGGGTCGGGGCGCTGATCCTGCTGCGGATCCGCCCGTACAACGAGACGGCGTGGCGGCACCTGGTGTTCAACGTCCGCACCAAGGGGATCGTGCGGCTCGACGGCATCGCGCAGGCGTGCCGGAGGCTGCCGGACGACCACGGGATCATCTTTCCGGGCGGCTACTACCTGGACACCGACGCCGCGAAGACGTTCGACACCGACGTCACGGGCCTGGAGTACGAGCGCGTCATCCGCTCCCCCAACGGCGAGGACGTCCTCTACGTCTTCCACTCGCGCGAGGACGGCCGGTCGCTGCTGCTGCCGTACAACGTGATCCGCAAGCAGGTCACCACACCCGTCACCTGCCACGGGTACTCGCTGTTCGAGGACGGAACGCTCGCCGTGATGCGGGCCTTCACCGACGAGCCCGCCCGCGTCCACCCGATGCAGATCTGGCGGACCCCGTACGTCTCCGATGCGCACGCCGCCGCGCAGCCCGTCGGGACGGGGCCGCTGGAGCGCGTCGGGAACGCGGACCTCGTCCGCGGAATCTCCGAATGCCTCTCCGTCACCCGCATGGTGGACGAGATGTCGCCGTCGACCCGGGTGTTCGAGGCGCTGATCTCGGCGTGCACGCGGACGTCCGACCTGTACCACTGGCTCGCCGACGCCGACCTCGGGGACGTGGCCGCGCCGCTCGCGGACGTCCGCTCGACCGCCGGGCAGGTCCTGGACGAGTACGAGAAGGTCCGCACACTCACCGACCAGGCGGTTTCCGCTGTTTCCGAGGCGGCCGACGACATCGCCGCGCTGATCCGCCGCGCCCGGACGGAGTCGCCGGAGACCGCCGAGGGCTGGATCAGCCGGCTCGCCGAGTTCCGCCGCGCCCAAGGCCACCTGGAAACTCTGCGCGACCTCCGCTACGTCGACACCGCCCGGATCGACGAACTTTCCGAAACCGCCCAGACCGAACTCCGTGACGCGGGCCGGGGCGCCGTCGAGTTCCTCCAGGGCGAGGACGCGTTCACCGGCTACCACACCGAAGTGGAGCGCATCACCGAGTCGGCGCAGGCCATCGAGACCGCCGCCGACGCCGTGCCGCTCACCGATCTCCTCGACGCGCAGAACGAGGGCCTGGAAGTCGTCACCGAGGTCGTCGGCGACCTCGACATCACCGACGCCACCGCCCGCACGGCGATCCTGGAGCGTGTCGGCGAGGTCCTCGGCGGCCTCAACCGCGCCCGCGCCGTCCTCGGCAACCGGCGCCGCGACCTCCTCGGACGCGAGGGCCGCGCCGAGTTCGCCGCCGAACTCGGGCTGCTCGACCAGTCGATCGCCGGCGCCCTGGCGGGCGCCACCACGCCCGAGACCTGCGACGAGCAACTCGGCCGTCTCCTCCTCCGCCTGGAGACCCTCCAGGCCCGCTTCTCCGACCTGGACGAATTCCTCGCCGAGCTGGAAACGAAGCGCACCGAGGTCTACGAGGCGTTCTCGTCCCGCAAGCAGACCCTGCTGGACGAGCGCGCCCGCCGCACCGACCGCCTCACCGAGTCGGCCGACCGCATTCTTTCCGGCGTCCGCCGCCGCGCCGCCACGCTCGCCTCCCCGGACGAGGTCAACACCTACTTCGCCACCGACGCCATGGTGGCCCGGCTCCGCGGGATCGCCGACGAGCTGCGCGCCCTGGACGACGGGGTCCGGGCCGAGGAGCTCGAAGGCCGCGTCAAGTCCGCCCGCCAGGAGGCCGGCCGCGCCCTGCGCGACCGCCTCGACCTCTACGGCGACGACGGCGGGACGATCCGGCTCGGCCGGCACCGGTTCGCGGTCAACACCCGCCCGATCGAGCTGACGCTCGTCCCGCACCGCGACACGGTCGCCTTCGCGATCACCGGCACCGACTACCGGGCCCCCGTCCTCGACGACGCCTTCGCCGCGACCCGCCACCTGTGGAACCAGACCCTGGTCTCGGAAACTCCGGAAACCTACCGTGCCGAGTACCTGGCGACGTCGATCCTCACGGGCGCCGACTCCGGCGAACTGCACCGGGCCGCAGCGGACGGCCGCCTGCTCACCCTCGTCCGGGAAGCGGCCGCGGAACGCTACGACGAGGGCTACGAGCGAGGCGTCCACGACCACGACGCCGCCCGCATCCTGGAAACACTGCTGCACCTCCACACCGACGCCGGCCTGCTGCGCTACCCGTCCCCGGCCAGAGCCGCCTCCCAGCTCTTCTGGACACACGGCACCATCCCCGCAGAACGCACCGCCCTGGCCACCCGCGCCCGCTCCCTCATCCGAGCCCGCCAGGCCTTCGGCCACACCGATGCCCTGACCGCCCTCACCACCGAACTCGCCACGTCCATCACCGTCTTCACCAACCGCGCCGACCTGCCTCCAACGGACGGACGGCTCGCTGCGGAGTACCTGATCGAAGAACTCGCCACCGCCCCCGACGGCTTCGTCACCAGCCAGGGTGCCCGCGACCTGCTGAAGAACTTCGGCCAGAAGAACCACACCGAACTGGACAACGACCTGCGCGCCCTCGGCGACGACCTCGCCGCCCGCCACCAGCTCGCCGAAGCCTGGCTCACCTCGTTCGCCGACGACCCGTCCGACCTCCCCGAAGCGGTCGCGATGCAGCTCTGCGCATCTGCGCGCTACGACTCCCCCGCCGCGCTGACCGCCACCATCGGCGACCTGCTCGGCGACCACCCGCGCATAGCCGACCGCCACATCGACCTGCGCCTGGACGAGCTGCTGGCCCGGACGGCGATTTTCCGCACCGAACGCGTCCCGGCTTTCCGCGCCTACCAGAAACAGCGGAACGACCTCATCGCGACCGAGGAGAAGCGCCTCGGCATCCCCGCCCTCAAACCCCGCACGATGAGCGCGTTCGTCCGCAACCGCCTGGTCGACGAGGTGTACCTCCCCCTCATCGGCGACAACCTGGCCAAGCAGCTCGGCGCATCCGGCGACGGCAAGCGCACCGACCAGATGGGCATGCTGCTGCTCATCTCCCCACCCGGCTACGGCAAGACGACCCTCATGGAGTACGTCGCCGACCGCCTCGGCCTGGCCCTGGTCAAGGTGGACGGCCCCGCCCTGGGTCACGACGTCACGTCCCTCGACCCCGCCCAGGCCCCCAACGCCACCGCCCGCCAGGAGGTCGAGAAGATCAACTTCGCGCTCGACATGGGCAACAACGTCCTCCTCTACCTGGACGACATCCAGCACACCTCCCCCGAACTCCTGCAGAAGTTCATCCCTCTCTGCGACGCCCAACGCCGCATAGAAGGAGTCAAGGACGGCGACCCACGTACCTACGACCTGCGCGGCAAACGCTTCGCCGTCTGCATGGCAGGCAACCCGTACACCGAGTCCGGGCAGCGTTTCCGCATCCCCGACATGCTCGCCAACCGCGCCGACGTGTGGAACCTGGGGGATGTCCTGTCCGGCAAGGACGAACTGTTCGCGCTCAGCTACATCGAGAACGCCCTGACCTCGAACCCCGTCCTCGCGCCCTTGACGAACCACGACCGTTCCGACGTCGAACTGCTCGTCCGCCTGGCCTCCGGCGACCAGACCGTCCGCCCCGACCGCCTGTCCCACCCGTACTCCCAGACCGAACTGGACGAGATCCTCTCCGTCCTGGAAAAGCTGCTCCACGTCCAGCAAGTGGTCCTGACGGTCAACCGCGCCTACATAGCGTCCGCGGCCCAGGACGACTCCGCCCGCACCGAACCCCCGTTCCGCCTCCAGGGCTCCTACCGCGACATGAACAAACTGACCGAACGCATCCTGCCGGTGATGAACGCAACCGAACTGGAAGCAGCCATAGACGACCACTACCGAGCCGAGTCCCAGACACTGACCTCGGACGCCGAAGCGAACATGCTCAAGCTCGCCGAACTCCGCGGCACCCTGACCCCCGCTCAGCAGACCCGCTGGACGGAGATCAAGGAGGCCCACCGACGAGCCCAAACCCTCGCCGGCAACCAGGACGACCCGTCCGTAGGCGCCCTCCTGCACCTGGCCGACAAACTGACAGCAATAGAGAAAGCCCTACGCCCCCACTGACCGACACACGGCGGACGCGCCGGGGACGCGTCCGCCACGGCACCCGATCGGTGGATGCCACCAACTGCGTCACGGTGCTCTCCCCGGTCTGGTTCCTCCCAGGCCGCCGCCACGGGGACGGAGCTGAAGGCGTCCAGCGCAAGGGAAGATGTTGACCAAGGCCTTCAGCGCGGTCCAGTTAAGCCGGACCGCTCAGCGCATCGAGCATGAGGAGCATCCGGTCGGCTTCGGCCTGTTCTGCCGGTTCTCCGACCTCGGCGGCGAGCCGGTAGGCGGCGCGTTCGCCCTCGACGTCCATTCCGCCGCGCAGCAGAAGCGCGAGGTTCAGGGCGGCTTTGCCGCTGAACATCGGCTGCCGCAGCTCCGCCGCGTCCCGATATGCCCGCTCGGCCCCGGCCCTGTCGCCGTTCTCCTCCAGCAGGGTCGCGAGGTTGAACAGCCCGCCCGCCGCAATCAGCGGGGCCCCGTCCGCGGCCGCAATGCGCAGTTCGGCGACGCCGCCTTCGACGTCGCCGAAACGCCGGGCGAGCATGGTCCCCAGGTTCACGGCCGCCATCGTTCCGGCCAGCTCCCCGGCATCTCGCGCCTGCCGGAGCAACGCCAGTGCACGGTCACGCTCACCGCGGTCAACAAGGATCATGGCAAGGTCGACCGCCGCCATGGATCCGAACCTCCGGTGACCGGACGCGACCGCCCGCTCCAAGACCTCCGTGGCCGCCCCGAGCTCACCGCGCATCGTCAGCGCGGATCCCAGGAAGGCGAGCCCTTCGGCGGCGATCGCCCCCGCCGGGGATCCGGCCGCATTCTCGAACGCCTCAATGGCGGCGTCAAGATCGTCCATCGAAGACCACAGCCTGCCCCGCGCGAGCGCCGCAAGACCGACGACCTCATCAAGGGTGGCGGGTGCCGTCCGGGGAGCGATGCCGTTCTCATCGAGCACCTGGATATTGCGCGCCGCCATCGCCGCCACGTCGCCCGCGGAGAACATCTGGTCCGCGTACCGGCTCATGACCTCCGCGTTCTCCGCGCCCCCCCCCGGCTCACCGGCCGCCATGACGAGCGAGAAAAGAAAGATCCCACTCTCCGGATCCGGCCTCGGCATCCTCCCGATCCTTCGCCCCATCCCCGCCACCAATCCACTCACCCAGCCCTGCGGGACGAGGTCGCCATACTCTCGTGCTCTGGTTACTACGCCCCGGCGATACGATTCCGGTGCCGATCCGAAGGTAGATCATCCCATCGAATGGCAGCACGGCCAGGCCGTCCTCTTCGTACCGGGTTCCCACTACCCGACGTCTCCCACCGGCTGCCGCTGCATCGAACGCCGGATGGTGCCGTTCCGCGATTCCGCCTCGACTCGGCCGGGTCGATGACGCGCATTCTGAGATGATCCCATGCCATGCGCGCCCCCTCCCCGAACATGATGTTCACTGCAGGAACCCGTTACCGATGGGACGACGGAACTCACTCGGTGATCGACGTTCAATCAGCCGGAGCGTTACGGCTCCCCACCGGTCACCTGATCGTCCAAGATCCGGGCTGGGGGGTCCAGCCTGAGGTGCAGCCCTTCATCGTGAAGGTCCCGCCGGGCCGCTATCCGGTGACTCTGTCGATCTCCCATTGGGAACGATCACCAGTTCCGCAGAGACCGTCCCCGATGCGGTTGGTGAACGCAGCAAGACTGAACATACGGGCCGAGTCGGCGGTTTCCTGGGAACTGGCCCTGCAGCCGGGGCAGGATGCGGAACTCCTCGAAGACGGCTCGTTCTTCGGGTTCTCAGTCGACTCTGGCGCCGGCTGCTTTCTTGACGCTTCGGCACGCGACCACCTCGAACTCGACCGCCCGGCAATGTCCAACGCCATTTATCGTACGATCCAGGTCGGCGGCATCGAGGTGCCCACCGACGATCCAGACCTGAACGTCATCGTGTTCCGGTGCGGTATGGGCGACGGGACCTACCCGACCTGGATCGGCCGCGCCAGAAATGGTGAGGTCGCCTGCTTCGTCGCTGACTTTGAACTGCTTCAGCACAGCCTGGGCACCCTATGACGTGGCCGATCGCACCGACGCGCCGACCCGGTAATCCGGGGGAGCCCGAGTAAAGCGAAGCCCCGGCGCACGGCCGGAGATTCTGCCTTCGAAGTCAGATGATCTTGAGGGTTTCGGGGAGGTGCCGGAGGTCGCCGGGGGTAGCGATCAGTTTGGGGCCGGTGTTGCGGCCGGCCTGGCGCCACACCGCACGGCTCAGACCAATCTCCTCCACCGCCCTACGGACCAGCAACTCCGGGGTCAGGGGTTTTCGAGCGTCTCGACGAAGCGGCGGAAATCCTTGCGGTTCACGAGAAGCTTGGGGCCACTGGGGTCTTTGCTGTCGCGAATCGCGATCAAACCGTTCACAGGCGCAAGTTCCACGCAGTTACCACCGTTCTCGGTGCTCCTGCTCGCCTTGCGCCAGGCAACGCCACTCAGGTCCATTTCTCCTCAATCACCTTTCTCATCAGGTCTCGGGACAGGCTGACCGGCAACGCGTTGCTCCTCAAGGTATCAAGTGTGCGCGCGACCCCTACAAGGTCCTGGAAGTCGTCGGTTGAAATTCCGCGTACGGCGGTTTCGAGGTAGGCCACCTCGCTTCGATCCTTCATCGTCGCCAGAACGAACGATCCCCCGTTCCCCGCAGGAGCGCCATCAACGTTCACGACGATCTGGATGGTCACGTTCGGTAGTTCACTCATGGCCAGCAACTGTTCGAGTTGCTGCCGCATGATCTCTCGCGAGCCCACATAGTGATGAAGGACGTTCTCGCTGAGCAACACGATGAAGGTGACTGGAGCGGGATCGTCCCGCTTGAGGATCTCCTGCCGGGCCAGACGAGCGAGCACGGCCTCGTCCGTGCCGAGGAGCGTGCGGGCGTATCCCTCGATCTGCAGAAGACCGGGGACCACGCTGTGCTCCCACGTCACCAGCACATCGGCCTCGGACTCCACCTCAGGCCAGTCGAACCACGTCGGGAAGCCCAGTTGGCCGTCACCGTTCAGGTCGTCGTAGAGGTTGAGGAGGACGCCACCCGCCTTGAGCTCCGGGTCCATGATCTCGACGAAGTCGCGTTTGCACCGCTTCTTCCCACTCTCGATCTGCGAGACGAAGGAGGCCGTTTTGCCGGTGCGCTGCGCGATGCGGGCCTGACTCAACCCGGCCCGCTCGCGGTGCCGGCGGAACTGTCGGCCGAAGGCGGCAAGCGCGGGGGATATCACTGCACGTCGTCGGGGGGATGCCATGCTCGCCACTCCTTAACGCATCGGAACCGGGGGTAACCCGCGCATGAAGATCATGAGCGAGATGGTGCGTCTTTCCGGAGGTTAACAGTGACTCTGTGTCGATGAGTGTCTTACTGAGAGATACGAGAAATCGACACGTCCAGAGGTCATACCGATGCCAACTGCAGCTCTCGCGCCGGAAACTCCGGCGCTCGTTCTCGAGCCGAGCGACCGGGCACCCGCAAAGGCGCGCCGCTACCTGACCGAGCGGTTCCGGGAACTGAAGATCGCCGACGACTACATCGGTCGGCTCGTGGTCACCGAACTGGTTACCAATGTCCACAAACACGTGGGGTTCGGCCACATCGTAATCCGGGTCTTCCCCGATGAGGAAGCCGATCTGGTCGTCATCGAGGTCCGGGACGAGGGCACGGGCCTGCCTGTCGTCGGGCCAGAAGATCATGACGCCATCGGTCCTGACTTGGCTCACTCGCTTGGATGTCGTCAGACCTTGAGCCTGTTGACCCGTGGATACGTGTTCGGGTGAGTGTGGTTTCACGCACTAAGCGGGGTGCTCGTAGGGTCGCGGGGTGGCGTTCATCCGGCGGGTTCGTACGGCTTC
>NZ_JBICUT010000020.1:0-148440 GCF_043198445.1 Spirillospora sp. NPDC048823 | reverse complement strand
CTCTACCTCGGCCGCACCGCCCGATTCGCCAGCCCGGGGCAGCGCCGAGTTCTCGAAACGCTGTACCCCACCTGCGTAGTGGGCGGCTGCGAAGTGCCAGGGACGCTGTGCGAGGTGGACCACGTGTCCGGCTGGGCCCTGGACGACAACCCCACCAACATCGATAATCTCGCTCTGACCTGCGGGTTCCACAATCGCTTCAAGGCGGCCAACCCCGACCAGGTCCACATCGCCCGAACCGCCGACGGACGCCACGCCTACCGGCTCCAACCACCCCGCGACGCCCGCCGCCGACACCGTCCACCACCGGAACCACACTCCGGCACCCCGAACCCCCGGCAGCCGGAACACACCACCGCTACACCCAACTCATCCACAACCAGCCCACCCACAACCAGCCCACCTACGACCAGCCCACCGACGACCAGCTCGTCGTGCGCACCGGACCCGAGCCCGCGACAACGGCACCGGCGCCGCACCCCACGGAAAGGCACCCCCAGCCGGGGGAACCGCCAAACCGCCGACCCTTGGGACCCAATGCCACATTCCGCCGTCAGGCCATGATCGTCCACCCCGTCACGACCTGTTCCCGTCGCGACCTGTTCCCGTCGCGACCTGTTCCCGTCGCGACCTGTTCGTGATTCAGCGCGGTACCGGCCGGTGCCCCGGTGGGGTGGTCAGGTGTTCACACTGACTGCGATCGCCACCCTTGTCGGTCTCCACTGCAATTCCAGTATTCGCGCTTGTCGCGTCAGGGCTGTGGAATCAGGTCTTGTAGGACGGCCTGGGCGGCGGTGCGGTGTTCGGCGGCTGCGGGTGGGTCCGTCTCATCGAGGGCGGCGGCGATTCCCTCGTGGGCCAGGGCCTCGGCGAATCGGTAGCCCAGTTTCGGTGCCAGGTCCAGGGCTTGGCGGTGCAGGCGCAGGGCCTCTTCGGGGAGGCCCGCCAGGCGGCAGGTCTCCGCGTAGCCGTCCAGGAAGTGGATCTTCCAGTGTTCCTCGAACAGTTCGTCGAGCAGGGCGAACGCCCGGCGGTGGCAGGCGAGCGCCTCGTCGTACCGGCCCATCTGGCGCAGTGCGACGCCCTGGCAGTTGAGGCACCATGCCTCGTTGTGCTTGTGCCCGTCCTCGCGGGCGGAGGCGAGCGCCTGCTCCAGGTGCTCCATCGCCTCGTCGGGTTTTTCGTCGGCGATGGCCACGCCGAGGGTGATCCGGGCCGTCAGCGTGGGGGGCCACGCGGGGTCGGTGTGCGGGAGGGAAAGCGCCTCGCGGGCCAGTCGTGCGGCGTTCTCCCGGTCTCCGAGCTGGAGCAGGGCCCAGGCCTCGTAGGCGGTCGCGTGGGCGGTTCCCATCGGGCAACCGGCGTCCGCGTAGAGTTCACCGGCCCGACGGAAGAGGCCAAGGGGCTCTTCGACGTGGCCCTCGTCCCATCTGAGGTATCCGCGGCGCATGGTCAGTTCGGCCGTTGACCTGGTGTTCCCGGACACCAGCGGCGCCGCCGCCTCGTACGCGGCGTCCGCCTCCGCCATCCGGCCCGCGTTGTAGCGGGCGAAGCCCAGGTCGCTGTGCGCCTCGGCCAGTTGCAGCGGATCGTCCAGGCGCTGCGCGGCGGCCAGTGAGTGCTCGAAGAGGACGTTGAGGTGCGTCGTGCCGCAGCGCCGCGCGAAGAAGGCCCGCATGAAACGCGGCAGCTCGCACACGTGCACGTCGGCTCCGGCGGTGGCCGCGGCCTCGAAGACGGCCATCAGGTTGGCGTACTCGGTGGTGAACCAGAAGAGCGCGGAATGCTTGTCGGTGAATGCCGGCAGCGCGGCCGGAGGACGGCCGGCGGTGACCTCCCGGGCGGGGGACAGGTACGACGCCGCGGCGTCGGCGGCGGCCGCCGCGTGCACGTAGTAGTCGAGCACCCGGCCGAGCGCCTGCTCCAGCTCCGGCTGTGACTCCTGCTCGGCGGCGGCCCGGCGGGCGTGCTGGCGTACCAGGTCGTGCAGCCGGTAGCGTCCGGCCGCCGGCTGCTGGACGAGGTGCGCGTCGAGCAGATCCTCCAGCATCGCCCCGGCTCCGCGCAGCGGCACGTCCGCCAGCGCCGCGGCGACGTACTCGTCGAAGGTCGAGCCGGGCAGCAGGCCCAGAAGCCGGAAGAAGCGGCGCTGCGCCCGGTCGAGCTGCCGGACGGACATGGCGAACGCCGTGTCGAACTCGGTGGCGCCCTCCGCCATCCGCTCGACGAGGATCCCCACGGTCCAGCCCGGCCGGTGCCGCAGCCGCGCCGCGGCGAGCCGCAGGGCCAGCGGCAGATGGCCGCAGAGCCGCAGGACCTCGGCGGCGGACTCCGGGTCGCGGGCCAGCCGGCCGTCGGGCCCGCCCGGGTCGCCGCTGGCGCGGGCCAGCAGCTCGGCGCTTTCGTGCGGGGACAGCACGTCCAGCGACACCGGGGGCACCTCGTCCAGGCCCAGCAGCCGGTTGCGGCTGGTGATCAGGGCGACGGTCGGTCCGGCGCCGGGAAGCAGCGGGCGGACCTGGTCGGCGTCGGCGGCGTTGTCGAGGACGACGACGGCGCGCCGGTGGGCCAGTTCGGAACGCCAGCAGGCGGCCAGCGCCTCGATGCCGCCCTCCTGCGGGATCTTCTCCGATGGCACGTCGAGTGCGGCGAGTAGGGTCCGCAGCGCGGGGTCGGGATCGAGCGGTTCCCGTCCGGCGGTGAAACCGTGCAGGTCGACGTAGAGCTGGGCGTCGGGATAGGCGTCGGCGAGCCGGTGCGCGGCGTGCACCGCCAGGCAGGTCTTGCCGACGCCCGCCATGCCGTCGACGGCGACCACCCGGCTGCCGTCCACCGCGGCGAGCACGGCGGCGAGCTGGGCCTCGCGTCCGGTGAAGTCGGGCATGTCGCGCGGCAGGTCGTTGCGGGGCGGGCGCGGCGCCCCGGCCGGTGGCGAGGGCGGCTGGACCTGGCGGCTGGTCTTCGGGGGCGCCGCCGGCGAGCTGGACGCCCGGACCCACAGGGGACGCAGTGGGCGGGGGTCGCGCTTGACGAGGCGGCACAGCGCGATCACCGCGGACCAGGGCGGCACGGTCTGGCCGCCGAGGTAGCGCGACAGTGACGACGAGCTGAGGTCGGCGTCCCGCGCGAGGGCCCGGACGCCGCGCCCGGACAGCTCCTGGAGCAGCCGCAGCCGGGCCGCCAGCTCGTCACGTGGGTCGGCATGTCCCGCTGCAGGCTGTTGCACCGCCATCGCGCGCCTCCCCTGTCCCGTCCCCGTGAACGTTTCCTGGGACGAGTCGCCGCTGCTCAGAGGTGTTTCAGCTGTCCCAGGGCGTCCCATCGCCGTCGTCATCGTAAGCCCCACCGGCTGTGATGGAGACACGCCCCGCAAGGCAGGCGCCCACCCAGAGGAGGAACCCGCGATGCAGTCTCGTATGGAGAACCCGGCCGCCGTCCTGTCCGGCGCGATGCAGCCCATCCAGGAGATCTTCAAGGCCGTCCATTCGGGCGGAGTGGACGGGCGGACCCTGGAGCTGGTGCACCTGCGGGTCAGCCAGATCAACGGCTGCAGCGCCTGCGTGGACGCCGGCGCCAAGACGGCCCGCAAGTCCGGAGTGAGCGAGGAGAAGCTGGCCACGGTCGTCGCCTGGCGGGAGGCGCCGTACTTCACCGGCGAGGAGCGGGCGGCGCTCACGCTGGCGGAGGCCGCCACCCGGCTGGCGGACCGGCCCGACGCGGTGAGCGACGAGATCTGGGACGTCGCCGCCACCTACTTCGACGAGAAGCAACTGGCCGCGATCGTCCTGATGATCGGCGTCACCAACCTGTTCAACCGGCTCAACGCCACCACCCGGCAGGTCGCCGGCGCGTGGGGATAGAGCGGAACCGCAGAGACCCGCAGAGACCCTCAAGACTCAACGAACAAGGAGACCCCACCATGAGCGGAACGCAGAAGACCACCACCGCGGCCGGCGAGAAGTTCGACGGGTTCACCGACGACGAACGAGCCGCGATGAAAGAGCACGCCCGGGAGCTGAAGGCGGCCGCGCGGCTGGGCAAGGCCAAGGCGGACGGGGAGCGCGACGTCCTCGCGAAGATCGCCGAGATGGCGGACGCGGACCGGGTCATCGCCGAGCGGCTGCACGAGATCGTCAAGACCGCGGCGCCGGACCTGGTGCCGAGGACCTGGTACGGGATGCCCGCCTACGCCAAGGACGGCAAGGTGCTCTGCTTCTTCCAGAGCGCGCAGAAGTTCAAGGCGAGGTACGCGACGCTGGGTTTCAACGACGTGGCGAGCCTCGACGACGGCGCGATGTGGCCGACCGCCTTCGCCCTGACGGAGCTGACCGCCGACAACGAGGCCCGGATCACCGCACTCGTGAAGCGGGCGGCGGGCTGAGCACTCCCCTTGCCGCCGCCGAGCGAGCCCCGGTCCCACGGCGGGTCCGGGGCTCGCTCGCGCCCGGCCGCCGTGCGGCTGCCGGTGACGCCGGTGCCTTCTCGTCCGGGCGCCTAACGGCTGGAGGGCGTCCAGGGGAACGGGGCGAGGTCGGGCTCGACCCATCCCGTCCGCGCCTGGGCGCCGGCCAGTGTCGGGGAGCGGTAGAAGCGTGTGAGCAGGCGCTTGTCGAGCAGTGCGGGATGCCGTTCGGCGAAGGCGGCGAAGTCCGGGCGGTCATGCTCGGCCGTGTGGTGGGCCACCAGCTCCACCCAGGCCCGGCTGACGGTGGCGTGGTACTTCTGGGGCGCCCCCGCGTAGCGGGCGGGGCGCCGTATGCCGTCGCTGACCAGGGCGATGGCCGCGGGCATGCCGACGCGTCGCACCGCCAGCCAGGTCAGGTGGACGTGCTGGCGGTGGCCGAAGGCGTCGGCGGACGCCATCACCTCGGCCATCAGCTCATCGAAGACATCGGCGCTGGGAAAATCACCGGAATGTGGTCGGTATCGGTCGCTAGGGTGTGATCGCGTATGAGGGTGATCGGGGGGGCGTCGGTGGCGGATCAGGCATTTCAGGTGGATCTGCGCGGGGTGGTGGATCTGCTGAGCCGCCATCTGTACGCGAGCCCGCGGGTGTATCTGCGGGAGCTGCTGCAGAACGCGGTGGACGCGATCACCGCGCGGGGCGGGGACGGCGGCCGTGTGGCGATCGAGACCGGTGGCGGGACGCTGCGGGTCCACGATGACGGCGTCGGCCTCACCGCGGACGAGGTGCACACGCTGCTGGCCACGATCGGGCGGTCGTCCAAGCGCGACGAGCTGGGGTTCGCCCGGCATGACTTCCTCGGCCAGTTCGGGATCGGGCTGCTGTCGGCGTTCCTGGTCGCGGACGAGATCGAGGTCGTGACGCGGTCCGCGCGCGGCGGCGACGCCGTCAGGTGGACGGGGCGTTCCGAGGGCAGCTACCGCGTCGAGCCGGCCGAGAGGGACGAGCCGGGGACGACGGTCACGCTGCGGGCCCGCCCGGGCGCCGCCGAACTGCTGAGCCCGCCCGTCGTGGCGGATCTCGCCCGCACGTACGGGTCGCTCCTGCCGGTCGATCTCACCGTCGACGGCGTCCCGGTCACGGGTGGCGGGCCGCCATGGCGGGCGTCACACCGCGATCCGGCCGGGCGGCGGCGGGCACTGGAGAAGTACTGCGAGGAGCTGTACGGGTTCACGCCGTTCGACGTGGTCGATCTGGACGTGCCGGAGGCGGGCCTGACGGGAGTGGCGTTCATCCTGCCGCAGGCCGTCTCGCCGACCGCGCGCGCCTCCCATCGCGTCTACCTCAAGCGGATGCTGCTGGCCGAAGGTGTGGAGGGGCTCCTGCCCGAGTGGGCGTTCTTCGCGCGGTGCGTCGTGGACGCGGGGGAGCTGCGTCCGACCGCGAGCCGCGAGGCCCTGTACGAGGACGAGTTGCTCGACGCCACGCGGGAGGGGCTCGGAGAGGTCCTGCGGCAGTGGCTGGTCCGGCTGTCGGAGACCGACCCGCCGCGGCTGCGCGGGTTCCTGCGGCTGCATCAGCTCGGCGTGAAGGCGATGGCCCTGCACGACGCCGACATGCTGCGGATCGTGGACCGCTGGCTCGACTACGAGACGTCCGCCGGGCCGATGACGCTGGCCGAGTTCCGCCGGCGGCACCCGGACGGCCGGTTCACCCCGAGCGTGGACGAGTTCCGGCGGCTGTCGGCGGTCGCGGGGGCGCAGGGCGTCGGGCTCGTCAACGGCGGCTACGTCCACGACACGGAGATCATCGAGCGGCTGCCCGAACTCGACCCCGACATCCGTCTCGCCCGGCTGGACGCGGCGCAGCTGACCACGACGTTCGGTGTCCTCGACCCGGCGGCGGAGCTGGCGCTGCGGCCGTTCCTGGCGGCGGCGCAGCGGGCGGTGGAGCGGCTCGGCTGCGAGGTGGTGATCCGCGACTTCGACCCGGCGTCGCTGCCCGCCCTGTACCTGACCAGCCGCGACGCGCAGTTCCGCGAGGAACTCGGCCGGGCGCGGGACGAGGCCGACGAGCTGTGGGCCGATGTGCTGGGCGCGGTCGGCGCCACCGCCGGCGTCGAACGCCCGCAGCTGGTGCTGAACCACCGCAATCCGTTGGCCCGGCGCGTCACGTCCCTGGGGGAGGACGGGCCGGTCGAACCGGCCGTCCAGGCGCTGTACGGGCAGGCGCTGCTGCTCGGCCACCATCCGCTGCGTCCCGCCGACACGGCGGTCCTGAACCGTTCGTTCATCGGCCTGCTGGAGTGGGCCGTCCACGCCCCGGAGGCGCCCCAGTGAGCTTTGACGACGTCGCCGCGCTGCTGGCGCAGGCGGACGAGCTGCCCTACGGGGAGGCCCGCACCATCCTGGTGGAGGACGCGCTGCGCCGCGCCGAGGCGGCCGGTGACGAGGTGCTGGCGTTCCGGGTGCGGGCCCGGCTGACCGACGCTTACCAGTACGGGGGCGAGCCCGCGAAGGCCCTCGCGACGTTCAGCCGGACGCTCGCCGAGCACGACCGCGACCCCGGCCGGTTCGACGAAACGCATGTGCTGCTGTGGCAGATGAAGGCGGTGGTGTCGTCCCTGACGCTGTTCCCCGAGATCCCGCTCGACCGCACCTACGCCCTCCTGGACGACATGGAGCGGCGCTACCTCGCGGGCGGCCACAGCCTCCAGGCCGTCTACCGGCGCCGCCACGTGGTCGCCCGGCATGTGGGTGACGGGGCGGCCGGCGACTGGTATCTGAAGTGGCGCGCCGCCCGGCGGGACGAGCTGTCGGACTGCGAGGGCTGCGACCCGACCGGCATGGTCCGTCACCTCGCCCAGGCCGGACGGCACGAGGAGGCGTTCGAGATCGCCGCGCCCGTGCTGACGTCGGAGCTGTCGTGCAACGAGCAGCCGCAGTCCGTCCTGACCGCGATGCTGCCGGTGTATCTGCGCACGGGCCGCCCCGAGCAGGCCGCCGACGCGCATCGCCGCGCCTACCGGGTGCACCGGAGCAGGCTCGCCGATCTCGGCGACATCGCCGAGCACCTGGAGTTCTGCGCGATCACCGGCAACGAGGCGCGGGGCCTGGAGATCGTGCAGCGGCATCTGGGGTGGCTCGACCGGGCGCCGAGCCCGCACTCGGAGATGGAGTTCGCCGCGGCGTCGGCGCTGGTCCTTGACCGCGTCGCGGCGGCCGGGCACGGCGGCGCGACGGTCCGCCGTCCCGCGTCGGACGGCCGCCCGGCGGCGGACGTGCCGCTGCCCGAGCTGCGCACCGAGCTGGCCGAGCGCGCGACGACGCTGGCGGCCCGGTTCGACGAGCGGAACGGCACGTCCCACCAGGGCGACAGGGTGCGCGCCACGCTGGCGGCGGAGCCGGTCGCGGACTTCCTGCCGCTGGCCGCCCACCACCGCCGTCCCGTCCCTGCATCGGCGCCCGCCCCGCAGGAGGACATCGCGTCGGTGGACGACCTCGACGCGCTCCTGGACATCGCCGACAGGCGCCGCATCCAGCGGGACGTGGAGGTCACGCTCGCCGCGTGGAAGCGTTTCGACGTCCTCGCGGAGTCGGCCGAGCCGACACCGCTGCAGAAGGCCCGCCGGCTGGACGGCCGGGGCGTCGAGCGCGCCCTCGACGGCGACGAAGAGGGAGCCGTCGAGTGCTGGGAGGAGGCGTCCCGGCTGTTCGGCGGACTGGGCGACGACACGCGCCGCCACCGCGCGCTCGGCCGCATCGGCGCGATGCACGCGCAGATGGGCGACCCGCGCGGCCTGGAGGAGATGACCGCCGCCGTCGAGCATTTCGCGAGCCACCCCACCGAGGACGGCGACGCCACCGGCTCGCTGCTGCGGCTCGCCAACGCGCACGTGGAACAGGACCGCCCCGCCGACGCCCTCGCCGTGCTCGGCCGGGTCGACCCGGACGACGCCCCCGACCGGGCGGGTGAAGTGTGGTTCGTGCGGGGGCAGTCGCTCCTGATGACCGGCGAGACCGGCGACGGCGTCGCGTCGCTGCGCCGGTCCGTGGAGGCCGCTCGCGCGTCCGGGGGCGCGCGGGAGGCCGCCACGCCGATGCTGCTCCTCGCCCGCGTCCTGGCGGGCCGCGAGGGCGGCCCGGACGAGGAGGCGCTCTCCCTGTTCGACGAGGTGATCGCCGCGGTGCCCGCCGGGTCGCCGATGCGTGCGGCGGCGCACTCGGAGCGGGGTCTCGCGCTGCTCGCCGCCGACCGCCCGGCGGACGCCGTCGCCGACCTCGCCGAGGCCATCGCGGGCTGGACCGCCGAGGGACTGCACGAGCAGGCCGTCCACCTGCGCGTGGACCTCGCCGCCGGCTACCTGTCCACGGGGCGGTTCCTGGAGGCCGCCGAGGCCGCCGAGGAGGCGCTGCCCGCCCTCGAAGACCTGCCCGACCGCGGCGCGGGGCGGCGCTGCCGACTGATCCTCGCGCACGCGCAGAAGAACCTGGGCGAGGAGGACGCCGCCGCGACGTTCGCGACCCTCGCGGAGGACGCCGGGGAGGACGGCGAGCATGGCGCCGTCGCCCACTTCCTCGACGAGGCCGGTGAGGTCCTGACCGGCCTCGACAGGGACGCGCAGGCCGCCGAGCGGTTCGCCGCGGCGGCCGAGGCGTTCGAGAAGGCCGGCGACCCGTACGGCGTCGTCCGCGCCCGCCGCCGCGCCGCGATGTGCCTGCTGTGGTGCGGCGAGCGCGACGAGGCCGTCCCCGCGATGGAGGCGGCCCGCGCGGCGCTGGCGAGCCTGCCACCGGACAACGAGCCCGCCCGCATCTGGGAGACCGCGCTGGTCTCCTACGACCAGGCCCGCCTGCTGGCGCAGGTCGGGCGGCTGCCGGAGGCGGCGTCCCTCGCGTCCGCCGCCGTGGACGGCTTCAGCACCCTGGACGAGACGGGCCCCGCCGAGGAGGCCGCCCGCCTCCGCGACGACATCACCTCCGCCATGCGGGAGTGACTACCAGCCGATGGGAACGCGGTATCCGCCCCCGGCGGGAATGGTCTCGATGAACTCCGGGGACGCCCAGCCGCGCTCGTCGTAGGCGGCGGCGATGGCGTCCCGCACCCTGTCCGCGCGGTCGCCGGGGGTCAGGACGAGCACGGAACCGCCGAAGCCGGCGCCGACCATCCGGCCGCCGCGGGCACCGGCCCGCAGGGCCGCGTCGACCGCCGTGTCCGCCTCGGGCCAGGACACCTCGAACTGGTCGCGCAGCGACAGGTGCGAGGCGTTCAGCATCGCGCCGAGCTCGCCGGCGGCCCCGGCGCGCAGCAGCCCGGCGGCGGCCTCGACGCGGTGGTTCTCGGTGACGACGTGCTGGACGCGGCGGCGCAGGACCGGGTCGCGCAGCGTCCCGAGGGCCCCGGCGAGATCCTTGACGTCGCGCAGCGCCTCGACGCCCAGCAGCGACGCGGCCTCCTCGCATTCGGCGCGCCGCCGCGCGTACTCGCCGCCCGTGAGGGCGTGCGAGGCCCGCGTGTCGACCACGAGGACGGCCAGGCCCGCCTCGGCCGGGTCGAACGGGATGGGCGACCACAGGCCGCTGCGGCAGTCGAGGAGCAGAGCGTGATGGGGGACGCTCAGCAGCGATGCCGCCTGGTCCATCAGCCCGCACGGCATGCCGACCTGCTCGTTCTCGGCGCGCTGCGCCAGCCGCGCCAGGTCGGCACGGCCGATCTCGACGCCGTACAGGTGGCAGAGCGCCAGCGCGGTGGCGCACTCCAGCGCGGCGGACGACGACAGCCCCGCGCCCTGCGGCAGGTCCGAGTCGACGAGCAGGGACGCGCCGCCCGTCCCGTGTTCGCGCAGCACCCGCGCCATGCCGACCGGGTACGCCGCCCAGCCGCGGTCGGGCGGCCACCCCTCGGCGACGACCGGGCCGCCGTCCACCGGTGCGGTGACGGCGGTGGGGGCCTGGAGCGAACGGACCTCGACCACGCCGTCGTCGCGGCGCGCCGCAGCGACCGACACGCCCTGAAGGAGCGCGAACGGCAGCACGAGACCGTCGTTGTAGTCGGTGTGCTCGCCGATCAGGTTGACGCGGCCGGGTGCGCGCCAGACGCACTCGGGTGCGCGCCCGAAGGCCGTGCCGAACGCCTCGGTGAGGGCGGGGGCGTGGTTCGTGATCATCGGGACCGCAGGAACGTCCACGCGTCGTCGACCATGGTGCGCAGGTCCCGCTCGGGCTTCCAGCCCAGCTCCGCCTGGATCTTGTCGGACGAGGCGACCAGCACGGCCGGGTCGCCGGGACGGCGCGGCGCGATCTCGGTGGGGATCTCCCGTCCGGTGACCTCGCGGCAGACCTCCACGACCTGCCGGACGGAACTGCCGGTGCCGCTGCCCAGGTTGAAGATCTGGTGGGTGCCCGGCGCGCAGGCGTCCAGCGCCAGCAGGTGGGCGCGGCCGAGGTCGACCACGTGGACGTAGTCGCGGACGCAGGTGCCGTCCGGCGTCGGGTAGTCGTCGCCGAACAGCCGCACGGACTCGCCGTCCCCCTGCGCGATCTTCAGCACGTTCGGGATCAGGTGGGTCTCCACGGTGTGCCGCTCGCCGTGCCGGCCGTAGGCGCCCGCCACGTTGAAGTACCGCAGCGAGACCCCGCCGAGGCCGTGCAGCCGCGCGTACTCGGCCAGCGCCGTGTCGATCGCCAGCTTGGACGCGCCGTACGGGTTGGTCGGGCGGGCCGGGTCGGTCTCCACGATCCCGGGCGAGTCGAGATCCCCGTACGTCGCGGCCGTCGAGGAGAACACGATCCGCGCGACGCCCGCGACGCGCATCGCCTCCAGCAGCGCCAGGGACTCGCCGAGGTTCTTGTCCCAGTACAGGCCGGGCTTCTCCACCGACTCGCCGACGAGCGACTTGGCGGCGAAGTGCAGGACGGCGTCGAACCCGGCGCCGCCGAGGACCTCCGCGGCCGTTTCCCGCAGTGTGCCGCGCACCAGCCGGGCGCCCTCCGGAACGGCGTCCTCGTGCCCGGTGGACAGGTCGTCCAGGACGACGACCTCGTGCCCCGCCTCCAGGAGCAGAGCGGAGACGACGCTGCCGACGTAGCCGGCGCCTCCGGTGACGAGCAGCTTCACTGACGTACCTCCACGGAGAGAGTCTTGGACGGCGGGGTTCGCCCAGGCTATCCGGAACGCCGAACGGGGAAGGCTGAACAGATGGACCGGACACCGTCCCGGCCGCCCGGGGGCCACGCACGCACCCTGGCCCGCCCCCTGGTCTGGCTGCTGTGGAGCTCGACCAACCTCGTCGTGCGGCTTTCGGGCGGCGACCCGGCAGCGCTCCGCGAGGAGCTCACCGCCGAGCGCATGCGGGCGCTGGTCGCCGAGAACACCCAGCTCACAGCGCTTCGTGCACATCCGCGACCTGCTTGTCCCCGACCCACCGGACGGCTCGGGCGGTCCGCCGGTTCGGGATCCGGTGAATCGGGACCCGGTGGTTCGGGTCCTGCCTGTCCTGTCGGAGATGCGCCGCGAGGGCTGCCACCCGGCGATCGTCATGGACGAGTACGGCGGCGTCGCCGGGATCGTCACGCTGGAGGACCTCGTGGAGGAGCTCATCGGCGACATCCGCGACGAATATGATGTGCAGGACGCGCAGGCACGGCGCCTGCACGGCGGCGTGGTCGAGGTCGACGGCCTGCTCAACCTGGACGACTTCGCCGACGAGACCGGCATCCGGCTGCCCGCCGGGCCCTACGAGACGGTCGCCGGGCACATCATGGCGGTGCTGCGCCGCGTGCCCGCCGAAGGCGACTCGGTGGAGGCCGCGGGCCGCCGGCTCGCGGTGGCCCGGATGGACGGCCGGCGGGTGGCCCGCGTGCGCGTCATGCCGCGGGCGACGCCGCAGGCCGTCACGGTGCCGCCCGGCACCCCGTCCGCGACCCCGCGGGCGGCCATCGGAGCCTCCGGCGACACCTGAGAGAATCGGTCCGTGCACATGCCCGAAGCGTCCAGCCCAGTGCCCAGCCCCGCAGCGCCCGCCGAAGCCGCCGCCGCGGCCACCCCCCGCGTGTTCTCCGGCATCCAGCCAACCGCCGACTCGTTCCACCTCGGCAACTATCTGGGCGCGCTCCGGCAGTGGGTCACGATGCAGGACACCCACGACGCGTTCTACTGCGTGGTCGACCTCCACGCGATCACCATCGGGCAGGACCCGGCGGTGCTGCGCCGCCGGACGAAGGTCGCCGTCGCGCAGCTCCTTGCGATGGGCCTCGACCCCGACCGCGCCACCGTGTTCGTGCAGAGCCACGTCCCCGAGCACGCCGAGCTGGCATGGGTGCTGGGGTGCCTCACCGGGTTCGGCGAGGCCGGGCGGATGACCCAGTTCAAGGACAAGTCGTCCAAGCAGGGCACGAGCGGGACGACCGTCGGGCTGTTCACCTATCCGATCCTGCAGGCCGCCGACATCCTGCTCTACACGCCCGAGCCGGGCGAGGGGGACCGGGCCGTTCCGGGGGGTGTGGGGGGTCGTCCCCCCACAGGGGGACCGGTGCTGCGCGTGCCGGTCGGCGAGGACCAGCGGCAGCACCTGGAGCTGACCCGCACGCTCGCGCAGCGCTTCAACCACCGGTTCGGCGAGACGTTCGTGCCGCCCGAGGCGCACATCCCGCCGGGCGCCGCGAAGATCACCGACCTGCAGGAGCCGGACGCGAAGATGAGCAAGTCCGCGTCGTCCCCGCAGGGGATCATCGACGTGCTGGAGGAGCCCGGCCCGATGCGCAAGAAGATCATGCGCGCGGTCACCGACACCGGCTCCGAGGTCGTCTACGACGAGGAGAAGAAGGCCGGCGTCACCAACCTGCTGCGCATCTACTCCGCGCTGGACGGCACGTCCATCCCCGACCTGGAACGCCGGTACGAGGGCTCCGGCTACGGGCAGTTCAAGAAGGACCTCGCGCAGATCGTCCTCGACACGTTCACACCGATCAGGGAGCGCACGCTCAAGCTGCTGGACGACGAGGCGGAACTCGACCGGCTCCTCGCCCACGGCGCGGGACGCGCGTCCGAGGTCGCCGTGCGCACGATGGAGATCGTGCGCGACCGGGTGGGGTTCGTGGGACGTGGTCACTGACCGTCCGACACACGACGACGCCGCGGAGGGCCCCGGGGAGGCGCCCTCCGCGAGCGGCGGCGGCGCGGCGGAGGGAGTCTCCGGCGGGTCCGGCGGTCCCGGCGTCTGCCGCGACGCCGGGCACGGGGCGGCGGTCCGCGCGATCGGCGTCGCGATCCCGATCCCCGACCCGCACGGCGCGCATCTGCAGGCCAAGCGCGAGTCGTTCGGCGATCCCCTCGCCTCCGCGATCCCCACGCACATCACACTGCTCCCGCCGACCGAGGTGGCCGATCCGGCGCTGGGCGCGGTCGAGGACCATCTGCGGGAGATCGCCCGCACCGAGCGGCCGTTCCGGATCAGGCTCCGCGGCAGCGGAACGTTCCGGCCGGTCTCGCCGGTCGTCTTCGTGGCGCTGGCCGAGGGCATCGGCGGCTGCGAGCGCGTCCAGGCGCGGGTGCTGTCGGGCCCGCTGGCCCGGCCGCTGCCGTTCCCGTACCACCCGCACGTCACCATCGCCCACCACCTGCCCGACGACGTCATGGACCGGGCGTTCAAGGACCTCGCCGGCTACGCCGCCGACTTCGACGTGTGGGGCTTCTCGCTGTACGAGCACGGCGTGGACGGCGTGTGGCGCCCGCAGTGCGACTTCGTCTTCGGCGAGGGCGGCCCGGTTCCGCACACGCCCCCCGCCGAGGGCGGCCCGGACCCGCGTGGGCAACGCCGCGTTTAACGTTCGATTACCGTCCGCGGTATCGGGTGGCCCGTGCTGGGTAGGTTGCGTGCATGCGCCAGGCGATCAACAGGGTTCAGCGGCGAAGCGAGTCCCTGTTCGCCCAGGGCAAGGGCCTGCTGCGCGACGCCCGCGAACGCTGGCGATGGTTCGACCACCACATCCGGGCGCTCCGGCGGTACCAGGAGCGGCGCGGCGACCGCCTCGCCGCGGCCCTCACCTGCTACGCCTTCCTGTCGTTCTTCCCGCTGCTGGCGCTCGGGTACTCGCTGCTCGGCTACCTCGTCGGAGTCAGTGCGCAGGCCCGCGCCTACTTCGTCCGGGCGGTGGACTCGCTGCTGCCCGGCCTGGCCGCCGAGATCCGGGTCGAGGAGATCGCCCAGTCCAAGACGGCCGTCGGGATCATCGGCCTGGCCGCCCTGCTGATCACCGGGCAGGGCTGGGTCCAGGTGCTGCGCGAGTCGCTCCGCGACATCTGGGGCAACGAGCCCGACGGCGACGGCAACTATTTCGTCGAGCGGTTCTGGGACCTGGCGGTCCTGGCGTTCCTCGGCGTGGTCCTGATCTGCGGCATGGGGGTCTCCACGGTCACGACGGCCGCCACCAGCACCGTCCTCGGGTGGTTCGGCCTGCAGGACGTGGCGGGTGCGGGCACCGGTCTGCGGATGCTGTCCCTCGCCTGCGCGATCATGTTCAACACCGTGATCTTCCTGGTGCTGTTCACCCGGCTGTCGGGGACGCGGGCGCCGTGGCGGCGGATCATCCGCGGCGCGCTGTTCGGCGCCGTCGGCTTCGAGGCGCTCAAGCAGGTCGCGACGCTGCTGGTCGCGCGGGTGACGGAGAACCCGGTGTACGGGACGTTCGCCGTCCTGGTCGGGCTGATGGTGTGGATCAACATCGCGTCGCGGTTCACGCTGTTCGTCGCCGCGTGGACGGCGACCCGGCGGATCGTCCTCACCGCCGACGCCGGCAACCCGGAGAACGTCGCCGACCCCGATGAGGTCGAGGAACTCCGGGAACGGGCCGAGGCGGACGAACACGAGCGGGAGGACCCGCCCGTGCAGGATTCGCCGGCGCAAGACCCGCCGGCGCAGGACCCGCCCGAGCGGGACGCGCCGGCTCAGGACCAGAAGGCGTCGTCGGCGTACTGATCCTCGGCCAGCGTGCGGATCTCGGTGATCTTGCCGTCCCGGATGCGGAACAGGTCCACCGAGCGGCCGTCCAGGACCCGGCCCGGACGTTCGGCGTAGGTCTGGACGAGGGCGGCGCCGTACTCCTCGTTGGCCATCACCGAGTAGGGCTCGGCGCGGAACGTCCCGCCGGACAGCTCGAACAGGCGGACATAGAAGCCGAGGATCTCTTCGGGGGTGCGGTACTCGCCGCACAGGGGCCCGCGGCCGGGGACGCGGTGGACGACGTCCTCGGCGAGCAGTCCGCGGATGAAGGCCGTGTCGCCCTTGGCGAAGGCCGTGTAGCCGTCTTTCAGCAGCGTCACGTTGGGATGTTCGAGCGCGGGCGCACCGAGCGCAGAGACGTACATGTCGGACATGGCGCGCTTCCTCCTGTGGCGCCGGTCCGCCGTCTCCTGCAGCGGCGGCGAGGTCACCGGCGCACCGCGAGCGTAAGCCCGCCGGCGCGGCCAGGCCAGCGCCCCTGGTGCGGGTCAGAGAACCTTTACCGGCGCGACCGGTGCGCGGCCACCGGCCTGTGCGCGGCCATCGGCCTGTGCGCGGCCACCGGCCTGTGCGCGGCCACCGGCCTGTGCGCGGCTACCGGCCGCCGCGCAGCGACTTGTCGAACCGGCGGCGGCGCAGGACCGCGAACAGCACCGCGATGGCCAGCAGGGCGCCCACGGCGCCGCCGCCCACGAGCAGCCACCTGCGGGACGCGTCGTCCGAGGCGAGCGGGGCGTCGGGCAGCACGCCGCCGGAGCCGGCGTCCTTCTTGGCCTGCTCCGGGTTGCCGGGGGAGACCAGCACGCCCACCGGCTGCACCTTGCCGTGGGCGGTGAAGCCCCAGTCCAGCAGCTTGGCGGCGTACGGGGACGGCGGCCGGTCGGCCTTCATCAGCGCGATCACGATCGTGCGCCCGCCGCGCCGTGCCTCGGCGACGAAAGTCTGCCTGGCGGCGATCGTGTACCCGTTCTTGCCGCCCAGCATCCCGTCGTAGGCCTGCCGTTCGCCCGGCAGCATGCGGTTGTGGGTGTGGATCGGATATCCGCCGACCTTCTTGCCCTTCTTGCGCTCCTTCTTGGTCGGCGGCGCCGGGAACTTGTGGTCGATCGCCTGCATGTACGTGCGGTAGTCGGGGTTCTTCATCCCCTCGCGCAGGATGAGCGCCAGGTCGTACGCCGAGGTGTGCTGGGTGCGGAGGTCCAGCCCGAGGTCCACGTCCAGCCCGTTCGCCGACCCGGCCAGGGTGTCGTGCGCGTTGATCCGCTTGGCCTCGGCGTTCATGTCGGCGAGGGTCTTCTTCATGCCGCCGTTCGCCTCGGCCAGCGCGACCGCCGCGTCGTTGGCCGACATCATCAGCAGCGCGTGGAACAGATCGGAGATCTTGTAGCGCATCTTCGGGGTGAGCCCGACCTTGGTGCCCTCGACGTCGCACGCCTTCTGCGAGGGCCGCACGAGCCGGCCGGCGTCCAGTCGAGGGACGAGGGCCAGCGCGGTGAGTGTCTTGATCGTGCTCGCCGGGAGGTAGTGCCCGTGCGGATCCTTGGCGGCCAGCACGTCGCCGGTCTCGGCGTCCGCGACGAGGTACGAACCCGCCTTGATCTTGGGCAGGTCGGGGACGCCGGCGGCCTTGTTGACGACGATGCCCCGTCCGGCGAGCTGCGGGCCGCCGACCGGCTCCGTTCCCGGGGCGCCGGACGGCGCCGCCTGCGGTGCCGTCAGCGGCGGGGCCTGCGGCGCGGCGGTGGCGGGGGCCGCCACGAGGACGGGTGCCGCGGCGAGCGAGGCCGCGGCCAGGGGCACTGTGAACACCGTCAAAGCGCGGCGGGCACCGGCCCGCCCTCGTCGCTCTGCTCGCAAGCTTCCGACGCTCCTCGTTCCCGCGGAAGCCCTCTCGCTCCCGGCGCGCATGCGCTCGACGCCCATGACTCCCCCGAAGACTAGGCGACCTATCCGGCGAAGGGGTACCCGGTCGGGAAGACGGCAAGCGCGTGACGTACGCGACTTAACGGGACGCAAGGTGCAGATGTGGCCAACACGGTACGTAAGGGACAACCCCTATCGGTTACAGTCCGTCATCGGCGGTATTTTGGGACGGGCTAACTAGTTCGATCGGATGGTGCCGAAGACGAGATCGATGACCGAAAGGTATGGCCCCGCCGTGCGCACTGACCCTCCGCATGAGTCAATTGGGCCGCAAAGGGCATGGAGACCCGGCAGGGTCGCGGGCACGGGCACCATCATGGAGCCAACACGTGACCTGGACCGGCGTTTGTCCAGGCTTAGGGACCCGCTGGCTGAATTGCGCCACGTGCCACGCAACGACCTGCAAGGATTGTGGACGGAGGTTGGCCGTGGCCATTGACTTCAACGCATCGAACGGGGCGACGCTCGGCGTCGAGTGGGAGATCCAGCTCGTCGATGCGGAGACCAGGCACCTGCGGCAGGACGCACGCGAGGTGCTCGCCGACCTGCCCTTCCTCAGCGAGGACGGCGACAACCCGCGCATCCGGCACGAGCTGATGGAATCGACGGTCGAGGTCGTCACCGGCATCTGCGACACCGTCGGCGAGGCCAAGGCCGACCTGGCCGGAACGCTCGCCGCCCTCCGGTCCGCCTCCGGCGAACGCGGCATCGAGCTGGCCTGTACCGGCACCCACCCGATCAGTGACTGGCGGGACGCGGTCATGGCGCCCATGCGGCGCTACGCCGAGCTCATCGAGGAGATGCAGTGGCTGGCCCGGCGCATCCAGACGTTCGGCGTTCACGTCCACGTCGGCATCTCCGACGGCGCCAAGGCGATCCCGATCGTCAACGCGCTCTCGTCCTACCTTCCGCATTTCCTCGCGCTCACCGCGTCCAGCCCGTTCTGGAGCGGCAGCGATACCGGCCTGGCATCCTGCAGGGCGGTCGTCTTCGGTCAGCTGCCGACGGCCGGTCCTCCCCACTCGTTGGACGACTGGGCGGCCTTCGAGGATTACATGGACACGCTTCTGCGTTCGGGAACGATAAGGAGCATCAAAGAGGTCTGGTGGGACATCCGCCCGCATCCCGACTTCGGGACCGTCGAGATCAGGATGTTCGACGGCATCCCCACCATGCGTGAGGTCGGCATGGCGGCGGCGCTGTGCCAGAGCCTGGTCACGCTGTTCGAACAGCAGCTCGACCGCGGCTACACCCTGCCGCGGCCGGCCGCCTGGGTGGTGCGCGACAACAAGTGGCGCGCGACCAGGTACGGGCTCGACGCCATCGTCATCACCGACGACACTGGGAACACCGCGCCGCTCCGCGACGACCTGTACGAACTGATCAGGGAGCTGGAGCCGGTGGCCGACCGGCTCGGCTGCGCCGAGGAGCTCAAGGTGGCCGGCGAGGTCCTGGAGCACGGCGCCCCGTACGAACGCCAGCGCGCGATCCGCGCCGACGGCGGGACGCTCGAGAACATCGTCGACGCGGCGATCACCGAGCTCGCGGAGGACAGGTTCGTCACACTGGGGGAGGTCGCACATGCCGGAACCTGAGGAACCGGCCGTCCCGGGGAAGCCGCGCCGCACCGCCGACCCTGAGCGCACCGTCCCCGGCCGGGACGCCGGCTCCGGACAGGGCGCGGGCCCGGAGTCCGGCCTCGAATCCGGCGCCGTCCGTGAACCCGAGGGCGGCCCTGAGGAAAAGACAGAGAAGACCACCGGGCGGAGACCCTTCGACTCCGCCGTCGCGCAGGGGGCGCAGATGACACGTCCAGGACCCGGGGTGATGCCCGGCCTTGAACCACCCGCCGCCCCGGGGCCCGTGGGCCCCGAGGGCCGGGACGAACGCGGCGCGGCTTCCGCCGCGCCCGTTTCCAAGATCGTGCCGGCCCGCGAGAACATGCCGGTGGAGGAGGATCTGGTGGTCGGCGAGGACGCGCCCGAAGGTCCGGAAGGCCCTGTCACCGGCGAGATCGTGCCGGGTCCCCCCGCCGCGGGCGCCGCCTCCGCCGGGTCCGAGGTGCTCGGCGGTGCGGTGCTGCAGCCGCAGCTCGACGCGTTCCTGTCCGGGCACGAGGACGAGCTGATCGAGTTCCGCCGCGACCTGCACATGCACCCCGAGCTCGGCTACGCCGAGCACCGCACCACCAAGAAGATCGCCGAGCGGCTCCGCGCGGCCGGGCTGGAGCCGGTGATCCTGCCGCGCGGCACCGGGCTGTTCTGCGACATCGGCCCCGCCGACGGCACCACGGTCGCGCTGCGGGCCGACATCGACGCGCTCCCCCTGGAGGACGAGAAGGGCGGCGTCCCCTACCGTTCGACGGTCCCCGGCGTCGCGCACGCGTGCGGCCACGACGTGCACACCGCGATGGTGCTGGGCGCGGGCCTGTTCCTCGCCCAGCAGGCGGAGGCGGGGCTGCTTCCCGGCCGGGTGCGGCTGCTGTTCCAGCCCGCCGAGGAGACCCCGGGCGGCGCCCTGGACGTCATGGCCGCCGGCGGCATCGCGGGTGTCGACCGCGCGTTCGCCCTGCACTGCGACCCCCGCATCGAGGTCGGCCAGCTCGGCCTGCGCACCGGCCCGATCACCGCGGCCTGCGACAAGGTGTACGTGAAGGTCACCGGTCCCGGCGGGCACACCGCCCGGCCGCACCTGACCGCCGATCTCGTGTACGCGCTCGCCAAGATCGTCACCGAGCTGCCGTCGGCGCTGTCGCGGCGCGTCGACCCGCGCTCCAGCCTGTCGCTGGTGTGGGGTCGGGTCTCGGCCGGCTCGGTCGCCAACGCCATACCCGACGACGGGATCGCCGAGGGCACCGTCCGCTGCCTCGACGACGACGCGTGGCACCGGGCCCCGGAGATGATGAAGGCGCTGCTGCAGTCGGTCGCCGCCGCCTACGACGTGGAGGCGTCCCTCGAATACGTCCGGGGCGTCCCGCCGACCGTGAACGAGGCGACCAGCGTGCAGATGTTCCGCGACGCGGCCGCGCAGGTCATGGACGAGGAGGGCGTGGTCCCGACCCCGCAGAGCCTCGGCGGTGAGGACTTCGGCTGGTACCTGGAGTCGATCCCCGGCGCGCTGGCGCGGCTCGGTGTCCGCACCCCCGGATCGTCCGGCGAGTACGACCTGCACCGCGGCGACTTCGATGTCGACGAGCGGTGCGTCGCGGTCGGCGTGCGGGTGCTCAGCGCGACCGCGCTGACCGCGCTGTGGGAGGGCGGTCGTCCCGGCGACGCCGCAACGATCGAGGGTGCCGCACTGGCGTAACCCCCCATTCGGGCGCTGACCTGTGGCGATATGCCTACGCGTTGGTAACGGACCTGTTGCGAATCAGTGCAAGCGGGAAGTTTGCCCACATTCGCGAGGTAGCGTCCGATCGATTTCGGTGGCCGGTCCGGCCGCCGACCCTGGGTGGGGAACGGAAGGAGCGCTACCTTGCGCCGTGGACTGAAGATTTCACTCGTCACCGTGACGGGTGCGGCGCTGACGTTCGCCGCTTCCGCGTGCGGTGGCAAGCAGGCGGACACCGGCGGCGGCGACGAGGGCGCCAAGAAGACCCTCAAGGTCGGTCTCGCGTTCGACATCGGCGGCCGCGGTGACCAGTCGTTCAACGACTCGGCAGCGGCCGGCCTCGACCGGGCGAAGAAGGAACTGAAGCTCGAGACCGAGGAGATCTCGGCCAAGCCCGACGAGCCCGACTCCGACAAGGAGTCGCGGCTGCGCCTGATGGCCAACCAGGGCTACAACCCGATCATCGGCGTCGGCTTCGCCTACACCACCTCGGTGGTCAAGGTCGCCAAGGACTTCCCGAACACCAAGTTCCTCGTCGTGGACGCCGACCAGTGCAAGGTCGACGGAGCCAACGTCAGCGGCGCCTGCTTCGCCGAGGAGCAGGGTTCGTTCCTCGTCGGCGCCGCCGCGGCGCTGAAGTCCGAGAGCGGCACGATCGGTTTCATCGGCGGCGTCAACGTGCCGCTGATCCACAAGTTCTTCGCCGGCTACCAGGCGGGCGCGAAGGCCGCCAAGCCGGACATCAAGATCCTTCCGGCGAAGTACCTGACGCAGCCGCCGAACTTCAACGGCTTCCAGGACACCGGCCTCGGCAACGAGGCCGCGAAGGGCCAGCTCGACCAGGGCGCGGACGTCATCTACCACGCCGCGGGCGGCGCCGGCATCGGTGTCATCAAGACCGTCGGCGCGGCCGGCAAGTGGGCGATCGGCGTCGACTCCGACCAGTACAAGCAGCCCGCGGTCGCCGGGGTGAAGGACCAGATCCTCACCTCGATGGAGAAGCACGTCGACGTCGCGGTGTACGACTTCGTGAAGAGCGTCGCCGACGGCAACGTCAAGGCCGGCACCAAGACGTACGACCTCAGCAACAACGGCGTCGGCTACGCCACGTCCGGCGGTCACGTCGATGACGTCAAGGGCAAGCTGGACGAGCTGAAGGCCAAGATCGTCAGTGGTGAGATCAAGGTCCCGACCAAGGCGTGACCCTGGCGGGGCCTGACCGTTGCGGGGCGTGACCCCGCACGGTGACGTGACCGGCCCGTTTCGTCCGGCCGTAATCGCGCACCGGGCGTCACCGAACTGATGACGCCCGGTGCGCGGCACGTTCCGTCGCACACCGGGCGTCACGTCCCACAGCACGTTCGAGGCAGGAGGAGGGGCACTCGTGCCTGACCAGGTGCCGGCCGTGCGGCTGACATCGATCACCAAGCGGTTTCCCGGGGTGGTGGCCAACCGCGACATCAACCTCACCATCGAGCACGGCGAGGTCCACGCGCTCTGCGGCGAGAACGGCGCCGGCAAGTCCACGCTGATGAAGATCCTCTACGGGATGCAGCGGCCGGATGAGGGCACCATCGAGGTCGAGGGGCAGCAGGTCTCCTTCCGGACCCCGGCCGACGCGATCGGCCGCGGCATCGGCATGGTCCACCAGCACTTCAAGCTGGCCGACAACCTGACCGTCCTGGAGAACGTGATCCTCGGCGCCGAGCCCCGCGCCAAGGGCCGGCGCTTCGGCCGCATCGACTTCGCCGCCGCCCGCGCCAAGATCACCGAGATGTCGCAGGCGTACGGGCTGCACGTCGACCCCGACGTGCTGGTCGAGAAGCTCGGCGTCGGCGAGCGGCAGCGCGTGGAGATCCTCAAGGTGCTGTACCGGGGCGCCCGCGTGCTGATCCTGGACGAGCCGACCGCGGTGCTCGTCCCGCAGGAGGTCGACGAGCTGTTCGGCAACCTGCGGGAGCTGCGCGCCGAGGGCCTGACCGTCCTGTTCATCTCCCACAAGCTCGACGAGGTGCTGACCGTCGCCGACACGATTTCGGTGATCCGGCGCGGCACCACCGTCGCGACGAGGCTGAACCCGGGCGAGGTCACCTCCCGGCGGCTGGCCGAGCTGATGGTCGGCTCGGAGCTGCCCACCCCGGAGCTGCGCGAGTCGACCGTCACCGAGGACGTCCAGCTGGAGATCGGCGCGCTGACGGTGCTGTCGCCCGAGGGCCGCTCCATCGTGGACGACGTGTCGCTGCGCATCCGCCGCGGCGAGATCGTCGGGCTGGCCGGGGTCGAGGGCAACGGGCAGACCGAGCTGATCGAGGCGATCATGGGGCTCCGGGACGCGGACGCCGGGTCGATCGTCCACGGCGGCGAGGACATCACCCACTGGACGACCCGGCGGCGCCGCGAGGCCGGGATCTCCTACATCCCCGAGGACCGGCACCGGCACGGGCTCGTCCTGGAGGGGAGCCTCTGGGAGAACCGCATGCTGGGCCACCAGACCCGGCCCCCGAACGTGCGCGGCCCGCTGGTCGACCGGCGCGGCGCCCGCCGCGACACCACCCGGATCGTCCGGGAGTACGACGTGCGGACCCCGGGCATCGAGGTGCCCGCCGCCGCGCTGTCGGGCGGCAACCAGCAGAAGCTCATCGTCGGGCGGGAGATGTCCGGCGAGCCGCGCCTGCTGATCGCCGCGCACCCGACGCGCGGCATCGACGTCGGCGCCCAGGCCGCCATCTGGGACTACCTGCGGCAGGCCCGCGCCGACGGGCTGGCCGTGCTGCTGATCAGCGCAGACCTTGAGGAACTCATCGGAATGTCCGACACCCTGCACGTGATCCTGCGGGGACGGCTCGTCGCGGAGGTCGATCCGCGGACCGTCACGCCGGAGGAGCTCGGCTCCGCGATGACCGGGGCTGGGGCCGCGTCATGACCGGCCCGAACGACGGCGAGCCGAACGACGGCGAGCCGGAGGGCCCGGCGCGGCCGGGCGACGGAACACCCGCCCCCGAGTCGCCGAAGCCGGACTCGCCGAAGGCGGAGCCGGAGCCGGAGCCGTCGGAGGCCGAGTCGTCCGGGCCCGACCTGGCGAAGCCGGGCTCCGGCGATGCACCGGACGAGCCGGACGGCGGCGCCGCGCCCAGGGAACCGGAGCCCGTGCCGGCGTGGAAGGCGATCCTGCGGGGCCTCGGCCCGACCGGGCTCGGCCTGAAGATCGGCGCGCCGGCGCTGGCGCTGCTGATCTCCCTCGGCATCACGATGATCCTGCTGCGCGTCACCGGCGCCGACCCGATCAGCTCGATCCGGAGCATGATCGATTACGGCACCACGGAACACTCGATCGTCGACATCGTGAACCGCGCCACCCGCTACTACCTGTCCGCGGTGGCGGTGGCGATCGGGTTCCGGATGGCGCTGCTGAACATCGGCGTGGACGGCCAGTACCGGCTCGCCGCGTTCCTGGCGGCCGTGCTCGGCGGGGCGGTGACCCTGCCCGCCCCGTTCGGCCAGATGCTCGTGATCGTCGCGGCGATGGCGGTCGGCGGGCTGTGGGCGGCGATCGCCGGGGTGCTGAAGGTGACCCGCGGCGTCAGCGAGGTCCTGTCGACGATCATGCTGAACGCGATCGCGACCGGCCTGATCGCCTACCTGCTGAACGACCAGCGGCTCGCGGAGCTCCGGCCGGGCAGCAACAACGTCGCGACCCCGCAGATCCCCGAGTCGGGACGGGTGGGGCCGCTGAACGGGTTCCTGTCCTCGATCGGGCTCGACCTGCCCAACCAGATGTACGGGCTGCTGCCGGTCGCGATCATCGTCGGGATCGTGTTCTGGGTCGTCATCAACTACACCAGGTTCGGGTTCGACCTGAAGGTGTCGGGGCTGTCCCCGTCCGCCGCGCAGGCCAGCGGCGTCAACGCCCGCCGCATGATCGTCTACACGATGCTGGCGTCCGGTGTGGTCGCCGGGCTGATCGGCATGCCGGAGCTGCTCGGCGCGTCCTACGAGTACTCGCTGAACTTCCCGGCGGGGCTCGGGTTCACCGGGATCACCATCGCGCTCCTCGGCCGCAACCATCCGGCCGGCATCGCACTCGCCGCGCTCCTGTTCGCGTTCCTCGACCAGACGTCCGACGTGCTCCAGGCGGTCGACGTTCCGAAGGAGATCGTCAGGGTCATGCAGGGCGTGGTCGTGCTGACCGTCGTCATCGTGTACGAGCTCGTCCGGCGCTGGGAGATCCGCATGCAGCAGCGGGCCGTCGCCGCCGAGCTGGCCACCGGCCACGACCTGGCCCGCGAGTCCACGGGGAGCCGTTCATGAGCGCCGCGACCGAGACGGTGGCCGCGAAGAAGCCCGCGAACGGCAAACGCAGGCTGCGCTGGCCGCACTACCTGCTGATCGCCTCGGGGCTGCTGGTCCTGCTGTCGCTGGTCCGCGTGATCGACGACGCGGACCCGGTGACCTCCAGCGGGACGGTCAGCGCCTCGCTCCGCCTCGCCGTGCCGATCTTCCTGGCCGGTCTCGGCGGGCTGTGGTCGGAGCGGTCCGGCATCATCAACATCGGTCTCGAGGGCATGATGATCCTCGGGACCTGGACGGGCGCGTGGGCCGGGTTCCAGTGGGGCCCGTGGATCGGGGTCCTGTTCGGCATCCTCGGCGGCGCCCTCGGCGGGTTGCTGCACGCGGTCGCGACCGTGTCGTTCGGCGTCGACCACATCGTGTCCGGTGTCGCGATCAACATCCTCGGGCTCGGCCTCACCCAGTTCCTCGCCGGGCTGATCTTCGCCACCGGCGAGGCGAAGGCCCTCGGCGGCGGCCCCCGGCAGTCCCCGCCGGTCGATCCGATCATGACGTTGACGGCGCCGGTGCTGTCCGGCGGGAAGATAGGCGGCTGGCAGAGCCCCGACTGGCTCGGGTCGCTGGAGCAGCGGCACTGGTTTCTGGCGTCGGACCTCGCGGGCATCCTGCGCGGGCTGACCAGCGACATGTCGCTGCTGACCCTCGTCGCGCTGCTGCTGGTGCCGCTCAGCTTCCTGATCCTGTGGAAGACGCCGTTCGGGCTGCGGATCCGCTCCTGCGGCGAGGACCCGTACGCCGCCGAGTCGCTCGGCGTGAACGTGTACCGGATGAAGTACGCCGCCGTGATCATCTCGGGCGGGTTCTCCGGCCTCGCCGGCGCCTTCCTGGTCACCGTCGCCGCCCCGCTGTTCCAGGACGGCCAGACCAACGGCCGGGGCTTCATCGGCCTCGCCGCCATGATCTTCGGGAACTGGCGTCCCGGCGGCCTCACCGTCGGCTCGCTGCTGTTCGGCTACACCGACGCGATGAACGTGCGCGGCGGCGGCCAGGCCGTCCACGCGCTGCTGCTGTTCGTGGCGATCCTGCTCATCGGCGTCGCGGTCTGGCAGGCCCGGCGCGCCGGGAAGCTGCGTCCCCAGGCCGCGACGGACCTGGCCCGCCGCGAGGTCCGCAACGCCTACGTCGGGGCCGTCCTGTCGCTGGCGGCGGCCGTCGGGCTGCTCGCCTGGTTCCTGCTGAGCGACGCGGTCCCCGGCGAGCTGGTCTCGTTCACGCCGCACCTGACGACGCTGCTCGTCCTGTCCCTGGCCAGCCAGCGCCTCCGCATGCCCGCCGCCAACGGGCAGCGGTACCGGCGCGGTGAGGCACGATAGCGGTATGGAGATCGACTGGCCTGCCCTGCGCGACGCCGCGCGGGAGGCGATGACGCGCGCGTACTGCCCGTACTCCGGCTTCCCCGTCGGCGCCGCCGCCCTGGTGGACGACGGCCGCGTCATCACCGGATGCAACGTCGAGAACGCCTCGTACGGGATCGGGCTCTGCGCGGAGTGCGCCATCGTGTCGGCGCTGCACGGGCCCGGCAAGTCGGAAAGGCCCCGGCTGGTCGCGCTGTCGGTCGTGGACCGGCACGGGAACCCGCTGATGCCGTGCGGGCGCTGCCGCCAGCTCCTCTGGGAGCACGGCGGCGCCCCGATGCTGCTGGAGACGACGCGCGGCATCCTGCCCATGTCGGACGTCCTGCCGGACGCGTTCGGCCCCGACGACCTGATCGAACGTGCTTGAAAGGGACTTTGTGGACGCCATCGATGTCATCCGCGCCAAGCGCGACGGCGGGACGCTGACCCCCGACCAGATCGACTGGGCGGTCGACGCCTACACGCGGGGCGGTATCGCCGAGGAGCAGATGTCGGCGCTGGCGATGGCGATCCTGCTGAACGGCATGACCCGTCCCGAGGTGGCCCGCTGGACGAAGGCCATGATCCGCTCCGGTGAGCGGATGGACTGGTCGGCGCTGGACCGCCCGACCACCGACAAGCACTCCACCGGCGGCGTCGGCGACAAGATCACCCTGCCGCTGGCGCCTTTGGTGGCCGCGTGCGGCGCCGCCGTCCCGCAGCTCTCCGGTCGCGGCCTCGGCCACACCGGCGGCACCCTCGACAAGCTGGAGTCGATCCCGGGCTGGCGGGCGTCGCTGTCGAACGCGGAGATGCTGGACGTGCTGCGTTCCGCCGGGGCCGTGGTCTGCGCGGCGGGCGGCGGCCTGGCCCCCGCCGACCGCAAGCTGTACGCCCTCCGCGACGTGACGGGAACGGTCGAGTCGATCCCGCTGATCGCGTCCTCGATCATGTCGAAGAAGATCGCCGAGGGCACGGGCGCGCTCGTCCTGGACGTGAAGGTCGGCTCCGGCGCGTTCATGAAAACGGTGGAGAACGCCCGCGAACTCGCCGAGACGATGGTCGCGATCGGCACCGACCACGGCCTGCGCACCACCGCGCTGCTCACCGCCATGGACCGCCCCCTCGGCAACGCGGTCGGCAACGCCGTCGAGGTCGCCGAGTCGGTCGAGGTGCTGGCGGGCGGCGGCCCGTCCGACGTGGTCGAACTGACCCTCACCCTGGCCCGCGAGATGCTCGCCTCCGCCGGGCTGTCGTCCAAGGACCCGGCCGACGCCCTGAAGGACGGCTCCGCCATGGACGTCTGGCGGCGCATGATCACCGCCCAGGGCGGCGACCCCGATGCGCCCCTCCCGTCCGCCCGCGAGACCCACATGGTCACGGCCCCGTCCACGGGCGTTCTGACCAGCCTGGATGCCTACGGCGTCGGCGTCGCCGCCTGGCGCCTGGGCGCCGGCCGCGCCCGCAAGGAGGACCCGGTGTCGTTCGGCGCGGGCATCATCTGCCACGCCAAGCCGGGCGACACCGTCACGGCAGGCCAGCCGCTCCTCACCCTCCACACCGACGACGAGACCCGCCTGCCCCGCGCCCTGGAGTCCCTGGAAGGCGCCTACGAGATCGCGGTCGGCGGCACCCCGTCCCTCCACCCACTGATCATCGACCGCATCTCCCTCACGACTCCGGCGTGAGGATGTAGCGGACGGCCGGGTCGCCATTCCAGGCATCGGCCACTGCGTGCAGCGGCAGGCTCGTGAACGGTGCGTCGAAACCGGCCGCGGGAGCGGCTGTGAGCAGTTCCCCGGCACCGGCCAGAAGTTCGCTGACGGCCACGCTGCCGATGCCGCTTCCGATCAGCTCCAGACCCGTGCTGCGCAGCATGTCGCCGCGGACGGGGATCTCGTCCCCCGCCACAGTGCCGAGTTGCACGTAGCGCAACCGCGGCTCGCCGGCTCGGGAGCCGCGGTCTTCGGTCGCAGCCCTCAAGACGCGAAGGGCCGGCTCGCCCCAGACGAAGTCGAGTACGACGTCGACCCCTTCGTCGAACTGGGCGCGCAGCGCCTTGTCCGCGTCGTTGTTCAGGGCGATCTCGACATCCGCGCCCAGACGCCGGAGTCTCTCCTCATCACGACCGACCGCGATGACCTTGCTCGCACCGAAATACCGGGCTGTCTGGAGCGCCATGCCGCCCGCGGCGCCGGTCGCGCCGACGACCAGCACCGTTTCACCGGCCTGCAGTGCGGCCCGCCGGGAGAGCGCGATCCACGACGCGAGCCCTCCCGCGGCGACGGCCGCCGCGCGGTCGCTGGGCAGATCGTCGGGTACCGGCACGGTCATGCCGCTTGCGGCGAGTGATTTCCCCGCCATGGACCCGAATGGAGCCTTAGGGAACAGGAAGTACACGCGACGACCCGTTTCGTCGACTCCCACGCCGTCCACACCCGGCACGAATCCAGCGGACGCGCCGCTCGCATAGTGCCTGCCCGAGGCCAGGCCCTTCACGATCGGACTCAGCGCGGCGGCGTGCACCGTGACCACGGTTTCACCGTCACCGGCCTCCGGCTCACGAAAATCCTGGAATGACGGCGGATCGCCGAACGAGTTCACGACCGCAGCTTTCATGCTCTTCCTCCAAAGAAGTTCGGGTCTTCTTCTTGCCGAGCCCCGCCCACTTCTTTTGAAGCGTAGACAGCATGAGTCGCACGAACTATGCTCGAAACTCGCTGTTTTGTTCGCGATCGTCCGGGGAGTGCATGGATCCCCTTTCCGAGGTTCTCTCCCTGCTGAAGCCGCACAGCTACATCACCGCGGGCTTCGACGCCGGCGGGGCTTGGGCGCTCACGCTCGACGACCTGGCCGGCCGCATCAAGTGCTATGCCATCACCCGAGGCACGTGCCGGCTGTCGATGCAGGGCATCGACGCGCCGGTGCGGCTCCAGGCGGGCGACTGCTTCGTCCTGCCCAGCGGGCGGCCCGTGAGCATCGGCAGCGACCTGGGCATCGAGCCGAAACGGGCGAGCGAAGTGCTCGACCCGGACCGCAGCGGCGAGATCGTCACGTACAACGGCGGCGGCGACGTGTTCATGGTCGGCAGCCGCTTCGAAGTGAACAGCCGCCACGCCGAAGTGCTCCTGCGGACGCTGCCGCCCCTGATGCGCGTCGAGACGTCGGGCGATCGTGCCAGGCTGAGATGGTCCATCGAGCTGATGATGGAAGAACTGCGTGAGGCCCGGCCGGGCTCGTCGCTCGTGGCGCAACAGCTTGCGCACATGATGCTGGTGCAGGCGCTCCGCCTGTACCTGTCCGAGGACTCCCGCAGCCACATCGGATGGTTCGCGGCCCTCGCCGATCCTCAACTGAGCGCGGCGCTCGGAGCGATACATGCGGATCCGGCGTTCCCCTGGACAGTGCAGGAACTCGCCGCGCGAGCCGGCATGTCGCGATCGACCTTCGCCGAGCGCTTCCGCGGACGGACCGGGGAGACGCCGATCGCCTACCTCACGCGCTGGAGGATGATGCTGGCGGGGGAAAGGCTCGTCCACGGCAACGACACGCTGGCGCGGATAGCGGGGTCACTCGGGTATGAATCCGAGCCCGCCTTCAACACGGCGTTCAAGCGGATCATGGGCATCTCGCCACGCCGGTACGCCCGAGCCGGATTCGAAGACGCCGTCGACGGCAGGCTTCGGTAGCTGAGGCCGAACCGTGAGCCGGCGGTTCAGACCGCCGGGGGAGGCGACCGGCCCGTGTGGGGGAGGGGGCCGGGCGGTACCTGATCGGAGCATTGGGGGTGGCCGGGCCGCCCGGGTCCGGCCATAGACCGGAAGGAACCCTCGATGCTCAGCACGACCAAGATCGCTGTACTGGCCGGGGCGGCCATCGCCGTGACGGCCGCCCCGGTGGCCGCGGAGACGTTCTCGCCGCCCGCGAAGGCGGCCAAGACGGCGCGCGTTTCGGGGTCCGCGCAGATCCGCCTCACCTACTGGCCCGATCAGGACGTCCGCGCCTTCACCATCAACGCCCGCGCCGTTCCGTACTCGGCGCCCAAGCCGGGCGTCCCCGACGGGCTGCCCACCGACGCCCGCGGCATCGTGAAGATCTCCCACCACTCCCCGGAGGAGGGATGGACCGTGCGGTCGGAGGCCAGGGTCGACTGCATGGCGACCAGCCCCGGCAACGCCACCCTCACCGCCGTCGTCACCAAGGCGGACAAACCGATCAAGGACCAGATCGGCAAGCGGCTCGGCTTCAGCGTCCACGACGGCGGCCCCGGTGGCAGGCATGACCGCATGGGGTTCTCCTGGTCGGTCGTCAACGGCGACCAGAACGAGGAAGGCGAATGGGGAGAAGGCAAGGCCGGCACCTGCATGGGCCCCGCGGCCTTCGCCCCGGTCACCAAGGGCGGCTACAACGTCAGGCACGCCGACCTGCTGCCTGTCCCCAAGGGCTGAGTGCCGCGCCGGTGACCTGCCGCCGTGGTCACCCGCCACCGGGCAGGTCACCGGCTCCCGGCCAGGAACCCGAAGAACCCGTCCCGATGCAGGCTCCGCCGAACAGGATGAGATCCGCCGCGACCGGCCCCCGCTCGCCCGGACTCACGCGCCCGCCAGCTCACGAACGAGCACGCTGACCGCATGGTGGACGTCCCGCGCCGGTGCGATCGGCCGTGGCCGCGTGCCTGCCGGATCGCATGCCCATGAAGCTCACCTCTTCTCCTGGAACGGCGCGGCCGGCAGGCCCGGGGGACGTCCACCGACCGCGCCGCGTTCTCGGGGGCCTTCACGCCAGGTGGTGGACGACCTGCGTCCATCACCTCGGCTTTCAGCCCTTCGCTCGCGCCCTCTCGGCCTGCCGGAGCAGCGCCTTCCGCAGCAGGGGCGCCGTGGGGAACATCAGCGTCGGCTCCACCCCGGCTTTGGGGTCGTGGAGGCTGGCGACCCACTCGCCCAGCCGCCCGTCCTGCTTGACGGCCCGCCAGATCCGCCACCCGCCGAAGTCGGCCCGCAGCCGCTCCAGCTCCCGTTCGTCCACCTGCACTCGCGCAGTCATCGAGTTCCCTCTGACTCGTTCCCGCTCGCCAATTTCGTGTGACCACACTCACACGCTCGACTACGCTTAGGAATCGACCGAGTACCACCAGCAATGCACCGCAGGCAAGATCGTCCGCACCCGCCGTCCGGGTGCAGCCCCCCGGAGGTCGTGATGCCCGCCCAATCCGAGCCCTACGACGGACCAGCCATCGTCACCTTCGCCAAGGAACTCGAGTGGCGCCGAAAGCAGGCCGGTCTCACCAAGAAGGAACTCGCTGAAAAGCTCGGTTTCGCCGACTCCTACGTCGGCCAGGTCGAGCTACGCAAGAACCTGCCATCCGAAGAATTCGCCGCCGCCCTCGACACCTACTTCAAGGTGGACGGGCTGTTCCGCCGCCTATGGGAGCGCATCAACGAGACGCGACACCTGACCATCCTGCCTCCGGGCTTCCCGGAATACCTGGGCTACGAAGAGAAGGCCAGCCACGTCCGCGTCTTCAGCACCAACCTGATCAGCGGACTCTTCCAGACCGAGGCGTACGCGAGCACGGTGATCGGCACGATCATGGGCTCCGCCGCAGGCAAACTCGTCTCCGAACGTATGGAACGAAAGTCGATCTTCGACCGGGAAGACCCGCCGCACACGTTCCTCGTTCTGGACGAGAGCGTCATCCGCCGAAACGTTGGCGGCAAGGCCGTCATGCATGACCAGCTCGGGTACCTGCTGGAGGTGGGGCGGCGCAAACGGAACCAACTGCAGATCGTCCCGTATGACGCCGGATATCACGCTGGGCTGACGGGAAGTTTCATGCTCCTCGGTTTCGAGGATGGGCCGGAAATCGCCTACACAGAGTCTTCGGGCGAGGGGATCCTGCTAAAGCAGCGAGACAGGGTCGCGCTGCAAGCCGTAACGTGGGACTTGGTCCAGGGTCTCACGCTCTCCGCCGAGGAGTCGTTGGCCATGATCCAAGACGCGATGGAGCAGCTATGAGCACCTCAGACGTGTCGGGCGTTCGGTGGCGGAAGAGCAGCCGGAGCGGCCACCAGGGCGGTGAGTGCGTGGAGGTCGCGGACCTGGCTCCGATGATCGCCGTGCGTGATTCCAAGGACCCGGACGGCCCTCGCCTGGCGTTCGGTGCTGCGGCGTGGCGGGTGTTCGCCGACTCTGCGAAGGCGTGCGAGTTCGACCTGGAGCGCTGACCGTGGGCGATCTGGGTCGTCCGACCGGCCGTGGGTGGCCCCGCGATGGCCGACCGACAAGGTGAACGCGCTGCAGTTCGGCCCGGCGACTGCTTCGGACGTTCAGTCCGGGATTCAAAGGTGTACACCGTGTTCACTCGTGCCACTGTGTGCACTAGGGTCTGGGGCATGGAGTCGTATCCGATCAAGGAGGCCCGTAAGCGTCTCGGTGACATGCACGCCGCCGTGGTCCACGGCAGGGCGCACCCCCGCATCACCAAGAACGGTCGGGATCCAGTGGTGATGGTCACCGAGCAGGAGTGGCAGGAGTTGCAGCAGTTGCGTCGCGAGCGTGCCGCCCGGCAGGCCGACCAGGAGGCCACCCGCATCAAGCCGTACCTGGACGCCGGCCAGACCCCGCCCGGTTACGAGGTGTACGCCCGCGGGCAGGTCGCCTCGGGGGACTGGCTTGCCTGACCACCTCGTCGTCCCCCGCACACTCCGGCTCCAGATTGCCGGGATGGCGCCGCACTACCGAACAGCGATCCAGTTGGTGATCATGTCGCTGCTGAGTGATTCGGTACCGCCGGACGCCAAGCCGCTCGGAATCGAGGATCTGGAACACGCGCACTACACCGTCACTCGCGACGACGTCACCGTCTACTACCTCGTCATGGGAGACGCCGTCGTGATCAACAACGCTCATCCCGACAGCTGATCTCCCCGCACCAGCCGAGTACGGCGAGACTGTCAAGAAGGTGTCGCTGGCTTTGTGCTACTGGCGCTTCAGCACAGGCAATTCTCCGCTATCCAAGTCCTGCTGGGTGAACTCGTACACGCCGGTCTCTTCCGAGTTGTACTCAATGGAGTCACAAGCCCTCAACAGGGCACGGCCGAAGTCGGCGTAGGTGTTGGGTGCCAGCCGCTCCTGATAAGCCGTGAGCACCGCAAGAACGTCCACAAGCTTCCGCTGATCGTCGTTCGGCTGCGCCGTGTTGTGGCGACTGGCGTACTGCCCGCAGCCGTGAATCAGCAGTTCATGGTCCTCCCAGTTGCCAATGCCTTCGATTCCGACCGATATGCACATACCTGCATACTCGACATCAAGCTCGCAGGCCGGTGTCTTGTATCGGGCTCCCGCTCCGGGCTCCATAACCATTGGTTCATCGGTGCGGGTGGTGACGTGGTGAATCCGCCAACCTGCAGTGCGCAACGTATCGAGTATCAAGACGACGTCGGCACGCTGGTCTTCGTCGAGTTGGATCGTTTCGATTTCCCCAGTCCCCATGCGGGGGTCCCTCCTGCACCTCTGCGGCCTGCCGACAGCGGTCGATACTGGCAGATATGGGACAGCTATGGGACAGCTATGGGACACTCCACGCCTCTCTGCGACGGTGCGACCCCCAACGCCCGCCACCCGACGCCACAGCCACCATGGTGGGTGGGCGCAGGAACGAACTGCCGTCAGAAGCCTTCGCCGCTCGGGAGCATGCCGATCAGGGTCTCCGCTGAGGTGGGGTCGCCGGCGAGCCGTCCGGCCTCGCGAATCTGCTCCACGTTCAAGGCGCCGGCCTTCGCCATCTGGATCGCCTCGTGAACGCCGTTTCCGTCGCCGTGCGCGAGCATGACGAAGAACCAGCGCACCGCCTGCACCGGGTCAGGTGCGGTGCCGAAGCCGTCGCGATACCAGCAGGCGGCGGCGTTCATCGCCCCCGTATGCCCGTGCTCGGCTGCCCAGACGTACCAACCCAGTGCCTCCTCGTCCCGGTCCAGCGCCGACAGCCGGTCGGCGAGCACGGCACCGGCGACGACGATCCCCTCGCGTGCGGCGGCCTCGAACAGCTGCAGGGACTCGTCGGTGTCGTCGACCAGCAGGGCGAGGTTGAACCTGCCGTAGGCGTCCCCGCCCTCGGCGGCCGCCCGGAACAGCGCGGCGGCACGCTCCCGGTCCTCTTCGACGCCGAGGCCTTTCACCAGCATGTGCCCGTAGGTGCGCTGCCCGGCCGGGAGCCCGGCCTCGGCCGCTACGCGGGCGTACGCTGCGGCCGCAGGCAGGGCCGACTCGTCGAAATACTCCAGGTAGATCCCGGCGAGAAGCGCGGCGGCCTCCGCCGACCCGCCGTCCGCCAGCGGGACAAGTTCGGCGGTCACCCGGGCCGCGAGTTCGGCGCCCTCCGCACTGCCCTCCATCGCGGCCCGCACAAAGGCGTGCCCGGCGGCCACCCAGTCCCCGGCCTCGGCGGCCTTCCGCCCGTCGTCCAGATGCATGCAGGGACTCTAGGACATGGCCTGGTGGACTGTGGGTGGAGCCGTAACCGGCTCCCCGCCCCCGCATGTCCGCACACGACCTCGGTCGGACGTCCGCCACCACCGGTTTCACCGACGCCTTTTGGCAAGGCGGGGGAGTAGGCGCAGGGCGATGGCCGGGTGTGCGCGATGGTCGAGGTTCGGGTCGCGGTCGAGAGCCGCGGTGTTGAGGGTCACCTCGCGGGCGGAGTTGGCGGGCCAGTCGGTGCCGAACAGCACGCGGTCGGCGCCGGCCGCGCCGAGCAGCGTCGGGGTGGCGTACGGGGACATCGGCAGCGCCGTGTCGTAGTAGAAGCGCCGCAGCGCCCGCCGGATCTTCGCCGGGGCGGGCCCGTCGTCCTCCCTGCCCCAGCGTTCGGCGCGGCCGGCCATGTACGGCAGGAACCCGCCCCCGTGGGACAAGATGATCGACAGCCGGTGGTAGCGGTCCAGGGCCCCGGTGGCGATCAGGCTGAGCGCGGTGCGGGTGGTGTCGAGCAGGAAGTCGCCGAGCCAGCCTCCGACCTCGGGCACCTCGACGATCCCCTTGGGCGAGAACGGATGGGTGAACGCGACGGCGCCGCGGCGGTCGAGTTCGGCGAGCAGCGGAGCGAACACCGGGTCGCCGAGGTAGCGCCCGCCGGCCGAGGTGGTCAGCAGGACCCCGTCGGCGCCCACTGGGCGAGCACCTCTTCGGCGGGTTCACCGAGGCCGACCGCAGCCACCTCGTCGATCTGCTGCGCCGCCTGACCGAGAGCACCGCACTGCCCCGGCCCGACGCCCCTCAGCCGCGCTGATCCCCCGGCCGATCCGGAAGCCGCCCGGGGAGAGCTTGGGGGATCACACTTCGTCCGGCGGCGGGGGCACCTGCCGTCGCTGGTCAGGGGTCAGATGCTGGTAGACCGTCGTACCGCTCATGCCGAGGATGGCGGCGATGCCGGAGACGGTGTGCAGGCGTTCGCCGCCCCTCCCGCGCTCCTCGAACAGCCGGCGGACCTGCGCGGCGGCGATCTGTGACTCCTTGACGTCGAGGTATGAGCCGCTCTTCGGCCTGTACAGCAACACCACACCGAGAGCCGAGGCGGCCAACGCGACGAGGTACGAGACCAGACCCTCCGGGCCATGCGCCCAGGACCACTGCGAGGCGCCCGACACCACGGCCGCCCACAGCATCGCCGTCCTGGCCTCGCGTCCACCGGCGGCGACCCAGATGAGAATCGCCCCGTAAATGATCGCGGCGAAGGGAGTCCTGGTCTCTGCCAAAGGTCCTGATTGACCTTCGCCTGAGAACTCCACGAAACCGTAGGCAATGGTCGACAGAAAGAGAAAGGCGACGGCCGCCTTGAACACGCCCGGCCTTCGTACGCCGCGGCCGGGACTCGACATGTCGGGCTGACCCGCGTTGTGAGAGGAACCGGTCACGAAGCCCCCTGTCGTCGGCCCAGGCGCGGCACGCGCCGGAATCGTTCTGCAATGGGACGTCGCGGACGATCGCGCGGTTCGCGCCATCGTGCGATCGGCGTTCAAAGCTCGCCGGTTCGGCGGGTGAAGGCGTACGCCGGCCGTGCGTGCGCGGCTACGACCCTGCGGCCTCCGCGCCGATCGCGCGCATCATCAGGGGCCAGGCCGCGTTCATCTCCGGAATCCATTCGGGCCAGGCGTGCCAGCCGTTGCCGTAGATGTGGGACGTGACCGGGATGTTCAGCTCGTTCAGCCGGGCCACGAACGAGTGGTTCATCTGCCCGATGAGGATCTCGCTGAGCTGGGTGAGCCGCCACTGGGCGCCCTCTGGCGTGTACGGGCCGTTCATGCCGGTGGTCCCGCTGGAGACGTAGAGGCCGACGCCGCGCAGCTTCTCGGCCAGCACGTACGGGTCGTGGGCGCGCCAGTTCGCGTCGTCGAGGCCGGGCACGCCGAAGATGCGGAACGCGTCCATGCCCGAGCCGATCAGGTTCACCGCCATCAGGAACACCTGCATCCCGGCCATGGTCAGGTGGGTGGAGCCGCTGAAGGACGCCGCGTAGCGGAACATGCCGGGGTGCCTGGCGGCGTAGGCCAGCGCGCCCTGGCCGCCCGATGACGCGCCCATCACGGCCCTGCTGTTTCCCGCGCGGTAGCGGGCCATCAGCTCGATCACCTCGCTGGTGTGGAAGGTCTCCCAGCGCGGGACGCCGCCCTCGCCGTCGTTCCACCAGTCGGTGTAGCTGCCGTTGTCCCCGCCGGACGGCATGACGACCATGACGTCCCATCGCGCGGCGAGCTCTTCGATGCCGGTCTCGCGCGTCCAGGACGTGTAGTCGTCGCGTCCGCCCTGGAAGGCGTAGACGACCGGCCATGTCCGCTTCGCGGTCCGGCTCCAGCCCTTGGGCAGCAGCAGGCGGACGCTGACCTCTTCCGCGACGTTCGGCGACGTCCAGGTCAGGTCGAGGGTGCGTGCGTCGATCCACGTCTCGGTGATCTCCGACGCCGAGGCGGGCGCGGGTACGGAGATGAGCGAGAACAGCAGGGCGAGCGTCAGCAGCAGATGTCTCATCCGAGGTTCTTTCTGGCCAGGACCCGGTAGGCGTTGCTGGTCCTCCGGGCGATGGGGGTGGTGAGCAGGTCCAGCAGCACGGCCGCTCCCATGAGGGGACCGGCCAGGACGATCGCGGCGAGCGCGCCGGCGTACTCGCGGCGGCCCGGGGGGCGCGGCCACCACGGCCGGTCGACGTCGAGGCCGAGCCGGTTCACGACGGCGGCGGCGGACGCGACGAAGTCCGGTCCCTGGTCGGCCTCCCTGCGCTCTTCGGCGAGGATCTCCAGGCCGCGCTGCGCCAGCGCCGCGCGCAGGTTGCCGATGGGGATCATGTGGAGGTGCTGGGGCGCGAGCCAGGGCACCCAGTAGCCGCGCAGGACGCGGCCGAACCAGGATTCGGGGTCGGGCAGTTCGATCAGGAGGTACCCCCCGGAAGGCAGCACCTTGACGACGGTGTCGAGTTCGGTGAGCGGATCGGCGGTGTGCTCCAGGTAGTGGTGCATGCTGATCATGTCATACCGTCCGGCCAGATCATCGGACAGTGCCGTGAACTCGCCGCGGTAGGCGCGGTCGAGCCAGCCGCGCTGCGCGCCTTCCTCGACCGCGGCGCCGAAGTCGAGGCCGTCGAAGCGCGTGCCGGGCAGGACGGTCCGCGCGGCCCGGCAGAAATGCCCCTTGCCCGTGCCGATGTCGAGCCACGTGGCGGGGTCGGTCTCGCGGGCCGCCATGGCGGCGCGGGCGAGGTACCAGGAGGTGTTGGAGGACAGGATCCGCTCGGCCAGGACGTCGCCGAGGCCGTCGTAGACGTCCTTGTAGTAGAAGGCCAGGCCGTCGGGGGTGAGGCGCGGGTTCTGGAAGACGTGCCCGCAGCCGTCGCACCGGTCCATGGTGAAACGTCCCGGCTTGCCCTGGAGGATGTCGCGGGCCACGACCCGCCTGCTCAACGCGCGGCCGCCGCACCAGGGGCACTCCTCGGCGCGCGGCCCGGCGAACCGGTCGATCCCGCGGTCGATCTCGGCCCGGTACCAGACGCGGGCCTCCTCGCGGCGGGCGATCTGGTCCCGTTCCCAGCGCGTCCTCGGGGCGGTGAGGGTCCGGACGATCGAACGGGGCGTGTGGACGAGCCGCAGCGCGCAGACGCGGGTGAGGTCGCGGGGCCGTACGGCGGCACCGGCGAAGACCAGCGCCGGAAGAGCGCAGTACAGCAGCGCGAGCGCGAACCCGGCGACCGGTGCCAGCACGATGCCCCCGGCCACGAGAAGGTATCCGCCGGCGGCCGCGAACAGCGTCTGCGGTAGCGCGAGCGTTTGCGGGATCACCAGTGCGAGCGAACGCATCCGCGAACGCCGGAAAGCCGTCTGGTCGTGGCCGCCGAACGGGGCGGCGACGATGTCGGCCGAGCCCGTGTAAAGCCGGAGCCGGGCGGTGGCCGCGCCGAGTTCGTCGGGGTCGAGGCCGGTGAACGTCGTGATCCCGGCGTCGGCGGTGGCGGTGCGCAAGGCGAGAACCGCGTGGCAGGCCCCGCGGCCCATGCCGAAGACGTCGTCGCGGTAGGCGGCGAAGTCCAGATGGCGGGCCAGGTCGAGGGCCGCGTCGACGGGCAGGTCCCGGGGCATCAGGTCGACCAGGCCGATGCCGTTGTCGCGGGCGTGGCGCTCGGCGGCGCGCAGCACGCCGGGCGGGACCTCGACCCCGTCCGCGGTGAGCAGGACGAACTCGTTCCCGCCCGGCGGTTCGCCCTCGGGCGCGGGCGGCAGGGGGCGGAGGCCGCGCAGGCGGGCCCGCAGCCGCCACGCGTTGGCCGTCATGCAGAGCGCGATGACGACGATCAAGCCGGTGGCCATGTTCCCACCCCTTTCATTCAGTTGCGAAAAATGCCTTCGGCGTCTTTCGGGCATGCTAGAAAAGGCGCTTGAAAGGACGCAGATAACTCAGTGGTCAGTAAAGTCGAATCTTGAGTTCAGTCAGTGATGTGGCCATTCGTGAGCGTCATAACCTCGGTTCATGGCAATCAAGGTCATCGACGAGGAGATGCTGAGCGACCGGCTCAGGAAACTGACGGTGCAGGCCGATTCCCTCGGCCCGGAAGAATGGTCGATCCGGGTGCTCGTCCCGCACGGCTGGTCCGAGTACGGTGGCGATGGCCGGCCGCTGCTGACGCTGCACCACGGCGGTCTCGACGACTCGGCGTCGTGGACGCGCCACACCGACGTGGAGCATCTCAGCCGGGACGACGACGTCCTCATCGCCATGCCGGACGGCGGCCGGGCGGGCGGGTACGCCGACTGGCGCAGCGGCCCGCAGTGGCAGACCTTCCACGTCCACGAACTCCACGAGCTCATGCGGAGGCGGTACCGGGCCTCGGCCGTGCGCGCGGTCGCCGGGGTCTCCGGCGGCGGGTACGGGGCGCTGCTGAGCGCGGCGGCCCATCCCGGGATGTTCCGTTCCGCGGCTGCGCTGAGCGGTCCGTGCACGATCCGTTCGCCGCTCGCCGCGACCACCCTGCTCGCCGCCACCGGCATCGCCGGACGGGTGAACCCGTTCGCGATGTGGGGCGTGCCCGTGCTCGACGACCGGCGCTGGCGTGCCGCCGACCCGCTCCACCTGGCGGCCGGGCTGCGCGGTACGGACGTGTTCCTGTCCTGCGGGCTGACCGGGCGTCCCGGCCCGCTGGACCGGCCGGGGTCGTGGAGCGCGGCCAATCTCGCCGAGCCCGTCGTACGGTCGACCATCCGGCCGTTCCTCCGGCGGCTGCGCCTCCTGGGAATCCCCGTGGCGGCCCACCTGTACCGGAACGGCACGCACAGCTGGCCCTATTGGGAACGGGAACTTCATCGGATCTGGCCCCGGCTCATCGCGTCGGTCGGCGGCCGGTGACGGAAGTGCGGCGACGGCGGAGTCGGTGACGGCAGAAAGGGCTGCGGCAAGGGTTCCTCCCGCGAATGCGTGGTGTGCCAGAGTCTGTGTCGTACAGTGGCGCGCACATAGTGTCCGGATGACAGAAGTCAGGGACCGGTTTCCTCAGTCAGATGAGTGATCCGCTCTTCCGCCCGAGCGGCGCGGCAGCGGTCCGGGCCGTACGCTGTCCCGCATGCGGAGCTCACTGGCGGGCGCTGGACGGTCCGGGAACCGGGCGGGCACGCCGTGACCCGCGGGACGGTGGTCGAGGAGGTCGCCGAGCAGATCGCGTTCGCGATCGCGTCGGGGCGGCTGCGGGCCGGGGAGCGGCTGCCGTCGATCCGGCGGCTCGCCGGGGAGTACGAGATCAACCCGTCCACGGTCCAGCTCGTCCTCGGGCAGCTGCGTACGGCGGGGTTCGTGGAGACCCACCACGGGATCGGCGCCGTGGTCCGCGACGTCGAGGTGTACGGCGGGGTGGAGACGTGGCGCTACCTGTTCCGGTTCTCGCGAAGGCTTCCCGACCTGGCGGTCCGGATCCTCCGGGACATCCTGGAGACCTTGCGCATGTTCTACGGATCGGTCTTGGACAAGATCGAGGCGGACCCGGGCGCCCACGACCCCGCGCCGGTGCGGCGGGCGTGGCGGCGCCTCGACATGCTGGCGCGGGATGAGGAGGCGACCCCGGCGGACGTCCACCAGGGCGTGCTGGACGTCCTGCGGGCGGGGTCGATGGCGGTCGGCGGCGGCGTCTTCCTCGGGGTTCTGAACTCGCTGGGGCCGATGCTGGGCGAGGTGCCGGAAGTGCTCGACGTCGTGTTCGACGCCCCGGGCGTGCACGTGTGGTGGTGGGATCAGCTCATCAGCGCCTGGGAGGCGGGGGACATGGGGCCCGCCCGGCAGGCGATCGGTCTCCTGGACGACTGGCACGCGGAGGTGCTGGGGCGGCTCCGCGCCGCGCTCGACGCGCAGGTGGGCTGAGGTCCCGGAAACGTCGTTGTGAGTTCGAGCAGAGGTCGCCGGCGGAAACGCGCACCGCCCTTCCTACTAGGCCGCCAACTGTGTGACACACACTGTGGGACGCATCCCCCGATCCCGAAGGAATGAGGGACCACATGCGAACCCCCCCGACACCACGCTCCTCTCCCGGGCGTCCGGTGCGCCGCAGACCGATCCGCACCGCGATCCTCTCCGCGATGAGCGCGCTGGTCATGCTGGCGCCCACGCTGGTGGCGCCCCCGGCGGCCAACGCGATCCCCGCGCAGGACCTGCCGGCGATCGGCGTGGACACCGGCCGGTTCAAGCTCCCGATCGCCTGCACGATCAACTTCGCCGGAGTGCTCCCGGTGCTGTGGCTGCCCCTGGACGTCGACATCCAGGGCGTCGCGCCGGTCCAGCTCGGCCCCGGCCAGGAGTTCTGGCTGACGCAGGGAGCGGGCAGCATCACCTTCCCCGAATGGCTGACCACGCTGGCTCCGATCCTGGGCCTCGACAAGGCCGACGCGACGATCAGCGACATGTCCATCGGCGCGACCAACTCGACGCCCGACGCGGTCAACATCGCCAAGGACCCGATCACGCTCACCGACATCCCGATCGAGCCGGGCAAACCGCTGAAGGTCGGACTGCCCGCGCCCGGCCAGGGCCCGTTCGACGTGGGGCCGTACACCGCGCCGCAGAGCGGCAAGGTCACGCTGGGCTTCGACAGCGCGTTCGCGCAGGTCGACCTGAAGTCCTCGGCCGGCTTCTCGCTCCCGATCACCGCGGACTGCAAGCCGCGGGGCGGCAACGCCCTGCTGACGCTCGGCGTCGGCGGGGAGCCGGGGCAGCCGCCCGCGAAGTTCCACGGTGCGCCGCTGAACTTCCCCGAGCCCAAGTCGGGTGAGCTGGCGGGCGTCATCAACGCGCCGTACCAGTGCACCTGGGACGGCCGGCCCCACGACGTGGGGATCGCGGTCGGCGCCGACGGCATCCCGCTCACGGTCAGCAAGTCGGGTTCGTTCTCTTTCACGAACGCGTCCGGTGCCCTGACGGTGCCGAAGGAGACGGTGAACGGCCTCCTCGACGAGGGCGTGACCACGATCTCCGGCACGGTGTCCGAGCTGAACCTGGAGGTCGAGGGCGGCACGCCGCAGACCCTCAACGTCATCCCGGACGAGGGCGTCTCGATCCCCGCGACGACCCTGGTGCGCGACCAGCGGCTCGTCGTGCCGCTGCCCGCGGACGGCGCGCTGACGGCGGGGCCGTTCACGCCGTCGTCCGGGTCGCAGAACGTCCGGGTGATGCTGGGCTCCGCCGGCGCGCGGCTCACCTTGAACGGCGGCGCGTCCACCCAGGCGACCTGCGGCAAGCCGTCGCCGTCCGTCTACCTCGTCGACAACCCGGTGACCTGACGCTCTGAGCGTTCCGGCCACGTCCGCGCGGGCCGTCCCCGGTTCAGGGCCGGGGGCGGTCCGCCCCTTCCGTTCCGAGCACAGCGCCCAGCGCGATCCGTACCTTGACGGACTGCCTGCGCAAGCACGGCATCAAGGTTCCGGCGAACGGCGAGCAATGGACACCGCCGCCCGGCTATGACCCCGCGAAGGCACAAAAGGCACTCAAGGCATGCCTTCAAGAACAGAAGAAAGCCAACTAGAACGGGCCTCCGAACTTCCGCGAAGCTCGCCGGGGGTGAGGCGTCCGTCGGCGACCACGACGGTGATCGCCCGGGTCAGGTGGTGCGGGACGGTCAGCGGCTCGTCCCAGGCGAGCGCGGGTCCGACACCGGGGTAGTGGGCGGCCCGCACGAACCACGGGTCGAGCCCGGCGGTCTGGACGAACACCAGGCTCCATGCGTCCGAGGTCAGCGCCAGCCAGGGCGTGACGCTGCCGTGCACGGCCTCCTCTCCGGACGCCTCGCCGGTGAAGACGGCCAGGCCGGGGGAGTCCTTGGGCGCACGCCAGAAGAACCCGCCGTAGCCCGCGCCCGTGCGGCCCTTGCACGCCGAGCTTTGTATGACGAGCGGCCGCCCGGTCCGGCCGGTCAGCGTGAACGTGAAGTGCAGCACCCACGCTCCGGCGACGGGACGGGCGGTCAGGGTCCGCTCCTCGTCGGCCAGGACGGTGCCGTCCGGGCCGACCCAGTCGAGGGTGTCGGCGTAGCCGCCGTCGATGGGGCGGAGGGTGCGCCGGCGCTGCCGTCCGTGATTGGGGAGGATCTTCGGGCCCTCGCCGGGGACGTAGGTGGAGCCGCCCCAGAAGTTGACCCCGTCGACGTCGGAGATCGCGACGCCCGCCCCGAAATGGTGGACGTGGTCGTCCGGCTGGGTCTCGGTGACGACCGTCCCGCCGAGGGTCCGGACGGGATGCAGGTGGGGCCGCGGGGCATCGGTCGCCTGGAGGTCCCCGCGCTGGATGTACGCGGCCACCTCATGGCCGCCGACCCGCAGAATCGTCTCCGGCCACGGGCGGTCCGCCGGCTCGACGGTGTCAGGGAAGCCCAGTTCGGAGAGGGTTCTGAGGTCTTGCGCGGCGCGGACGGCCAGGCCCTCGATGCCGGGCAGGACCAGCCGGGACGGTTCCCTCCGGACGAACCGCTCCTCGATCGGGCGTGGTTCGGGAGCCAGCCGGATCGCGTCGAGCAGCCGGGTGAAACCGCCGGTGCGCGCGAGCGGGACCAGGAGCGGTGTGCTGTCCCGGATGTGCGCGAGGAGGTCGCCGAGCAGGTTCGTCCGGCCGAAACCGGTCCTGACCCCGCCGGACTCGATCTCGTCGACGGTGTAGAAGAGCCGGGCCGACCGGGTCTCGCCGTGGAGGTGGAGGTAGGGCTCGGTGCGCCGGACGGAGCAGAGCGAGACGGTGATCGCGATGACCGTCCCGTCGGCGAGCCGCAGCCGGGCGCTGGAGGTGTCGTCGGACTCGATCGCGTTGGCGCGGTACAGCTCCAGCTCGATGCCGGCGACCGAATCGACCGTGTCCGCTCCCGCCACGGCCAGGGCGGTGGCCACGGCGTGCGCGAACGGGTTGGTCAGGGCGCCGTCCATGACGTCGACGCCGTCCAGCCGGCGGCGGCCCGCCCAGGCCGAACGGGTGTAGTAGCCGAACGGCCGGGTCCACGCCCCCGCCACCCCGATGGCGCGGAGCGGCTCGCCGAGGACGTCCCGCGCGGCCGGGACGGCGTCCGAGCCGAGCGACTGGAAACCGACCTGGCAGGCGAGCCCCGTCTCGGCGACCGCGGCGGAGATCGTCTGGAACTCCTCGACCGACGGCGCGGGCGGCTTCTCCAGCAGCACGTGCGCACCGGCCCGGAGCGCGGCCACGGCCAGCGGCGCATGGGTGTGGATCGGGGTGGCGATGACCGCCGCCTCCGCCCCCGTCTCCTGGATCAGCGAGGCCAGGTCGGCCGACGCCGGCACGCCCAGCCCGGACGGCGGCGCGATGTCGCACACCCCGGCCAGCTCGGCGCGGCCCGCCGCCGCCAGCCGCCGGACGTTCTCCAGATGGTGGCGCCCGTAGCCGTTGACTCCGGCGACGACGACCCTCACCGGCCTCACCGCGACCACCTGGTGGGCGCGCCCGTCGCCCGCAGCTCCGCGCCGGTGATCTCCACCGGGGACGGGTCGGCGAGCAGCCCGAGGTCTGTGAGCGCGGCGTCCTCCGCCCGCTCCACCATCGCGGGATGGTGCAGGGCGAGGGCGAGCTGGCCCGACAGCTCGGTGAGCAGGTGCGGGTGGACCGGCACGTCGAAGACCCGGGCGAGGCCGGCGATGCGCAGGAACGGGGTGATCCCGCCGACCCGCACCACGTTCGGCTGGACGACGTCGCAGGCCCCGGCGGTCAGCAGGTCGCGGAAGCCGTGCGCGGTGGCGACGTTCTCGCCGACGGCGATCGGCGTGCCGATGCTCCGGCGCAGCTCCGCATGAGCGGCGAGGTCGTCGGCGGGCAGCGGCTCCTCGACCCAGAACAGGTCGAACCGCTCCAGCGCCCGTAGCGCGATCCTGGCCCGGTGCAGGTCCCATCGCTGGTTCGCGTCGATCATCAGCGCGGTCTCGGGGCCGATGATCTCGCGGACGGCCGCGACGCGCTCGACGTCCTCGGCGAGCGAGGGCCGTCCCACCTTCATCTTGACGGCCGGGTATCCGGCGGCGGCCCACCGCGCGGCCTGGGCGGTCAGCTCGTCCAGCGAGTAGTGCCGGTTGATTCCGCTGCCGTAGACCGGGACGCTGTCGCGCCGCGCCCCGAGGACGTCGACCAGGGAGCGGTCACCGCACTCCAGGTCCCAGAGCGCGAGGTCGACGCCGGCCATCGCGATCGGGACGATCCCGGACCGTCCCGCCTCGCCGAGATGGGCCAACAGCCTGTCCCACACGACGCCCGGGTGCGCCGGAAGCCCGATCACCGCGTCGCGGACGTCGTGCTCCAGCAGAGCCTTGACCGCATGCGCCCCGATCCGGGGGGTCCAGGAGATCCCGGTCCCCGATCGTCCGTCGTCCAGTGTGAGGGTGACGAACAGGACGTGGTTGCACGGCACGTCCGCGCCCCACGGCCGGGCCAGGGGCACCGACCGGGACACCACCGACAGATCCTTGATCATGACCGGCCCTTCAGACGAGTTCGGTGCGCCAGCTGCGCTTGGCCGTCCAGCCGAGCAGCCGCTCGGCCTTGGCGGCGGAGAACGCCGGGGACGTGCCGGTGAGCGCGGCCGCGGCCTCCTCGGTCTCGGGGAAGAAGCGGGGCAGCAGTTCCGCCAGCGGTTCGCGGGCCAGTGCGTCCCCGGCCCCGGCGAAGAAGACCTCGCCGTTGCGCTCCAGCCGGGGCAGGTGGGCGAGGAGGGCGCCGATGAACTCGCCGGCGTCCCGGGCGTCGAGGTAGTTGAACAGCGAGACGCTGCCGATCTCGGGCCGGTCCAGCCGTTCGCGGAGGGTGTGCCCCGACTGGGTCGGCGCGCCCTCCCACTCCTCCGGCGCGATGACGAAGCAGGGACGGAACGCGGCCATCCTCGTGCCGGTGGCCGAGCGGGCGAACGTCTGCATGGTCTGCTCGGCGACGAGTTTCGACAGGCTGTAGACGTTCCACGGCCGCGGCGGATGCTCCTCGTCCAGCGGCAGGTACGCGGGCGTCCAGCCGCCGGGGGCGCCGTAGCCCATCACCGTCGGGCTGCTCGCGACGGCCAGCCCCGGCACGCCCAGCGCCACCGAGGCCGCGCAGACGTTGAACGCCAGCTGGGTGTTGACCCGGAACGTCGTGGCGTCCGTCCGGCCGAAGGGCACCGCGATCGCGGCGAGGTGGACGACGGCCTCCGGCCGGAACCGTGTGATCGCCGAGTGGGCCTCGCCGAGATCGGTGAGGTCGGCCGGGAGGGTGGCGGCGGCCTCCCGCGGGGTGCCCGGGGCGCTGTCGACGCCGATCACCTCGTGTCCGGCCGCCGCCAGCGTGGTGACGACGCTGCGGCCCAGCCGGCCCGCGCTTCCGGTGACGAGCACTCTGCTCACCGCATGGACTCCTTAACGTGCTGCAACCAGTTGCAGTAACAATCGCGCCAGCGTGGCCGTCCGTCAAGTGAGTAGCGTTCGACCAGCAGAAACAGTCGCAACGATCATCCCGGCCTTGCAAACGGTTGCGCTAGGGTGGGCGCCATGGCAGTGACTATCCGGGACGTCGCCCACGCGTGCGGCGTCCACGTGTCGACGGTGTCGCGGACCTTCTCCGCGCCGCACATGGTGAACGCCGAAACGCGGACCCGGGTGCTGACGGTGGCCGAGCAGCTCGGCTACCGGCCCAACCGGGCGGCCAGGTCGCTCACCACGGGCCGGACCCACAACCTCGGACTGATCGTCGCCGATCTCGCCAACCCGTTCTTCCCCCCGCTGATCAAGGCCGCGCAGGCCGCCGCCCGCGCCCGCGACTACCACCTGTTCGTCGCCGACACCGACGAGGACCCCGCGAAGGAGGAGGAACTCGTCCAGGCCTTCTCCAAGCAGGTCGACGGCATCGTGCTGTGCAGCCCCCGATCATCGAACAAGGCGCTGGAGAAGCTCGTCCAGACACTGCCGTTCGTCCTGGTCAACCGGCGGCTGCGCGGGGTGACGACCGTCGTCATGGACGTCGCCCGGGGCGCCCGCACCGCGATGGAGCACCTCGCCGGGCTCGGCCACCGGCGCGTCGCCCTCGTGTCGGGGCCGTCCGGCTCCTGGACCAGCGGCGAGATCCGCAAGGCCGTCACCGGCGTCCCCGGTCTCGAAACGGTCGTCATCGGCCCCAACGCGCCCACCGAGGAGGGCGGCGTCTCCGTCGCCGGCCAGGTGGCGGCGGCGGGGGTGACCGGCGTGCTCGCCTACAACGACCTCGTCGCCATCGGCCTCATCGAGGGCCTGGACGAGCTGGGCGTCGGCGTGCCGGGCGACATCAGCGTGATCGGCATCGACGGCAGCATCACCGGGCGCCTGTACCGGCCGAAGCTCACCACGGTCGCCATGCCCACGGCCGACGCCGGGCGCATGGCCGTCGACCTGCTCATCACGTCGATGAGCGCGGCCACCGTCCTGGAGACCCACCTGGTGGTCCGCGAATCCACCGCTCCCCCGAAAGGACCCTCATGAGAAGTCACGGCGTCGCCTTCGGTGTCACCCCCGAAGGCGAAAAGGTCGAACGGTACGTGCTCGACAACGGGCGCCTGCGCGTCGCGGTCCTCACCTACGGCGCGACCGTCCAGCGGCTGGAGGTGGCCGACGGCACCAACGTGGTGCTCGGGCTCGACACACTGGAGGACTACCTGCACCGCAGCAGGTACTTCGGCGCGGTCGTCGGCCGGTACGGCAACCGCATCGCCCGCGGCAGGTTCACCCTCGACGGCACGGAGTACCGGCTCCCGGTCAACGACGGCGCCCACAGCCTGCACGGCGGCGTCCGCGGCTTCGACAAGCGGGTGTGGCGGGTCGAGTCGGCGGATCCGGCGGAACTGCTGCTGAGCCTGGTGAGCCCGGACGGCGAGGAAGGCTACCCGGGGGAGCTGACGGCTCAAGTCCGGTACATGCTGGACGGCGACACACTGCGGCTGGAGTACCGGGCCACGACCGACGCCCCGACCGTGGTCAACCTGACCAACCACTCCTACTTCGACCTGGCGGGCACCGGTGACGTCCGCGGCCACGTGGTGATGATCGAGGCGGACCGCTACCTGCCGGTCGACGAGGGGAAGATCCCCACGGGCGAGCTCGCCCCGGTCGCCGGGACGCCCTTCGACTTCACCGCCCCCGCCCGGGTGGACGCGCGGCTCGGCGGCCGCTACGACCACTGCTACGCCTTCACCGCCCCCGCCCGGGGCCGGGCGACGGTCACCGACCCGGTCAGCGGCCGTTCGATGGAGGTCACCACCACCGAACCGGGCGTCCAGTTCTACACCGGCCACATGCTGGACGGCGCCGCCACGCCGTACGGCCCGTTCGCGGGTCTGTGCCTGGAGACCCAGAGCTTCCCCGACGCGCCGAACCGTCCGGCGTTCCCGTCCGCGGTCCTGCGGCCCGGAGAGACGCACGTCTCGGTCACCGGCTACCGCTTCAGCGTTTCCTGAGCACTGCAAACGGTTGTAGTAACAAGCGGCAAACCGAAAACCGCCGGACAAGCGCTCTAGCCTCGAATACCGGCTCTCACCTCGGATGATGTAAGAACGGGCCAGCGCTCGCAGTGAGGAATCTCACTGCAAAGGGTTGACGTCATCTCCGGCTTCGCGCTAAGAAAGCGCTATCTCAACCGCCATCCGACTCACCGAAGGGCCGGTGATGACGCTGAGGCCCGCTGCTGCCGACACGGCGACGGGGACGGCCGAGCCCGTGGCCGCGTCCTCCGTGACAACGGACGCCCGCCGCCCCGGGCGCCGCAAGAACTCCCGCAACCGCTCGCAGGCATGGACCGCCTATCTGTTCCTCGCACCCTGGTTCATCGGCCTGTTCGCCATCACGCTCGGCCCGATGATCGCCTCGCTGTACCTGTCGTTCACCGACTACAGCCTGCTGAGCGAGGCGCACTGGGTCGGCCTGGACAACTACGACGAGATGTTCACGGCCGACGACCGCTACCTCAACTCGCTCAAGGTCACGACCACCTACGTCGTCGTCTCGGTCCCGCTGCAGCTCGCGTTCGCCCTCGGGCTGGCGCTGGCGCTCGACAAGGGGCTGCGCGGGCTGTCGTTCTACCGGTCGATGTTCTACCTGCCCTCCCTGCTCGGGGGCAGCGTGGCGATCTCGATCCTGTGGCGGAAGATCTTCGGGACGGACGGGATCGTCAACACGTTCCTGGGCTGGTTCGGCTACGCGGGCCAGGGCTGGGTCACCAGCCCCGACACCGCGCTGTGGACGCTGATCATCCTGCACGTCTGGACGTTCGGCGCCCCGATGGTCATCTTCCTGGCCGGGCTCCGCCAGATCCCGAAGAACCTCTACGAGGCGGCGCGGGTCGACGGCGCCGGCACGATCCGGCAGTTCCGCTCGATCACGCTGCCGCTGCTCACGCCGATCATCTTCTTCAACGCCGTGCTGGAGGTCATCAAGTCGTTCCAGTCGTTCACGCAGTCGTTCATCGTCAGCGGCGGCAACGGCGGACCGGTCGACTCGACCCTCTTCTACACGCTCTACCTCTACCTCAAGGGCTTCAAGAACTACGAGATGGGATACGCGGCCGCGATGGCGTGGGTGCTCCTGCTCATCATCGGGGCTCTGACCGCCGTCAACTTCCTCATGTCTCGATTCTGGGTCTTCTATGGCGACGACAAGTAAGCGCACGGAGAGAAAGCGTCCGGTCGGCAGGCGCGCGGCGGGCCGGCGTGCGGCGGGCGCGCGCGTGCCGGTCCTGTTCCGGCCCGCCTCGCGACTGACCAAGCACGTGCTGCTGATCGTGTTCGGGCTGTTCATGCTCTACCCGCTGCTCTGGATGATCTCCAGCTCGGTCAAGCCCGAGGAAGTGATCTTCCGGGAGCCCGGCCTCGTCCCGTCCGAGGTGACCGGTGAGAACTACACCGGCGGCTGGGACGCGCTCACGCACTCCTTCGGCTACTACATGTGGAACTCCGCGGTCATCACCGGCCTGGCGGTCGTCGGCAACCTGGTCGCCTGCTCGCTGGCCGCCTACGCGTTCGCGCGGCTGGAGTTCCCGTTCAAGAAGCTCTGGTTCGCGATCATGCTGGTCTCGATCATGCTGCCGCACCATGTGACGGTCGTGCCGCAGTACATCGCGTTCAGCAAGATCGACTGGATCAACACGATCTGGCCGATCATCCTGCCCAAGTTCCTGGCCACCGACGCGTTCTTCATCTTCCTGATGGTGCAGTTCATCCGCACCCTTCCCCGGGAGCTGGACGAGGCCGCCGCGATCGACGGCGCGGGACACCTCCGCACGTTCCTGCAGGTGGTGATGCCGCTGTGCATGCCCGCACTGGCCACCACGGCGATCTTCACGTTCATCTGGACGTGGAACGACTTCTTCACCCAGAACCTCTACCTGACCAACTCCGACAACCTCACCGCCCCGGTCGCGCTGCGCCATTTCATGGACACCAGCGGCGACTCGTCCTGGGGGCCGATGTTCGCGATGTCGATCATCTCGCTCGGCCCGATATTCGGTTTCTTCCTGGCCGGCCAGAAATACCTCGTCCGAGGTGTGGCGACCACCGGTCTCAAATAGCGACCGCCCCCGAACGGCGACCGCCCCCGAACGGCGGCGCCCTCAAACGACCCCTCCCCCATTCCTCTCCCCCCGGAGGTACCACTGATGAAACGCATCCTGGCGGCCACCGCCGTCACCCTGCTCGCGGTGTCGGCCACCGCCTGCGGAGGCGGCGACGACGGGTCCGGCGGCAAGACGAAGGTCGTCTTCTCCTACTGGGGCAGCGACTCCCGGCAGAAGCTGACCGAGGCGGCCATCGCCGAGTTCGAGAAGAAGAACCCCGCGATCGACATCGAGGGCGACTTCTCCGACTGGGACAGCTACTACGAGAAGCTGGCCACCAAGACCGCGGCCGGGGACGCCCCGGACGTCATGACGATCGAGATCCGCGGCCTGGCGGAGTACGCGGGACGCGGCGTCCTCGCCGACCTGAGCGGGAAGGTCGACACCGCGGACCTCGACCAGGGCGTCCTCAAGGCCGGTCAGGTCGACGGCAAGCAGTACGCGATCCCCACCGGCGTCAACGCCTTCCCGATGATCGTCAACAAGGAGACGCTGGAGGAGCACGGCCAGAAGGTCCCCGACGACAAGACGTGGACCTGGGACGACTACATCGAGACCTCCCGGAAGGTGACCGAGAAGAGCGGCGGCGAGGTCTGGGGCACCGAGTGGAACCAGAACCCCGCGTTCCTGCAGATCTTCGCCGCGCAGCGCGGTGAGCAGTTCTACGCGAACGGCAAGGTCGCCCTGTCCGAGCAGACCATCAAGGACTGGTGGGCCCTGCTGAAGAAGATCGTCGACACCAAGGCCGGGCCCGGCGCCGCCGAGATGCTGGAGACCGGCACCAACGTCGACCAGGCGCTGATCGCCACCAACAAGAGCGCGTTCGGAAGCTGGTGGAGCAACCAGCTCGACACGCTGACCAAGGGCTCCGGCCAGGAACTCGACCTGCTGCGCATGCCGAAGGCCCCGGGCGCCACCGGCTCCGGCATGTTCCTGCAGCCGGCGATGTACTACACGATCTCGGGCAAGACCGAGCAGTCCGCCGCCGCCCAGAAGTTCGTCGAGTTCCTGGTCAACGACCCGGCCGCCGGCGCGATCGTGCTCAGCGACCGCGGCCTGCCCACCAACGCCAAGGTCATCGCCGCGATCAAGAGCAAGCTGTCCCCGGCCGACCAGAAGGTGCTGGCCTTCATGGACTCGATCAAGAACGATCTCACCCCGATCGTCGTCCCGCCGAAGGGCGCGATGGAGATGGAGGACATCCTCAAGCGCCCCACCGACGCGGTGCTGTTCGGCAAGTCGACGCCGGACGAGGCGGCCAAGGCCTTCCTGACCGAGGCCGACAACGCCCTGTCCCAGTAGCGGTCGTCCCCACCGACGAGCCGCGCGGCCCGTGAAGCGTCCGGGCCGCGCGGTGCCACCGACCTCCGGCCATCCTCATCTCTGGAGCCCCCGACCATGCGATACGCCTTCGTCGGGCTCGGCCACCGGGCCCAGATGTACGTGGACGCGCTCCTCGGCGAGTGGGGCGACACCGGCGAGATCGTCGCGCTCTGCGATCCCAACCGGACGCGCCTGCGCTACTACCTCGACAGGATCGGCCGCGACGTGCCGTGCTTCGCGCCCGAGGAGTTCGGCGCGATGCTCGGACTCGCCGACGCCGTCGTGGTCGCGACCGTCGACGCCGCCCATGCCCGCTACGTGGTCGCGGCCCTCGACGCGGGCAAGGACGTCGTCGTGGAGAAGCCGCTGTGCACCACCGCCGAAGACTGCGCGGCGATCGCGGAGGCGGCCGAGCGGGCCGCCGGCAGGCTGATCGTCACCTTCAACTACCGCTACGCGCCGCGCAACACCGCCGTTCGCCAGGTGATCGCGGACGGCGCGATCGGCGACGTCACCTCGGTGCATTTCGCGTGGGCCCTCGACACGGTCCACGGCGCCGACTACTTCCGCCGCTGGCACCGGGACAAGGCGAACTCCGGCGGCCTGCTGGTCCACAAGGCCACCCACCACTTCGACCTGGTCAACTGGTGGATCGGCGACGCCGCCGCATCCGTCTACGCCCAGACCTCCCTGCGCTTCTACGGCGCCCGGAACGCTCGCGCACGCGGGCTCACCGGCCGCCCCGCGCGGGCGTTCCGCGCCCCGGAGCTCGGCACGGACCCGTTCCTGCTGGACCTGTCCGCCGATCCCCGCCTGAAGCGCCTCTACCTGGACGCCGAGCACGAGGACGGCTACATCCGCGACCAGGACGTGTTCGGTGAGGGCGTGACGATCGACGACAACATGTCGGTCCTCGTCCGCTATGAGGGCGGCGCGCTCCTCACCTACTCCCTCAACGCCCACGCGCCCGCCGAGGGGTACCGGGTCGTCTTCAACGGCACCGCCGGGCGGCTGGAACTGGACGTCGTCGAGCGGGCGTGGACGCCGCCGCGCGCGGCGATCGACCCGACCGCGTCCGGGAAGGAGCACGCCGAGGGCGCGTCCGAGCGGCTCGTCCTGCACCGCCACTGGCGGCGGCCGGAGGAGATCGAGATCGAGGGCGGCGCGGGCGCGCACGGCGGCGGCGACGTCCTGCTGCTCGACGACGTGTTCCGGGGCCCGCCGGACGACCCGCTCGCCCGCCAGGCGGGGTACCGCGCGGGTGTCGCCGCCGTGATGATCGGCGCGTCCGCGAACCTCTCCGCGGCGACCGGCGCTCCCGTCGCCCTCACGGCCGGCGGCACCCGGACGGCCGGCTGATGCTCGGCGAATTCTCCGGCCTGGCGGACATCGCCGCCCGCAGCCGCGACCTGTTCCCTCCACCCGGCCCGGACCTGCCCGAACGTCTCCGCGACGCGCTGGGCGTCCTGGAGTTGAGCGCCGGCGACGTCCGGGTCGAGCGCCGCTGGAGCGACGCCGGCCTGGTGGGAGAGGAACTGTCCTGGACGGTCGGGTTCGGCCCCCGCACCCGCGCCTTCCTGCTGCGTCCGCGCGACGCCGCCGGCCCGCTGCCGGGCGTGGTCGCGATGCACTGCCACGGGGGCGTGAAGTGGGCGGGCAAGGACAAGATCGCCGACGGGCCGGAGCCGCCCCTCGCCGAGATCGTCCGGCTGCGCACCCGGCTCTACGGCCGCCGCGCCTACGCGGGAGAGCTGGCCCGCCGGGGCTTCGCGGTGCTCGCGCACGACGTGTTCGCCTGGGGCAGCCGCCGCTTCCCGCTCACCGGCGACCAAGGCGCCCCCGACCGCCACGACCTCGGCCGCTATGACCGTGCCGCCCGCGAGCATGAGCACGTCCTGGCGAAGGCATGCACGATCCTCGGCACCTCGTTCGCCGGCGTCCTCGCCTCCGAGGACCTCGCGGCCGCGGCGTACCTGCGGTCCCGTCCCGGCATCGCCTCCGTCAGCACGCTCGGCCTGTCGGGCGGCGGGGCGCGGGCCGCCCTCCTCGGCGCCCTCGACCCCGGGATCCGCGCCGTCGTCGTGGCCGCGATGGTCTCGTCCTTCCGGGACCTGCGCGACGAGCACGTGGCCGCCCACTCCTGGATGCTGTTCCCGCCGGGCCTGACCCGCCTGGCCGACTGGCCCGGCGTGGTCGCCGCCCGCGCCCCGGCGCCGTTGATGGTCCTCTACGCGACCGCGGATCCGCTCTTCCCCGTCCAGGGAATGCGCCGGGCCCATCACCAGATCACCGCGGCCTACCGGAGTGCGCCCGGCCATTACACCGGCGTCTTCTTCGACGCCGCCCACCAATTCGACCGTTCCATGCAGAACGCGGCCTTCACGTGGCTCACCGGTATGGTCGCGGACAATTATCCCGCATCGAGACCCATGAAAGGATCGCAAGTCCATTGACGTGTTCACGGCGAACGCATAGTTTGTGAGAAAGCGCTTTCTGTAGCACCGGACAACCGGCGTCCGCCCCCCGCCCCCCGCCATCGAGACGGCCGCATCGCCGCAGCCGCAATTGCCGCAGAAGGGCCAGCCCCCATGTGCCCGCTCCCTCTCCGCCGAGCCCGGCCGCCCCCGCGCCCCCTCAATTGAAAAGCCCGGGAACAGCGATCCGAATGTGGCCGCCATGCGCCGGTGGACCGACCATCACCGCAGCGCGTATTCGCCGGCCGCACCTTTCCCCCGAAGTCCGGTCGGCCAGGCCGACCGATGCCCTGAAATCTGGTCGGCCAAGCCGGCCGAGCTTGGAGCAGCAATGCAAGTGAAACCCGCCATCGCCTGCGGCACCGTGCTGGCCGGTGCGCTCGTCGCACTGTCCGGCACCGCGGCGCAGGCCGCCACCGTCCGGTACGAAGCCGGGACCTCCCCGGCGGTGTGCAGCGGAACCATCGACTCCGACCACGGCGGCTACTCCGGCCGCGGATTCTGCAACGGCGACAACGAGGTCGGCGCCTACGCGCAGTTCACCGTGAACGCCGCGGAATCGGGCACGGTGACACTGCACGTCCGCTTCGCCAACGGAACCACCACCGCGCGGCCCGCGGACGTGACCGTGAACGGCTCGGCCATCGCGTCGGCGTCGTTCGAGAGCACGGGCTCGTGGGACACGTGGACGACGAAGACGATCACGGTGCCGGTGAACGCGGGCGGCAACACCGTCCGGTTCACGCCCACCACCGCCAACGGCCTGCCCAACATCGACTACATCGACGTCGAGACGGGGGACGGCGACACACCGCCGCCGTCCGATGAGGACGCGCTGTACGTCGCGCCGGGCGGAAGCGACGGCGCGGCCGGAACCGAGGCGGACCCGACGACGCTCACCTCGGCGATCGACCGCATCGCCCCCGGCGGGACGATCTACATGCGCGGCGGGACGTACCGCCACGCGCAGACGGTCACCATCCCGCCCGGCAACGACGGCACCTCCGGCGACCGCACGCGACTGACCGCCTACCCGGGCGAGACCCCGGTACTGAACTTCTCGGCCATGAGCGAGAACTCCGCGAACCGCGGGCTCGCGGTGAACGGGTCGTACTGGCACGTCCACGGCATCGTCGTGGAGCACGCCGGCGACAACGGAATCTTCGTCGGCGGCAGCGGCAACGTCATCGAGCGAACGGTGACGCGCTTCAACCGCGACACGGGACTGCAGCTGTCGCGCATGACGTCGGACACCCCCGAGGACCAGTGGCCGTCCGGCAACCTCATCCTCAGCGCGGAGTCGCACGACAACGCCGACTCCGACGGCGAGGACGCCGACGGCTTCGCCGCCAAGCTCACCTCCGGCCCCGGGAACGTCTTCCGCCACTCCGTCGCCCACAACAACATCGACGACGGCTGGGACCTTTACACCAAGGACGAGACCGGCCCCATCGGCGCGGTGACCATCGAGGACTCCCTCGCCTACGAGAACGGCACGCTCAGCGGCGGCGGCCAGAGCGGGAACGGCGACCGCAACGGCTACAAGCTCGGCGGTGAGGACATCCCGGTCGGCCACGTCGTCCGCCGCTCCTTCGCCGTCGACAACGGCAAGCACGGCTTCACCTACAACAGCAACCCCGGCTCGATGACGATCTCCGCGAACGTCAGCATCGACAACGCCGAACGCAACTTCTCGTTCGACGACGGCGGTTCGGTCTTCCGTAACAACACCTCGTGCCGCTTCGACGGCGACGGCTCCAACGACAGGACCGTCGGTGACGCCGACGGCTCCAACCAGTTCTGGTCCGGCTCGAACGGCTCCCGCTGCTCCTCCTACGCGGGTTCCCTCGGCTGGTACCTCGCCTCCGACGGCCACCTCGTCGTGACCTTCGGCGGCAGAACGGCGACGCCCTGACCCTCCGGCCGACACCCGACGACCGAAGACGTGAGAAGAGAAGAGACGAGAATGAGAAGACCAGTCGTACTGCGACTTTCCGGGGCGCTGGCGACGACGGCCCTCGCGGCCACGGCCGGTGTGGTCCTGTCACTGCCCGACGTGTCCGCGGCGGCCGGCGGCGCCACCGGCTACGCGACACAGAACGGCGGGACCACCGGCGGCGCCGGCGGGCAGACGGTGCGGGCCACCACGGGGACCGAGATCCATGCGGCCCTGTGCGGCCGGGCCGGCAGCGACACCCCCATCACCATCCAGGTCGAGGGGACGATCAACCACGGGAACACCGGCAAGGTGTCGGGCGACAGTTGCAGCACCGCCGACGACAAGATCGAGCTCAAGCAGATCAGCAATGTCACGATCATCGGGGTCGGCGGCGGAGCCGTCTTCGATCAGATCGGCATCCACATCCGCGAGTCGAGCAACATCATCATCCAGAACGTGACCGTCCGGAACGTCAAGAAGTCGGGCTCGCCCACGTCCAACGGCGGCGACGCCATCGGCATGGAGAGCGACGTGCGCAACGTCTGGGTCGACCACACGACCCTGGAGGCGTCCGGTGGGGAGTCGGAGGGGTTCGACGGCCTCTTCGACATGAAGGACAACACCCGGTACGTGACGCTCTCCTACAGCGTCCTGCGCAACTCCGGCCGGGGCGGCCTCGTCGGAAGCAGTGAGAGCGACCGCTCGAACGGCTTCATCACCTACCACCACAACCTGTACGAGAACATCGACTCCCGTACGCCCCTGCTGCGTGGCGGCATCGCCCACGTCTACAACAGCCACTTCACGGGCATCACGAAGTCCGGCATCAACTCCCGGGCCGGGGCCCGCGCCAAGGTCGACAGCAACTACTTCCAGGACTCCAAGGACGTCCTGGGCACCTTCTACACCGACGAGGCCGGCTACTGGCAGGTCGGCGGCAACATCTTCGACAACGTGACCTGGTCCAGCCCCGGGAGCGAGAACCACCCCGCCGGCCCGGACCCGCAGTCCAACACCACCGTCAGCATCCCTTACTCCTACACCCTCGACGACGCCGGTTGCGTGCCGGACGTCGTGAACCAGACGGCAGGCGCCGGCAAGGGCCTGCGGGTATCGGACGGAGACTGCTCGCCGCAGACACCGACCCCCGGCCCCACCACGCCCACCCCGGGACCGACCACCCCGACGCCGGGTCCCACCACCCCGACGCCGGGACCGACCGAGCCCGGCGGTACCAACCTCAGCATCGGGGCGGGCTCCGACGGCTCCAGCAAGGCCGACGGGACGAGCTACGGCAACGTGCGGGACGGTGACATGAGCACCTACTGGTCGCCCGCGGGGACGACCGGCTCGATCTCGATCAAGTGGGACTCCGCCCCGACCGTGTCCATGATCAACATTCGCGAGGCAGCGGGTTCGGAGGGCGTCGTCGGGTCCTGGCAGGTCCTCGACCACGACGCCGGAACCGTCCTGGCCTCCGGAAGCGGGGCCGGCGTCATCACCTTCTCGCCGACCTCGCTGCGCAAGATCACCTTCAGGATCACCGGCTCGACCGGCACTCCGCGCATCGCCGAGTTCGAGACCTACGCCGGGTAGCGGCGCGCTCCGCCGTCCGGCGGGCCCGGCACACACCGGGCCCGCCGGACGGCAAGGGGCCTGCGGGCCTGGGGACGGGATCGCTCGGTTGCCGGGGATGCGATCGCGAACGTCGCGCAGAACAGCACGATCGGCCGACCGTGCTCACGCATGAGGGCCGGGTCGCTTTCGGTTCGTGAACGACCGTCGTGAGTCTGCTCTGTTCTCTCAAGCCTGCTCTGTGCTGAGCCGGGCCTGGTCGGCGGCGACCAGGTCGGCGAACTCGGTGGCGAGGGGGCTGAGGGCGTTCCAATCGCGGACCGCCCAGCCGACCGTGATGGGAGACAGCGCCGGGATGGGGACGGTCCGCGCCGGGCCGGCGGGTGAAAGCGGCAGCCTGGGCAGGGCCGGCAGGATGGCGTGGCCGATGCCGAGTTCCGCGAGCAGGACCGCGGTGTCCCAGTCGGCCACTCCCACGGTCCGGGAGGGCGTGCATCCGAGCCGGACGAAGCTCTCCTCAAGGCGCCGGTGTGACGCGGAGTTGGCCGGGTGCGCGATGTAGCGGATCGAACGGAGGTCGCCGGGATCGATGGTCCGCCTGGCGGCGAGTGGATCATCGGCGTTGACCACCAGGACCCACGGCAGGTCGATGACCGGCCGCTGCTGGATGCCGGGAGCCGGCTGCCCCACGGTGATCCAGGCCAGATCCGCGTGCCCGTTCTGCAGGAGTTCCAGACAGCGGCGGGTCGACTGGGCGGACTGGAAGTCCAGGGTCGCCTCGGGATGCCGGTCGCGGAACGCGGTGATGGCGTCCGGCATGAAATGCCGAACCGTCACGCCTCCCGTGGTGATCTTCACGGTTCCGCCGTCGCCGTCGCGGAGTTCCCGAAGGCGGCGGACGGCGGAGTCGAGCGAGGTGATGCCGCCCAGCGCCGCCTGGTACAGGATCCGGCCCGCGTCCGTCGGCGTGACCCCGCGGGGCTGCCGCTCGACCAGCGTGAGCCCGATCTCGCGTTCGAGCCGTTTGACGTGCTGGCTCACCGCCGACTGGCTGCAGGAAAGGGTGCGGGACACCGCGCTGAGGTTCCGCGTCTCGCACACGGCGATGAAGACCCGGAGGTCGTCGAGCGTCACGGACCCAAGTTAACTCTTGGGGATTTATAAGTAAATCCAAGAATTGACTGGAGTGTGCCGCGGCCGCAGGCTGAGAGGCGAACCAGATGGTTCCCAAGACGGCGGCAACCCGTCCGCGGTGCCCTTCGATGTGTGCCGGTGACCCGGGACATACGGCGGACGGCGATCGGGCAGGCGGACGGGTGCCGACCCCCGCGCCACGATCGTCGCGCGGGCGGGGTGGCGATGGGCGACCGTCGAGGGCGACGCCGAGATCATCGGTCCCGACGACGGAACGACGGGCCGCCGTGCTCGTCGTCCCCCGCCGCGTCTACACCAATCCCCAGACCTCCTGACGCGGGCCAGGCCGGCGTCACACCGAGAGGAGCGACTTGCCGATCGTGGTGCGGGCGGCCAGGGCGCGGTGGGCGTCGGCGGCCCGCGCCAGCGGGTAGACGGCGCCGATCGCCGGGTTGAGCCGTCCTCGGGCGGCCTCGTCCAGGGCGGCGCCCAGCAGTTCGCTCACGGTCTCCTGGTCGGGCGGCCCGTCCATGAGCGGGGTGAACACCCGCAGGCCGCGGCGCTCGACGAGTTCCGGGTCGGGGGTCGTGAAGCCGTCCGCGGTGCCGTAGGTGACGAACCTCCCGCCGTCGGACACCGCGTCGAGGGCGGCCGCGCCGAGCGCGCCACCCGCCCCTTCGTAGGCGAGTGCGACACCGCCGCCGGTCAGCTCCCTTACCCGCCCGTCCCAGCCGGGTCGCGTGTAGTCGACGGTGGCCTCCGCGCCCAGCTCACGGGCGAGCGCCAGCTTGTCGTCCCGGGACGCGGCCGCCACCACCCGGGCACCGGCCTGGACGGCGAGCTGCACCAGCAGTGATCCGGCGCCGCCCGCCGCCGAGGACACCAGCACCCATTCATCCTTCTCGGGTACGCCCAGCCGGTTCAGGCTGAGCGCGGTCACGCCATCGTGGACGAGGGCGGCCGCCGGCTCGTCGCCCAGCCCGTCGGGGACGGGCGTGATCTCCTCCGCCCCGGCGACGACCTGCTCGGCGTAGCCGGTGCCGGTCCGCACGACCACACGCCGTCCCACCCACGCGGGGTCGACCCCCGGTCCGGCCTTCAGCACCTCGCCCGCTCCGCCGCCGCCCGGGATGTACGGCAGCTCCCGGGGAAAGAAGTCCTGGCCCCACCCGCCGCGCAACAGGGTGTCGAGGAAGATCACGTCCGCCACCGCCATGCCCACCACGACCTGGCCGGGCCCCGGCGCGGGATCGGGCAGCTCGACCGGGCGCAGCACTTCCGGACCACCGAACGAACCCACCTGGACAGCACGCATGACCGGCCCCTTCATCAGAAATCCCGAGGTACCCGCTCAGTCTTCAACCTGAAGTTTGGTCGAGGTCAAACTCTCCGGCGTGCGCGCATCTCCTGTTCCACGCCGGGCACCTCGCCGACCAGTACGGCTCTCCCGCCTCCGGCCGGGACGCGGGCGCCGCCCGGCCCACCGCGAGGCGTAGCCCGGTTCGCCGAACCGGCGGTGGTGGCAGACTCGGCGGGCATGGAGATCGTTCCGGATGACGAGTTGCGTGCCCGGCTCGCCGAGGCAGCCGACAACGCACCCAGCCCAGAGATCGCGCACCAGGCGCTGGGCCTGCTGCGCCCATCGATCGCACTCGCGCCCGCCGCCGACGGCCAGGGGTGCGGGACGACGCGTTTGGGGGGCCTGCCGCCGCTTCTTCCGGAGGCCGAGTGGCCGGCGACCGGCGGGCGACCCCGGACACTCGTGGCGCGGCTCGACTGCGCGGCCCTGCATCCGCTGCTCGGCGACGAATGGCCCCTCCCGCGTGACGGGCTCCTGTTGTTCTTCTACGACGACACCTTCGGTGCCGTCTCCGCCGACGATGTCTGCCTTCTGCACGTGCCCGGCGACGCACCGGAACGCCCCGCGCCGCCGGACACGCCCGTGATCCCGCCGCTTCCGCTCGTCGCGGCCCGAACCCCGTCGCTGCCCGTCTCCTTCAGCCGGGCGATCGACGCGTTGCCGGGGGAGCACGACCTCATCGATGCCATGGACGCCGTAGAAGCGCTGGCCGGCGTGCTCCCGGAGGTCGACTACCGGCTGCTGGGCTGGCACGACGGCGGAGGGGACGGTCCGGACGGCCAGCGCCCGCTGCTCCAGCTGGAGGGTGTGGACGGCATCGACTGGGGCGAGGTCGTGAACATCACCTTCTGGATCGGTGACGCCGACCTGAGCGCGGGCCGCCTCGAAGGCGCCTACAGCGGCCTTGAGGTCGCCTGAGCTCTCACACGCGCGAACGATCATTGGCGAGACAGGGTGTGAAGGGCGTTCTAGGATCGTTTTCAACTGATCAGGGAGTGCCTCGTGGCCGAAGTGGAAGAGTCCCCAGAAGGCGTGGACGCCGCCGTCCCCAACGGCGCCCGGATCTACGACTACATGCTCGGTGGCAAGGACAACTATCTCGCGGACCGGCGCGTCGGCGAGGAGATGGTCAAAGCGAACCCCACGGCTCCGCTGACCGCCAGGGCGAACCGCGAGTTCCTCGGCCGGGCGGTGCGGTTCCTGGCCGCCGAACAGGGCATCCGGCAGTTCATCGACATCGGGACGGGCCTGCCCACCCAGCAGAACGTCCACCAGGCGGCACACGCGGTCGCTCCGGACAGCCGCGTCGTCTACGTGGACTACGACCCGGTCGTCGTGGCGCACGCGCGGGCCCTCCTGAGCACCGCTGACACCGTGCGGGTCGCCGAACACGACCTTCGCCGGCCGGAGGAGATCCTGGCCGATCCGGAGGTCCTCGACCTGATCGACTTCAGTGAGCCCGTGGCCGTGCTCCTGGTGGCCATCCTGCACTTCGTCGGCCCGGACGACGACCCCCACGGCATCGTCGCCCGGCTGCGCGCGGCGATGGCCCCGGGCAGCCACCTGGTCCTCTCGCACACGGCGAGCGAGTCGCCCGGCGAGGTCATGGAGGCGGCGAAGCGGGGTTTCCGCGCCTCGGGCGCGCCGCTCACACCCCGGACACGGGCCGGGATCGGGGAGTTCTTCGACGGGTTCGACCTGCTCGACCCCGGGCTGGTCGACGTGCGGGAGTGGCGTTCCGGTTCCGGCGGCGGCGCGGCCGTCCTGCCGGAACTGCCCTGGACGATCGTCGGTGGAGTTGGCCGCCTGCGGTAGCGCGGGCGGCGCCTGCCGTGCCCTGGCGAGCCGGCGGATCAGCGGGGCTTGTCGATGAAGGACGCGAAGCCGTCGTGGAGGCGGGTCAGGCCGAAATCGAAGAGCTGCTCGTAGGAGAAGTCGAAGGTGTCGTCGGCGAGGGCGGCCATGGTCGGGAAGGCGCCGCTGTTCATCGCGTCCATGAGGGCCGGGGCCTGGGCCTGCCAGAACTCCTCGTTGCTGACGCCGGTCCGCTTCTCGGCGCGGCGTTCGTTGATGTAGCTGCGCGCGACGCCGTCCACGTAGTCGTGCTGGACGCCGATCATCATCATCAGCGCCCGGTCGTCGATGCCGACGGGACGCAGCAGCCCGAGTAGCCGGTCGAGGCCGCGCAGGCCGTTGGGGCCGAGGAGCGGGCGGCTCTGGTCCACGAACGGGTACCAGGGGTGGTCCATGCACAGCCGCCAGTGGTGGTGGGCCTCGGCCGTCAGGATCTCCCGCCAGCCGCGTTCCCCGTCCTGCTCGGGGACGTCGATGACGTGGTCGAGCATGAGGTCCAGCAGTTCGCTCTTGCCGGGGACGTAGCGGTAGAGCGACATCGTCCCGACGCCCAGGTGGGTCGCGATGACGCGCATGGACAGCGCTTCGAGGCCCTCGGTCTCGGCGAGTTCGTCGGCGACCTCGACGGCCGCCGCGACGATCCGGTCGAGGCTGAGCGTGGGCGGGCGTCCGCGGGCCGGGCGGGTCCGGTCGCCCCACAGCAGCTCCAGGCTCCGTCCGAGGTCGCGTTCGCCGCCGTGCTCCGTCGTCATCGTTCGCCCTGCTCCGGCCTGTGCGGCACCGGCCGGTGCCGCAGTACAGACGCTATCGTCCCTACTTCGAGTATGGTGTACGCGTATTAGTGTATGGTGTACCCAAAGTGAGTCCGGAATGGGAGGCGGCATGGCGGACGACGCGATCCTCGCCGAGGGGATCCGCAAGAACTACGGAGACGAACACGCGCTCGACGGCTTCGACCTCGCCGTGCCGAAGGGCATGGTGTACGGCCTGCTCGGCCCGAACGGCGCGGGAAAGACCACCGCCGTGCGCATCCTGGCCACGCTCGTCCGGCTGGACGGCGGGCGGGCCGAGGTGACCGGGCTGGACGTCGCCACCCAGGCCCGGCAGGTCCGCCGGCGGATCGGGCTGGCGGGGCAGCACGCGGCGGTCGACGAGGTCCTGACGGGGCGGCAGAACCTGCGCATGTTCGGCAGGCTGTTCCACCTCGGCAAGAAGCGGGCGGCGGAGCGCGCCGACGAGCTGCTGGAGCGGTTCGACCTGGTGGAGGCCGCCGACAAGGGGCTCAAGGAGTACAGCGGGGGTATGCGCCGACGGCTCGACCTCGCCGCCAGCATGATCCTGGCGCCGGACGTCCTGTTCCTGGACGAGCCGACCACCGGGCTCGATCCGCGCGGCCGCAGCGAGGTGTGGCAGTCGGTCCGGTCGCTGGTCGCGCAGGGCACGACCGTCCTGCTGACCACGCAGTACCTGGACGAGGCGGACCAGCTCGCCGGGCGCATCGCCGTCCTCGACCACGGCAGGGTCATCGCGGACGGCACCCCCCGGTCGCTGAAGCAGCTGATCGGCGGCGACCGCATCGAGGTGGTGGTGCGCGACCCCGCGACGCTGCCCGCGACGGCGGCCGTGGTCGCCCGCGTCGCGTCCGCCGAGCCGCGGATCGACGAGGCCGCGGCGCGGGTCCACGCGCCGGTCGCCGAACGCGTGGCCGCGCTGACCGAGGTGGCCCGCACCCTCCAGGACGACGGCGTCGACGTGGAGGACATCGGGCTGCGGCGTCCCACGCTGGACGAGGTGTTCCTGCGCCTCACCGGACACCACGCCGACGACGAGAAGGAAGACGCGAAGGAAAGGGTGCAAGCGTGAGCGCCGAAAGCATGGCGGCCGCCGACGACGGACTCGGCACGCGCCTCTACTGGGCCGCCGCCGACAGCTGGACGATCGTCCTGCGCGGCCTGACCCACTACGTCCGGCAGCCCAGCAACATCGCCTGGCAGCTCGGATTCCCCATCGTCTCGGTGCTGCTGTTCGGCTACGTCTTCGGCAGCGCGATGTCGGTCCCCGGCGGCGGCGACTACCGCGAGTTCCTCATGCCGGGCATGTTCGGCATGACGATGGCGATGGGCTTCATGAACACGGCGTACGTCGTCGTCTACGACAGCGCGCGCGGCGTCACCGACAGGTTCCGTTCGATGCCGATGGCGCCCTCGGCGGTCGTCACCGGACGAGGCGTCGGCGACCTGATCGGCGCGACCCTCGACCTCACCGTCCTGGCCCTGACGGCACTGGCGATCGGCTGGCGCTCCAGTGCCGGCGTCCTCGGCACCCTCGCCGCCTTCGGCCTGTTCCTCCTGCTCCGCTTCGCGCTGATCTGGATCGGCGTGCTCCTCGGCCTCCTGGTGCCCAACGAGGAGGCCGCCGGAAGCCTGTTCGCCGTCGCGTTCCCCTTCGCGATGATCTCCAGCGCGTTCGTGGCCCCGTCCCTCATGCCGGACTGGCTGGGCGCCATCGCGATGTGGAACCCGGTCTCCTCCACGGTGACGGCGTCCCGCGAGCTGTTCGGCAACCCGGCGGCCGTCGGCGGCACCTGGATCGAGCAGAACGCACTGCTGATGGCGATCGTCTGGCCGATCGTCATCACCGCGGTCTTCCTGCCCCTGGCCGTCCGCCGCTACCAGCGCCTGAGCCGCTGACGCCACCGGCCGGGGTACGTCCGGGCCGTCCCCCGGCCAGGGAGCCGGGCAGACCGGCCGTGATGCCTCTTGACGCTGGTCAGGGGTGGTGCGAGCGTGAAAGGTGATGGTGAAAGGGGGACCCATCATGACGGAGATCAAGAGCATCGAGAAGCCGGACGATCGAAGGGACTTCCCAAGAGGACACCTGGAGACCGTCCAGTTGCCGGGCCTTCTGTTCGGCAAGGCGACGTTCGAGCCCGGATGGCGCTGGACGGAGTCGCTCAAGGACATCATGGGCACGGACCTGTGCGAAGCGGACCACAAGGGCTACATCATCCAGGGGCGGCTGCGCATTCGGATGCAGGACGGCTCCGAGGGCGAGGTCGGGCCCGGAGACGTCTTCGCCGTGGCACCCGGCCATGACGCCTGGGTCGTCGGGGACGAGCCATGCGTGGCCCTCGACTTCGGAGGCGGCATGGAGGAGTACGCCAAGGCCTGAGTCCGCCTCGGACCGCCCGGGGGCATGAGGAAGTGCCGGCCGGGCGGCCCGTCCGTCCAGGGGCCCGGGGCTTGGGGCAGGCCCGCGCCGTACGCGGAGGAGCCGCCCGAAATGGACGCGTTCGTCGGCGTCGCACGCAAGCCCTGAGGCGGGTAGCGTCTAGGGATGAACGTTCGGCCGACTTCTGAGGACATTCGGCGCGCGCCGAAGGTGTTGCTGCACGACCACCTCGACGGTGGGCTGCGGCCCGGGACCGTCGTGGACCTCGCGCGAGAGTCCGGATACACGGACCTGCCGGCCACCGACGCGGACGATCTCCGGGAATGGTTCGAGGCGGCCGCCAACTCCGGGTCGCTGGAGCGCTACCTGGAGACGTTCTCCCACACCGTCGGGGTGATGCAGTCCGCCGAGGCGCTCACGCGGGTGGCGTACGAGTGCGCGGAGGACCTGGCCGGCGACGGGGTCGTCTACGCGGAGGTCCGGTACGCGCCCGAGCAGCACCTCACCGCGGGCCTGTCGCTGGAACAGGTCGTCGAGGCCGTCCTCGACGGGTTCGCGCGGGGCCGCGAGGACTTCGGGATCCGGGTCGGGACGCTGGTGACGGCGATGCGGCACCAGGCGCGGAGCATGGAGATCGCCGAGTTGGCCGTCCGGTACCGGGACGCGGGCGTCGTGGGGTTCGACATCGCGGGCGCCGAGGCCGGGTACCCGCCCACCCGGCACCTGGACGCGTTCGAGTACCTGCAGCGGGAGAACGCGCATTTCACCATTCACGCGGGTGAGGGGTTCGGGCTGCCGTCGATCTGGCAGGCGATCCAGTGGTGCGGCGCCGACCGGCTCGGGCACGGGGTGCGGATCATCGACGACATCGAGGTGGAGGGGGAGGACGCCCGGCTGGGGCGCCTCGCCGACTATGTCCGGGACAAGCGGATCCCGCTGGAGATGTGCCCCACGTCCAACATCCAGACGGGCGCGGCGAAGTCGATCGCGGAGCATCCGATCGGGCTGCTGCGGCGGCTGAGCTTCCGCGTCACGGTGAACACCGACAACCGGCTGATGAGCGGGACGACGCTGTCTAACGAGTTCGCGCAGCTCGTCGAGGCGTTCGGATACGGGTGGGACGATCTGCAGTGGTTCACGGTGAACGCGATGAAGTCGGCGTTCGCGCCGTTCAACGAGCGGCTCGAACTGATCAACGGGGTGATCAAGCCCGGTTTCGCGCAGCTCAAGTGGAGCGGCGCCCGGCCCCTGGCATGATCGAGCCATGACCATTCGTTCCACCGGCGGGCATGTCGCGGCGTACGCGTGGCTGGTGTTCGCGGCGCTGAACATCGCCGACCTGGCGATCGGCATCACCGGCGAAGCCGACTATTCGCTGATGACGCTCGGCATCGGCATGGTGCTGCTGCTGGGCTGCGGGATCGCGTACACGGTGGGCCTACGGCCCGCGATCGTCGGGGATGATGAGGCCGTCACGGTCCGCAACCCGCTGCGGGAGGCCCGGGTGCCGTGGGGCGCGGTCCGCGGGATCGAGGGCGGGAACGCGGTGGCGGTGCGGTTCACCGGCCCGGACGGGACGGAGCTGCAGACGCGGGCCTGGGTTCACCAGACGTCGCCGCGCGCCCAGGCCAAGGCGGAGGCCCGTGCCCGCAAGGAGGAGAGCAAGACGCCGGGCATCGATCTGCGGGGGCGGACGCCGGCGGCGTACGCGGCGCAGCGTCTGAACGAGATCCTCGACCGTCAGCGTCCGAAGACCAGGTCGGGGGCACCGGACAAGGCCGCCGCGGCCAAGGCGGAGTCCGGGAAGGCGAAGTCGGCGGCGGGCGGGGAGCCGGTGCGGGGGACGGTGCGATGGTCCGTCCCGGCGGTGGCGTCGCTGGCGGTTCCGGCGGCGGTGCTGGTCGTGCTCGCCATCGTGGGCGCCGTCACCTGAGACGCGTCACACGAGACGCGTTCCCCAGACGCCGTCACGCGAGGGTCGCGGAGAGGTCGGCGCGGAGGGCGTCCAACTCTGCGGCGGCGCGCGCGCGGACCGTGGCGATGTCGTCGTCCACGGGGAGGACGACCTCCAGGTAGCACTTGAGTTTCGGCTCCGTCCCCGATGGGCGGATGACCACCCGTGAGCCTCCGTCCAGGCGGAAACGCAGGCCGTCGGTGGGCGGCAGGCCGTCCACACCGTGGGAGAGGTCGTCGAACGACGTGACGGGCCGTCCGCCTAGCCGGGCCGGGGGATCGGCGCGCAGGCGGGTCATCATGGCCGTGATCAGCGACGAGGGTGAGCGGAGCTCGTCCTTTGAATGGTGGCGGGTGGGGGCTGGAGGACGGTCGTCCGAGCGGAGCTCGTCCTTTGAATGGTGGCGGGTGGGGGCTGGAGGACGGTCGTCCGAGCGGAGCTCGTCCGTTGAATGGTGGCGGGTGGGGGCTGGAGGACGGTCGATCCTGATGGACAGCTGGGACGTGGCGTGCAGGCCGTGTTCGCGGGCCTGGTCGTCCAGGAGGTCGAGCAGCGTGCGGCCGTCGCGGCGGGCGCCGGCGGCGAGCGCGGCGACGGCGAGCGCGGCGGCGATGCCGTCCTTGTCGTTGACGAGCACACCGCGGTCGTCGCCGACGCTGTAGCCGATCGCCTCCTCATAGCCGAACACGAGCCGGTGGCCCGCGCCGCCCGCCTTCATGATCCATTTGAAGCCGGTGAGGGACTCGGCGAACCGGACCCCGTGCGCCGCCGCGATGGAGCGCAGCAGCGACGACGACACGATCGTGGTGACGACCAGGCGGTCGTCACCGGTGGTGTGCCGCAGGACGTGCTCGGCGAGCAGTGCCCCGAGTTCGTCCCCGGTCAGCGTCCGCCAGCCGCCGCCGTCCGGGACCGGGACGGCGACCGCGCAGCGGTCCGCGTCGGGGTCGTTGGCGATCACGAGGTCGGCGCCGCGGGCGTCCGCCAGCCGCAGCGCCAGGTCGAGCGCGCCCGGCTCCTCCGGGTTCGGGAACGCGACGGTCGGGAAGTCCGGGTCGGGTGCGGCCTGCTCCGGAACGACGACCGGGGCGGGGAATCCGGCCCTGTCGAACGCCTGGAGCAGGATGTCCCGTCCCACCCCGTGCATCGGCGTGTACACGACGGAGATGTCGCGGTCGTCGCCGAGCCGCAGCGACGACACCGCGTCCAGGTAGAGGCCGGCGTCCTCGTGGACGGGCCACCGCTCGCCGAGCGGCAGTTCGTCCACGCGGCCGACGGCGTCGATCGCGGCGGAGATCTCCGCGTCCAGCGGCGGGACGATCTGTGCCCCGTCGGCCCAGTACACCTTGTAGCCGTTGTCGCGCGGCGGGTTGTGGCTGGCCGTCACCATGACGCCCGCCACGATGTCATCGAACGTCCGGGTGAAGTGGGCCAGGACGGGCGTCGGCACCGGGTCGGCGAACACCTCCGGCCGCAGGCCCGCGCCGCTGAGCACGGCCGCCGTGTCGTCGGCGAACCGCCGCGAGCCGTGCCGCGCGTCGAATCCGATGATCACCCGGCCGCCGCGGGGGAGGCGGGCGGCGAGCCCGGCGGCGGCGCGCATCACCGTCACCCGGTTCATCCGGTTCGGCCCGGCGCCCAGCTCGCCCCGCAGCCCCGCCGTCCCGAACTCCAGCCGCGCGCCGAACCGGTCGGCGAGGGCCTGGTCGCCGCCCTCGTCCAGGAGCGTCCGGAGTTCGGCGCGGGTGCCCGGGTCGGGGTCCTGCGCCAGCCACTCCTCCGCCTGCGCGCGAAGATCGCTCATACCTTGGTCTTCTCCACGGCCCACGAGTTCAAAGCTTGGTCAGGACGGTGCCGAGCAGGGTGCCCATGCGGCCGGCGGACGCGCGTCCCGCGGCGAGGACCTCCTCGTGGTCGAGCGGCTCGTCCGACAGCCCGGCCGCGATGTTGGTGACCAGCGAGATCCCGAGGACGTCCGCGCCGCCCTGCCGTGCCGCGATCGTCTCCAGGACGGTCGACATCCCGATCATGTCGGCGCCCAGCGTGCGCAGCATCCGGATCTCGGCGGGCGTCTCGTACGTCGGGCCGCGGAACGCCGCGTACACGCCCTCCGACAGCGACGGGTCGGCCTCCTTCGCGAGGGCCCGCAGCCGCGCCGAGTACGCCTCCGTCAGATCGAGGAACGTCGCGCCGGTCAGCGGGTTCGCGCCCGACAGGTTCAGATGGTCGGTGATCAGCACCGGGTCGCCGATCCGCTGGTGCTCGGGCCGCAGCCCGCCCGCCGCGTTGGTCAGCACCATCGTCCTCACCCCGGCGGCGAGCGCCGTCCGGACGGGGTGCACCACCGCGTCGACGCCGCGTCCCTCGTACAGGTGCGTCCGGCCGAGGAACACCAGGGCGCGGTGCTCGCCGACCTCCACGACGCGGATGCGTCCCGCGTGGCCCTCGACGGCGGGCGGCGCGAACCCCGGCAGGTCCGTCACCGGCAGCTCCGCGGCGGGCTCGCCGAGCGCGTCGGCGGCGGGGACCCAGCCGGAACCCATCACGAGGGCGACGTCGAAGGAGTCGATGGACGTGCGGGCGCGCAGTTCGTCCGCGGCGCTCCTCGCCAGTGCAAAAGCGTCGTTGCTCACATCGCCGACACTACAGGCGTGATCGCCGCGCCCCCGCCGTGCCGCCCGGAGGTCAGTCCCCCAGCGACTTGCAGGGACGGGTGCGCAGGTCCTTGACGTAGTCGTCGGGTGCGCCGGCCTTCTCCGCCGCGTCCGCGAGGATGCCGAGATAGCGCGCGGACGGGAGCCCGCCCTCGTAGTCGTCCAGGACGTACAGCCAGCACAGCACGTCGCCGTCGAGGGTCTCCACCCGGACCCTGGTCTTGCGGTAGACGCCGAGCGCGGCGCCCTCCCAGGCGTCGAGCTCCTTCTCGTCCCAGGCGGGCACGTCGTACATGACGACGAAGACCTGCTCGGAACCGTCCTCGACGACCGTCGCGAGGGCCCCGTCCCAGTGCTTGTCCTGCCCCCCGAAGGTCAGCCGCCACCCGGCCAGCCAGCCGGTGCCGCGCATGGGGGAATGCGGAGCCCGGCTCGCCATCTGCTCGGGATCCATGTTGGAGGCGTACGCCGCGTACAGTGCCACGTTGGCCAAGGCTAACTCACGCGCGCGCCGCGACCGGGGTGAAGCGCGGATTGCGGGCCGCGCGTATCCGGGTATTCGGCGGCCGGCACCGAAATGAGGCGCCGCCACCGGCCGTCCCGCGGATGTGCGGCGGAAACCGGTCCGCTGCGGGACTTTTCACTGCCGGGAGTAGGAAAGAATGGAAGATGTGACCCGCATCGTGATCATTGGAGGAGGCCCGGGCGGTTACGAGGCCGCGCTCGTCGCGGCGCAGCTCGGCGCCGACGTGACCGTCGTCGAACGCGACGGCCCCGGCGGCGCCTGCGTGCTCACCGACTGCGTGCCCTCCAAGACGCTCATCGCCACCTCGACCCGGATCTCGGTCATGTCCGAGTCGGCGGGCCTCGGCCTGCGCTTCAACGGCGGCCCGGACGGGATCGTCGGGGCCCTGGAGGCCGACCTCGCCACCGTCAACACCCGCGTGAAGGACCTCGCGCGGGCCCAGTCGTTCGACGTGGCGGAACGGCTCGCCTACGAGGAAGTCAAGATCGTCCGTGGTGAGGCGCGGCTGGTCGAGCCGCATGTCGTCGCCGTCGGCGACCGGCGCATCCGGGCCGACATCGTGCTCATCGCGACCGGCGCGACGCCGCGCGTGCTGCCCGGGGCCGAACCGGACGGCGAACGCATCCTGAACTGGCGCCAGCTCTACGACCTGCCGGAACTGCCCGAGGACCTGATCGTCGTCGGGTCCGGTGTGACGGGCGCCGAACTGGCCGGGGCCTACCTGTCGCTGGGATCGAAGGTCACGCTGGTGTCGTCGCGCGACCGGATCCTGCCGACCGAGGACGCCGACGCCGCGTCCGTCCTGCAGGAGGTGTTCCTGCGGCGCGGGATGAACGTCATGTCGCGGTCCAGGGCGGCGGGCGTGGAGCGATCCGGCAACGGCGTGATCGTCACGCTGGAGGACGGGACGAAGGTCGAGGGCACGCACTGCCTCATGACCGTCGGGATGGTGCCGAACACCACGGGCATCGGCCTTGAGGAGGTCGGCGTCCAATGCGACGCGCGCGGCTTCGTGGAGGTCGACAAGGTGTCGCGGACGTCCGTCCCGCACATCTACGCCTCCGGTGACTGCACCGGCGTCCTGATGCTCGCGTCGGTCGCCGGCATGCAGGGACGCATCGCCATGTGGCACGCGCTGGGCGAGGCCGTGCAGCCGCTGAAGCTCGGCTGGGTCGCGTCCAACATCTTCACCGACCCCGAGGTCGCGTCGGTCGGCGTGACGCAGCACATGGTCGACTCCGGGGACGTCAACGCCCGGACGGTCATGCTGCCGCTGTTCACCAACGCACGGGCCAAGATGCAGGGCTTCGAGGACGGTTTCGTGAAGCTGTTCTGCCGCCCGTCCACCGGGATCGTCCTCGGCGGCGTCATCGTGGCGCCGCGGGCGAGCGAGTTGATCCTGGGCGTGTCGATCGCCGTCCAGCAACACCTGACCGTCAACCAGGTGGCCCAGACGTTCGCGGTCTACCCGTCGCTGTCGGGCAGCATCACCGAGGCGTCCCGCCGCCTGATGGCCGAGCACGCCTACTGAGAGACGTGCCCGGCCACTCGGTCGAGCGACGGGACCGCTGGAAGTGCGGCGTGCCGCTCAGAAGTAGCGCAGGGCCACGTACGCCCACGCCATCACGGTGCTGACGACCGTGACGCCCACCCCGTAGCGGGTGAACTGCCAGAAACTGATCGGGTGACCGGTCCTGGCGGCGATGCCGATCGCGACGACGTTGGCGCTCGCGGCGACGGCCGTCCCGTTCCCGCCGAAGTCGGCGCCGAGCGCGAACGACCACCACAGCGCGTCGGCGGTCTGCGGGTCGGCCCCGGCGGCCATCCCCTCCACGATCGGCGCCATCGTCGCCGTGTAGGGGATGTTGTCGAAGAACGCGCCCAGTACGGCGGATCCGAACACCAGCGCGGTGGCGGCGGCGAAGTAGTTGTCGCCGATCGTGTCCGCTGCCCAGGTGCCGATGTTCTCGATGACGCCGGTGTGCCCGAGGGCCGCCACCATCACGAACAGGCCCATGAAGAACACCAGGACGCCCCATTCGACCTCTTTGAGGACGTCCGAGACTTCGACCTTCGTGACCAGCAGCATGACGCCCGCGCCGATGAGGGCCACGATCGACGGCTCCACGTGCAGCACCGAGTGCAGCGAGAACCCGACGATGATCAGCCCCAGCACGATGAGGCATCGCACGAGCAGCTTGTGGTCGGTGATCGCCTTGCGCTCGTCCAGCGCCATCACCTCGGCCACGTACCGCTCGTCGAACGTGAACGACTTGCGGAAGATCCACCGCGACATCACCACGAACGTGATGAAGATGATCACCACGATCGGCGTCATGTGCACGAGGAAGTCGTTGAACGTCAGCCCCGCGCGGCTGCCGATGATGATGTTCGGGGGATCCCCGATCAGGGTGGCGGCGCCGCCGATGTTGGACGCCAGCACCTCCGCGATCAGGTACGGCTGGGCGGGGATGCGCAGCCGGTTGCAGACCACCACCGTCACCGGCGCCACCAGCATGATCGTGGTGACGTTGTCCAGGAACGGCGAGGCCACGGCGGTGATGGCCATCAGCATCACCAGCAGCCGGTACGGTCTCCCCTTCGAGCGCTTGGCCGCCCAGATCGCCAGGTACTCGAACAGCCCGGTGCCCTTGATGACGCCGACGACGATCATCATGCCGAGCAGCAGGAAGATGACGTTCCAGTCGATTCCCGCGTGCTCGGAGAAGAAGACGTCGGCGCCCGAGGTCAGCCCGAGCACCGTCATCAGACCGGCCGCGACAAGGACGACCTTGACCTTGTCGATCTTCTCCGTCGCGATGAAGAAGAACGCCACGACGAAGATGGCGAGCGCGGCAACGGCGCTCATGGCGCGTCCCTTTCTTGCGCGCCGTCGAGCGAGGTGCCGTCAAGCGGGATGCGGATGAACGGTGTGCCGTCGGAGTGTGCGCCCGGCGGGCGCGCGATTTTTGGGCGCGTACCTCTTGCCGGCGCGTCCCTCAGTCGTCGGGCCTGGTCAGCGCCAGTGCCGACAGCAGCCGGTCCAGAATGACCGCGCCGGCGAGCAGCCCTGCCTCGTCGACCACCGCGACCAGCGGGCTCCGGTGCCGCGCCATGAGCGTGGCGATCTCCAGCAACGTGGCGGACGGTTTGACGCTGACCGGGCGGGCCGTGGGCGCTCCAAGGCAGTCCCCGACCCTCATGTCGCTTATCTCGTGCCAGAACACGTCCGCGTGCGCCTCGTCCACGGTGCGGCTCAGTGCCTGGTCCTCCTGATAGGCGGCGGGCACCGCCAGCTTCAGCACCTGCGTCCCGGGCAGGACGACCCGGGGGCGCTGCTCCTCGTCCACGACGATCAGTCCGGGCAGGCGGCCGAGCGCCATGACCTGAATCGCGTGGGCGATCGAGTCGCCGAGTGTCACGGTCGGCACCTGTACGGCGATGTCCCGCGCTTGCATGGTTTCCTTTCGGCTTCCGGAGAGCCTGGTTCCCAGGGCTGATAGGTTCCTCCTCCTAACGCCGGGGGCGGTCCTGTCGCAGGACGGCCTCCGCGGCGCCTTGGGCAGGGCACCGTGTCCGGTGCCCGATCGCTGTGCCATGCGTCCGCCCCTTTCTGCGTACACCGTCCAGTCTTTGCGGCGGCGGACCGCATCGGCATCGGGGCCGGCACCCATATGGGCCAGGAGGAATCATGTATTTGTGGTTCGCCCAGTCCGGGCTGAGCTGGGATCTGCCTACCATGGAGGCGAGACCGGAGGTGATCGGTGCACGCTCGGGAGACCCGCACCCGGATACTGCTGGCCGATGATCATGCACTGGTGCGCCGCGGGCTCCGGCTGATCCTGGACGCCGAACCGGACCTGACCGTCGTCGCCGAGGCCGCCGACGGCGCCGAGGCCATCGAGGCGTGCGCCGGCACCGAGGTCGACCTCGCGATCCTCGACATCGCGATGCCGCGCATGACGGGGCTCCAGGCCGTCCGGGAAATCTCCCGGCGGTTCCCCTCCGTGCGGACGCTGATCCTGTCGATGTACGACAACGAGCAGTACCTGTTCGAGGCGCTCAAGGCCGGCGCGTCCGGCTACGTGCTGAAATCCGTCGCGGACCGCGACCTGCTGCACGCCTGCCGCGCCGCGATGCGGGGCGAGCCGTTCCTGTACCCCGGCGCCGTCAACACCCTGATCCGCGAGTACCTCGCCCGGGACCGGGACGGCGACGGCCCCGAAAGCCTTCTCACCCCACGCGAGGAAGAGATCATCAAGCTGGTCGCGGAGGGGTACTCGTCCAAGCAGATCGCCGAGATGCTGACGATCAGCATCAAGACCGTCGACCGGCACCGCGCGAACATCCTCGGCAAGCTCGGCATGCGCGACCGGCTGGAGCTGACCAAGTACGCCATCCGCGTCGGCCTCGTCGAGCCCTGACCCCCGCCCGCCGCTCGCCCCGCCCGCCGCCCCACCTGTCGGGGGCCGCGCTCAGGTTCTGGCGGGGTACTGGCCGCGCCGCGCACCCGGCGGTGGTATGACGAGCTTGACCTCGGTGCCGCCGCCGTCGGCCGGGCCGATGTCCAGCTGCGCCCCGATGAGCATCGCGCGTTCCTGCATCCCGTGGATGCCGGAACCGAGCTCGACGGGCGGCCCCGAGCCGTCGTCCACGACCCGCAAGATCACCCGGCCGCCGTCGTCGCGTGCCAGCGACAGCTCCGCGTTGCTCGCGCCGGAGTGCCGCCACACGTTGGTCAGGCCCTCCTGCGCGATCCGGTAGATCACCAGCTCGACGTCGGGCCCGAGGTCGTCCAGGCCGGTCTGGACGCGGCGCGTCACCCGCGGCCCGCCCGTCCCGGAGAAGTCCCCGGCGAGGGAGCTGAGCGCGCTGGTCAGGCCGAGATCGTCCAGTGTGCCGGGACGCAGCCGGCGGGCCACCCGGCCCACCTCGTCCAGGCTCGACCGGACCAGTTCCTGGACACCCCGCAGGTCCTCCGCCACTTCGCCGGGCGCCCGGTTCACCACCGACTTCAGCTCCAGCAGAACCACGGTGAGGCTCTGCCCGATCTCGTCGTGGAGTTCCTGGGCGATGCGGCGCCGCTCGGCCTCCTGCGCGTCCAGGACCACGGCCGTGCTGATGCTGCGGTCGGCCTCCAGCCGGTCGAGCATCGCGTTGAAGTGGTCGACCAGCCGGAACAGGTCGCGGTTCGGGGTCGTCGCGAGCCGGTCGCCGGAGCGCAGCGAATCCAGGCGCGCCATCAGGGTCGTGAGCCCGTCCAGCGGTGCCAGGCTCGCCCGCAGCAGCAGCGCGTTCGCCGCCACCATCAGCGCGATGCCGATCGCCAGGACGACGAGTTCGCTCAGCAGGACCGGCGAGGACACCGTGACGGGCGCGAAGGCCAGGATGGCGGTGCCGATCACGAAGATGAGCCCGTTGGTTCCGAGGATGCGCCAGAACAGGCCCGGCACGGGCGTCCTGGGCAGGCGCCGCGGCCGCCCGGCGTCCGGCCCGGCGTCACGGCTCCCGGGGTCGGTGCCGGCCGCCGGTCCGGTCTCACTCGCGCTCATGGAACCAGGTCACCCCACAAAGCCCGTCGTTGTCCATTCAGTGCGGCTCCGAGCAGGGCGGCCACCGGCCCGGGACGTGTTCCGTCTGCATGGTGCGCGCCCGCGAAATGAGCACTCGCCCCGATGGTGATGAGGTGTTCCTCCGCCCATGGTGGAGGGTGAGGACACCGGCGACGACCCAAGGGAGGCCGAGGTGGGGCAGCAGGCGGGAAACCTGGTCGCACAGGACGGCCCCCTGAGCGCCCGCTCGGCGTTCGTGATCGTCGCCGGGCTCCTGGTGGCCATGGTGATCGCCTCCGGGTTCCGGCGGGTCGGGGCGTCCGAACGGCTCGTCGTCCGGCGGTTCGGGAGGACGCGCGGCGTCCGCGGGCCGGGGCTGCGGTTCCTGCTCCCGCTCGCCGACACCGGCGTGCGCGTCCCCATGGGGATGCGGCCGCACGACATCTGGGTCAAGGCCACCACCAGGGACGGCGTTCCCGTCCGCGTCAAGGCGCTCGCGATGATGGGGGCCGACGACCCCGTCAGGTACGCGTCCGCAGCGGATACGCCGTCCTCGGCCGCGCAGGCGACCACCGCGGTCGCGCTGCGCGATGTGATAGCGGACCGGGACCTGGCGGACCTGCCGTCCCTGATGGCCGACGGGGACGACGCCGATCTGGTCCGGCGCGTCAACGAGGCGGTCCGGCCCTGGGGAGTGGCCGCGAACCTCGTTTCCATCACCGACGCGACGGTCCCGGTCCGCGCCGCTCAGAACCCGCCGAAGTCGCCGCCTCCGCCGAACCCGCCGAAGTCGCCTCCGCCGAAGTCCCAGCCTCCGCCGATGTCGCCGCCTTCCGCGCCCATGCCCTCGCCGCCGTAGCCGCCGTAGCCGAACCCGCCGCCCATCATCGAGCCGAGCATGGTGCCGATCATCATGCCGCTGAGCAGGTCCATCCCACCGTAGCCGCGGTAGTAGCCGCCGGCGTAGGGGCCGTACGCGGGGCCCGCGTCCCAGTACGGGCGCCGGACGCCGCCGTACGGCACCATCCGGACGTCCGGGTCCGTCCCGTGCAGGACGGCGTCGGCGTCGGCCTCGCACGCCGGGACGGAACGCGCGACACCGCCGGGCGGCGCCCACGTGACGTCCTTCACGGACGGCCCGTGCTGCGGGTTGAAGAAGCACGGCGCACGCCGTTCGGGGACGGGGTCACCGGAGAGCCGGGCTCGCGTCGCTGTCATGTAGTAGCGGCCGTCCTCCAGCGAGGTCGTGACCTCCTGCATGTCCTGCGGCTGAACGGCGCGTTCGGTCGCCGTCTTGGCGCTGTCGTAGGAGTTCATCGCGCGTTCGTAGTCGGCGCGGATGTCGGGGTCGAGGTCCTTGTCCATGACGTTGAGGTCCAGCCGGGCGATGTCCTCGCCGAGGAGCGTCACGTCCTCCTCCACGCCGCTCTTGAGGTCGGCCATCTCCTGCGCCGCCCGGGTGCGCTGCCGCTTGCGGGAGACGAGGAACGCGGCCGCCACCAGCGCGGCCACCATGATGAGCACGCCGAGGGTCACGAACCCGCCGATCGCGCTCGACCGGGCCTTCTCGTCGACCTTGTTCTCGGCGAGCTCGCCGAACCGGGTCAGCCGGTCCTCCAGCGGCATGCCGTTGGTGCGCGTGACCAGCTGGTTGATCTCGGCCTGGTCGAGCTTCTGGGAGATCGCGCCCATCCGGGCGCCGTCGGCGGTGATCGCGACATAGGTCTCGCCCTCGCCGACGCGCTGCGCGACGGCCGGAAGCAGCTGCCTGACCTGGTCCCTGGTGATGTCGTTGCCGACGACCACGGCGCGGATGTCGGCGTCGCCGGCGCCGGCCAGGGCGGACCGGACCTCGCTCTGGGCGGCCGGGGACAGCGCGTTACCGGCCTCGCTCGTCACGTGGAGCCGCGAGTCGATGAGGCCCTTGGCGATCTGCCCGACGGTGTCGGCGGGCGCGGCCGGCGGCGCGGCGAGGGTCTGCGCCGCGGTCGTCTGCGCCGTGGTCGACTGCGCCGCGGTCGTCTGCGTGGTGGCCATCCGCGTGGTGGCCGTCTGTGCTGCGACTGCTCGTGTGGTTGCGGGCTGTTCCGTGGCGGCCTGTGCGGGGGCGGTGAAGGCGAACGCCGGAACGGCGATCGCGGCGGCGATGATCGCCGAGACGGCGCCCCGGCGTGCCGCCTGGTTGGCCCGGATCTCGGTGCTCATGCCTCCAGTCTGCCCACGTGGAAGCCGGGATCGCTTCCTCCGCAGGACCTATTTGCGGCCGAGTTCAATGGTGGCCGCCCCCCAGACCGGAAACCCCCCTGCCCAAAACCGGGCCGGGTGGCCCCGCCGGCCTCGCAGGCGGGCTCAGCTGTCCTTGATCTCGCAGATGACGGCGCCCGCGGAGACGGTCTGGCCGACCTCGGCGGCCAGTCCGGTGAGCGTCCCGGCCTTGTGGGCGGTGAGCGGCTGCTCCATCTTCATCGCCTCCAGGACCACGATGGTGTCGCCGGCCTCCACCGTCGCGCCGTCCTCGACGACGATCTTGACGATTGTGCCCTGCATGGGGCTGACCAGCGAGTCGCCGGACGCCTGCGCGCCGCCGCCCTTCTTGCCCGCGCGCTTCCTGGCGGGCTGGGCGGCGCCTCCCTGGGCGGCGGACGCGCCCAGACCCGCGGGCAGGACGACCTCGATCCGCCGGCCGCCGACCTCGACGGTGACGCGCTCCCGCTCGCCCTCGTCCTCGTCCCCGGCGACGGACGTCTCGTAGGGCGTGATCCGGTTGTCGAACTCGGTCTCGATCCACCGGGTGTGGACGGAGAACGGCGTCGCGTCGCCCTCCGGGACGAACGCCGGGTCGTCCAGCACCGCCCGGTGGAACGGCAGCACCGTCGGCATCCCGTCGATTTCGAACTCGGCCAGTGCGCGGCGGGCCCGCTCGACCGCCTGCCGGCGCGTCGCCCCCGTCACGATCAGCTTCGCGATCAGGGAGTCGAACGCCTGCGGGACGGTCTGCCCGGCGCCGTAGCCGGTGTCCAGCCGGACCCCGGGCCCGGTCGGCGGCTCCCACCGGGTCAGCGTGCCGACGGCGGGCAGGAACCCGCGCCCGGCGTCCTCGGCGTTCAGCCGGAACTCGATGGAGTGGCCGCGCCGCTCCGGGTCGCCGTACCCGAGCTCCTCGCCGTCGGCGACGCGGAACATCTCCCGGACGAGGTCGACCCCTGTGACCTCCTCGGTGACGGGGTGCTCCACCTGGAGGCGCGTGTTCACCTCGAGGAACGAGATCGTCCCGTCCTGGCCGACGAGGAACTCGCACGTCCCCGCGCCGACGTACCCGGCCTCCTTCAAGATGGCCTTGGACGAGGTGTACAGCAGCTCGACCTGCTCGTCCGACAGGTACGGCGCCGGGGCCTCCTCGACGAGCTTCTGGTGCCGCCGCTGCAGCGAGCAGTCGCGGGTGGACACGACGACGACGTTGCCGTGCTTGTCGGCCAGGCACTGCGTCTCGACGTGCCGCGGCTTGTCCAGGTACCGCTCGACGAAGCATTCGCCGCGCCCGAACGCTCCCACGGCCTCCCGGACGGCGGACTCGTACAGCTCGGGGACCTCTTCGAGCGTCCGTGCCACCTTCAGGCCGCGCCCGCCGCCGCCGTACGCCGCCTTGATCGCGATCGGCAGGCCGTGCTCCTCCGCGAACGCGACGACCTCGTCCGCCCCGGAGACCGGGTCCTTGGTGCCGGCGACCAGCGGCGCACCGACCTTCTGGGCGATATGCCTGGCCTGCACCTTGTCGCCCAGCGCGATGATCGCCTCGGGCGGCGGGCCGATCCACGTGAGCCCCGCGTTCTGCACGGCCGTCGCGAAATCGGCGTTCTCCGCCAGGAAGCCGTAGCCGGGGTGGACGGCGTCCGCGCCGGCGTCGGCGGCGATCTTCAAAAGCCTCTCGATGTTCAGGTAGCTCTCGGCCGCGGTCCGCCCACCCAGGGCGAACGCCTCGTCGGCGACCCGAACGTGCAGCGCCTCCAGATCGGGCTCGGCGTACACCGCCACACTGGCCAGCCCCGCATCGCGACAGGCACGGGCTATACGAACCGCGATCTCACCGCGGTTGGCGATCAGGACCTTGCGCACGTGGGTCTCCTCCCTCAACCTCGCACGCAGTCTAGATAACCGCCGTTCCAGGTTTTCGTAAGCCCCTCCTTATTGCGCGGCAACGCCCGTGCCAGGCGGTCTGCGGCCGCACGCCGGGCACGGGACCGGGGACGTGCTCACCGGTGACCGTTCCGCACCGGCCCGCCGGCCGGCGGGTGTAATCTTCGGCTCGGATCTGCTCGGCTCCTATCAGCGGGAGAGGCCGATGGTTCGCCCGTGGCCCCGGGTCGGCCTGACGGTCGCCCTGGCCGCCTGCCTGCTGGCTCCCTCGTCCACCGTCCGGCGGGAGAGCCCCGTCGTGGACGCCGACGTCACCCGGCAGCTCACGATCGCCGCGAGCACGCTGCTGCGGCACCGCTCGCAGGCCCTCGTCCAGAAGCACCCTCGTGACGGCGCGGCCGTGCCCCGCGAGGTGTACGGCGTCCGGATCTCCCCGCGGCTCGCGCGCTCCCAGGAACGGGCCGTCCGCGAACTGGAGAACCGCAACCGCGCCCCCGTCGAGGGCGGCCCCGCCTACACCGGTGCCCGCACGAGCCTCGACGAAGGACGCGCCGTCCGGAAGGGGGACCGCATCACGCTGGAGGCGGTCGAGCACACCGTCGTCCGGTACGGCAGCGGCAAGGTCACCCAGTCGGTGCGGCGCCGGTTCGTGTTCCGGACCCGGGGCGAGCAGATCACCCTGATCGCCGAGCGCGTCCTCGACCCGGACGCGCACCCGGTGAACGACCCGGTCTCGCCCGCCCGCTGACGCGTTCCGCCGAATTGCGCGGCCGGGCTCTGAAAATGCTTTGACGGGGAGTAATTGCGCCGGTCACAAGGCATGTGGAGTAGATGGTCTGGCCACATTCGGACACGCTGGAATGCCGCGGACAGAGCCGTTTCAGCGGGGGTTCCACGTGGTGGGCCTGGATCAACGTGATGGATGAGGCGTAGGCTGACGCCGGTGGTAAGCCGTTTCCGCCCGCAGTTGAGGAAAGGCTCCATTCTTCAGGACGCCATTCACTGACGCCCGCCACGAGCCGCGGGTCCCGGCCCATCCCCCCGAGGCCGGGACCCGCATCCACCACCCGCATGGCCTCCCCCCGATGTTCGCCGAGGGCCGGTCAGCCCGCGTTCGGCTGGGGCGGGAGGGCCACCTGGATCTGGGTGGCCGCACCGGCGGCGACGAAGAGGCCGCGGCCGGTGGGGCCGCCCAAAGGGGCGTTGCGGGGGAGGCGGAGGCCGAACAGGTCGCCGTCGTCGGGGGAGTCGACGGACAGCAGGACCCCGGAGCGGGAGCGGCGGACGTCGGAGAGGAAGCCGCGGTGGCCCCGTCCGATGTCGCCGGTGGTGCCGCCGATGACGACGGCGTGCTCGCCGTCGCGTGCGGTGCGGAGCACGTCGCGGAGGGCGTCGTCCAGGTCGGTTCCGCCGAGGAGTTCGGCGTCGTCGACGACGACGGCGTAGCGGTGCTCGTCGCCGATGGCATCGGTGAGGTCGCCGGCGCCCGAGTCGGAGGTGAGGACGCCGAGGACGCCCGGGTGGGCGGACAGGAGCCGGAGCGGGGAGCGCCGGGGCGTGACGAGCACGACGGGAACGAGGCCGCCGCCGACGGCGGGGTCGAGGAGCGAGTGGACGATCGTGCGCAGCGTCGTGGAGCGCCCGGAGCGGGGCGGGCCGGCGACGGCGAAGCCGGGACCCTCGTTCAGGAGGTCGACGCCGACCGGGGCCAGGGTGTCGCCGCCCACGCCGACGAGGGCCCAGAGCGCGGACGGGGCGAGGAACTCGGGGTCGAGCGACATCGCCTCGCGGTAGGTGACGCGGACCGGTAGCTCGTCCACGTGCAGGGGACGCTGGCGTCGCGGCAGGCGGCCGTAGCGGGACACGCAGGTGCGGGCGATCTCCTGGAGGACGGCGATCTGCGCGGTGCCGGACGGGTCGTCCCCGAGGAGGCCGATCTGTGATTCGCGCGGGGGCGCGCCGGGGACGACGGATTCCAGGGCACGGCCGGGCGGCATCGCGGCGGGGACCTGCTTGTCGTGGAGGCCGCCGTAGCCGTAGTCGTTCGGGTCGGCCATGCGGAGGATGAGGCGGCGGTCGAAGACGGTGGCGATCTGGCCGCCGAGGCCGGAGCGGTCGCCGGTGAAGACGGCGCGCAGGCCGACGGCGGCGCCGTCGCGGAGGAGCCGGATGACCTGGTCGACGAGGCGGCCGTGGTCGTAGTGCTCGAACGCGCCGAGGAAGCCCTCCCAGCGGTCGAGGAGCAGCACCATCCAGGGAAGGCGGTCGGTGGCGGCGACGGAGGCGCGCTGCTCGGCGAGGGACGCGAAGCCCGCCTCGGCGAGGAGCTGCCGGCGGCGGGCGGCCTCGGCGGCGAGGGCGGTGACGAGCCGTTCGCAGCGGCCGAGCTGGTCGCGGCTGACGACGGCGCCGCAGTGCGGGAGGGAGACGAGGGGCAGCAGGGCGTTCGCGCCGCAGTCGATGGCGTACAGGTGCGCGTCGTAGGGGGAGCAGGCGCCGGCGAGGGACCCGGCGATGGTGCGCAGTGCGGTGGAGCGGCCCGACTGCGCGGACCCGGCGAGGTACAGGTTGCCTCCGGAGGCGAGGTCGAGGGTGAGCCGCTCGCGGGACTGGACGGCGGGCAGGTCGGTGACGCCGAACGCGATCGGGGGGACGTCGACGACGGAGCCGCCGGCGGCGGTGCCGGGCGTCAGCGTGATCCGTTCGGGCAGCGGGCTCAGCCACGGTGACGGCAGCCGGGCGATGCCGGCGCGGCGGGCCGCCTCGTCGATCGCCTGGACGAGGACGCCGAGGTCGGTGGCGAGATCCGGGTCGCCCGCGGTGGTGCCGCCGGCTCCGCGGGGCACGGGCAGCGGGTGGCCGAGGCCCTGCCAGGGGAGCGGCAGGACGGTGGGGCCGCGGCCGCCGGCGCCGGCCCCGGGGCGTCTCCCCCCGATCCGGGCGGACTGGACGGGCTGCGGCGATGACACGCCGGAGCGGACGTAGCAGCGTCCAGGGGTGGCCTTGGAGATCTGCGCGGCCTCGGGAGAGTCGAGGACGCCGGCCGACTCGTCGGGGCCGGTGACGCGGAGCGCGATCCGCAGGCCGGTGTCGGCGCGGATGCCGGCGGTGACGGCCTCGGCGGGACGCCGCGTGGCGAGGACGAGGTGGACGCCGAGGGAGCGGCCGCGGCGTCCGATGCCGAGCAGGCCGGTGACGAAGTCGGGCAGGTCGGTGACCATGGCGGCGAACTCGTCGACGACGAGGACGAGCCGCGCCATCGCGGGCAGGTCCGGGTCGGTGACGCGCAGGTCGTCGTAGTCGTCGACGTCCTTGGCGTCCGCGTCGAGGAGGACCTCCTCGCGGCGGCGGAGTTCGGCGGCGAGGGACTCCAGGGCGCGTTCCGCCGCGTGGCCGTCCAGGTCGATGACCACGCTCACGGTGTGGGGGAGGCGGGCGCAGTCGTCGAACGCGGCGCCGCCCTCGCAGTCGATGAGGACGAACGTCATCTCGTCGGGACGGTTCGCGACGGCCAGGGACGCGATGAGCGTCCGCAGGAGCTCCGACTTGCCCGCGCCCGTCGTTCCCGCGATGAGGGCGTGCGGCCCGTCCGTGCGGAGGTCGATCTCGTAGGGGTCTCCGGGGCCGTGTCCGCCCGGGCCGACGCCGATGGGGACGCGTGTGGTCCGGCCGCCTGTGCGCGTCCACATCTGGAGGATGTGCTCGGCGGTGGGGTCGGGCATGTCGAGGACGTCCAGGAGCCGCACCTCGGGCGGGATGGAGTCTTCGGCGCCCTCGCGTGACACGTCCCGGACGGGGGCCAGCGCGCGCGCCACCCGGTCCGTCCAGGTCGCCGAGACCTGGTCGGCGAGTACGCGCCCGATCACATCCAGCCCTTGGCCCTGGAGCCGGACCATCGACGGGTACTGCGGCTCCCACGCGGCCACGGCCTGGCACTCTTCGGGAAGCAGAGGTTCCTCGTCGTCGACGCAGATGGCGTACAGCCCGTATTCGGCGCCGCGCGACAGCAGCATCGGCATCCCGGGTATGCGGCGCAACGCGCGCGCGCCGTCCAGGACGATCAGGACGTTGTACGGGACGGCATCGGCGGCCTTCCCGCCCTGCCCGGAGAAGGACGACTCCGCTTGGGCGGCACGGCGCCGTTCCGTCACCCGGATCGCCAGTTCGGTGACGCGGTGCGCGGCGGACTCCGCGTCGGTGCCGACAAGGGCGACGCAGTCCTCGCCCTCGCGCGGCGCGCAGTGCGGCAGCCACCGCACCCAGTTCCACTCGTCCCCGGCCCCCTGGTCGGCGGACAGGACGACGATGGAGAGGTCGCGGGGGCCGTGCAGGACGGCGGCCTGCCCGACCAGCCAGCGGGCCAGCGCGCGGGACGCGGGACGCGGCCCGGCCAGCCCGATGACGCCCAGTTCCGCGAGCGGCAGCGCCACCGGGACCCGGCGCGCGGGCGGCACCGCGATGCGGGCGTCGCCGGTGAGCTCGATGTGGGCGGGCAGGTCGGCGAGGCCGATGCGCAGGTGCAGGGCGTCGGGGTCGCCGCGGCGGCGTTCCCACAGCCGCCGCCGCGGGCCGGTCGCTGTCAGGAGCACCTCGGCGGGGTCGGGGTGGAACGCGCGCCGCTCGGCCTCCTCCTCGCGCAGCAGCCGCCGCACCTCGCCGTCGAACTCGCCGGACTTGCGGTGGTACTCCTTCAGCGACCTCTTGTGCGACAGCAGCGCCCCGAGCAGCCGGAGCCGGTCACGCGGGTCGCGTTCGGGACGCTCCGGGACCTCCAGCCGCCGGTCGCGGTGCGCCGGGTCGGGCCGCGGCGGCCGGTTGAACGCGAGGCCGCCCTCGGGCAGCGGCTCGAGGTGGGTGTCGGAGGCGGCGCTCGGCGCGAGCGCCAGCACGCTGGAACCCACCGACAGCAGCGCGCCCGCCGGCCACGTCGTCTTGGCGGCCAGCGGCGTCCCGTCCAGCTCGGCGCTCCCCTCCATCGTCTGCGCGGACGCCTCGACCTCGACGGCCTCGCGCCCGACCGTGAGCCGCAGCGAACGGGCCGGCACGGACGGGTCGTCCAGCACCACGTCCACGTCGCGCCCGGAGCCGATCGTGCAGGCCCCGAGGCCGAGGCGGTGCACCGACCCGGCCGCCGGGCCGCCCACGACGCGGACCTCGACCAGGCCGGTCGGCTCGGCGAGGACGGTGGCGGCGGCGCCGCGCTGCTCGACCGCCACGACGGCGCCGTCCCGCAGTTCCTTGACGGCGAGGGCCTGCGGGTCGAGCATCCGCCCGTCCATCCACAGGGCCCGCCGCGATCGCGGGCTCCGGCCGCCGCCGGAGGCGAGCCCGTCCCGTCCGAGCAGGGCGTCCTTGGAGTAGCGGGGCGTCGGGACGGGCGGCGGCGCGGCCGACGGCGCCCGGCCGTCGAGCAGGGCGGCGAGCGACTGCGCGACCCCGTCCACGGTGGCCTCGGAGTCGGCGTCCAGCACGACGTCGCGTGGTCCTCCGCCGGTCAGCGCCGTGAACGAGATCCGCATCAGAGCCCTCCGACGTCCTCGGGACAACCGCGCTCAGCTTAGTTACCCGTCCCCTCCGACTCCCGGTGGGCGGCGACGATGGTCTTGAGGGCGTCGTCCATCGGCGTCGGCGCCATCCCGAACGTGGACTGGAACGCCGAGGAGTCCAGGATGTACGGCTTGTCGAACTGGTACCTGGTCTCCCGCAGCTCCTTCATCATCGGCGAGACGAGCCCGAGCGCGTTGAAGACGGGACGCGGCACCTCGTACACGCGCGGTGCCGGGGCGCCGGCGACCTCGCACAGCCGTCCGGCGACGTCCAGCGTGGACACGGCCGGGCCGGTCGGGACGTGCCATGCCCGCCCCCACGCCCGCTCGTCCGTCCCGGCGATGGCGAGGGCCTCCGCGACGTCCGGCAGGTACGTCCAGGCGTGCGGGACCGACGGGTCGCTGAAGTACGGCACGCGCTTGCCCGCCAGCAGCGGCTTCACGAACCGGGTCTCGCCGATGTACGCCTGGTCGGTGCTCCGGGGGCCGTAGTAGTCGGAGCCGCGCAGCTCGGTGACCCGCACGCGGCCCGCCCGGTGCGCGGCGATAGCGTCCCGCCACATCTTCGCCCGGACCCGTCCCTTGGTTCCCGTCGCCGCGAGCGGCAGGTCTTCGGTCATCGGCCCGTCCACCGGCCCGTACACGTACAGGTTGCTCAGCGTGACCAGGACGGCGCCTGTCTCCTCGGCCGCACCGAGGAAGGACGCGGCCATCGGCGGCCAGTCCTGCGCCCACCGGTGGTACTGCGGATTGACGCAGTTGTAGAGCGCGTCGGCCCCCTTGGCGATCTCGGTCAGCCGCGCCCGGTCGGCGACGTCGGCGGCGACCCGCCGGACGCCCTCCGGCCCCGACCCGGACCGCGTCACGACGACGACGTCATGCCCGCCCCCGGCGAGCCGCTCGGCGAGGTGGGCGCCGACCTGCCCGGCTCCGACGATCACGTGCCTGCCCATGTCGTTCTCCTGTCTTCCGTTTCGTTCGGTTGATCCAGTTCTCTCGCCGACCTGCGGCATCGCCCCTTTTCGCGGTCTCACACGGGCGGCATGGCGCGGCTCAGCGCGTGTGGCGGGGTGTTTCGATGTGGGTCTTGAGGGCATTCAGGCGGGTCTCGTGGGCCGCGCGCAGCTTGCTCGCCCCGAAGAGCCGGCGGACCAGCGGGCCGGCGAGCGATTCCTGGAGCGTCACCCGGGTGCGCCCGTCCTCCTGGGTCAGGACCATGCGGTCGACCGCCCGGTAGAGGCCGAGGGAACGGCCCGTCCAGCTCAGCTCCCGGCCGGGGTCGACCACGGCGAAGCGGGACCGCAGCGGCGTGCCGTTCTGTGCCCAGCGGAACTCCCGGCCCGGTTCCACGGCGTCCAGCGCGCGGATGCGGAAGCCGGGCGCCCAGGTCTCCCAGCGGCGCAGGTCGGCGAGGACGTCCCAGACCTCCTGAACCGGCGCGTCGATGACGATGTCGGACGAGTTGGTGACGGGCGCGCTCTCGTCGATTCGACCGCGCAGCGCGTACTCCTCGCGCAGCGTCTTGAGGTTCCTGGCGGCCATGAGGGCCCCTCTCGGGTTCGATGCTCTGTTTCGAGAGCAATGCTCTCTTTTGAGAGCGGCGTTGTCAAGAGCAATGCTCTCGAATCGGTGCGGCGCTCTGCTAGCCTGACCCCATGAGCGCAGGTCGTACGGCACGGGAACGCGTCAGGGCGGAGCTGGTCCGCGAGATCACCGAGATCGCCAGGCGGCAGCTGGCCACCGAGGGGGCCGGGGGACTGTCACTGCGCGCGGTCGCCCGTGAGATGGGCATGGTGTCGTCGGCGATCTACCGGTACTTCCCGAGCCGCGACGACCTGCTCACCGCGCTGATCATCGACGGGTACAACGCCGTCGGCGAGGCGGTCGAGAACGCCGACGCCGGCATGCGCGCCGACGATTACGCCGGACGGTGGCTCGCCGTCTGCAGGGCCGTCCGCGAGTGGGCGCTGGAGCACCCGCACGAGTACGCCCTGCTGTACGGGTCGCCCGTCCCCGGCTACAAGGCGCCGCAGGACACCGTCCCCGCGGCCATGCGCGACACGGTCGTCCTCGCGCGGATCATCACCGAGGCGCACGCGGCCGGCGCCGTCGAACCGGCCGGATTCTCCCCGGCGCCTCCGCCCTCGATCGCCGCGGACCTGGACCGCGTGCGCACCGCGGTCCTCATGGACGTCCCGGACGACGTGATCATTCGTTGCCTCACGGCATGGTCCGGTTTGTACGGAACGGTCAGCTTTGAATTGTTCGGGCAATTCAACACCGTGCTGGAGGACGACCGGGCCGGCTATTTCGACCACGGCATGACCCTGCTGGCGGGTCTCGTCGGCCTGCGGCCGTGACCCCGCGGGGGCCGCGACCGTGACGCCGCGGGGCCTCCGGCGCGCCTCCGGAGTCGTCCAGGATGTGGTCAGTGACAGATGTGACTGATGGTAAGCAACCCGGTGATCAACGAATTCGCAGGTCATCGAGCCATGCCCAGATATGGACGGCTTGTATCGACCGAATCCATTGACGTGACCTTGCCGCCCCCGCAAGCATGGATCGCTCGGTGATGCGCGGATCCCGGGAAACGGGTCCGCGGAGGGGCGGGAAGGAGCGCGTGGGCAGCGCGATGAAGTCCAACCAGTCGACCTTCGCCGGAGGCGGATCGGGCTCGGGCGGAGGCGGAGCGGGTCCGGCCGCCGGCGGTGCGGCGGGCTCGTCCGGCGGCGCGCCGGGGCTCGGCCGCTCGGGGCTCGGCACCTCCGGGGGGCAGCGGCTTCCCACCTCCCCGCGCGAACGCAAACCGGCACTGGCGGCGCTCGCGGTGCTGCTCATCCTCGGCGGCGCCCTCGCGAGCGCCTACCTCGTGATGGCCAGCGGCGAGCGGGTGTCGGCGATCCGGATCGCGCAGCCGGTCGCGGCCGGGCAGCAGATCCCGGCGGCCGCGCTCGAAGAGGTCCAGGTCGGCGACACCGGAATCCAGTACATCAGCTGGTCGGAGCGTGCCAAGGTCGCCCGGCATCTCGCGGCGGTCCCGCTGGTCAAGGGCGCGCTGCTGACCAACTCCATGATCAGCTCCCCGGACGCCCCGGCGATGGGCCGCCTCATCGTCGGGCTCGCGCTCAAACCCGGCCAGTTCCCCTCCGGCGGCGTCGCCGTCGGCAAGCACGTCACCCTCTACGCGGTCGGCGGCGGGCAGAACGGCGGGCCGCGCGCCGGCACCGTCCTCGCCCGGGACGCCATCGTGGTCGCCGTCTCCGGCGGAGGCGGCGGGGGCGACCTCGGCGGCACCCGGCTGCGGTCCGACCAGACCAGCGTGGACGTCGCCGTCCTGCCGGCCGACGCGCCGCAGGTGACCCAGGCGGCCTCGGCCGGGGCGGTCGCGCTCGCGCTCATCCCGGACGGGGCGCAGGCCGCCGCCCCACCCGCCGAGCCCGGCGGCGAAGACCCGGGCGGGAACGAGGAGCCCGGCGGCTCCGAGCCTCCCGGCGGCACCGTGCCGGTGCCGGGCGGGGGCACCCCGGGCACGGGCGGGAGCGGGGCACCGACACCGGGCGCGGGCGGTAACTGACCGTGGCACTCATCGCGCTCGCGGCCGACAAGGGGGCGCCGGGCGTCACGACCGCGGCCGTCGCCCTCGGCGCCGTGTGGCCGCGTCCCGTGCTGGTCGCGGAGTGCGACCAGGCGGGCGGCGACCTCGTGTACCGGCTGCCCGCCGCCCCCGGCACCGCCGACGGCCCCCAGAGCCACGCCGCGGACGGCGGGATGCTCAACCCGTCCCGCGGGCTGCTCAGCCTCGCCGCCACCGCCCGCCGCGGCCTGCGCCCCGACCAGATCGCCGAGCACTGCCAGCGGCTCGTCGGCGGCCTCGACGTGCTCGTCGGGACCACCAACGCCGAGCAGGCGCAGGCGATGACGTGGCTGTGGGGCCCGCTCGGCCGCGCGTTCGCCGGACTCGACCCCGTCGACGTGATCGCCGACTGCGGGCGGCTCGGCGCCGGCACCCCGCTGACCGAGCTGATGCACGAGGCCGACATGGTCGTCCTGCTCACCAGGGCCACCCTCGAACAGGTCGCCCACCTGCGCGAACGCGTCGCGGCGCTGACGTCGGAGCTGCGCGGCGGCCCGCCCGTCGGGGTGCTCGTCCTCGCCGACCCGCGCGACTTCCGCGGCTCGATCGCCGAGGTCGACCGCATCCTCGCCGGGGTGCGGGGCCGCGCCCGGCCGATGGACGCGGGCGCTCAGCAGGGGCCCCCGCCGCCGGACGTGACCGTCCTCGGCGGGCTGGCCCTCGACCCCAAGGGCGCCGAGCTGCTGTCGGGCCGCTGGGGCGGGCGCCTGGACCGCTCGCTGCTGATCCGGTCGGCGCGCGAGGTCGCGGGCGAACTCGCCGGACGCCTCGCGTCGGCCCGGCCCGCCCTGGGCGCGGCCCACGACCGCGGCGGGCACGACGTCCCGCCCCCGTACCGGCCGGCGCCCGAACCACCGCCGGCGCCCGGCCCGCATGTCCCGCCCGCGGTGCAGGCACCGCCCGGTGAGGGGCTTTCGGCGGACGGGCAGGTCCCGGCCAGCGAGCGGCCTCCGCCGACCGGGCAGGTCCCGGCGGGCGGACGGCACGAGGAGGGGAGGCGCTAGATGGACCACGGGCTCGTCAAACGCCTCCGCCAGGAGGTCGGCGACCGGCTGGCGCAGCAGCGCCGCCTCGACGCCGCCAACGGGCTCCCGCCGATGACCGGGGAGGACGAGCGGCAGTTCGCCCGCGCCCTCATCGGCCAGGTGCTGGAGGAGTTCGCCCGCGGCGAGATCACCTCCGGGCGCCGCCCGCCGAACGCCGAAGAGGAGGAGGCGCTCGCGGCCGGGGTGCACGCGGCGCTGTTCGGGGTGGGCCGGCTCCAGCCGCTGCTGGAGGACCCCGAGATCGAGAACATCGACATCAACGGCTGCGACCGCGTCTTCATCGGCTACGCCGACGGGCGCGAGGTGATGGGCGAGCCGGTCGCCGAGAGCGACGAGGAACTGGTCGAGCTGATCCAGATACTCGCCGCCTACAGCGGGCTGTCGTCGCGTCCGTTCGACACCGCGAACCCGCAGCTCGACCTGCGGCTCCCGGACGGTTCGCGGCTCTCGGCCGTGATGGACGTGACGGTCCGCCCGGCGCTGTCGATCCGCCGTGCGCGCCTCGGCAAGGTCTTCCTCGCCGACCTCGTCGGCAACGGGACGTTCCCCCAGGAGATCGGGTACTTCCTCCGCGCCGCCGTGCAGGCCCGCAAGAACATCATGATCGCCGGAGCGACGAACGCGGGGAAGACGACGCTGCTGCGCGCCGTGGCGAACGAGATCCCGGCGGACGAGCGGCTCATCACCGTCGAACGCGCCCTCGAACTCGGCCTGGACGCCTTCCCCGAACTGCACCCCAACTGCATCGCGTTCGAGCAGCGGCTCCCGAACTCCGAGGGGCAGGGCGCGATCTCGATGGCGGAGCTGGTCCGCCGGTCGCTGCGCATGAACCCGTCCCGCGTGATCGTCGGCGAGGTGCTCGGCGACGAGATCGTCACGATGCTGAACGCGATGACGCAGGGCAACGACGGGTCGCTGTCGACGATCCACGCGAACTCGTCGGTGGAGGTCTTCAACCGCATCGCGACCTACGCGATCCAGTCGGAGGAGCGGCTGCCCGTCGAGGCGACCCACATGCTGATCGCGGGCGCCATCGACTTCGTCGTGTTCATCGAGAAACGCAACGAGTACACCTCCGGGGGGCGGCTGCGCCGCTACGTCGCCAGCATCCGGGAGGTGACCGGCGTGGACGGGCGGATCCTGTCGTCGGAGGTGTTCACGCTCGGGCCGGGCGGGTTCGCGGTGCCGAGCGCGCCGATCGCGTGCGCCGCCGAACTCGCCGACCACGGCTACGACCCGTCCGCCGGAGGTGCCTGGTGAACGCGTGCCGGGGCGGCGGGCGGCTCGTCACCGGCGGGGGAGGGCGCTGATGTACGCGCCGGACGTTCTCCTCGCGATCGTCGCGGGCGCCGTGGCGGGCGGCGGGCTGCTGCTCCTCGCCGTCGCGGTGCGCGGGCTGCCGCCGCGGCCCGTGTCCGGGGGGCGGCGCCAGGTCCGCAGCCGCGAGGACCTCGTCAGGACGCTCACGACCCGCACCGCCGTCGCCGTCATCGTCGGCGTGGCCGTGCTGATCGTGACGCGCTGGCCGATCGCCGCCGCCGGGACCGGCGCGCTCGTGCTCACCTGGAACGGCCTGGCCGGCGGCGCCGCCGAGGAACGCAAGGGCATGGCGGGGCTGGAGGCCCTCGCCGGCTGGACGGAGTCGCTGCGCGACACCATCGCGGGCGCCGTCGGCCTCGAACAGGCGATCCCCGCGTCGCAGCGCGCCGCCGCGCCCGCCCTGCAGCAGCCGCTGCGCAACCTCGTCGACCGGCTGCACACCCGCGTCCCGATGCCGGAGGCGCTGCGCCGGTTCGCCGACGACCTGGACGACCCGTCCGCCGACCTGGTGATCGCCGCGCTGATCCTGAACGCCAAGCTCCGCGGCCCCGGCCTGCGCGACATGCTCAGCGCCCTCGCGAACTCCGCCCGCGCCGAACTGGACATGCGGCGCCGCGTCGAGGCCGACCGGCGGTCCACCCGGCGCAGCGTCCGGATCGTCGTCGCCGTCTCCGTCGGGACGGCCCTGGCCCTCGCCGTGTTCAACCACTCCTACGTCGAGCCGTACGACGACGTCCTCGGCCAGCTCGTCCTGTGCATCGTCGTCGCGCTGTACGGGGCGGCGTTCCTGTGGCTGCGCAGGTTGTCGAAGTACGAGCTGCCGGGACGGTTCCTCAGCGAGCCGCGCAGGGCCGTCCAGCCCGGCGTGCCCGGCGAGGTGCCGAGCACCGTGGCGGGCTGGCAGGGCGGCGGGCCCGGTTCCGGCGGCCCGCAGGAACTCCCGCTGCGTGGACGCCACACCATGGACGCGGGAGGAGGTGCGGAGTGAACGCCGCGATGCTCGCGGGCGCCGTCGTCGGCCTCGGCCTGTACGTCCTCGCCAGGGCGCTGTTCCCGGCGCGGCCCGGCCTCGCCGCGCGGATGGCCGCGCTCGACGCCGCCCGCCGCCGCGACCTGGAGGAACAGCAGGCGGGCCGGATGTCTCCGACGCTGGAGCGGGTCGGGGGGCTGCGCGCCAGGCTGGGACGGGAGCTGGCGCGGTTCTGCGAGTCGCGCGGCTGGAGGCTGCGTTCCGTCCGCGCCGACCTGGCGATCACCGAGCGGTCGATGGAGGCGTTCCTCGCGACGAAGTTCCTGCTCCCCGCCGCCGCGCTGCTGTTCATCCCGCTGATCGCCGCGTACTTCGCGCTGCTCGGGCTCGGCTCGTCCGTCGCCGTTCCCGTCTGGATCTGCATCCTGTTCGCCGCCGTGTTCTTCTTCTTTCCCGACATGCAGCTGCGGCAGGAGGCGCAGGCCCGCAGGCAGGACTTCCGGCACGTCGTCGGCGCGTTCCTCGACCTTGTCTCGATGAACCTCGCCGGCGGGCGCGGTGTGCCGGAGGCGCTGATGACCGCCTCGAACATCGGTGAGGGCTGGGCCATGCACCGCATCCGCGACGCCCTGTCCAACGCCCGCATCACCGGCCAGACGCCCTGGCAGTCGCTCGGCAGGCTCGGCGAGGAACTCGACATCGCCGAGTTGCGCGACCTCGCCGGGGCGCTCGCCCTCGTCGCCGACGACGGGGCGCAGGTCCGCAAGTCCCTGTCCGCCCGCGCCGCGTCGATGCGCAGCCGCGAGCTGTCGGAGCTTGAGGGCAAGGCGGGCGAACGCTCCCAGTCGATGCTCGTCGCGCAGCTGTTCCTCTGCGCCGGATTCCTGATCTTCCTGGCCTACCCGGCCCTGATGCGGGTGCTCGCCTCATGAGTCCCCACGCTTTCCGAAGAGTCCCCGTGACGGCCCACTGGAGGTACCGCGATGAGTCCGCACAACCCGATGAACGATCCGATCGTCGTCTATCTGCGCGCCATGGCCGGTGCGCGGATCGCACGGATGCGCGCGCCGGACGAGCGCGACCGGGGCGCGTCCGCGATCGAATGGGCGATCATCACCGCGATCCTGGCGCTGCTCGCGATCACGATCGGCGCGGTCATCACGAAGAAGGTCACCGACAAGGCCAACACCATCAACACCGGCAGCTGACCCGGCGGCCCGCCGCGGATGCGGAGCCGCCGCGGTCCGACGCCGGGGTGTCGTCGATGGAGTGGGCGCTGCTCACCCCGCTCCTCATCCTCCTGATGCTGATCGTCGTGCAGTTCACGATGGTGTTCCACGCCCGGCACGTCGCGCTCGCGGCGGCGCAGTCGGGCGCCCGCGTCGCGCGGACCGCGCCCGTCGGCGGCGGCTGGCAGGACGAGGCGACCACGAAGGCCGCCGGGGACGTCCGCGAGATCGGCCCGGAACTGCTGAGCGGACTCGACGTCCGGGCGGGGGAGGCCGGCGACCAGCGCTGGGTCGAGGTCAGCGGCTACGCGGTGGCGGTCATCCCGTTCATGAAGTTCCACGTGTCGCAGCGGTCCCAGGGGCCGATCGAGTGCTTCCGTCCCGACGTCGGCGAAGGCGTCGCGTGCGAACCGGAGGCCGCCCGGTGAAGATCGCGGACCGCGGGTCGATGTCCCTGGAGATGGTGCTGGTCACGCCGCTGTTCGTGGCGTTCCTGCTCTTCCTCGCCGGCGCCGGCCGGATGGTCGACGCCAAGAGCCAGGTGGACGGGGCCGCGCGGGACGCGGTCCGCGCCGCCTCCATCGCCCGCAGCGCCCCCGCCGCACAGCGCCTCGCCGCCGAGACCGCCGCGGCCGGTCTCACCGGCACGGAATGGTGCTCGGGCGGGCCCATCGTGCAGACCGACGTGTCCGACTGGGGGCCGGGCGGCCGCGTCGGCGTGACGATCAGCTGCGACGTCGACCTCGGTGACCTGTCGTTCATCGGCCTGCCCGGCAGCAAACGGCTCCAGGGCGAGGCGATCGCCCCCATCGACACCTTCACCTACCGGGGGACGGACGCGGGCGGCGCCGAAGACCCCGGAGGCGGGCAATGACCGGGTGCACGGCCCGCGGCCGGGGTCGCGGCCGGGACGGGGGCCGGGACCGGGGCACGATCGCGCTGTACACCGTGCTGTTCACCCCGATCGTCTTCCTGCTGGCCGGGCTGCTCGTCGACGGCGGCCTCGCCATCCACGCGCGGCAGCGCGCGGCGGACATGGCCGAGCAGGCCGCCCGGGCCGGCGCCGACCAGATCGACACCGACGCGCTCCGGGAGACCGGCGAACCCGTCCTCGACCCGGCCCGCGCCCGCGCCGCCGCATGCGACCTGCTCACCGCCTACCGCGACCAGGTCACCGCGTCCCGGTGCGACGCCGACGAGCAGGAGGTGGCCGTCACCGTGCAGATCACCGTCCGGCCGCAGCTGCTCGGGATCATCCCCGGCTTCAGCGAGTTCCGGATGACCTCCGGCGCGACCGCCCATCCCGTCACGGGAGGAATCGACCCGTGAGTCCCAGGCGAAACCGACCTACGATTTGTGCGACGTCCGGAGACCGGAGAACGGCAGGGGCGCGATGGTGACGCGGCAAGGGCAGAGGCCCCCGGACCGGGGCGGCAGGCAGCCGGTCAAGAGGCAGCGCAGCGCGGGCGACGTCCTGGCGGGGATCGGCGCGGTCGTGGCGCTGTCGGCGCTCATGGCGGGTGTCCCGGCCGCGCTGCTCATCCTGTTCGGCTCGCCGCTGCCGGACCATGTGCCGTCCGCGTCGGACCTCACGCAGCGGGTCGGCCCGGGTTCGCTCATCGCCATCCTCGTCGCGCTGGTGTGGCTCGCGTGGCTCCAGCTCGCGGTGTGCGTGGCCGTCGAGGTGTACGCGGGGATCCGCGGGGTCGGCGTGCCCGCGCGGGTGCCGCTCGCCGGCGGGACGCAGTCGCTGGTGCACCGGCTCGTCGTGGCGGCGCTGCTGCTGTTCACCGCCACCACCGCGATCATGCCGGCGTTCTCGGGCGCCGGCGGTCTGTCGCAGCGGCCGCCGGTGCAGACGCAGTCGCAGGAGTTCCACCGGATCCCGGCCGCGCCGGAACGCACGGCCGTCGCCGACCGGGTCGCCGCGGACCTCGCCGCCGAACCGCTGGAGAAGGCCGCCACCACCAAGATCTACCGGGTGCAGCCGCCGGAGGGACGCCACCACGAGAGCCTGTGGGAGATCGCCGAGAAGTGCCTGGGCGAGGGACGCCGCTACAAGGAGATCTTCGCCCTCAACAAGGGCCACATCCAGCCGGACGGGACGCGGCTGACCATCGCGAGCCTGATCCGTCCCGGCTGGATCCTGGAGATGCCGGCGGACGCCAAGGGTGCGAAGGTCATTCCCGCCGGGGACCTCGACGAGTACTTCCGGTACGGGCACGCCGTCCCCGACAAGCCGGAGAAGCCGCGGGAGCCCGCACCGGCGCCCGAACCGGCCCCGGAGGCGGAGCCGAAGCCCCAGCAGCCCGCCCCGCCGCCCGTCTCGCAGCCGCCGGTGACCCAGGCCCCGCCGACCGCCCCGCAGCCGCCCGTGTCGAAGGCGCCGCCGACGGCGCCGCAGCCGTCGGTGTCGCAGGCTCCGCCGACCGCGCCGCAGCCCGAGGTCACGCAGACCCCGGAGACCCGCAAACCGGAGACCCGGAAACCGGAACCCGCGCAGCCACCCGTGCACGGCGGCCCGTCCGGCGAGATGGGCGGCGACGCCGGAAGCAGCGGCGCGTCCGTGCCGGGCCAGGGCCTCGACCAGCAGGACGAGACCGGCACGGCGTCCGGCATCGGCTGGCCGCACGGCCTGGCGGCCGCGTCGCTGCTCGCCGCCGGCCTGCTCGCCGTCCTCGGCCGGCGGCGCCGCGTCCAGCTGTGGAACCGCGCGTTCGGGACCATGGTCGTCCGGCCGGAGGGGGAGGCGGCCGGGACGGAGCGGGCGCTGCGGCTCGGCGCCGACGACGAGGCCGTCCGGCTGCTCGACCTCGGGCTGCGGCACCTGTCGAAGTCGATGGCGGCGGGCGGCCGTGCCCTCCCGACCGTGTACGGGGTGCACATCGGCACCGCATCGAGCGACGCGGCGCAGGCCGGGCAGGGCAGCCTCGACCTGTGGATCGCGCCCGCCGACCAGAACCCGCCCGCGCCGTGGCAGCCGTACGACGACGGCCAGGTGTGGCGGCTGCACGGCGACGCGCTGGCCGGGCTGGAGGCGGCCGACCTCGGCGACGTCCTCGCCCCCTACCCGGGCCTGGTGTCGATCGGCACCAACGACAACGGCCGCATCCTCGTCGACCTGGAGGCCGCGCACGGCCTGATCGCGCTGCGCGGCCCCGAGGACACCCGCCGGGCGGTGCTGTCCGCGGTCGCGATGGAGCTGGCCACCAACCGCTGGTCCGACCACATGCGGATCACGCTCGTCGGGTTCGGCGGCGAACTCGGCGAAGGCCTGGCGGAGATCGCGCCCGACCGGATCCGTTCCGTGCCGACGCTCGCGGACGCGCTGCCGGAGCTGGAGGGACGCAGCGAGGAGGTGCGGCAGGCGCTCGCCGCGTCCGGCGTCGACTCGGTGCTCACCGGCCGCTGCCGCGGCGTGTTCGGCGAGGCGTGGATGCCGCACTACCTGATCATGGCGGACCGGCCGTCGGAACGGGAGGCGGACCGGCTCGTCGCGCTCGCCCGCACCGGCACCCGGATGGCCGCCGGGTACCTCGTCCCCGGCGACGTGCAGGGCGCCACGTGGACGTGGGACGTCGACGAGGCCGGCCGCCTCCAGGCCGGCGTCCTCGGCTTCGACGTCGACGCGCAGCTGGTCGGCGACGACGACTACCGCGGCGTGTTCGAGCTGTTCCGGACGGCGGGCCGGCTCGAATCCGTCGAGCTGCCGGGCCTGGCCGGCGGGCCGGAGCCGCCGACCGCTCAGCAGTCGTCGGTCGACATCCGGCTGCTCGGTCCGATCGAGGTCGACGCGTCCGGCCCGATGGACGACGACCGCCGCGCGCTCTGCACCGAACTGCTGGTGTACCTGGCGGCGCATCCGGAGGGCGTCCACCCGACGGTGCTGTCCGGCGCGATCTGGCCGCGCGGGGCGAGCGCCGGCGTCCGCGACGCGTGCGTGGCGCGCGTGTCGGACTGGCTCGGCCGGGACACGCGGGGCCGGCCGAACCTCTACCACGACGAGCGCGGCCGGATCAGGCTCGGCTCGGAGGTCCGGGTCGACCTCAACGTGTTCCGCTGGCTGGTGTGGCGGTCGGCGGCCGAGCCCGCGTCCGAGACCGCCTACATGGCGTACGCGCTGGACCTCGTGCGCGGCCCGCTCCTCGCCGACCGGCCGCGCGGCCGGTACGCGTGGCTGGCCGACCACGACCTGGAGTACGAGGCGGCCGCGCGGGTCATCGACGTCGCGCACCGGCTCGTCGTGCTGCGGCTCGACGACGGCGACGCGCGCGGCGCGGTCGGCGCGGCCCGCGCGGGGCTGCGGCTCGCGCCCGAGGACGAGGGCCTGTGGCGTGACCTGCTCCGCGCGACCCACGCCACCGGCGACCAGGCCCAGGTCCGGATCGTGGTGGACGAGCTGCGCGGCCGCGTCGGCCGCGACCCGCTGCTCGACCGGCTCCAGCCCGAGACGGAGGCGCTGATGGAGGAACTGTCGCCGCAATGGCGCCATGCCACGGCCTGAAGATTCTTCCAGTGAACACTGGCGTCTTTATGGCGGAGCGCCGATAATGATCGCCATGACACGCGCTCTCACCCGGGTCGCCGCCTCCTGCGCGGCCGCGCCCGACCAGGTGCGGGTGGTCACCCCCTGCGGGTGGTCACCCCCTGCGGGGGAAGCTCGCCGTGCACCTCGAAGCGGTCGGCGTAGGGGATTCCGTCATGTGTGCTCGCTCTCCAAGGTGGACGCGGACTCCGGCCGCGGTGTACGGCGGCGGTAGACGACGTACGGGCGCCACAGGTAGGCGATCGGTGCGGACCAGACGTGCACGAGCCGGGTGAACGGCCACATCGCGAAGAGCGCGAAGGCCGACAGTAGGTGCAGCTGGTAGACCAGCGGCACGTCCGCCATGAGCTCCCCGTCGGGGCGGAAGTAGAAGACGCCGCGGAACCACACCGCGACGGTGGCGCGGTAGTCGTACCCGCCGCCGAGCATGTTGCGGCCCACGACCGCCGCCATCCCGAGCAGGATCACCACCGCGAGGACGCCGAAGAGCGCCTTGTCCATCCGGGTGGTGGTCCTGCGGACCCGCCCGTTGGTGAAGCGGCGGGCCAGCAGCAGGCCCAGCCCCGCGACGGCCATCATGCCCGCGACGGTCCCGCCGGTCACCGAGGTCGTGTGGTAGGCGTGCTCGGAGACGCCCACGGCCTCGGTCCAGCCCTTGGGTATCAGCAGTCCGAGGAGATGGCCGCCGATCACCGCGAACATGCCGAGGTGGAAGATCCGCGCGCGCCGCGAGGAGCTCGTCGTCGGGGTATTGCAGCAGCAGCGACACCAGGCGCAACAGCGGGCGCCGATCCAGGTCCAGGGAACCGCCGTGCACCCTGCGGCGGTGGCGGAGCGTCATGGCGTTCCCTCCCGCTTGACGAAGAGCGGCAGGGCGGTGCGGCCGTCGGTGCGGCGGGTGGATCCGGTGCCGGGCAGGTGGAATCCGGCCATGCCGGGGCCGCCGTCGCCGTCGAGACTGCAGCCGTCCACCTGCGCGGCGAGTGCGGCGGCGTCCTCGCGGTGTGCGGCGGGGATGACGTAGCGGTCGTCGTACTTGGCGATGGCCAGCAGCCGGTACATCTCCTCCATTTCGGCGGCGGTCATGCCGACCGCGTCCAGGACGTCCTGGGCGGCGGCGCCGTCGAGCGTGCGCGAGCGCATGTGGGCGCGCATCGCCGACAGCTTCATCAGTGCCCCGGCGACGATCTCGGTGTCGCCTGCGGTGAACAGCTCGGCCAGGTATTCGAGCGGGATGCGCAGTTCGGTGATGGTGTGGAAGACCTCGTCCGGGTCGTCGGCGTCGGCCCCCGCGCCGGTGACGGCGTCCAGCACCGGCGATAGCGGCGTCGAGGAAGACCCGGCGCTGCGCCTCCAGCAGGTCCCGCGGGTCGGGGACGCTCGCCGCCTCGGTCACCCTGTCGGCGTCATAGAGGATGAGGCCGATGTAGCGCAGCCGTCCGACGCAGGTCTCGGCGCATACCGCGGGCTGGCCGGCCTCGATCCGCGGGTAGCAGAAGGTGCACTTCTCCGCCTTGCCGGTCCGGTGGTTGACGTACACCTTCTTGTACGGGCAGGACGAGACGCACATGCGCCAGCCGCGGCACCGGTCCTGGTCGACCAGGACGATTCCGTCCTCTTCCCTCTTGTACATCGCGCCCGACGGGCAGGCCGAGACGCAGGAGGGGTTGAGGCAGTGCTCGCAGATGCGCGGCAGGATGGCTTCGCACATGTGCTCGGCGCGGGCCAGCGAGGGACGTCCGTCCTCGGCGACGCCGTTCTGGCTGCGCAGGTAGGCCATTTCCGGCTCCACCCGGTAGGTCACGCCCTTGGTGGTGAGCCCGAGCGCTTCCAGCAGCGGGCCGATGGCGCGCATCTTCGTGCCGACCGCGGCGTAGTCGCGTTCGATCGGAACCAGCTTGGGCATGGTGCGGCCGGGCACGGGCTCACCGTCGCCGCGCTTCCAGTCGCGCACCCGGCCGCCCGGCTGGGCCAGCTCGTCGGGGGTGTCGTGGGTCAGCGGCACCGACAGCACGTCGGTACGGGTGCCCAGATGGTCCGCGGCGAGCTCGGAGAACCGGTCGGCGAGCGTCAGGAACGCGTCGTAGTCGGTGCGCGCCTGCCAGGGCGGGTTGATCGCCGGGTTGAAGGCGTGTACGAAGGGGTGCATGTCCGTGCTGGACAGGTCGTGCTTCTCGTACCAGGTCGCGGCCGGAAGCACGACGTCGGCGAACAACCCGGTGGAGGTCATCCGGAAATCGATCGCCGTGAGCAGGTCGAGCTTGCCGTCGGCGGCCTCCTGCCGCCAGGTGACCTCGCTGGGGCGCAGCTCAGGCGGGCTCTCCTCACCGCGGACGGCCGCGTCGGTGCCGAGCAGATGACGCAGGAAGTACTCGTTGCCCTTCCCGGAGGAGCCCAGCAGGTTCGCCCGCCACACCGTCAGCACCCGCGGGAAGTTGGCCGGGGAGCCCGGATCCTCGGCGGCGAATCGCAGTCGGCCCGCTTTCAGTTCAGCCACGATGTAATCGGCGACCGACATGCCCGCGGCCGCCGCCTCGTCCGCCAGGTCCAGCGGATTGCGGTCGAACGCGGGGTAGGACGGCAGCCAGCCCAGCCGCCTGGGCGTTGCAGTCCGCGAACGACCGGCCCGCGAACGTCCCCGGGCCGAGCGGGCTCGCCAGCTCGTCGGCGCCGAACCCGGGGTGGCCCATACCGCCACTGGTCGGAGGCCAGGTAGAAGAACGGTGTGCCCGCCATATGCCGGGTGGGCCGCTGCCAGTCCAGCGCGAACGCCAGATGCTGGAATCCGGTGACCGGCCGTACCTTCTCCTGCCCGACATAGTGAGCCCAGCCGCCACCGTTGACGCCCTGGCAGCCGGTCAGCATCACCAGCGACAGGAACGCCCGGTAGATCTGGTCGGAATGGAACCAGTGGTTGGTACCCGCGCCCATCGCGATCATGGACCGGCCGCGGGTGCGCTCGGCGTTGCGGGCGAACTCGCGAGCGATCCGGGCGATGGTCGCGGCCGGGACCGACGTGATCTCCTCCGCCCAGGCCGGGGTGTAGGGCGCGGACGGGTCGTCATAGGAGTCCGGCCAGTCGCCGGGCAGGCCGCCGCGGTCCACGCCGTACTGGGCGATCAGCAGGTCGAACACGGTGGTGACCAGGTGCCCCCCGATCTCGGTGACCGGTACGCCGCGGCGCATCGCGGCACCGCCCTCTGTCGCGCCCTGGTCGAACCGCGGCAGATCGATCGCGGCCTTCTCCTCGGTGTGCTCCAGCAGGCTCAACGCCGGCTCGATGTCACCGAGGTCCAGGTTCCAGCGGCCCTCACCCTGCTTCCCCCAGCGGAACCCCAGCGAGCCGTTCGGCACCCGGGGCCGCCCGGTGGCCTCGTCCAGCATGACCGCCTTGAATTCGGCGTTCTCGCCGACCTCCCCGAGGTCGGCGGCGGTGAGGAAGCGGCCGGGCACGTACGCGCCCTCCCGCTGTTGCAGGGTCACCAGGCAGGGCAGGTCGGTGAAGCGGCGCACGTAGTCGCTGAAGTAGGGGACCTGCCGGTCACGGAAGAACTCGGTGAGCACGACGTGGCCCATCGCCATGGCCAGGGCTCCGTCGGTGCCCGGGTGCGGGGCCAGCCAGTCGTCGGCGAACTTGACGTTGTCGGCGTAGTCGGGGCTGACCGCCACGACCTTCGTACCCCGGTACCGGGACTCGGTCATGAAGTGCGCGTCCGGATGCCGCGACCGGGTCGCCCAGGCGGGCCTTGGCCTCCCGCCACATCTCCAGCAGGACCCCGCGCACGTACGGGTAGCGCACACGCGAGGGAGAGTAGGTGTACCAGGAGAAGGACGCCCCACGCGGGCAGCCCCGCGGCTCGTACTCCGGCGACTCCGGGCCGATCGACGGATAGTCGGTCGCCTGATGCTCCCAGGTGATCAAACCGTCTTTGACGAACACCTTCCACGAGCACGACCCGGTGCAGTTCACGCCGTGCGTGGAACGGACGACCTTGTCGTGCGCCCACCGGTCCCGGTAGAAGCGGTCCCACGCACCCGGGTCGATCTCATGGAGCGTCCGGCCGTCGTCCGACACCGTGGCCTTGGTGAAGAACTTCCGAGCCGCCAGCAGCGGCCAGGTGCCGGGGACGCTGTCGGTCCGGGGCCTGCCATCGTGCCGACCGGTCACGACACCGCCCCCATCGGCCTGAAGAATGCGATCATGCGACGGAGCATGCTCGCCGCCCACCCGACGCAGCAGGGCCTAAAGTCCCAGGATCTGGACCGAAAGGCCCATTTCGGACCCATCTTTATTGCGGTGGCCCCTATTTCGTTACCGGCAGGCCTTTTACCGTGGGATGTCCATCACCACTGAGCGTGCCCGGCAGGCGCAGCCCGTCCTCGCTCAGCCGCCGCCATCCTCCGGTACCACCTGCAAGTGGCGCCGGGGGCCGTCCCAAGATCATCGATCAGGGTGAGGGGGAGGCGATGCGCATGACGATCTCGGCCACCCGCTCGGCGGTCTCCTCGGGAGAGGCCACGGGCTGGAGGACATGGCTGATGGTGACCCGGACGGTGGTCTCGACGGCGAGGCTTCTCGACAAGGGGTCGACCGCCGGCCAGGTGTCGGCCGCATAGGCGCCGAGCCACGTCTCGGCGGTGCGCACCAGCAGGTCGGAACGGACCGTGAGGAGTGCCAGCAGTTCCTCGTTGCCGTTGTCGGTGCCGGTCAGAATGGCCTTGACCAGCGGGTTTCCGACCGCCTGGCGGAGCAGGAAGCACACCCCGGCGGTGACCGCGGCGCGCATGTCGTTGATGTTGGCGTCGAGCCGCTCCTGGATGCCCGTCAGGAAGCGCTCCTCCTCGCGCAGTACCAGCGCCTCGCCGATCGCGTCGCGGGTGCCGAACTCGGTGTAGACCGTCTGCCTGCTCACTCCCGCGGCGGCGGCCAGGCGGGTCATCCGCATCTTGGCCCACCCGTCCGCGGCGATCAGCTCGTAGGCCGCGTCCAGCAGGCGCTCACGCAGCAGCGAACGGACGGTCTCTCGGTAAGGCGTCATCTCAAGGTCATCGTAGTCGGCCGCCCGGCCGGGCCCCGGGGCGGGAACGGCCCGGGCGTCCTGGCATGTGAGGCAGATCATAGTTGACACCCATTGGGCAACATGTCTAACTATTGGACAACTTTCCCAAACCTGTAAGGGTGGGTGACGGGCATGATGGCCACCGTCGGCGTCGACACGGACGGCTCCGCCAGAGCCGCGGACACCTGGAGGGATCCCAAGCGTTTCCTGTGGCTGCTCGGCCTGCTGGTCCCCGCCGTCCCGCTCGCGGGCTGGGGGCTGGTCAACCTCACCGGGCTGCGGGCGTTCTGGTGGTTCGGTCTGGTGGCGATCTTCGTCGTCTTCCCCTTCTTCGACCGGATCTTCGGGGAGGACCCCACCAACCCGCCCGAGAGCGCGATGGGCCGGCTGGAGAAGGACCGCTTCTACATGTGGGCCAACATCCTCTACATTCCGATCCAGTACACGTCTCTGATCGTCGGCTGCGCGATCCTGGTGCGCGAGTCGATGTCCGTGGTCGACCGGATCGGGTTCGCCACCACCATCGGCACCGTCGGCGGCATCGCCATCGCGGCCGCGCACGAGATGGGGCACCGCCGGGAGAAGGTGGAGTTCTTCCTGTCCAAGGTCACCCTGGCCCAGACCGGCTACGGCCACTTCGTCGCCGAGCACAACCGGGGCCACCACGTGCGGGTCGCCACTCCGGAGGACCCGGCCAGCGCCCGGATGGGCGAGTCGTTCTACCGGTTCCTGCCCCGGACGGTCTTCGGGGGACTGCGCTCGTGCTGGCGGCTGGAGAGGAAGCGGCTCACCCGGCAGGGCAAAAGCATGCTGAGCCCGCGCAACGCGATGATCCAGGGCTGGCTGGCGACCGCCGCGCTGTTCGGCGGCCTGACCTTCGTCTTCGGCCTCGGACTGCTGCCCTACCTGGTCCTGCAGGCCGTCCTCGGCTTCATGATGCTGGAGGTCGTCAACTACCTGGAGCACTACGGGCTGCTGCGTCAGCGGACCGCCACCGGACGCTACGAGCGCACCACCCCGGAGCACAGCTGGAACAGCAACCGCGTCGCCTCCAACGTGCTGCTCTACAACCTGCAGCGGCACTCCGACCACCACGCCTACCCCGGTCGCCGCTACCAGATGCTGCGGCACTTCCCGGAGTCCCCGCAGCTGCCGGCGGGCTACGCCACCATGATCGTGCGGGCGCTGGTGCCGGCCTGGTGGTTCCGCACCATGGACCGGAGGCTCCTGGAGCATTACGACGGCGACATCACGCGCTGCAATGTCCATCCCGCCAAGCGCCGAAAGTTGCTGGCCCGCCACGGCGCGGCCGCCCGCTGAGACGAAGGAAAGGTCACCGACATGGACGAGGACGCATTCAGGATCTGGGAGTGCCAGGGGTGCGGCTTCATCTACGACGAGGCGAAGGGATGGCCGGAAGAGGGCTTTCCGCCCGGCACGCGCTGGGAGGACATCCCCGATGACTGGTGCTGCCCGGACTGCCAGATGAGCAAGTCGGGCTTTGAGATGGTCGAGCGGATCGGCGCCTGACCTCGCTCCGCACTCACCTCCGGTGGGGCGTCCCACCGGAGGGTGCGGGAGCGCAGAGCACGGACGGCCCGAGCCACCGGCAGGCGAACAGCGCGAGCTCCACCTCCAGGCGGTCGTCCCCGACCGGGCGGCCGCGCACCTCCTCGGCCTTGTGCACCCGGTAGAGGACCGTGTTCTTGTGCAGCGTGAGCCGTTTGGCGGTCTCAAGGTAGCTGCCGCGGGAGGCGAGGAACACGTACAGCGTCTCCCGCAGCCGGGCATTCTGGTCGTCGTCGGCGGCGAGCGGTCCGAGGGTGCCCACGACCCACTCCCGGGTACCGGTCAGGTCCGCCGCCATGAGGGCCACGGGCGCGATCCGGCCGAACAGGGTCACGGGCCGGCCCGTGGACCCCGCCGCGACCGCGACCGTCCGGGCCCGCTCCGCCTCGCGGATCGTCCGGCGGAAGCCCGCGACGCCGGGGGAGGGGTCGCCGACGGCCAGCCGGATCCCGCGGCCCCGCCCCGCCAGGACGTCGCCGAAGGCCTCCGGATCGAGGCGGACCGGCGACCGCAGCGGAAGCCACGCTCGGGCACTGGACTCGTCCCGCGGGATCACCAGCGGCCGGCCGCACGCGGCCAGGCGTTCGGCGACCCGCCGCACCACCAGTTCGACCCTGGCCAGGGAGCCGCCCTCGCCGCCCGGGTCCGCTTCGCCGACCCAGGCGACCAGGCCCAGATGGGTGCCGTGCAGCGGATGGCCGAGGGCCGCCTCGGCCGCCCGGACGTCCACCTCGGTGCCCCCTTCGAGCAGTGAGCGGACCTGCTCGGCGCGGGCCGCGTCCGCGTACCGGAGCCACTGCTCGCGTTCGCGGATGTACGTGGTGACGACATATTCGGTGACCTGGTCGATATAGGCGAACGCGCTCTCGTTCAAGGCCTGTCCGGCCGCCAGCGCGGTGTCCCGGTCGGTTACGTGGGCGACCAGCTCGTTGTAGCACCATCGGGTGAAGACGGCCTGCCCGAGCCGGTAGGCGCGGATGAGCAGCCTGATCGGGATGTCGCGCTGGGCGAGCCGGCGGGCGTACTCGGCGGCGGCCGGGGGAGCCTCGACCTGCTCGATCGGGATGCCGTGCCCGATCACGTGGACCGCGGTGGTCACATTCGCCTCGACGCTCGCCGACAGCAGGTCGACGAGGTCCAGGTCCTCGCGGAGCGGGGGGTTCTCGTCGAGGATGTTCGCGACGATCTCGCCGGTGATGTCGCCGATCCTCGGATCGAGCGCGGCGATGGCGTTCGCGACCGAAGCGTGGACCGGCACGTTGAGGTCCATATGGCGATGGTAGGAGCCGCGGCCCCGGAGAACAGCGGGTCGGCTGTGACGATTTCGATTTCGTGCGCTGCGCCCGATGCCGCGGTGAATGTTCGGGACGCGGTCCCAATGGCAGCGGATTCGGTCCTTCCTACGCTCTGCGGCATACCACCGATCTGATCGCCCATCCCGGCTCACCGGACCCGCCGCCGGCACGTACGTGCCCCGTAGGCACGCTGAAGTGAGGACCGACGTGAATCCTGACGTTATCGGCATCCCCGAGATGCCCGAATATTTGGCGCTGCCGCCCACCGGCCTCGGCGCACCGCTGACGTCCGGCCAGCAGGATCTGCTCGACCTGGTCCGGAGCTTCGCCGACGAGCATATCCGGCCCACCGGAACCCTCCTCGACCGGCTCGACCCGGAAGAGGTCATCGCTGCGGACTCACCGCTGTGGCCGTTCCTGCGGACGTTCGGGGACCTCGGCGTCACAACCTCGACGATCATGCAGCTGCCGCCGGCCGACCTGCCGGTGCTCCTGCCCGCGCTGTGGGAGGAACTCGGCGCCGCCGACGCCGGGCTGGCCATCACCATCGGCGCGGGCATGCTGCCCAGCCTCATGATGACCGCGTGGGGCCGGCACGACCTGCTGGAGAAGTACCCCGAGTCGCTCCTCGGCTGCTGGGCCATCACCGAACCCGACCACGGCTCGGACATGCTCGACGCGGACGGGGCGGCCTTCCACCCGGAGGGCGAGTACGGGCGGCCCAACCTCGTCGCCGTCCGCAAGGGGGACCGGCTCGTCCTCGACGGGCAGAAGTCCGCGTGGGTGTCGAACGGCTGCATCGCCCAGGTGGCGATCCTCTACACCGCCTATGACGAAGGCGACGGGCCCCGACCCGGCATGGTGCTGCTCGTGCCGCTCGACCGCGAAGGCGTGTCCCGGGGCCGGCCGCTCGACAAGCTGGGCCAGCGTTCCCTCAACCAGGGCGAGATCTTCTTCGACGGCGTCGAGCTGGAGCCGGAACTGGTGCTCGCCGGCCCGGACGAGTACCAGGGAGCCGTCTACTCGATCCTGGCCGAGGCCAACGCGTCGATGGGCGCGATGTTCACCGGGGTCGCGCGCGAGGCGTACGGGCTGGCGCTGGCCTACGCGCACACCCGGCGGCAGGGCGGCGTCCCGATCATCCGCCACCAGAACGTGCGGGCCCGGCTCTTCCACATGTTCCGCCGGGTCGAGGTGGCGCGGTCGCTGGCCCGCCAGGTCTTCCTGCACAACATGACGCATCCGGTGCCGGCGCTGCAGGGCTCGATCGCCTCGAAGATCACCTCCACCCGGATCGCCTTCGAGGTGGCCGACGACGCGCTGCAGATCTTCGGCGGCAACGGGCTCAGCCGGGAGTACCCGATGGAGAAGCTGCTGCGCGACGCGCGCGCCTCGCTCATCGAGGACGGCTGCAACGAGCTGCTGGCGATCAAGGGCGGGTCCCGGCTGGTGAACCCGTCCCTGCTGTGAACCCCGCCGGCCCCACCACCGCACGCAGAGGGAGGACCTGATGGAGATGCGCGCCTACGTCGCGGGCGTCGGAATGACACGGTTCGGCAAGTTCCTGGACCGCGGCCTGAAATCGCTGGCGGCCGAGGCGATCGAGGCCGCGCTGAAGGACGCCGGGCTCGACCGCGGCCGGATCCAGGCCGCCTATATGGGCAACGCCGCCGCGAGCGTCATCACCGGGCAGGTCCTGATCCCGGGGGAGGTCGTCCTGCGCGGCATGGGGATCGGCCGCATCCCCGTCGTCAACGTGGAGAACGCCTGCGCGACGTCGGCCACCGCCTTCCACCAGGCGGCGGCCATGATCACCGCAGGGGTCTACGACGTCGTCCTCGTCACCGGCTTCGAGAAGCTCCATCACCAGGACAAGCTTCGGACCTTCTCGGTCTTCCAAGGGGCCATCGACGTGGAGGCCGCGGCCGAGACGATGGCGTGGCTGGCCCGGAAGGCGGCCGAGGCCGAGTCGGCGACGGGCGCCGGCACGGAAGGCCAGGGCAGATCGGTGTTCATGGACCTGTACGCCGAGCTCGCCCGGTCGTACATGCGGGAGTACGGCGCGACTCCGCGGCACTTCGCGATGGTGTCCGCGAAGAACTCGGTGCACGGCAGCCTCAACCCGAAGGCGCAGTACCAGAAGGCGCTCACCGTGCAGGACGTCCTCGCCGCGCCAATGGTCGTGGACCCGCTGACGCTCACGATGTGCTCCCCGATCGGGGACGGCGCCGCCGCGATCGTGCTCGTCTCCGAGCGGACGGCCGCCGAGCTGGGCCTTCGCGACCGCGTCCGGGTGCTGTCCTCGGTGCTGGCATCCGGCTGGGACCACGAGCCCGCCGGCGACGACCTGACGGCGGTCGAGTACGCGGCGCGGGCAGCCTACGAGACCGGTGGGGTCGGCCCGGACGACCTGGACGTCGTCGAACTCCACGACGCCTCGTCGCCCGCCGAACTCGTCCACTACGAGTACCTGGGGCTGGCGCCGAAGGGGGAGGGCGTCCGGCTGGTCGAGGACGGCGACACCAGGGTCGGCGGCCGGATCCCGGTCAACACGTCCGGCGGCCTGCTGCGCAAGGGGCACCCCATCGGCGCCTCGGGTGCCGGCCAGATCGTCGAGCTGGCCGATCAGCTCCGCGGGCGCTGCGGCGCCCGGCAGGTGGCCGGGGCGCGGACGGCGCTGGCCGAGAACGGCGGCGGATTCGTCGGCGGCGACGTCGGCGCCATCGTGGTCAGCGTCCTGCGGAGGGAGTCGCGATGACCGGGCGGACCCTGGCCCACATTGTGGCCGAGCACGCGAACATCCGTCCCGACCTGCCCGTGCTGACCGTCGAGGGCGGCGGCGCCCGCCCCGACGAGGTGCGCAACTACCTGGACCTGTGGGACAACGGCCAGCGGCTGGCCCGCGGGCTGCGCGACCTCGGCATGGACGCCGGGGATCGGTTCGCCCTGCTGATGGCCAACCACGCCGAGTTCGTCGAGGCGATGGTGGCCGCCGCGATCTCCGGCACCGTGTTCGTGCCGATCGACCCGCGCACTCGCGGGGACCGGCTGGCGTTCATGCTGCGCACGACTGGCTGCCGCGGTGTGATCGCCGCCGACTACGCGCTGGACGGGCTGGCGAGCGCGCTGCCGGACGCGCCGGGCCTGCGGTGGGCAGTGGTGCTGGACACCGGTGAGGCGCCGCCGGCCGGGGACGTGCCGAGCCTGCCGGCCGGGATCACCGTCCGGCGCTACCCCGAGGTGCTGATCGGCAGCCCCACGGAACTGGCGATCGCCGGCGGCGACCCCGACCGTCCGATGCAGTTCATCTTCACCTCGGGTACCACGGGCGACCCGAAGGCCATCGTGATGACGCACCGCCGCTTCTGCGACACGGCCGCCCTCGCCCCGCTCATCTTCGGATACGCCCCGGACGAGCGGCCCTACTCCGGCCTGTCGCTCACCCACGCCAACGCGCAGCTCGTCACCCTCGGCGCGTCCCTGGCGGGCGGGCTGCCCTGCGTGCTGTCCCGCCGCTTCAGCAAGTCCCGGCTCTGGGACATCACCCACCGGTACGGGTGCACGACGTTCGCCCTGCTCGGGGGGATGACGACCGCCATCTACGCCGAGCCGCCGCAACCCGGTGACGCGGACAACCCGGTGCGCGTCGTGATCTCGTCCGGCATGCCCGCCGCCCTGTGGGACGACTTCGAGAAGCGCTTCGGCGTACGGCTGCTGGAGTTCTACGGCGCGGCGGAAGGCGGGCTCACCATCAAACCGGTCGGGGAGGGTCCGGTCGGGAGCATCGGCAGGCCGGTGCCCGTCCTGGAGCACCGCATCGTCGACGAGCAAGGACGTGACTGCCCGCCGGGGGTACCGGGCGAGCTGCTGTTCCGCAACGCCGACCACACGCCGTTCGCGGTGCAGTACTGGGACCGGCCGGACGACTCGGCCGCCAAATGCCGGGACGGCTGGCTGCACATGGGCGACGTCGTCCGGCAGGACGAGGACGGCTGGCTGTACTTCGAGTACCGCAAGGGCGGCGGCATCCGGCACAACGGCGAGTTCATCGCCCCGGCGGTCGTCGAGAAGGTCGTCGCCGAGTGCCCGGACGTGGACGACGTGCACGTGTACGGCGTTCCGGCGGCGTCGGGGGCGCCCGGAGAGAAGGACGTGGTCGCCGCCGCCGTCCCCCGCGACCGCGCCGCGTTCGACCCGCAGTCGGTGTTCCGCGCCTGCCGGGCGGGCCTGGAGCCGGGCGCGGTGCCGACGTACGTCCAGGTACTCGACCAGATCCCGAAGACCGCCTCGGAGAAGCCGCAGGAGCGCTTCCTGCTCGAAGCCTTCGAACACGACCCCGACTCCGTCCACACCGAACAGCGAGGAGCCTGATATGGCTGCACCGATAGTCGTCTACGGCATGAGCGGCTACACCGGCCGGATGATCGCCGAGTACCTGACCCGGAACCGGCTGCCGTTCATCGCGGCGGGCCGCGACGAGCAGCGGCTCAAGGACGCGCTCGACCGGGTGCCGGGCGAGCACGATGCGCAGGTGTGCGCCGTCCGGCACGACGAGGCGGCGCTCACCGAGCTGTTCAGCGGGGCACGGATCGTCGTGAACGTGGTCGGTCCGTTCGGCCAGCTCGCCGAGCCGGTCGTCCGGGCGGCGCTCGCGGCCGGCTGCCACTACATCGACACGACGGGCGAGCAGGACTACGCCACCGACATGCGGGACCGCTACGGACCCTCGTTCGCCGACCGCGACCTGGTGTTCGTGTCCGCCTGCGCCTTCATGTGGACGGCCGGGATGATCGCCGCCGAACTCGCCCTGGAGACGCCGGGCATCGACTCACTGGACATCCTGTACGCCCCCAAATCGATGCCCACCGTCGCCTCGACGCTGTCCTTCCTGCGCATGTGCTGCCTGCCGCAGCATTACAAGCAGGACGGGGCGCTTCTCGAATGGCCGGCGGGCACGGCTGTGGACGTGACGGTCCCCGGCCGGCACGCCGTCCACACCGGGCTGCCGTGGGGCGGGGGCTTCGAGCCGCTGTGGTTCCGGGAGGACACCCGGGTGCGCAACTGCCAGGTGCTCGTGGCGCTTCCCAAGTCACCGCTCGTCGACTTCATCCGGGACCGGGTCGCGGCCTACCAGGACCTCGCCCAGACCAAGTCCCGGGAGGAACTGGAGGAGGTGACCAACGAGTGGGCCATGTTCGTCGCCTCCGAACCCCCCAGGGAGGTCCCCGAGGTCAACCACGTGACCATCTCCTGCTGGGCGCGCGGCGCCACCGTCGGCCGCCATGTGCTGCTGCACACGACCTCGCCGTACCTCCAGACCGGGGCCCTGATCGCGGAGTCCTGCCGCCGCATTCTCGACGGCCGGCTGCGCGCGGTCGGCTTCCAACCCGCCACCGCGGCCTTCGGCCACCGGGAACTGATGGCGGCCCTGGCCGAACACGGCCTCCACGGCTGACCCGGCCCACTTCGGCGCCGGGCACCACCACGTGACCGGCAGCCGCCCCGCACAGGGAACTACTCGACGCGGCCCTGCGGCTCATCGCCGCCGGCGGACTGCGCGCCGTCTGCCGCGACTGCCGAGTCAAAGCGATTCGCCGCAGACGCCACCGGCACCGCGTGGCTGACGAGGACGTGCGCGGTCACCGCGCCCGTTGCGCACAGCAGGGCGTCGAACACCACGAACGACCCGACCAGGAGGCCCAACGTCGGTGCACCGAGAGCTTCCCTCGCCTCCGTCACCGCCTGCGGGAAGGTGTCGTCCAAGGCCCAGTAGGCCAGCAGATCGCTGACCGGCGCCAGCGCGATGCAGGCCAGGATGAGCCCGAAGAAGATGGCCACGAAGCCCAAGCCGGCACGGGCGGGATTGCGTCGCGGGCCGACGCACACTGTGACGAGCCCCACGTATAGCGCCGTCAGCGGGAAGTCGATGAACAGTGCGTAAAGCACCTCGACGATGACCAGCGTCAGTGGACCGAGCCGCGGCTGGAGTTGTTCGTAGGAGGGGCCCATCACCAGGGGCGCGGCCGCGATCGCCAGGATGCTGAGTGCCAGCGCGAGGCCCGCCTGCTTGAACAGTCCGGCTTTGGTTCTCGTATCAGACGGTCGATATCTCCACATGGAGAAGAGCCTATCAGGTAGCCTCTCCACATGGAGAAGACGGCACGCGACAGACTGGTCACAGCCGCCCTGGCTCTGCTCGGCCGCGAGGGTGCGGGGGCGGTCACCGTCCGCGCGGTGGAGAACCAGGCCGGCCTGCCGCACGGCAGCGTCCGGCACCACTTCGGCGGGCTGAACGGGATGCGTCAGGCGCTGGTTCGCGGGCTGCTTGAGGCCGAGCAGGCGGAGGTGTCGGACCGGAGCGTGGCGGACCTCGTCCACCACTGGACGGGCGAGGGCTCGCGCACCGCGACAGCCCGCTACGAGGTAATGCTGATGGCGACGCGGGATCCGGCACTCCGCAAGATCTTCCTGGCCGCCCGTGACCGACTCGCGCAGCGGCTCACCGCTGAAGGGATCCCGGAGCGCGAGGCCGCCACCCTACTCGCGATGCTCGACGGCATCGTGCTGGACGCCATCCTCCGCGGACGTGAGCCCGACCTGCACCTCTGGCAGGACGCGCTCGCCCGTGCCCTACATGCCCCGGGAACGAGCGAACACGCCCCCGGAACGAGCGAACACGGTCAGCCTGGATACCGGCGGCATGGCTGACGGTGCCCCCGGATGGCGTACCCGGGCGGGCGGCACGCCGGGCGCCCTGCGCGCGTGCCGGGCGCCCGGCGTGCCGCCGCAGCGGGCTCCGCACACCCCCGGGCCGGGAGATCAGGACCGGTCCGGGGGTGTACGGGCGCCGGGTCGGCCCGCGAACGCGTGTGCCAGGACGGCAGTGGTCGTGGCCGCGGTCAGGCCGACTGCGCCCAGCATCGCGATCTCGGCGGGACGGTGGTGACGGGCCAGCTCGACGATCACCAGCGTGATCGCGGACAGGGCTGTGATCAGCGCGATCAGCGTGTTCAGCCGACCTGCCTCCGAATGCGGCCAGTCGTCCTGGTCGGTCGGCGGCGGCTCGGGCACCTGCCGCCGGTGGGCGGCTAGTGCCCGGCTCCGCCACGGGGAGGTGTCGATCTTCCCGAGCCGGTGGATGCCGCCCGCCACACCGACCAGCAGCAGCGCGTAGCAGGCGATGAAGACAGCTTCGGAGTGCATGGCTCACTTCCTCCCAGCGCTGCTCAGCCTTGTTCGCCCGTCGTGTCGGGGTGGTCGACGACCTCGGTGAACAGCGCCAACTCCGCCTCCGGCCCGGACTGGAGGTCCGCGGGTTGCGTGGCACTACCGCCGCTCTCGTCCAGTGCATGTCGGCCCCGGTGCCGGATCGCCTTCCAGGTCAGCCAGAGCAGCGGCAGCACACCGCCGCCGATGAACAGCACGTCCCCGGGCAGCCTCAGCCATTCGAACAGTGCGTTCGTCGAGTTGCCGACGAACTCCAGGCTGCGCGCGTCGTAGTACCCGACGTCCACCGAATGGTAGAGCTGCAAGATCCCGAGGGGCATCAGTGTGGCGAATGACATCCAGGCCAGTCCCGCGTTCAGCGACCAGAAACTGATCGACGCCAGCCGGTCCGACCAGTACTTCTCCGGCACCAGGTAGCGCAGCGCGAAGATCGCGAAGCCGACCGCCAGCATTCCGTAGACGCCCATCATCGCGGCGTGGCTGTGGTTCGCGGTGAGCATCGTCCCGATCTCGTAATACGAGACGATCGGGAGGTTGATCAGGAAGCCGAACACGCCGGCGCCGAGGAAGTTCCAGAAGCCGACCGCGACGAGGAACATGACCGCCCACCGGTGTGGGAAGGCCGTTGCGCTCCTGGACTCCTGCCGCGCTCCGAGCCGGATGAACGTCCACGCTTCGACGGTGAGGAACGTCAGCGGGATGACCTCGAAGGCGGAGAAGAACGCGCCGAGCGCCAGCACCTCCGCCGGCTCGCCGTTGAAGTACCAGTGGTGTGCCGTCCCGATGACGCCGCCGACGCTATACAGGATGATGTCGAGGAAGACCACCCGCAATGCGATCTTCTCCCTGACCACACCGAGCAGCACGAAGATGTAGGCGACCATCACCGTGGTGAACAGTTCCAGGAAGTCCTCGACCCACAGGTGCACGACCATGAAACGCCAGAAATCAGAGATCGCGTAGTTGCTGTTGTCGCTGGTCATCAGCCCGGCGGAATACACGATCGGGAGCGCCAGCGCCGCGAAGAAGAACAGCCATGGCAGGTTGCCGCGGTTCTCACCCGACAGCCGGTGCCGCATCCCGCGCCACAGGATCACCACCCAGAACGCCATGCCGAGTGTGAGGAGAATCTGCCAGAACTTGCCGAGATCCAGATACTCCCACCCCTGCATGCCGATCCACTTCCAGAGCCCGCCGAAGGCGCCGTGGATGCCGGCGAGTTCGCCCAGCAGCGACCCGACCACCACGATGACCAGGGCGCCGAGGAGCAGGTACGACAGCAGCGACTGTCCCTTCGGGTCCCGCCTGCGGGTGATCATCGGGATGAGGAAGATCCCGGCGGCGAGGAAGCTGGTCGCTACCCAGAGCAGCGACAGCTGAACGTGCCAGGCCCGGACCACGTTGAACGGCAGCCAGCGGTCCAGCGGGATGCCGAAGAAGCTGTCCAGGTCCGCCCGGTAGTGCTGCCCAGCGGCACCGGCGAATGTCTGGACCAGGAACATCCCGGCCATCACGAAGAAGAACCAGGCCATCGCTCGCTGGCTCGGTGTCAGCGGCACCGACCGGGGTTCCTTGAACCGCAGCTCCCGATGGTCGCGGCCGTGCCAGCCGAGCCAGTTCCACCGCCCGAACGCGGCGAACAGCGCGCCGGTACCGCCGATCAGCGCGATGAGGCTGAGCACACTCCACACCACCGTGGACCCGGTCGGTGAGTTGCCGACCAGCGGCTCGGCCGGCCAGTTGTTGGTGTAGCTGTACTCCTTGCCGGGACGTTCGGTCGACGACGCCCAGGCGCTCCACGCGAAGTAGGCGGTCAGCTGCCTGATCTCAGCCGGATCGGTGATCGCGTCGGGGCGCAGGCCGGTCTTGCCCTGCGGCTGGCCGAAGAACCCGGCGTAGTGCTGGGTCAGCGCGGAGAAGGCGGCTGCCTGCGCGTCCGAGATGGTGAGGGTGCCGGACTTCTCGTCGTAGGTGTTCGTCCGGAAGTCCTTGATCGTCCGTTCCAGCGGGGTGTCCGTCCCGCCGTGGGAACCGTTGACGAGCAGGGCGGCACGGTGCAGGTAGTCGGCGGTGAAGTCGGGGCCGAGGTAGCCGCCGTGCCCGAAGATCGAGCCGTACTCCATCAGGCCGTTCTTGAGGAAGACGTCCTGGCCGGCCATGACGTCGGCATGGGTGAACACTGTTTCGCCAGCCGCCGAGACCGTGCGATCGGGGATCGGGGGAGTCGACCGGTAGCTCTGGAACCCCATCAGCACCAGCACGAAGAAGCCGAAACAGGTGATGAGGGCGGCGGCCTGAACCCAGCCGCGACCGATGAGTGGAAGACGTCGCTGGGGAGGCGGCGCTGGTGACGCTGTCACGGAACCTCCAGTTGGGGGACTGGTCGGCAGCGGCGCAGAGCGCCGTGCCCAGCCGTGCGCATCCACGTTCACGCGGCTGCGAACCCGCGGAGGACGATGATTTTTCACGACCAGTGATAGTTTTTACATCAGTGGTAGTGAGAACAACAACCCATCGGGCGCCGTGGACGGAGAGAGATGTCTTACAGCCTGTGCGAGCCGCTCCGCTCCACACGTGCAGACCACGTCCACTGCGCTGCTCTCGGGCTTCCGGTGCTGCACCCACTCGACCGTGGCCTGCCGCCCGCCCTGGCCGTTGTCGCGGCCCTGGCGCCTGAGCAGTGAGAGCTGAGCCACGGCGAGTGGGTCTTCATTTATTACTAGTGAAGGCTGTAATAAATGAGCCCGAGCGTGGGCTCAGACGTCCCGGTCCCGAGCCGTCGCCGCCCAGGTCAGCAGGTCCAGCCCTGCATCCCGGGCCTTCCGTCGTGCCCCGAGGATGTCGTCGACCGTCTCATCGGGAAGGGTCTCCACCATGATGGACAACCCGTCGCAGTCGCTGACGTGCGGCAGGATCTGCCGGGTCAGCCCCACCCCGCGTTCGGCGTGCGCCGCGTTCAGCTGGTCTTGGTCGACGATCTCATACAACTGGCGGACGTTCCGGATGGCACCGTCGTGGTCGGTGAGCAGCTTGTCGACGTACTCGTCCCCGAAGATGTCCACCAGCCGTGGATACATGGCCTCTTCCTCGTAGCGGAAGTGCGGGCCGGTGGCGCTGTCAACGGCAGCGAGGAGCTCGCGCGCCCGGACCGGGTCACGCTTCTGGAATGCCTCCACCAGGTTGAGGAGCAGGTCACGGACACCCCGGTGCTCGGTCCGGAACACCTCCGTGAATTCTTCGACGACGGTCATGGTCAGCCTTTCTGGGGCGGGAGTCCTCAGGTGCGGCGCTTCGGGCGCTGTGGCGGTCAGACACGTGTCAGGACGTCCGGGAACGGCCGGCTGGGGACCGGCGTCCATCCGTCCCCGCGGTGCGGCCCGGAACGGCTGCTCACAGTCTGTCGACGCGGAGAAGCGCCCGAACATGGCCTTAGGTCCCTGCACTACGAGGCCGTTGGTCATATGCTCGTGCATCAGGCCCTCGGCGGGCTCAGCCGGCCGACGCGGTGGTGTGGCGCCCAACGGCGTCCGGCGCCTTCTTCCGGCAACGCACCGGCATGACTCCCACCGCCTTCCGGGCCACCGCCCGCGGCACGGCCCTACGAGGCGTCGTCCGCCGCCGCCGTGTCCGATACGGCGCCGGCGTTCCTATGTGCGATGAGCGCCACGGCGACGAGGGACGAGCGGTGCTCCCGGAAGACCTTGCGCATGTCGAGGACACGGCGGCGGGCGTCCCCCTGTACGAGCAGGTTCTTACCGAAACGCAGTGCCCCGCCCAGGCCTTCGTCTGAGACGAGCCTGCGTACTTGCAGCAGAGCCATCGGGGCCGTCTCGACGCGCTCGATCGCGAACCCGTGCGCTTCGAGAAGTGCCCGCCACTCGCCGACCGTCTGCGGGCGCGCGTTGACCTTGATGCTGTGGGCCAGTGCCTGCCGCACCTGTGTCTTGATGTCGTCCTCGATCTGGTCCGGGGTGAGGGCGAGCTCGTGGATCGCGTACCGCCCCCCGGGACGCAGAATCCGGGCGGCCTCCGCGACGATCGCGCCTTTGGCCTTGTCGCCCTGCATCGTGAGCATCGCCTCGCCGAGGACGACGTCGGCGCTTGCGTCCGGTAGCCCGGTCACCGCGGCCTCCGCCACCCGCACCGTCCCGTGCCCGCCCACCACCTGCCGGACTCGTGCGGCGGCGTCCGGATCGCCGTCGATGCCGATGTACCCGCCGGGGCGACGCCCGATGATCTCCTGCGCGGTGCGGCCGAGTCCGGGTGCCAGTTCGACGATGTCGCACCCGCCGATCTCCGCGTGATCGAGCATGCGCCGTGTCAGCGCGATGCCTCCCGGACGGAGCACCCTCTTGCCGAGCCGCGCAAGCAGCCAATGCCCTTGAACCTTGTCGTTGGAGCGCCCCGAAGCGGGGACGATCTGTGCGTGCCGGCTCACGTCGGCTCCTCCGTTCTCTACCCCGAACCTCAAATGAGGTTAGCCTAACCTAATCTGCGGGAGTGGCCGGGGTCCGGACAAGGCAGGTGTGACCACGTCACGCCGACACGGTGTGGACGGCCCCCGCGCGTGATCAGCGGAACAGGCCGGTTCCGCCCAGCGAGTACCGGCCCGGCTGCGGGTGGAGGCGCAGGCCCGCCAGGCGCCCCGCGACCCTGGCCTTCCGCAGGACCCGCCCCGTCCGGGTGGACACCGCGTAGACGAGGCCGGCGGGGTCGGCGAGCCACAGCGCCGTCCCGTCCGACGACACCCCGCCCGGTATCGGTGAGCCGCCGCCGGGCAGCGGCCAGCGGGACGTGACCCGCCGGGTGCCGAAGTCGACGGCGGCGAGGATGCCGCCGCCCGCCACGAACAGGCGGCGCGCGTTCCGGCCGATGGACAGGCCGCGCGCGCCCGGCGCGGTACGGACGAACCCCAGCACGGCGAACCGTCCGGCGTCGACGAGCCAGACCCCGCCCTTGACGGAGTCGGCGACGTAGAACAGGGTGCCGTCCGGCGACAACCGCAGGTCACCGGGACGCGCGCCGTCCGGCAGCCGGATCGTCCCCGAGACCCGGCGGCCCGCGAGGTCCACGCGGGCGATCGCACCGGCGGACGCGCAGGTCGTCACCAGCGACGAACCGTCCAGCGTGAAGTCGGCGTGCCCGGCGGCGCAGGGCATCGGCACCGACGCGCTGCGCCGCATCGTGTCCGGGTCGCGGACGTCGACGCGGCGCGACCGGCGGGACAGGACCAGCGCGTTCCGCCCGTCCGGGGTGAAGTAGAGCCCGGTGGTGCCCGTGGCGTTCACCGTACGGCCCCGCTCGGGGCCGTGCGGCCCGACCGGCACGAGCATGCCGTGCGTCCGGCCGGTGGCCCACAGCCGCCGCAGATCCCAGGACGGCACGAGCCGCGACGCCGGCGCCCCCGTGTACAGCCGCCCGACGATCTGGAGGGTGTCCGGGTCGATGACGTCGATGAACGGCCCGTGCGCGACGTACAGCCGGGGCGGCATGCTTCGCGCGTGCGGCGCGATCATCCCCGGGCCGGTGGCGGCGTAGGCGTGCCCGCCCGCCGGCGCCACCGGGACGCCGCCGCCGTCGCCGCCGCCGGACGGGTCGGGCGTTGCGCTGTCGGGACGCGGGCTCAGGTACGGCGCCGGCCCGCCGAGCCCGACCACCGGCCGGCCCGGGGCGCCCTCCCCGGGCGGGTAGAACGGCACGGGCGACTCGCACCCGGCCAGAACTCCGCAGGTCAGTGCGAGGGCCGCGGTGAGCGGGAGCGCGGCGGCCCGTGATCGTCCTCCTCGACATCCCATGCAACGGTCCCCCTTACACGGCGGGGACCTTACCGAGAGACGACTCCCCGTGTCCGGCCAATTGCGAAACGTGTTGATCGTCGCAGGAGGCCGGCCGGAACCGCGGGGGAGTCAGTCGGACTTGCCGATGCCGATGCCGAACTCGCGGTAGACGCGCTCCCAGAAGCCGTCCCGCAGCCAGGTGCGGGCCTCCTGGTAGGGGCGCAGGGAGCCGCCGAGCTCCTTCTCCGCCTCGATCAGCAGCTCCTTGTCGATGACGGGCGGCAGGATCGGGCCGGGCAGCAGGTCACGGATGTTGTCCCGGCCCCGCTCGAAGATCCACTTCTGTGCCACATGCTCACCGATCTCCAGCATGTGGTCGCGGTCGGGGCCGAGCTTGCCGTCGGTCGCCGCGGTGGAGTTCATCGACGCGGCCACCGTCGCGGGCGTCGCACCGGCCGGGACGGGGACGGTGGTGCGGACGGCCGCCGGTGACGGCTTGACCGCCGGGGGACGTCCCGCGAACACCTGCGACGGCGACGGGACGGGGCTCGTGCGCTGCGCGGCGGCCGCGGCGTCGCGGACGGCGGCGGCGCTGCCGGGCGCGGGCACCGGAAGCACCTTGGCCTTGGTGAAGTAGGGGCGCAGGAAATCGGAGGGCAGCACCTCGACGGTGTCGGACTCCCACACCAGCCACTCGGCCTGGTTCGAGCCGTGCGTCGGCTCGACGCCCCACAGGTGCACGCGGACGCCGTAGCGCTGCGCGGCCTCGACGGCGGGCAGCATGTCCTCGTCACCGGCCAGCAGCACCGCGTCGGTGATCGCGCGGTGCCGGGCAAGGGCCTCCAGGTCGGCGCGCAGCTGGGCGTCCACGCCCTTCTGCTGGCCCTGCGCGTTCAGGTTGCCCAGCCGCAGCTTCACCAGCGGCAGGTTCGCGATGACGCGCTGGTCGACCGTCGGCTGCCGTTTCGGCGCGGCGTCGAACCAGTACACCCGCAGCAGCTCGCCGGCCACCTGGTCGTCGGCGTGCGCGGTCAGCGCCTTGATCAGCTTCTCCGCGGCGACCCGGTACTCGCGCCTGGACCCGCAGCTGAGCAACAGGGCACCCGAGGCCGCGTAAAGATACCCCGCGTCGACGAAGATGGCGTATCGCGCTGGCTGTGGGACGAACTCCGAGGTGGCCATGACCTTCCACCTTATTCGTGCCGGGCCCCCGCTGGGCGTGAACCGCGGTTACACATCGCTCCGGCGGCCGGGACGGGGTTCCCGCCCGGAGGTCAGCGCGGCAGGCCGCCGGCCCGCCACGCGCCCGCGCCGCGCGGCCGCAGTTCGCCCGCGAACGTGCTGCGGACGAGCCGGGAGCGGTCCGCCCACCGCGATGGCCTGGCCGCGCCGCCGTCCCCGTCCCGGGCGGTCGCGGCGGCCCGGGCGCGGGCGGTCAGCACGGCGACGAGCGCCGCGATCTCCTCCGGGCCGGGATCGCCCCGGACGATCTGGAGGAAGGGCTTGCTGTCAGCGGTCACGGAATCTCCTGACCTCCTGGGAGGGTCGGGTCAGAGCGGGATGTTCCCATGCTTCTTGGGCGGCAGCGTGGTGCGCTTCTCGCGCAGCGCCCGCAGCGCCCGCACGACCTGCCCGCGCGTCTCGGACGGCTTGATCACGTTGTCGATGTAGCCGCGCTCGGCCGCGATGTAGGGGTTGGCGAGCGTGTCCTCGTACTCGGTGATCAGCTCGGCGCGGCGGGCGTCGGGGTCGTCCGCCGCGGCCAGGTCGCGCCGGTACAGGATGTTGACCGCGCCCTGCGCGCCCATCACCGCGATCTGCGCGGTCGGCCACGCCAGGTTGATGTCGGCGCCGAGGTGCTTGGACCCCATGACGTCGTAGGCGCCGCCGTACGCCTTGCGCGTGATGATGGTCACGAGCGGGACGGTCGCCTCCGCGTAGGCGAACAGCAGCTTCGCGCCGCGCCGGATGATCCCGTTCCACTCCTGGTCGGTGCCGGGAAGGAAGCCGGGGACGTCCACGAACGTCAGCACCGGGATGTTGAACGCGTCGCAGGTCCGCACGAACCGGGCGGCCTTCTCCGACGCGTCGATGTCGAGCGTCCCCGCGAACTGCATCGGCTGGTTGGCGACGACGCCGACCGAATGGCCTTCGACCCGCCCGAACCCGACGATGATGTTCGGCGCGTACAGCTCCTGCACTTCCAGGAACTCGCCGTCGTCCAGCACGTGCTCGATGGCGGTGTGCATGTCGTACGGCTGGTTGGGCGAGTCGGGGACGAGGGTGTCGAGTTCCTCGACGAGTTCCGCCGGGTCGACGGGGACGCCGAACGCGGGCGCGTCCGCGAGGTTGTTCGACGGCAGGTACGACAGCAGCGCCTTGACGTACTCGATCGCGTCGTCCTCGTCCGACCCCTGGTAGTGGGCGACACCGGACTTGGAGTTGTGCGAGTGCGCGCCGCCCAGTTCCTCCATCGTCACCTCTTCGCCGGTGACCGTCTTGATCACGTCCGGCCCGGTGATGAACATGTGGGACGTCTGGTCGACCATGACGATGAAGTCGGTGATCGCGGGGGAGTACACGGCGCCGCCCGCGCACGGCCCCATCACGAGCGAGATCTGCGGGATCACCCCGGACGCGTGCACGTTCCTCTTGAAGATCTCGGCGTACAGGCCGAGCGCGACCACGCCCTCCTGGATCCGCGCGCCGCCGGAGTCGTTGATGCCGACCACCGGGCAGCCCGTCTTGATCGCGTGGTCCATGACCTTGCAGATCTTCTCGCCGAAGACCTCGCCGAGGGAGCCGCCGGAGACGGTGAAGTCCTGGCTGAACACCGCGACGGGACGGCCGTCCACCGTGCCGTGGCCGGTGACCACGCCGTCGCCGTAGGGACGGTTCTTCTCCATCCCGAAGTTCGTGGAGCGGTGCCGCGCCATCTCGTCGAACTCGACGAACGAGCCGGGGTCCAGGAGCGCGTCGATCCGCTCCCGGGCCGTCATCTTGCCCTTGGCGTGCTGCTTCTCGACGGCACGCGCCGATCCCGCGTGCACCGCCTCGTACCTGCGCCGCTCCAGGTCCGCGATCTTTCCCGCCGTGGTGTGGAGGTCGTACTCCACCGGGGGTTCAGGGGCTTCCGTCGCCATGCGGGCCAGAGTAACCGGCCGCTGATGACGCAGGTGCGCGCGGGGTCGCCGACCGGGACGGACCCCGCGTGACCACGCCTGGTTAGGCTTGGGCGGGTGGCTACGAAGACGCGTGAGATCTTTCGGCAGGACCTGCCCGAACCGCTGCGCCGCGATGTGCGGCTCCTCGGCGCGATGCTCGGCGACGGCCTCGTGGAGTACGGCGGCCAGGGGCTGCTGGACGACGTCGAACGGCTCCGCCACGCGGTGATCGCCGCCCGTCGCGGCGAGACGGCCGGCTCGGACGTCGCCGCCATCGTCGACGGCTGGACGCTGGAACGTGCCGAGCAGGTGGCCCGCGCCTTCACCGTGTACTTCCACCTGACGAACCTCGCGGAGGAGCACCACCGCATCCGGACGCTGCGGGAACGCGACACCGGCGACACCGTCCCCGGCTCCGTGGCCGCCACCGTCCAGCACATCCGCGCCTCCACCGACGGCCGGCTCGACGGCCTCATCGAGGGCCTGGAGTTCCGCCCGGTCTTCACCGCCCACCCGACCGAGGCCCGCCGCCGCGCGGTCGTCACCGCCATCCAGCGGATCAGCGACCTGATGACGCGGCTGAACGACGCCCCCGGCGCGACCGAGCGCGAGGAGATCGAGCGGAGCCTCCGCGAGGAGATCGACCTGCTGTGGCGGACGGCGCTGCGCCGCGGCACCCAGCTCGACCCCCTCGACGAGGTCCGCACCGCGATGGCCGCGTTCGACGAGACGATCTTCCGCGTCGTCCCGCACATCTACCGGGCCCTGGACCGCGCCCTGCAGCCCGGCGACGACGGCACCCGGCCGCCGAAGGCCCGCCCGTACCTGCGCTTCGGCAGCTGGATCGGCGGCGACCGCGACGGGAACCCCTACGTCACCGCGCAGATCACCCGGGACGCGGTCATGATCCAGGCCGATCACATCCTGCGCGCCCTGGAGAACGCCTGCGCCCGGATCGGCCGGGAACTGACCGTCCACGAGGCCACGACACCCGCCTCCAAGGACCTTCTGGGCGCCCTCGCCGCCGCACGCACCGCCCACCCGTCCCACCTCCGCGAGATCGCCAAGCGCTCACCGGGCGAGCCGCACCGCCAGTTCCTCCTGTACGCCGCCGCCCGTATCGCCGCGACCCGCGACCGCGACGCCGACCTCGCCTACCCCTCCCCGGACGAACTTCTCGCCGACCTGCGCGCCGTCCAGGACTCCCTGGCCGGCGCGGGCGCCGCACGGCAGGCGTACGGACGCGTCCAGCACCTCGTCTGGCAGGTCGAGACGTTCGGCTTCCACCTCGCCGAACTGGAGATCCGGCAGCACTCCGAACTCCACGAGAAGGCCCTCGCCGAGCTGAAGGCCGACCAGTCCGACACGTCCGAGATGACCGAGGAGATCCTCGAAACCCTCCGGACCGTCGCCTGGATCCAGGGCCGCTTCGGGGTCCGCGCCTGCCACCGCTACATCGTCTCGTTCACCCGCTCCGCCGACGACATCGCCAACGTCCACGAACTCGCCGCCTCCCTCGGCGACGGCGCCCCCGTCCTGGACGTCATCCCGCTGTTCGAGACCGGCGAGGACCTCGGACGCGCCCCGTCCGTCCTCGACGGGATGCTGCGGATCCCGGCCGTCCAGGACCGCCTGGACGCCACCGGGCGCCGCCTGGAGGTCATGCTCGGCTACTCCGACTCGGCCAAGCAGCTCGGCCCGACCAGCGCGACCCTCCGCCTCTACGACACCCAGGAGGCCCTCGCCGCCTGGGCCGCCCGCAACGACGTCAGGCTGACGCTGTTCCACGGCCGCGGCGGCTCCCTCGGCCGCGGCGGCGGCCCCGCCAACCGGGCGATCCTGGCGCAGGCGCCGGGCTCGGTCGCGGGCCGCTTCAAGGTCACCGAGCAGGGCGAGGTCATCTTCGCCCGCTACGGCCACCGCGAGATCGCCAAGCGGCACGTCGAGCAGGTCACCAGCGCCGTCCTGCTGGCCTCCACCGACGCCGTCCAGGACCGCGCCCGCGAGGCCGCCGCCCGCTTCCGCCCCCTGGCCGACAAGATCAGCGACGCCGCCAGGGCGGCGTTCCGCGGCCTCATCGAAACCGAGGACTTCGCCGCCTGGTTCACCCAGGTCAGCCCCCTGGAGGAGATCTCCGGGCTGCGCATCGGCTCCCGCCCGTCCCGCCGCAAGGCCGCGCAGGGCCTGGAGGACCTGCGAGCCATCCCGTGGGTGTTCGCCTGGACGCAGACCCGCGTCAACCTTCCCGGCTGGTACGGCCTGGGCAGCGGCCTAGCCGCGGTCTCCGACGACGGCAAGGACCTCACCGGACTCCGCGACGCCTACGAGGCATGGCCCCTGTTCAACACCCTCCTCGACAACGCCGAGATGAGCCTGGCCAAGTCGGACCGCGCGATCGCCGAACGCTACCTGGCCCTGGGCGACCGCCCGGAACTCTCCGAGACCGTCCTCGCCGAGTACGACCGCACCCACCGCCTGGTCCTGGCGGTCACCGGCCACGAACGCCTCCTGGAGAACCGCCGCGTCCTCTCCCGAGCCGTGGAACTGCGCAACCCCTACGTGGACGCCCTCTCCCACCTGCAGCTACGAGCCCTGACCGCCCTCCGCGCCGGCGTCTCGGACGACGAGGAACGCGCCCACCTGGAGGCTCTGCTCCTCCTGTCCGTGAACGGCGTGGCCGCAGGCCTCCAGAACACCGGCTGACCTGTGTGGGAGGACGGTCAACGGGCCGGGTACTGCTTGACCTTCTCGATCAGGCCCGCGAACTCCGCAACGGACAGGGTGAGGCGTCCACCGTCCGGGTCCTTGCTGTCCCGCACCCCGATCCCGGCCCCTGGCGCAAGACGTCCCAGCTCAACGCACTGAGTGTCGTTTGCGCCACCGGTGTACGAACTTGTACGCCACTTCACGTTCATTCGTAGCTCTCCAAGTACCGCTTGATGATCTCGCGGGAGGCTTCCTCTGGAGCAGCCTTCACGCCGATGCGGTCGAACATAACGGACAGCTCCCGAACCTCGCGAGGCGCTTCGATCAGGCGACCGCCGTTCTGGGCGGTGGAGTACGCGACATCTCGATCTTCAAGACCGATGATTTGCATCGACCCGTCGACGCCCATGTGCTCGCCCGACGAGAAGGGGATGACGCGCAGACTCACGTGGGCTAGCTCGGCCAGCTTCAGCAGGTGTTCCAGCTGCTTCTTCATGACCTCCCCGCCCCCGACCGGCCGAGCCAGGACGGCCTCGTCGATCACTGTCCAGGTGAGAAGCGAGTCGCCCTTCTCCCAGTACGCCTTCTTCTTCGCGGTACGGACGCCCATCTCGCCGTCCAGGTCTTTAAACTTGCTCGCCTTGACGTAGGCCCACGTGTAGTCGTCCGTCTGCAGCGCTAGCGGGACGACCTGGCCGTGGTAGGTCTTGATCGAGACGGCCTCCTCCTCGTACTTGTCGATCTGGCGGGCCCAGTCCGGATCATGCGCCATTCGGGCAAACCAGAGCAAGACTTGAAATAGCACCCCGGTTCCATACGCCTTGTCGAGCAGGGACATTTGGTCGTCTTGTGGCCGCCGACGCCCCGCTTCCAGGTTGGAAACAGTCGACCGGGCAACGCCGATGATCTCGCCGCATTGAGTCAGTGACAACCCCATCTTCTCCCGCCAAAACCGCAGGCAGAAGGCCAGGAAGTGCCACATGGAGATCTTGGGGTCGAGGGGTTCGCGAACGGTCGACATCGTTCCTCCTGTTTTCAAGTCACTCGTCTACAGACAAAACATAGAACTCTGCGGTGATCCTTGTCACGGGAAATCGGAATCTCGGACAAGGACGGGACGATGACGATGGCGGCGACCGAAGAGTCGATCATGGCCCTTATGGGCACACCGGCCGCAGTGGGGCTGGCGCGCACTTTCGTGGATACGCGAATCCGCAAATGGGACTATTTCCATATTCTCGACAGCGCGCTTCTCGTCACGTCGGAACTCGTGACCAACGCGGCCCGCCAGACGCCGCACGAGAAGATCCGCCTCCAGCTCAGCCGGGACACCTACGGCGTGATCATCGCCGTCTGGGACGCGGCCCACGAACTGCCCCAGGCCAGGCCGATGACCGAACTCACCCTCGAAGACCTCGACCTGTCCGAGGAGGCGTTCGACGACAACGGCGGCTGGGGCCTGCACATCGTCCAGGTCTTGTCCGCCAAGTGCGGCGTCATCGGCGACCCCGCCGGCGGCAAGTGGGTCTGGGCAAGGATGCACACGTAGCGGACCCGGTCTGTCTTCACGACCACAGCGGCAACACCCGCGCGGGCCACGTGATCGCGGCCCGCCGGCTGATCGCGTGCTACCGGATGTGGCACACCGGTCGCCTCGCCACCGACTTTCGGCGGAGGCGGCGCAGCGCGAGCTGCGTCCCGCCGCCGCCGGGGACGAGACCGACGCTCACCTCCGGCAGAAGGACCTTCTGGGCGCCCTCGCCGCCGCACGCACCGCCCACCCGTCCCACCTACCCTCCGGACCGTCGCGTGGATCCAGGGCCGCTTCGGGGTCCGCGCCTGCCACCGCTACATCGTCTCGTTCACCCGCTCCGCCGACGACATCGCCAACGTCCACGAACTCGCCGCCTCCCTCGGCGACGGCGCCCCCGTCCTGGACGTCATCCCGCTGTTCGAAACCGGCGAGGACCTCGAACGCGCCCCGTCCGTCCTCGACGGGATGCTGCGGATCCCGGCCGTCCAGGACCGCCTGGACGCCACCGGGCGCCGCCTGGAGGTCATGCTCGGCTACTCCGACTCGGCCAAGCAGCTCGGGACGCAGAACGCCTTCTCAGGCGGCGTGTCCGGGTCTGCTTGACGTCCTTAATCCCTAACCGCTATCTATTGGCTAGCCGTTAGGGGTGGTGCATGCAGGACGCGGTGCTGGCGATGCTGGCGAAGGAACCGTCGCACGGTTACCTCCTGCGCGAGCGGCTCCGCAAGGCCCTCGGGCCGCTCGGGGAGTCGATGAACGCGGGGCAGGTCTACGTGACCCTGGCCCGGCTGGAGAAGGCCGGGCTGGTCACGTCCGAACGCGCCGATGGGCTCGCGGACCGGCCGGACCGCAGGGTGTACGCGCCGACGGCGGCCGGGCAGCGGCGGGTGGCCGCCTGGCTGAGCGAGGTGAACTGGCCGAAGCCGAACGTGGCGGAATTCCACCTCAAGCTCGCCGCCGCGGCCGCGGGCCGGCTCGCCGATCCGGTGGAGCTGGTGGACGCGCAGCGCCGCGAGCTGCTGCGGCGGCTCGGCGAGGCGCAGCGCGCGTTGCTGGCGGAGCCGGACGGCTCGACCGCCGGCCTGCTGCTGGAGGGCATCGCGCTGCGGTTGCAGGCCGACCTGCGCTGGTTGGAGGCATGCGAGCGGGTCTGGTCAAAGATCGCTGACGAATCCGAGGATGCATGAACGAGTTGGGCGCGGTGCTGCAGGTCCGCAGCCTGTGCAAGGAGCACGGCCGGGGGCAGGGCCTGGTCCGGGCGGTCGATGAGGTCGACCTGGACGTTCCGGCGGGGCAGATGCTGGCGGTGACGGGGCCGAGCGGCTGCGGGAAGTCCACGCTGCTGCACCTGCTGGGCGGGCTGGAGCGGCCCAGCAGTGGGGAAGTATGGCTGGCCGGCCGGCGGATCGACGCCCTGAGCGAGCGGGCGCTGGCCCGCCTCCGGCGTCGGTCGGTCGGTTTCGTCTTTCAGTCATTCCACCTGGTGGAGGAGCTGTCGGCGCGGGAGAACGTGGAGCTGCCCGTGCTGCTGGCCGGCCGTTCACCGCGTGCGGCCCGGCGCCGCGCGGATGCGCTGCTGGAGCGGGTCGGGCTCACCGACCGCGCCCGGCACCTGCCGTGGGAGCTGTCGGGAGGGCAGCGGCAGCGGGTGGCCATCGCCCGTGCCATGGCCAACGAGCCGCTGGTGCTGCTGGCCGACGAGCCGACCGGCAACCTGGACACCGCGGCGACGCTCGACGTGCTGCGGCTCTTCGAGGGGCTGCGCGCAGCCGGGCAGACCCTCCTGATCGTCACGCATGACGAGCGGGTCGCGGCCACCGCGGACCGGGTCGTGTCGATGCGCGATGGGACGTGCGTCGACGACACCGGGCTGGCGGGCCGTGCCGCCGGGGGGCTCGGGGACATCCTCGGGTGGGGAGAGTGAGCCGCGTGGGCCGCGTCCTGCTGGTGTTCCGCCTCGTCGTGGCCGACGTGCGCCGGCATCCCGCCCAGGCCGCGATGATGCTGCTGGCGATCACCGCCGCCACCGCCACCCTTTCCCTCGGCATGTCGCTGCGCGGCGCGACCGACACGCTCTACCGGCAGACCCACGCCGCCACGGCCGGACCCGACGTGGTGGCGCTCTCCCCTGGCGGCGACCGGGCCGCGACCTCGGCCCTGACATCGGTGGCACAGGCGCCCGAAGTCACCGCCCATAGCGGACCGTACCGCCAGTACTACACGACGTTGAAGGCGCGGGGCCTGACGTCGGCCGCGGTGGCGCAGGGCGCCGAGGCGACGCCGGGCCCGATCGATCGCCCGCTGGTCACCTCGGGCACCTGGGTGCGTCCCGGCGGTGTGGTGGTCGAACGGGGCTTCGCCGCCGTCCTGGGCGTCCGGGTCGGCGACCGCGTCACCGTCGCCGGCCGCTCGCTTCCCGTCGCCGGGATCGCCGTGACCGCGGCGCACCCCATCTATCCGGGGGCGCAGATGATCGGCCCGAACGGCGGTCCGAGCGACTACAGCGGCCTGGTCTGGATGAGCGAGGCCGACACCAGGACGCTGGCGGCCGCCGACCTCCCTGTGACCTCCCTGCTGTACCTGAAACTGCGGGACCCCGCCGCCGCTCAGGCGTTCGTCGACTCCCGCGGGCTCGGTGACGACCACCTGACGCACTTCTCCACCTGGCAGTCCATAGCCGAGCGGGACAAGCGCGTACTCCGGCAGAGCCAACCGGTCCTGGTCATCGGCAGCTGGCTGCTCGCCTTGCTGGCCGTCGGCGGCGTCGCCACGCTGGCGGCGGGACGCGCCACCGAGCAGACCCGGCGGGTGGGGCTGCTCAAGGCGGTCGGCGCCACGCCCGCCCTCATCGCCGGCGTCCTGCTCGGCGAGTACCTGACGCTGGCGCTGGTCGCCGACGCGCTGGGGCTGACGATCGCCCGGGTGGCCGCGCCCGGCCTCGCCAACCCGACCGCGAGCCTGCTGTCCACCGCCGCGGGCCCGACCGGTGACACCGTCGCCGTCACGACCTTCCTGGCCCTGGCCGTGGCGGTCCTCACCACCCTCGGTCCCACCCGGCGCGCCCTACGCACCGAGACCGTCACCGCGCTCGCCGACACCGGCCGCCCGCCCAGCCGCCGGCCCTGGCTGAACGGCCTGTCGGCACTGCTGCCGCCCTCGCTGCTGCTCGCACTCCGCCTGATCGGTCGCCGCCCCGGTCGCGCCGTCCTGCACGCGTGGAGCATCGCGGTCATGATGATCGGCGTCACGGCCCTGCTGGTGGCCCGCGTCCAACCGGACTACGACTATGGCCTGGGCTCCTCCGACCTGGGCAATGTGCAGATCGAGCAGGGCCACCGCGTGCTGCTGTCCGTCACCGTCGCCCTGGCCGTGCTCGCCGCGGTGAACATCGTCACGATCACCTGGACGACGGCGCTGGAGGCCCGGCCCGTCATGGCCATCGCCCGCACGCTCGGCGCGACCCCCGGGCAGATCACGGCCGGGCTGTCCGCCGCGCAACTCCTCCCGACCCTGCCCGGTGCTGTCCTCGGCGTCCCCTTGGGTTTGTTCCTGGTGCTGTCCCTCTCCCCTCCGAACGTCGCCAGTCCCCCCACGTGGACGCTGCTCATCCCGGCACTCGCCGCTCCCCTGGCGACGGCGGCGCTCACCGCGCTGCCCGCGCGTCTCGCGGCTCGCCGGTCCATCGCACGGACCCTCAGCACCGAGGCGACCTGAGCACGGCGCCCGAGGCAGCCCAGGTCGAGCGACCCAGACCCCGGACCGCGATACGGGGCGCGGCCGCGCGGTGGGCGCGGAACTCTCGATCAGGATGGCCAGACGGGTTTGCGCTTCTCGGCGAAGGCGGCGATGCCCTCGCGGCGGTCGGCGGAGGCGGCGGCGGTGCGCCAGGCGTTCTCCTCCAGGTCGAGGCCCGCGTCCAGGCCGACGCCGCCGCCCTGGCGGAGGGCGCGTTTCGCGGCGCGGACGGCGACCGGGGAGTTCCCCGCGATGACCCCGGCGAGGGCGAGGGCCTCGTCGCGGGCGGCGCCGGCGGGGACCCTGCGGTCGGCGAGGCCGTATTCGACGGCCTCCTCGATGCTCAGGCGGCGGCCGGTGAAGACCAGGTCGGCGGCCCTGCCGGGGCCGAGGCGGCGCAGCGCGAGCTGCGTCCCGCCGCCGCCGGGGACGAGACCGACGCTCACCTCCGGCAGTCCGAACACGGCCGTCTCGTCCGCGACGATCAGGTCGGTGGACAGGGCGAACTCGCAGCCGCCGCCGAGCGCGTACCCGTGCACGGCCGCGACGACCGGCTGGGGCAGGTTCAGGACGCCGCGGAACGCGGAGGTGAAGACGGGCCGCTGCGCCATGATCTCGTCGTCGGTCATCGCGTTGCGTTCCTTGAGGTCCGCGCCGACGCAGAACGCCTTCTCACCCGCCGCGCTCAGCACCACCGCCCGCACGGCCGCGTCCGCCGCGACCTCCGCGCACACCGCCGCGAGCCGCCGCGCCATCGCGGTGGACAGCGCGTTGAGCGCCTCGGGCCGGTCCAGCACGATCTCCGCGACGTGCCCGTCGCGGAGCAGGTTCACTCCATCCATGCAGGCACCCTAGCCAGCCTCGTCGGCCCGCGGCGTGTCGCCCCTATCAGAGGGCCCACAAGGGCGCCATACCGCAGGTGAACTTTGTTCGGCCGTGGCTGGGCGTGAGGGGCGGAGCGGTCGTGGGGTTGGATGGTCCCGTGAGCGAGTCACCTTACGGGGATCTTGGACGGCCGCCGCTGCACGAGGCGGCGCTGCAGCGGGCGCTCGTCCGGGAGGGCGGGCTGTGGCGGGAGGTCCGCGTGGTGGCCGAGACGGGGTCCACCAACGCCGACCTCGCGGAGCGGGCCAGGGACGGCGCGCCGGAGGGGACCGTGCTGGTCACCGAGGTGCAGACGGCGGGCCGGGGACGGCTCGGCCGGGCCTGGACGGCGCCGCCGCGGTCGGGGCTGATGTTCTCGGTGCTGCTGCGGCCGCGGGTGCCGGTGCCGATGCTCGGCTGGGCGCCGCTGCTGACCGGTGTCGCCGTCGCGACCGCCGTCCGGCGGATGACCGCCTGGTCGCAGGAGGGGGACGGGTTCCTCAGCGGCGGCGACGCGGCCGTGGACGCGCGGCTCAAGTGGCCGAACGATCTGCTGGTCGGGGACCGGAAGCTGGCGGGGATCCTCTCGGAGAGGACCGGCGGCGGGCTCATCGTCGGAGTGGGGCTGAACGTGGGGTTGCGGGAGGAGGAACTTCCGGTGCCGACCGCGACGTCGCTGGCGATCGAGGGTGCGCCGCTGAGCGACCGGGCGCCGCTGCTGCGCGCGGTCCTGCGCGAGTTCTCGACCTGGTACCGGGAGTGGACGGCCCTCGACGGTGATCCGGAGACCAGCGGGCTGCGTACCGCGTACAAGGAGCTGTGCGCCACGCTCGGGCGGCAGGTGAGGGTCGAGCTGCCCGGGGCGGAGACGGTGGCGGGGACGGCGCGGGACGTGGACGGGGCGGGCCGCCTGGTGGTGGCCGGGACGGGCGGGGATCGGGTGGTCAGCGCGGGAGATGTGGTGCACGTCCGGTGAACGGGGAACGGCGATCCACGGTCCGGACGTTGACCGAGTTGCTGATCTGCGACGATATGTCCCGGAACCGATCCATGACGCCGATGTCCCCGCCCGGGGCGGCGGCGGACTGAGGGGCGGATGATGGCGGCCGGATTGCCGGATCCGAAGGAGATCGAAGAGCTCCTGCTGGGGGGCGAGCTTCAATACACCCGTGTCGACGCCGTCCGGCGGTCCGGGGTGTCCCGGGAGTTCTCCGGCCGGATCTGGCGGGCGTTCGGGTACCCGTCGATGCCGGACGAGACCGTCGCCTACACCGACGGCGACGTCGAGGCCCTGGACCGTCTCCGCCGGCTCGTGGACGATGGGATCCTGGACGAGGACGGCGTGATCCGGCTCGTCCGGGCGTTCGGGCAGACGATGACGCGGCTCGCCGAGTGGCAGGTCAACCTGCTGCGCAGCATGCTGCCGCAGGACTTGAGCGACCCGCCGTCCGCCGAGGCGGTCGACACGATCGTGGACATCGCCGAGAAGCACATGGGCGAGTTCGAGCCGCTGGTCGTGCACGCCTGGCGGCGGCAGCTCGCGGCGGCCGGGACGCGGGCGCTGGCGGCGGCGGCGACGCGGGAGAACGGCGACCCGTCGGGGCGGCCGATGACCACGGTCGGGTTCGCGGACATGGTGTCGTTCACGCAGGTCAGCCGGGAGCTGGAGGAGATCGAGCTGGCCCGGGTCGTGGAGTGGTTCGAGGAGACCGCCGCCGACATCATCGCGGCGCGCGGCGGGCGGCTGGTGAAGACGCTGGGCGACGAGGTGCTGTTCAGCGCGGAGACCCCGGAGATCGGCGCGGAGATAGCGCTGACGGTGGCGGCGGCCATCCAGGACGAGACCGAGGTCCCGGACGTGCGCGTCGGTGTCGCGTACGGGCCGGTGCTGCCGCTGATGGGCGATGTGTTCGGCACGACGGTCAACCTCGCGGCCAGGCTGACGTCCCTGGCGCGGCCCGGGTCGGTCGTGATCGACAGTGAGCTTGCGGCGCAGCTGGAGAAGCGGCCGGTCTACGAGGTCACCCGGATCGTGCGGCGCCCGGTCCGGGGCCTCGGCATCATCCAGCCGTACGTGCTGCGCCGCAATCCCAAGCCGAAGCCGCCGGACACCGGGACGCCGTAGCCGCTCAGACGTGGCCGCTCAGACGGGGCTGGGGCCGTCGCCGCCGGGGGATCCGGTGAGCCGCTGCTTGTAGTTCTGCTCGCCGAGCTCCTGGACGAGGCTCAGCTCGGTCTCCAGGTAGTCGATGTGCTCCTCCTCGTCGGCGAGGATGTCCTCGAAGATCCGGGCGGAGGTGACGTCGCCGCGCGAGCGCATGAGGTCGATCCCGGGACGCAGCCGGGCGACGGCCTCCATCTCGACGGCGAGGTCGGCTTCGAGCTGCTCGACGATGGTCTGCCCGATCCGCAGGGTGCCGAGCTTCTGGTAGTTGGGCAGGCCCTCCAGGAACAGGATCCGGTCGGTCAGCCGCTCCGCGTGCCGCATCTCGTCGAACGACTCGTCGCGGGTGTGCTTGGCGATGCGGGTGAAGCCCCAGTTCTCCTGCATCTTCGAGTGCAGGAAGTACTGGTTGATCGCCGTGAGCTCCGCGGTGAGCTGGTCGTTCAGCAGCGCGATGATGTCCTTGTCGCCTTCCATGCCGCCCATGCTTCCATGGCGGGCGGGTCCAAGACGGCACTGACCCCCGCGAGGGCGCTTTTTCCGCCGGTCGTGGCGGTGCCGTGCGGGTACCGGGACGGGCTCAGGCGGCGGTCTGCGGAGCGGTTCCCCTTTCGCCGGTCTCAGGGACGATCGGTGCGGGGGCCTCGGGGACGGGGGCCAGCGCGGCCGGGCCGCCGGTGAGGGCGTCCGCGAGTTCACTGGCCGTCCGGTATTCGCTGACCATCGCATGGATGCGCTTGGTGCACATGCCGCAGCCGGGCTTGAAACCGCAGGCGGCCTTGACCTCTTTGGCGGTCGTGCAACCGTCCGCCATGCAGCCGTGGACGTCGTCCTCGGTGACGACGTTGCAGATGCACACGTACATGCCGCTGAGAGCCCTTCCGTGCGGTTCGACCTGGGGCCACGCACCTGACCTGGGATGCTTAGGGCACCCTCATTAAGGTTAGGCTCCCCTAAAGTAGCTCAGGAATGTCCGTTCTGACCAGTGGGCTCCCGATCGGTTCCGGTGTGATCTAAACCTCAGGGGGAAAGCCCCTTCCGTGCGCCGCCGCGCCCGCGCGCCCGCGGGCTGCGGAGCCGCACGGACGGGAGGCGCGGGACGGTGGCTGAGATCTGGCCGGGCGGCGCCTATCCGCTCGGGGCCCGGTTCGACGGCGCGGGAACGAACTTCGCCGTCTTCTCCGAGGCGGCCGAGCGGGTGGAGCTGTGCCTGTTCGACGGGCCGGCGGGCGACGGCGAGGAGACGCGGCTGACGCTCCCGGAGGCGGACGCCTTCGTCTGGCACGCGTACCTGCCGGGCGTCATGCCGGGACGGCGGTACGGGTTCCGGGTGCACGGCCCGTACGATCCGCGCCGGGGCCGGCGGTGCAACCCGGCGAAGCTCCTCCTGGACCCGTACGCGCAGGCGGTCGAGGGAACGGTCGACTGGGACGAGTCCTGCTTCGGTTACGAGTTCGGCGACCCGTGGTCGCGCAACGACGCCGACTCGGCGGGGCACACGATGCGGTCGGTGGTCGTCAGCCCGTACTTCGACTGGGGGGACGACCGGCCGCCGCGGATCCCGTACCACGAGACGGTGATCTACGAGGCGCACGTGAAAGGCCTCACCGCCCGGCACCCGGACGTCCCGCCGGCACTGCGCGGCACGTACGCCGGCCTCGCCCACCCGGTGATCATCGATCATCTGCGCTCGATCGGGGTGACGGCGGTGGAGCTGATGCCCGTCCACCAGTTCGTCCACGACGACGCGCTGACGAGCCGGGGGCTGCGCAACTACTGGGGCTACAACACCATCGGCTTCTTCGCCCCGCACAGCGAGTACTCGTCGGCGGGGGCGCGGGGCGAGCAGGTGCTGGAGTTCAAGGCGATGGTGAAGGCCCTGCACCAGGCGGGCATCGAGGTGATCCTGGACGTCGTCTACAACCACACCGCCGAGGGCAACCATCTGGGCCCGACGCTGTCGTTCCGCGGCATCGACAACGCCTCGTACTACCGGCTCACCGACGACGATCCCCGCTACTACATGGACACGACGGGCACGGGGAACAGCCTGCTGATGCGCAGCCCGCACGTCCTGCAGCTGATCATGGACTCGCTGCGGTACTGGGTGACCGAGATGCACGTGGACGGGTTCCGCTTCGACCTCGCGGCGACGCTGGCCCGCGAACTGCACGAGGTGGACCGGCTCGCCGCGTTCTTCGACCTCGTCCAGCAGGACCCGGTCGTCTCGCAGGTGAAGCTGATCGCCGAGCCGTGGGACGTCGGCGAGGGCGGCTACCAGGTCGGCAACTTCCCGCCGCTGTGGACGGAGTGGAACGGCCAGTACCGCGACACCGTCCGGGACTTCTGGCGCGGGGATCCGGGCGCGCTCCCCGACTTCGCGTCCCGGCTGACGGGCTCGTCCGACCTGTACGCCGACGACGGCCGGCGGCCGATCGCCTCGATCAACTTCATGACCTGCCACGACGGGTTCACCCTGCATGACCTGGTCTCCTACGACGGCAAGCACAACGAGGCCAACGGGGAGGGCGACCGGGACGGCACCGACGACAACCGGTCGTGGAACTGCGGCCATGAGGGCCCGACCGACGATCTGGACGTCGTCTCCTTGCGGGAGCGGCAGAAACGCAACTTCCTGACCACGCTTTTCCTGTCGCAGGGCGTGCCGATGCTGCTGCACGGCGACGAGATCGGCCGGACGCAGGACGGCAACAACAACGCCTACTGCCAGGACAACGAGCTCTCCTGGGTCGACTGGACGGGGATGCGCGACGACACGCGCTCACCCCGGCCGACCGGCCCCGCAGGCCATCACGGGTCCGACGAGCGCCGTGGTTTCGACGAGCGCCCTGGTTCTGACGAGCGCCGTGGTTCCGACCAGCGCCGTGGTTCCGACCAGCACCGTGCTTTCGACGAGCGCGGCTTCCTGCTCGACTTCGTGCAGGACCTGTCCAGGCTGCGCACGGAGCATCCGGTGTTCCGGCGGCGGCGGTTCTTCCTCGGCGACCAGCGGACGAAGAAGGCGCGCCGCGCCGCGAAGTCCAGGCCCGAGGACCTGCCCGACCTCGTCTGGTTCACGCCCGGCGGCGCGGAGATGGCCGACCGGGACTGGTCGGCCGGCTTCAGCAGGTCGCTGAACGTGTTCCTGAACGGCGACGCGATCGGCGAGCCCGACCCGAAGGGCAGGCAGGTCAGGGACGACTCGTTCCTCCTGCTGATCAACGGCCACGACGGAGACCTGACGTTCACGCTTCCGCCCGCCACATACGGGCAAATGTGGATAAAGGTGCTCGACACCGCGGACCCGTTGCTCGCCGAGGAGGAGTCGCCCGTCGTGAAGGCCCGCGAGACCGTCCCGGTCGGCGACCGCTCGATCCAGGTCCTGCGCCGTGTCTGAGTTCTCCCGGCGAACCGTGAACGAGCATGCCGAACCCGCCACCGAGGAACCGCTCCCCGAGGAACCGCTCCCCGACGACCCCCCCGATGAGGAGACCGTGTCCGAGGACCACCTGACCGAAGAGACCCTGTCCGAACCGAACAGCGGCGACGCGTCCCTGCCCGACGACGACGCGTTCGCCGCACCCCCGTCCGGCACCTACCGGCTCCAGCTCCGCGGGACGCCCGAGGAGCACTTCGGATTCGCCGAGGCCGCCGCGCTCGCTCCCTATCTCGCGTCCCTCGGCGTGTCGCACGTCTACCTCTCGCCGGTCCTGCGGGCCGCGCCCGGGTCCACGCACGGCTACGACGTGATCGACCATTCCCGCCTGGCCGACGAGCTGGGAGGGGCCGACGCGTTCGGGGCCATGGCGGCCCGGTTCCGCGCGCACGGGCTGAGGCTGCTGGTCGACGTCGTCCCGAACCACATGGCGATCCCGGACCCCGGCGAGCCGAACATGCCGCTCACCGCCGTCCTGGCGGAGGGGCGGGGCTCCCCGTACGCGAAGTGGTTCGACATCGACTGGGAGGCGGGCGGCGGCCGGGTCGTCCTGCCGGGCGAAGGCGAGCCCAACTACCGCCGGTTCTTCGACATCTCCGGCCTGATCGGGCTGCGGCAGGAGGACCCCGAGGTCTTCGAGCGCACGCACGCGCTGCTGCTGGGCCTGGTCGAGCAGGGCCTGGTGGACGGCCTGCGCATCGACCATCCGGACGGGCTCGCCGACCCGCGCGGCTATCTGCGGCGGCTGTCGGAGGCGGTCCCGGACGCCTGGCTGCTGGTCGAGAAGATCACCGAGGGGGAGGAGCGGCTGCCGCCGGACTGGCCGTGCGCGGGCACGACCGGCTACGACTCGCTCGGCATGGTCGGCGGCCTGTTCGTCGACGCCGCCGGGGAGAAGCCGCTCACCGAGCACTACGTGTCGATCACCGGTGGCCCGCGCGACTTCGAGGAGGTGGAGCGCGACGCCCGCCTCCACGCCGCGACGCACGGCCTGAAGCCCGAGATCGACCGGCTCCTGCGCGTCCTGCGGCGCGTTGCGGGGCACGAGAGCCGTCCCGGCCTGGACCGGGCGCTGGTCGAGCTCCTCGTCGCCATGCCGGTCTACCGCGCCTACGTCGTGCCGGGCGAGGACGCGCCGCAGCAGGCGGTGGACGTCCTCGACGAGGCCGCTCACCGTGCACGGGCGCATCTGCCAGAGGAACTTCACGACGACCTCGACACCATCGTGGAACTGGCCCTCGGACGCGGGGACCGCACCGACGCCGAGTTCATCGTGCGGTTCCAGCAGACATCGGCTCCGCTGGCGGCCAAGGGCGTGGAGGACACCGCGTTCTACCGGTGGAACCGCATGGCGGCGCTGAACGAGGTCGGCGGCGACCCAGGGCGGTTCGCCGTGAGCCCCGAGGACTTCCACGCGTACTGCATCCGGCTCGCCCGCGACTGGCCGTCCACGATGACGACGCTGTCCACGCACGACACCAAACGTGAAGAGGACGTGCGCGCCTGGCTGTCCGTGCTGTCGGAGCTGCCGAGCGAGTGGGCGGAGGCCGTGGACCGCTGGCGGCACTGGGGCCCCGGTGAATCACCCCTGGAACCGGACCTCGAATACCTGCTGTGGCAGACGCTCGTCGGAGCGTGGCCGCTCACCATCGGCCGCCTGGAGGAGTTCCTCACCAAGGCCATGCGCGAGGCCAAGACCCGCACCTCCTGGGCCGACGTGGACAGCGGCTACGAGGAGGCGGTCCTCGCCTACACGCGCGGCGTCCTGGCGAACCCGGACCTGATCACCGACCTGACCGCGTTCGTGGGGAGGCTGGCCCGCCACGCCCGGGTGAACACGCTCGGGCAGAAGCTCGTCCAGCTGGCCATGCCGGGCGTCCCGGACGTCTACCAGGGCTGCGAGCTGACCGGCCTGGCGCTGGTCGACCCGGACAACCGGCGGCCGGTCGACTACGGGCGGCGCCGCGAGCACCTCCAGCGGCTCGACACCGGGCGGCTGCCGAAGGAGGTGGACGACGAGAAGCTCCTGGTCACCTCGCGGACGCTGCGGCTGCGCCGGTCCCGCCCCGACTGGTTCGGCCCGGGAGCCCGGCACGAGCCGATCGCGGCCCGCGGGCCCGCCGCCGAGCACGTCGTCGGGTTCGCCCGCGGTGAGGCGGTCGCGCTCGCCACCCGGCTGCCGGCCGGGCTGGAGCGCCGCGGCGGCTGGGGCAGGACCAGGGTGGACGTCGTCCAGCAGGGCTGGCGGGACGTGCTGACCGGCTGCACGCACATGGGCCCGATCCTGGACGCCGCCCGCGTCTTCGAGCATCTGCCCGTCGCGCTGCTCGTCCCCAGGGAGATCGATCGTTGAGCGCCGGGTTCCATGTGTGGGCGCCGGCCGTCGGCCGCGCGGACGTCGTGGTGGGCGGTATCCGGCATCCCATGGAACGGCTGGACGCACGTCCGGGATGGTGGGCGGCCGGTGTGCCGGGCGCGGGGCACGGGACCGACTACGGCTTCGCCCTGGACGGGGCGGAGGAGGTGCTGCCCGACCCGCGCTCCCCCTGGCAGCCGGACGGCGTCCACGGGCCGAGTCGCGTCCACGACCACGCGCGGTTCGCGTGGACCGACCAGCACTGGCACGGACGCCCGCTCCCCGGAAGCGTCCTGTACGAGATGCACGTGGGCACGTTCACGCCGGAAGGGACGTTCGACGCGGCCGCCGAACGTCTCGACCATCTGGTGGCGCTCGGGATCGACGCGGTCGAACTGCTGCCCGTCGCCGCGTTCCCCGGCCGCCACGGATGGGGGTACGACGGCGTGCACCTGTGGGCGCCGCACGAGCCGTACGGCGGTCCTGACGGGCTGAAGCGCTTCGTGGACGCCGCCCATGCGCGCGGTCTGGCCGTCGTCCTGGACGTCGTCTACAACCACCTGGGGCCGGACGGGAACCGCCTCGCCGCTTACGGGCCGTACTTCACCGACGCCCACACCACGCCATGGGGCGACGCGGTCAACTTCGACCAGGAAGGCTCGGACGAAGTCCGGGCGTTCGTCGTCGAGAACGCGCTGATGTGGCTGCGGGACTACCACTTCGACGGGCTGCGCCTCGACGCCGTCCACGCCATCGCCGACCACAGCGCCGTCCACATTCTCGAGGAATTGGCCTGCTCTGTGGCCGGTCTGTCGGCCCACCTCGGACGGAACCTGTCCCTCATCGCCGAATCCGATCTGAACGACCCGCGCCTGGTGACGTCCAGAGAAGCGGGTGGATATGGGCTGGACGCGCAGTGGAGCGACGACTTCCACCACGCTTTGCACGCCGCACTCACCGGCGAACGGCAGGGCTATTACTGCGATTTCGGCTCTCTGGAAACGCTGAAGAAGGCGCTCACGAGCGTTTTCGTTCACGACGGCACCATGTCGACCTACCGCGGACGGCACCACGGCCGTCCGGTGAACGTCCAGAAGACCGCCGCGCACCGGTTCCTCGGCTTTCTGCAGAACCACGACCAGGTGGGCAATCGCGCGGCGGGCGATCGGATCGGCGCCGTTCTCGCGTCCGCGCAGATCCCGCCGTCGATGCTCAAGGTCGGTGCGGCGCTGGTTCTGCTCGGGCCGTTCACGCCCATGCTGTTCATGGGCGAGGAGTGGGGCGCCGCCACCCCGTGGTGCTATTTCACCGACCATCAGGACCCGGAACTGGCACGCGCGGTCAGCGAGGGACGCCGGCGGGAGTTCGCGCGGCACGGCTGGAGCGGCGAAATCCCCGATCCACAGGCTGTGGACACGTTTCGGTGTTCCGTCCTCGACTGGTCCGAGCCCGAGCGGCCGAACCACCGTGACCTTCTCGAATGGCATCGGGCGCTGCTCGCGCTGCGCCGTTCCCTGCCCGAGTTGAACGACCCCCGCCTGACCGAGACGGTCGTCGAGGCCGACGACGCCATGGCGCGCTGGCTGATGATGTGGCGGGGCCGGGTGTGCGTGGCGGCGAACTTCGGTGCCCGCCCGGTGGCCCTCCCGGCGTCCGCTCCCGGAAAGGCCGCCGCGCCCCGGCTGCTGCTCGCCTCGAATCCGGCAATTCGCCTGGACATGGACATCATCGGTGATTCCAAATCGGCCGTCGTGGCGCTGCCGGGGACCTCCGCGGCCGTATTCGGGTGACCTCCCGGGCCTCAAGGGACGGGCGTGATGAGAAGTGCATCCCGGTACCGCCTGATTGGCCGTATTTGAGGATGTACTACGAGTGGCAAACCGCAGGTCAAGAGCGCGGCGCACGCCGGGCAATGTTCAAGAATGGTCATACGATCGGTCCATGACCTCAGTACTGCTCGCCGAGGACGACACGTCCATCTCCGAGCCTCTCGCCCGCGCGCTGCGTCGCGAGGGGTACACCGTCGAAGTCAGCCCGGACGGCCCGCAGGCGCTGGAACGGGCGCTCGGCGGCGGCGTGGACCTGATCGTCCTCGATCTCGGCCTTCCAGAACTGGACGGCCTTGAGGTGGCCCGCAGGGTACGGGCCGAAGGGCACGGCGTGCCCATCCTGATCCTTACCGCCCGGGCCGACGAGGTCGACACCGTCGTCGGGCTCGACGCGGGCGCCGACGACTATGTGACCAAGCCGTTCCGGCTGGCCGAGCTGCTCGCCCGGGTGCGGGCACTGCTGCGCCGGGGCAGCACCGAGACCCCGATCGTCCAGGGGGTGCGGATCGACGCCGAGTCGCGCCGCGCCTGGATGGGCGACCACGAGCTCCAGCTGACCACCAAGGAGTTCGACCTGCTGCGCGTCCTCGTCAGGGACGCGGGCAAGGTCGTGACCCGCGAACAGATCATGCGCGAGGTGTGGGACACCAACTGGTGGGGTTCCACCAAGACGCTCGACATGCACATTTCCTGGCTGCGCCGCAAGCTCGGCGACGACGCCGGCAGCCCCCGCTACATCACGACCGTGCGGGGCGTCGGCTTCCGGTTCGAACGCGGCGACTAGCTCCGGCCGCCACGGCCGGGCGGAACCGCCCGGGGCCTTCCCGAGAGGCCCCGGGGGCACGGTGCCGCGCGGTCCGTGGCCCCACCCTCGAAGGAGCCCTGATGAGGCGCCGACTCCTGCTGTCGACGCTCGCGGTGGCGGTGGTCGCGATCCTGTTGCTGGGCATACCCCTCGCCTACGCCGCCCACAAGCTCGTCTATGAGGAGGCCAGGCGGTCCCTGGACCGTGAGGCGTCCGCCATCGCCGGCGGTGTCGGCTTCAGCCTGGAAGCCCACCAGCCCGTCACCGGCGCGGTCATCGCGCGGGAGTACCCGGGCCGGCGCATCTCGATCGTCATGCCGGACGGCCGGACGCTCACCGCCGGCTCCGCCGGCACCCGGCCCGCGCTCACCGCCACCGCGGCACACGGCGGCGTGCGGGTGCGGATATCGCGCCCGGAGGCCGGCGTCCGCGCCGACGCGCTGCGGCTGATGCTGCTCATCGGCAGCCTCGCCCTGCTCGGCGTCGCCGTCACCGTCGGCCTGGCGATGGTGCAGGCCCGCAAGCTGACGCTGCCGCTGATCGACCTCGCCGAGACCGCCGACCGGCTCGGCAGCGGCAACGCCCGGCCGCGCCGGCGCCGCTACGGCATCCCGGAGGTCGACCGCGTCGCCGAGGTGCTGGACCGCAGCGCCGTCCGGATCGCCGACCTGCTGGCCAACAGCCGCGAGTTCGCCTCCGACGCCAGCCACCAGCTCCGCACCCCGCTGACCGCGCTGTCCATGCGCCTGGAGGAGATGATCGACGCGGCCGACTATCCGGACGTCGTCCGGGAGGAGGGCGCGGCGGCCGTCGCGCAGGCCGAACGGCTCGTCGCGGTCGTCGAGCAGCTGCTGTCGCGCGCCAAGCACGACCGCACGGGCGGCGCGGTCGCCTCACCCATCGACGAGATCATCGCCCAGCAGGTCGAGGAGTGGCGGCCCATCTTCCGGCGGGACGGCCGGGACGTGCGGATCATCGGGGAGCAGGGCCTCGTCGGCATGACCAACCCCGAGGGCCTCTCCCAGATCGTCGCGACGCTCCTGGACAACTCGCTCATGCACGGCGCCGGCACCGTGACCATCCACACCAAGCCGGGCATGAGCTCGGTGGTGGTCGAGGTCGGCGACGAGGGCGCCGGGATACCGGCCGAACTGGAGCCGCGGATCTTCGAGCGGAGCGTCAGCGGCGGCCGCGGCACCGGCCTCGGGCTCTACCTGGCCCGTTCCCTCGCCACGGCGGACGGCGGGCGCCTGGAGCTGATCCAGTCCCGTCCCGCGGTGTTCGGGGTCTTCCTCCGCCAGGCCGCCGAGGCCCGCCTCGCGGCGGAAAGGGTCGTCATGGGCCCGGCCTGAACCTGCGGCCGGGGCTGTGACCTAAATCTCGGCGTAGTCCTCGGTGGCGCCGGCGTGGGTGCCGAGGGGGTGACCGAGACGCGGTGACGGGCTCGCGTGGCCGTTCGCCCGGTGGACGCCCGGCGCCTCGGCGGCGGGGGCGGGCGGCGCCTCCGGCAGCCCGGACGCGGGGTCGACCGGCGGCGCGCTCGACGGAAGGAACACCCACTTCTTGTACGACCAGAAGCGGAACAGGGTGGCCACGCCGGTGCCGACGACCAGCGCGGCGTTGTAGTAGACGGCGCCCGACAGCCCCAGGACGTAGTGCGAGAAGCCGATGAACAACTCGGTGATGACCAGCCCGACGCCGTTCAGCGCGAAGAACAGCACGTACTCGCGGCCGAGCCCGGTGCGGTCGCGGTGCCGGAACGTCCAGTAGCGGTTGCCCAGGTAGGCGAACGTCGTGGCGATCACCGTGGCGACGCCGTTGGACGTCAACGGGCCCACCCCCAGGCCGCTGTGCAGACCGTTGCCGATCGCGATGGTGATGACGAACGCGATCGCGCCCACGCTGCCGAACTTCGCGAGTTCGCGCACGAGGTGCTCGAACTGCCGATGGAGATTGGCGACCAGGCTCACGAAGGGGAACCGTCCTTCCGGACTTCGGCTGTGTGTGCCGCGTCACAGTGCGCGGCGGCGATGGCGGAGGCATCACGAGGATAGACGCCCGCGGCCGCGGGGACGTCGGAACGTGAACGTTTCACTCTGTCCGTGCGTTCCTTGCCCATCGCCGGAGGCCCCACACCGGTTCGACGCGGCGGACGGATGAATCGTTCGCCCGCACCGGCCGATAACCTTTCTGACGTGACAGAACCAGCTCAGCGCCGGCATGAGGCGCCCGTCGTCGGGATGGCGGGCGGGGGGCAGCTGGCCCGGATGACGCAGCAGGCCGCGATCGGGCTCGGCGTGTCCCTGCGCGTGCTCGCCGGGGCGCCGGACGAGTCGGCGGCCAAGGTCGTCTCCGACGTCCGGGTGGGCGACGACCGGTCCCTCGACGACCTGGTGTCGTTCGCCGACGGCTGCGACGTCGTGACGTTCGACCACGAGCACGTCCCGGGGCCGCACATCCAGAAACTCGAGGGTTCGGGTGTGCCGTGCCGACCCGGCTCGGCCGCCCTCGCGCACGCCCAGGACAAGCTCGTCATGCGCGAGCGGCTCAGCGAACTCGGCGTGCCGTGCCCCGCCTACGCGCATGTGCCGCCCTCCGCGCCACTGGCCTTCCTGGAGGCGTTCGCCGGCGAGCACGGGTGGCCGGTCGTCCTCAAGGCGACCCGCGGCGGCTACGACGGCAAGGGCGTCTGGATCATCGGCGACCTCGGCCGCGAGGCGCGCGACCTCGTCCAGCGGATGCTGTCCGGAGGCGTCGACCTGATGGCCGAACGGCACGTCCCGTTCGGCCGCGAGCTCGCCGCCGTCGTCGCGCGCTCCCCGTACGGGCAGGGCGCCGCGTACCCGATCGTGGAAACCGTCCAGGAGGGCGGCATCTGCACCGAGGTGATCTCGCCGGCGCCGGGCCTGCCCGGGGACGTTGCCGCCGAGGCGCAGCGTCTCGCGCTGACCATCGCCGCGGAACTCGGCGTCGTCGGCCTCCTCGCGGTCGAGTTGTTCGAGACCGGCGACGGGCTGCTGGTGAACGAGCTGGCCATGCGCCCGCACAACTCCGGGCACTGGACGATCGAGGGCGCCCGGACGTCGCAGTTCGAGCAGCACCTCCGGGCAGTCCTCGACCTGCCCCTCGGCTCCACCGATCCCACCGCCCCGGTCACGGTCATGGCCAACGTCCTCGGCGGCGACGACCCGGACGTCTACCCCCGCTACATTCACGTGATGGCCCACGACCCGGGCGTCAAGGTGCACATGTACGGCAAGGAGTCCCGGCCGGGCCGCAAGATCGGCCACGTGACCGTCCTCGGCGACGACGTCGCGGACGTCCGCGCACGCGCCCGCCACGCCGCCGACTACCTGCGGTGGGGACCTGAGATGAAGGAACCGAAATGAGCGAAGCGAACCGGGGGGTGTGGGGGGTCGCCCCCCACAGGAGGCAGGCATGAGCGAAGCGAACCGGGGGGTGTGGGGGGTCGCCCCCCACAGGAGGCAGGCATGACGTCGGAGCCGCTGGTCGGCGTGGTGATGGGCAGCGACTCGGACTGGCCGGTGATGGAGGGCGCCGCGCAGGCGCTCGCCGAGTTCGGCGTCCCCTACGAGGCCGATGTCGTCTCCGCGCACCGGATGCCGCACGACATGATCTCCTACGGGGAGGACGCGGCCGCCCGCGGCCTGCGCGTGATCATCGCGGGTGCGGGCGGGGCCGCGCACCTGCCGGGCATGCTGGCGTCGGTGACGCCGCTGCCGGTGATCGGCGTGCCCGTGCCGCTGAAGTACCTGGACGGGATGGACTCGCTGCTGTCGATCGTCCAGATGCCCGCCGGGGTGCCCGTCGCGACCGTCGCGGTCGGGGCCGCCCGCAACGCCGGGCTGCTCGCCGTCCGCATCCTGGCCGTGTCCGACGACGACCTGCGGGCCAAGATGAAGGTCTTCCAGCAGGACCTCTACGGCCAGGCCAAGGCCAAGGGCGCGCGGCTCCGGGACAGACTCTGACCGTGCGGCCGGTGTTCGGGTCGGGCGGCGGCGGTCAGCGTCGCAGGGCCCATTCGACCGCGGGGCAGCGGTCCATGACGACGTCGAGCCCGGCGTCCCTCGCGCGCCGGGCCGCCGCCTCGTCGATCACCTGGAGCGGCAGCCACACCGCCTTCGCGCCGGCCGCGATCGCCTCGTCCACCGCCTGCCCGGCGTGCTCGGCACGGCGGTAGACGCCGACCACGTCCACGCCGGAGGCGTCCGGCACGTCGGCGAGCGAGGCGTAGCCCTTCTCGCCCAGCACCTCCCGCGCCGCAGGATGGACGGGGATGATCCGCTTCCCGCGCTCCTGGAGCAGCCGCGCCTGGGTGTGGACCTCGCGTCCGGGGTTGTCGCCGAGCCCGACGAACGCCCACGTCCTGGACTCGTTCAGCAGCCGGCGGATCACGTCCTGGTCGGCGAAATCATCAGACATGTTCACGACAACAGCGCACGCGGCCGGTTAGTTCCCCCCGATCAGGGGCGCCCGAGGGCCCGGTAGTTCCACCCGGCGGCGCGCCACTGCTCGGGGTCCAGGGCGTTGCGCCCGTCCACGATGTTGCGTTCGGCGACGACCTCGGCGAGCGCCGACGGGTCCATGTCCCGGAACTCGGCCCATTCGGTCAGCAGCAGCACGACATGGGCGTCGCGCGAGGCGGACATGGCGGAGTCGCCGTACTCCAGGCTCGGCTGGGCTCGGCGCGCGTTCCGCATGGCCTGCGGGTCGTACACCGTCACCTTGGCGCCCTGCGCGCGTATGGACGCGGCCACGTCCAGCGCGGGGGAGTCGCGGACGTCGTCGGAGTTCGGTTTGAACGACGCGCCGAGCACCCCGACCGTCCGTCCGGCGAACGAGCCGCCGAGCAGATTCCGGGCGAGGTCGACCATCCGGATCCGCCGCCGGATGTTGATCTCGTCGACCTCGCGCAGGAACGTCAGCGCCTGGTCGGCGCCCAGTTCCCCGGCGCGCGCCATGAACGCCCGGATGTCCTTGGGCAGGCAGCCGCCTCCGAAGCCGAGGCCGGGACCGAGGAACTTGCCGCCGATCCGGTCGTCGTACGACAGCGCCTCCGAGAGTTTTGTCACATCGGCGTGCGCCGCCTCGCAGACCTCCGCCATCGCGTTGATGAAGGAGATCTTGGTGGCGAGGAACGCGTTCGCCGACACCTTGACCAGTTCCGCGGTCGCGTAGTCGCTGGTGATGAACGGGGTGCCGTCCGCGATCACCGTCCGGTAGACCTCGCGCAGCACCTTCTCGGCGTGCTCGGCGGCGCCCTGGTCGGCGGGCAGCCCGGCGACGATCCGGTCCGGGTGCAGGGTGTCCTGGACGGCGAAGCCCTCCCGCAGGAACTCGGGATTCCACGCGAGGACGGCGTCGCCGCCGGCCGGCGCCAGCCGCGCCATCGTCTCGGCCAGCCGCGCGGCGGTCCCGACCGGCACGGTGGACTTGCCGACGACCAGGCAGGGCCGCTCCAGCAGCGGCGCGAGCGTGCCGATCGCGTCGTCCACGAAGGTGAGGTCGGCCGCGTACTCGCCGGACTTCTGCGGGGTGCCGACGCACAGGAAGTGCACCTCGCCGAACTCCGCCGCCTCCTTGTAGGACGAGGTGAAACGCAGCCGGCCGCTCTCCAGCCCGCGGCGCAGCACGGGTTCCAGGCCCGGCTCGTAGAACGGCAGGTCACCGGCGGAGAGCCGGGCGATCCTCTCCTCGTCGAGGTCGAGACCGAGGACCTCGAAGCCGAGGTCGGCCATGCACGCCGCGTGGGTCGTGCCGAGGTAACCCGTTCCGATGACCGTCAGCCGGTGGGACAAGGCCTGCTCCTCTCGCTTCGCTTTCGCCGACCAGCGGCCTTTTTCACAAGGTGCCCGTTGCGGGCGGCTCCGTGCACCGGCCACCGGACCGTACTGGCCGGTAGCATTCGGGGCATGAGTTCTGACTTTCCCACGTACGCGCCGTCCGAGGAGCATGAGCTGCTGCGGCGTACGGTGCGTGAGCTGGCCGATGCCAAGATCGCTCCTTTCGCGGCGGA
>NZ_JBICUT010000019.1:0-158982 GCF_043198445.1 Spirillospora sp. NPDC048823 | reverse complement strand
TTCAGCCCTTTTCCGATAACGCCCTTCCACTGCCGCTTGCGCGGCACCTTCCAGGCGGTGAAGCTATTTCATCAGATCCGGCCCGATTGTCAAAATCGACCTTTTCCGACCCACCAACGAACCGCGGACACGGAGCAACCGTGTCTGCTAGGTCGAAGTTGGCTCCCCACGGCACGGCCGCCTCTCGACGTCCCGCTGCCCTGTGGGGCGGAGAGAACATTATGCCCCTGCGGACCCAACGTCAAACCGACACTCACGCTTTTTTCCGAGCGGTGTTCCGCGGGAGCCGGAATCACCCGTCAACCCCACGCGTCACCTGCGGTTATGTCTCTCGCCGTCAAGCCGTCTGAGCAAGGTAGCCGCCCAAGAAGACGACCCCCTCGGCGAAGACCCAGAGAATCGCCGCCGCAGTGAGCATGCCGCTGAGACGATCCGGATCCCGTCGCGGAGAGAGCAACGCCAGAGCCACCAGGATGATTCCCACCGCCGGGATCACCGCGGCAAGGGAGACGAGAACGGCGTCGTGGACGCCGTTGACGCAGGCCTGGTCCCGGGCGCCGTCCGCACCGCAGAAGGCCTGTTCGCCCCAGCCGCCGAGGGCAGTGAACATCCAGAGCGCGGCAAGGGTGAGGTTGGCCACCGCGGGGATCGCGGGTGAGATCCGCCACTCGCCGGTACGTCTCGGAGCGACTTGCACGACTCATTACCTACCCCGGCGGTCCTCACCCGAAAAGGGCTTCCAATTCCCGGTGCGGTCGAGGCAGGTGCGCACTGCCCCCACCATTCCCGGGTCGGCGGCCACGTCGGTGCCGGCCCGTGTACAGATCAGTGCCACATCGAACGTCAGCGGCCGTGGCCGGACGATTGGACGAGGGTCGAGCGCAGATCCTCGGTCGTCACGGACGGGACGCGAGCGTCGAGCTCGTTCATCCGGTGGGCGGTGTGCAGGACCTCCCTCAAGGACCGCACGCGCCGCACCGTCCGGCTTGCCGCGCCAGTTGATCTCCCGCGGGTGGAGCGGATCACGGAGCCGACGGGGCTGACGGCCGCCGCCCCGAGCCCCCCGGCCGGGGCCCGGTCCGGTCAGGTGATCTCCTTGGACTCGTGGAGGGTCATGTCCATCACGATCGCCGTCATGACCGCCATGGTCCGCAGCGGTTCCGGGACGGGGTCGAAGATCTCGGCCTCGTACTTGTCGGCCGTCGTCAGCAGGTGCGTGGCGAGGCCCGCCCACTTCTTGCGCACGTGGGCGACCTTGGTGCCGTCGTTGTCGTGCACGGTGAAGTTGTTGCGCGGCACGTCCACGTCGACCGCGCCGATCAGGGTGCCGTCGCCGTCGTAGACGACGTAGCGGCGTCCGACCCGCTCGGTGACGAACGAGCCGACCGCGTCCTCCTTGGGGCCGAGGATCTCGGTGTAGTCGCGTCCCTTCTGCTTCTCCACGAGGAAAAGGGGGTTCCCGTCAGGTGTCGTCAGCAGGACGGCGCGGGCGTCGAGGTTCGACTTGCCGGGGACGATGCCCCGCATCGCTTCGGCGCGGCCCTGGTCGTCAGCGGGTGCCGCGATGGCGACGACGGTGCCGTCAGCGTCCATCACCTTGTAGCGCGATTTGGCGAACGGTCCTCGGCGAGGCTGCTCAATCCTGAGCATGGAGGAACTGAACGGGTCGCTCATGCATCTCTCCTGGCTTCGTCGTAGGCCGCGCCCTTCCGCGCCCTACGGTACGGGAAATCCACCGGGCGAATGGACTACCCGATCGGCCAGTCCTTACCTTCGTACAGCATCAGATCGATCGCGATCGGGGTGGCGACCACGAGGACGCGGAGCGGGTCGTGGAGAGGCTGGAAGATTTCGACCGAGTATCTGTCGGCGGTGGTCAGCAACTCGGTGGCGACGCCCTTGAGCTTCTTGTCGACCTGCGCGACATGGTTGCCGTAGCCGTCGATCACCCGGAACTTGTAGCCGTAGCGGCTGCCGTCCAGCCGGCCGACGGGGCGTTCGGCCGCGTCCAGAAGCATGTACTGGTACCCGGCCTTCTCACCGATTTTCCGCAGTGAGCCGATCAGAGCACCGTCGGCCGTGCTCACGTGTGTATCCCCGCTCCCGGTTCCCTTTTGCGCCTGCACGGAGATCAGCGGCACACCCTGCGTGCTCTCGACGTGGACGGTCCGGCCGCTGCCCCCGCCTCCGCCGGCGGTCCTCGCCGCCCGGCGGAGCCGCGAAATGTCACGCTCTCCCGCGGTGGCGAGCAGCGTCCCGTTGCCGTCGAACACCCGGTACCGGGATTCGGCGCCCGGGACGCCGCGCGGCTGATCGACACGCAGTACGGGGGAGCTGAAGAGATCACTCATGGGTACGCATGATGCCAGCGCATCCACCCACCGGGAAATGCCGGCAGCCCATTGTGGACACCGAGCACACGAAAGGGACGGCCCGAAGGGCCGCCCCTCTCACGTCGCGTCGTTACACGTCGCCGATCAGAAGTCCATGCCGCCGGCGTCGGGCATGCCGCCCGCCGGGGCCGGGTTCTTCTCGGGCTTCTCCGCGATGACGGCCTCGGTGGTGAGGAACAGCGCGGCGATCGACGAAGCGTTCTGCAGCGCGGACCGGGTCACCTTGGCCGGGTCGAGGATCCCCGACTCGAACATGTTGACGTAGTCGCCGGTGGCGGCGTTGAGGCCCTCACCAGGAGTGAGGTTACGGACCCGCTCCACCACGACGCCGCCCTCAAGGCCGGCGTTGACGGCGATCTGCTTCAGCGGCTCCTCCAGAGCGCGCTTGACGATGTTGGCACCGGTGGCCTCGTCGCCCGTGAGCTCCAGCTTGTCGAACGCGTTGGTGCCGGCCTGCAGCAGCGCCACGCCACCTCCGGGGACGATGCCCTCCTCGACCGCGGCCTTGGCATTGCGGACGGCGTCCTCGATGCGGTGCTTGCGCTCCTTGAGCTCCACCTCGGTCGCGGCGCCGGCCTTGATCACGGCGACACCGCCGGCGAGCTTGGCCAGGCGCTCCTGGAGCTTCTCGCGGTCGTAGTCGGAGTCGGTGTTGTCGATCTCGGTGCGGATCTGGTTGACCCGGCCCGCGATCTCGTTGGCGTCACCGGCGCCGTCCACGATCGTGGTCTCGTCCTTGGTGATGACGACCTTGCGGGCGCGGCCCAGCATGTCGGTCGTGGTGTTCTCCAGCTTGAGACCCACGTCCTCGCTGATGACCTGGCCGCCGGTCAGCGTGGCGATGTCGCCCAGCATGGCCTTGCGGCGGTCGCCGAAGCCCGGCGCCTTCACGGCCACGGACTTGAAGATCCCGCGGATCTTGTTGACGACCAGGGTGGCCAGGGCCTCGCCCTCGACGTCCTCCGCGATGATCAGCAGCGGCTTGCCGGACTGCATGACGCCCTCGAGGACGGGCAGCAGGTCCTTGTTCGCCGACGCCTTGCCCTGAACGATCAGGATGTACGGGTCCTCGAGGACCGCCTCCATGCGCTCGGGGTCGGTCACGAAGTAGTGCGAGATGTAGCCCTTGTCGAAGCGCATCCCCTCGGTCAGTTCGAGCTCCAGACCGAAGGTCTGGCTCTCCTCGACCGTGATGACGCCTTCCTTGCCGACCTTGTCCATCGCCTCGGCGATCATCTCGCCGATCTGCGGGTCGCCGGCGGAGATGGAGGCCGTGGAGGCGATCTGCTCCTTGGTCTCCACGTCCTTGGCGAGCTTGGACAGCTCTTCGCTGACCCGCTCGACCGCGGACTCGATGCCGCGCTTCAGCGACATCGGGTTCGCACCGGCCGCCACGTTCCGCAGGCCCTCGCGCACCAGCGCCTGGGCCAGCACGGTGGCGGTGGTGGTGCCGTCACCCGCGACGTCGTCGGTCTTCTTGGCTACTTCCTTGACGAGCTCCGCGCCGATCTTCTCCCACGGGTCCTCAAGCTCGATCTCTTTCGCGATCGACACACCGTCGTTGGTGATCGTGGGGGCGCCCCACTTCTTCTCCAGCACGACGTTGCGGCCCTTGGGACCAAGGGTCACCTTGACGGCGTCGGCGAGCTGGTTCATGCCGCGCTCGAGGCCGCGCCTGGCATCCTCGTCGAACGCGATCATCTTTGCAGCCATAGGCTCCAGTCCTCCCGGAACAAGGTGGCTTAGACGGATCGAGCCGACGCCCGCGACGGACGGCCCCCACCGACGACTGCCATTCCGTCGCCGGCCTGAGGCCTCATCGCCCCGACCCAGACTGTGAAGTTGTCACTCTCCACAGCAGAGTGCCAACCGTTTTTTAGCACTCTACCCTGCCGAGTGCAAGCGCCGCGCATCCACGCCGGGGGAAGGTTCATCTACCTGCCCCGACCCGTTCCCACCTGCGCCGGAGTCCCGTTCGGGATCGTCACCGGTGTGTCGCCGCGCTCCACCGCGTCCGGTCATCCGTCGGTAATCACGAAACGATCGTCGAACACGGGCGCGAGGGGGAGCGGCGAAGCCGCGATCCTGTTCCGCGGCGTTCCGCGACGAGGGTAGGAGGAGCCCCCAGCGCTGCATCAATGCGCCGGTTCATGATCTCCTCATCACCGTCGATGCAGTGGGCATACGCGCTTTGGGACAACACCCGCTCATGCCCTGCCGTCCTACTGAGAACGGGCGTCGACCGCGAGTGTTTCCCAGGGGACAGACATCGGCCGCTCCAGACTCGCGTTCGCTGGAGCGGCCCGACAGGCGTCCTGGGGGCCTTATCGCCCTGTGAATCCGAGCTACTTCATGGCGCGCGGCAGGCTGCTACTCGGCGCCCTGCTGGGCGGCGGCGCCATCCGCGATTTCGTCCTGCTCCGAACCCTCGACCTCGTTGACGACGGAGTTGCCTTTGCCGCCCTTGAGGCTGGTGTTGATGTCGTCGACCTTGACCGACTCGTTCCCGACCTTCGGCGAGGCGTAAGGCGACCCGGTGACACTGCTGAAGTTCAGGTTGCCCGGGCCGGACTCGCCGACGAGGGTGGGACCGTTGTGCCCGACGTTCGAGTTCTTCACCCACTGGGCGATCTCGGACTTGCCGTCGTGCCCATTCTTGCCGTCCGACGCGGCCCGCTCGGCGCTCTGCTCCTGTGCCTCCTGCTGCTGCGGAGCGGCCTCCTGCTGCGGAGCGGCCTCCTGCTGCGGAGCGGCCTCCTGCTGGGCGGCCTCCTGCTGGGCGGCCTCCTGCTGGGCGGCCTCTTCCTGCGGAGCCTCCTGCGCTTCCAGCGTGTTGTGCTGGGCGCCCTCGGCGGACGCCTGCTCCGCGCCACCCTGCTCGGCGGCCTCCGCGCCACCCTCGCCCTCGTCCTGCTCCGAGCCCTCGACCTCGTTGACGACGGAGTTGCCGTGGCCGTTCTTGAGGCTGGTGTTGATGTCGTCGACCTTGACCGACTCGTTCCCGACCTTCGGCGAGGCGTGAGGCGACCCGGTAACACTGCTGAAGTTCAGGTTGCCCGGTCCACTTTCGCTGACATAGGTAGGACCGTTGTGCCCGATGTCCGCCTTGTCTACGACGTAGATGTGGATGTCGGCCATCGCGGAAGGGGCCGCCAACACGGTAGCCCCCATCGCGATACCGGTAACCGTCACAGCTCGCGCGATTCGATTCATGCCATTCCTTCCTGCGTGAACTATCGGCGCCCTTCTGGGCGCCCACGCATCACTACTTCCAGGAAAGATCCGACAGCAAAGAGCGTCGATAGGCCTCCACAAGATAGCGGCAGTGAATCACATACTCACGTAAGGGGATCGAATCCTCATCGCGGGCTCCTAATGATATTTCCGAATGTTAGGCAATTCTTCTGTCTTGGCAATTATGTCCCCGAATGCACGATTGTTCAGGTGGCAGGCCCGAAATGCCGGCACGTAGGGGCGTCCGTACACCACGGCGAGACGCCCGGCCGGGAATCCCGGCCGGGCGTCTCGCCAGACTCCTGGCCGAAGCCAGTTGATCAGTCGGTTCTGCGACGACCCACGAATGCGCCGTGGGCGGCGGCACCGAGTCGGCCCCGTCAGCCGCCGGCGACGGCGGGGATGATCGAGATCTGGGCGCCTTCGGGGGTGGAGGTGTCCAGGCCGTCGGCGAAGCGGACGTCCTCGTCGCCGACGTAGACGTTCACGAAGCGGCGGATCTTGCCGTTGTCGTCCAGGATGCGGGCGGAGATGCCGGAGTAGGTGGACTCCAGGTCGGCGACGACGGCGCGGAGGGTGGCGCCCTCGGCCTTCACCTCGGCCTCGCCGCCGGTGTAGGTCCGCAGGATCGTCGGGATACGGACGGACACGGTGCTCATTGGTGCTCCTCTCAGGCCAGGCCTGCGGCGCGGAACGCGTCCAGGGACGGGGCAATGTTGGCGGACGGGGCGACGACGGGTGCGACGGCGTCCAGGGTCTTCAGGCCGTCCCCGGAGTTGATGATCACGGTCTCGGCGGACGGGTCGAGCGTTCCGGCGTCGACGAGTTTGCGGAGGGTCGCGACGGTGACGCCGCCCGCGGTCTCGCCGAAGATGCCCTCGGTGCGGGCGAGCAGCCGGATGCCCTCGACGACCTGCTCGTCGGTGACGTCCTCGACGGCGCCGTTGGTGCGGCGGGCGACGTCCAGGACGTACGGGCCGTCGGCGGGGTTGCCGATGGCGAGGGACTTGGCGATCGTGTCGGGCTTCACCGGGCGGACGACGTCGTGCCCGGCCTTGAACGCGGCGGCGACCGGGTCGCAGCCGGCGGCCTGGGCGCCGAAGACGCGGTAGGGCTTGTCCTCGACGAGGCCGAGCTTGATCAGCTCCTGGAACGCCTTGTCGATCTTCGTGAGCTGGGAGCCGGACGCGACCGGGACGACGATCTGGTCGGGCAGCCGCCAGCCGAGCTGCTCGGCGATCTCGTAGCCGAGGGTCTTGGAGCCCTCGGCGTAGTACGGCCGGACGTTGACGTTCACGAACGCCCAGTCGTCCTGCTCGCCGGCGATCTCGGAGGCGAGCCGGTTGACGTCGTCGTAGTTGCCGTCGACGGTCACGAACGTCCCGCCGTACACCGCCGTCGTGATGATCTTCTGGGATTCCAGGTCGGACGGGACGAACACGGCGCTGCGGATCCCGGCGCGGGCCGCGGCGGCGGCGACGGCGTTCGCGAGATTGCCGGTGGACGGGCAGGCCAGCACTTTGAAGCCCAGTTCACGGGCGGCGGCGAGGGCCACGGCCACGACGCGGTCCTTGAACGAATGGGTCGGGTTGCCGCTGTCGTCCTTCACCCACAGGCTCTGCAGGCCGAGGCTCTCGGCGAGGTTGTCGGCGCGGACGAGGCGCGTCAGGCCGGGCTCGGTGTTGGGCGTGTCGGCCACGGTGGACGGGACGGGCAGCAGCCCGCGGTACCGCCAGATGTTGCGGGGCCCGGACTCGATGGCCGCACGGGTGACGCCCCCGAAGTCGTAGGCGATCTCCAGGGGGCCGAAACACTCCTCGCAGGCGTAGAACGGGCCGAGGTCGCGTGTGGAGCCGCATTCGCGGCAGACGAGGCCGGTAGCGGGTCCGAGGTCAGTGGCAGGCGTGAGTGCCATGAGGGCGAGGCCTTTCTCCCCATCTTCCCTGCGCCACCTTGGTCGCAGGCCGGAGTTGGCACCATCTCCCGGCCGGCCTCGCAGGATCGCGAGTGCGCCTCAGCCGGGTGGTTGCCGGGGCTTCGCAGGGCCGGTCCCTCCACCCCTCTGGATGAGCTGTATTCAGTTGTGAAAGCGAGCGCGCTTTGAACGCGTATGCGTCGACTTTACATGATCTGACCGGATGCCAGACGGGTAGGTCCACTGGCTGAGACGCTACCCGGATGCGCTCTTGATCACGCCGGTTCTCCGCGGCGGACGGTGCGCTGCGTGGGGTCGAGGAACACGTGCCGGACGGCCGGAAGCCGCTCCCTGAGCCTGCGGTCGATCTCCCCGGCGACGTCCTCGGCCTCGTCGGCGCTGATGTCGTCGGAGAAGTTGACCTTGGCGGCGACGAGGATCTGCTCGGGACCGAAGTGCATGGTGAGCAGTTCGTCCACACCGGTCACGCCGCGGGCGCCGAGGATCTCCGAGCGGATCTCGCGCTGTGCGGCGGGGTCGGCGGCCCGCCCGATGAGCAGCACCGTGCTCTCGCGGCCGATCCCGAACGCGAGCACGACGAGCAGCAGGCCGATGAGGACGGAGGCGAGGCCGTCCCAGACGTCCGAACCGGTGATCTCGCGGAGGGTGAGGCCCGCGGCGGCGAGCACGAGGCCGATCATCGCCGTGCTGTCCTCGAACAGCGCCGCCTTGAACGTCAGATCGGGTGACCGGCGGACGTGCTCGACGAGCCCGCGGCCGTTTTCGCGGGTCTCCTGGCGCGCCTGGTAGACCGCGCGTATCCAGGACGTCCCCTCCAGCACGGCCGCGAGGCCGAGGACGGCGTAGGCCAGCCACACGCTCGTGCCGGTGCCGCCGCGGCCCATCATGGTCAGGATGCCGTAGGAGATGGAGAATCCGGCTCCGGCCACGAAGATCCCGAACGCGGCCAGCAGCGACCAGACGTACCGCTCGTTGCCGTATCCGAACGGGTGGCGCCGGTCGGGCGGACGTTCGCTGCGCCCCAGGGACGCGAGGAGGAGGCCCTGGTTGAGGGTGTCCCCCACCGAGTGCGCGCCCTCCGCGAGCATCGCGCTGGACCCGGCCAGGGCGCCGGCGATCAGCTTCGCGATCGCGAGGATGAGGTTCGCCGCACCGGCGACGAGCACGGTCTTGGTCGTCTCGGCCCTGCTCATCCGAGTCGACTACCCGTCGCACTTTGCCCTAATCCAGGCGGATTCGGCAGTGGCGTGAACCACGTGGGTCACTTTGAAGCGCCTCGGTCCCAACTGAGACCCTGCCGGTATGAGCCAAGTGCTGGTGGCATCGAACCGGGGCCCGGTGTCGTTCTCGTCGTCCGAGGACGGCGCGCTCACCATGCGGCGCGGGGGTGGCGGGCTGGTGTCGGGCCTCGCCGCCGTCACGGGAGCCCCGCGCGACCCCGGACCGCTCAGCCCGTCCGCCACCGAGACGGCGTCCGAGGCGGCGTCCGAGGCGGCGTCCGAGGCGGCGGACGTGCTGTGGGTGTGCGCGAGCCTGGGCGAGGCCGACCGGACGGCCGCCCGCCGCTCCCCGGACGGCCGCATCGACCTGGCCGGGTACGAGACCGGGGGCGCCGCCGTACGGATGCTCGACATCCCCGAGGCCACGTTCCACCGCGCGTACAACGCCGTGGCCAACTCGACGCTGTGGTTCGTCCACCACCTTCTGTACGAGACACCGCGCAGCCCGCATTTCGATGCCCGTGCCCGCCGCGACTGGCAGTCCTATGAGGCGTACAACGCGGCGTTCGCCGACGCCCTCGCACGGGACGCCGCGCAGGGCGCGAAGGCTGCGATCCAGGACTACCACCTGTCGCTGGCTCCCCGGATGCTCCGCGACCGGCGTCCCGACCTGAGAATCGTCCACTTCTCGCACACGCCTTGGGCGCCGCCGGAGTACTACAGCCTGCTTCCGGACGACATCGGCTCGCAGATCCTTCTGGGCATCCTCGGAGCGGACCACGCCGGGTTCCTCACCGAGCGGTGGGCCTCCGCCTTCCTCGACTGCTGCGAACTGCTGCCGGGGGCCCGTGTCGACCGTGCCGCCCGTACCGTCACCTGTTCAGGACACGTCACGCATGTAGGCGTCCATGGTCTCGGCGTCGACGGGACGGCGTTGCGCCAACGCGCCGCCGAACAGGATGTCGTGGAACGGGCGCGCGCGCTGCGTGAACAGGTGGGCGACCGCCAGCTCATCGTGCGGATCGACCGGACGGAGTTGTCCAAGAACATCGTGCGTGGTCTCGCCGCCTACCGCGAGCTGCTCGTCAACCATCCCGAGTGGCGCGGACGTGTGGTGCACCTCGCGTTCGCGTATCCGTCCCGCTATGACCTGCCCGAGTACCGGGAGTACACCGCGGCCGTCGAGCGGACGGCGAAGCAGATCACCGACGAGTTCGGCACGGCGGACTGGGATCCGCTGATCCTGCAGGTGAACGACGACTATCCCCGTTCCCTCGCCGCCTACGGCCTGGCCGACGTCCTCCTCGTCAACCCGATCAGGGACGGGATGAACCTCGTCGCGAAGGAGGGGCCCGTCCTGTCGGAGCGCGGCTGCGCGCTGGTGCTGTCCAGGGAGGCGGGCGCGGCGGCCGAGCTCTCCGAGGACGCGCTGATGGTCAACCCGTACGACGTGTCGCAGACCGCCGAGACGCTCCACAAGGCCCTGCTGATGCCGCGGGCCGAGCGCGCCGAACGCTGCGCCCGCCTCACCGCCGCCGCGACGGCCCTCACTCCGCAACGCTGGTTCGCCGACCAGCTCGCCGCCCTCGACTGACGCCGCACGTTCCCGGCCGCCACGGCCGGCCGGTCGTGACGGCCGGCCGGTCGTGACGGCCGGCCGGTCGTGACGGCCGGGGTGGCGGCGCAGGTCACATGGTGGAGGTGACGGTGCTTTCCGCCGCGAGGAGGCATTCGACCGGGTTCGGTTCGTGGTGCTGCTTCCAGCGTTCGCGCAGGGCGGCCTTGCGCTGCGCGATGCGGCGGTGGGCACTGGTCCTGGTGAAGCGGGCGAGCTGGGACGCGGGCGGTTTCGGCAGTCCGCTGGGCTCGTAGCCGTACTCGGCGAGCCGTTCGCCGAACGCGGCCTCCGCCAGGCTGATCTCCCAGGGGTCGAGGCGTTCCGCCCACGAGCCGATGCGGCTGGTCGTGACGGAGTCGTGCGTCCGTCCATGCCACTTCTTGCGGGGTGAGACGGTCCGCTGGGCCAGGCCCTCGGGGCGCGTCATCGCCGGGTCGAAGTCCTCGCCGAGGAACCCGCAGAGCCGGGTCAGCTCGTCGGCGGGGTCGGTGACGAGCCGCTCGTACTGCATCTCGTAGTAGGCGTCCGGGCCGAGGCGCTCGGCCAGCCGGCGTCCCCGGTCGATCGCCTCCCGCCACACGGACACGGCGTGGTGGACGTCCCTGTCGTACCAGGGCATCTCCATCAGCGAGGCGACACAGTCGCGGCCGTCCCGGACGAGGTGGACGAACTGCGCGTCCGGGAACATCCGCAGCAGCGTGCCGGCGTGCCGGAAGTAGCTCGGGCGCTTGTCGCCCCAGCGCGGCTTGCCGTGCCGGCGGGCGTACGCGCGGAACACGATGCCGATCGCCGAGCCCAGCGTCGGCGGCCCGGCGACGATCTCGTCGACGACGTCACCGGCGTCGAGGCCGAGCGCGTGGAACTTGGTGGCCTTCCCGGCCGTGATCCACTCCGCCAGCGCCCGTCTGTTCGCCCTTTCCCTGAGGTCACCGAACTCGCACCGCTCCGTATAGGCGGGGATGAGGAACTTCGTCTCCGCCGGGATCGCGATGCGGGCGTGCGAGTGCAGCATCAGCTGCAGCAGCGTCGTCCCCGAGCGGGGACACCCGAGAACGAAGATCGGGCGGTCGTGACGGGGGTCCGGGCCTGATGACATGCACGGCATGGTGTCCCACGCACCGGGGCGGCGGCCCTGGTCATGAGGGCACCGTTGCCCGCCGATTACCGACGTTTGACGGTGCCGTCTCCACGCGCCCGCACCCTTGCCGCCCCGCTGCGCGTCAAGGGCCGCACGTCACGGCCGCGCGTCACGGGCCCGGCCGGCGGCGGTCAGGTGTAGGACTCGCCCAGTGTCTGCCTGACCTGCTTGCGCGCCTCGTGGATGCGGGACTTGACGGTGCCGAGCGGAAGGCCCAGCTGCTCGGCGATCTCCGCGTACTCCAGCTGGGAGACGTCCCGCAGGACGAGGGCCTGGATGAGGTCGGGCTTGCGAGCCTCCAGGTCCTCCATGGCGTCCAGGATGTCGACCCGGGAGCCCGCGATGACGCTGGTACGGCGCGGGTCGGGGCGCTGCTGCGGAAGCTCCCCCGCCTGCTCCACCGAGCGCCGCTTCAGCGACCGGTAGGTGGAACGGGCGGAGTTGGAGACGACGACGTGCAGCCAGGTGCTGAACCTCGACCGCCCCTCGAAGCGGTGGATGTTCCGCGCCACCTGCAGCAGTGCGTCCTGGCATGCCTCCTCGGCGTCCTGCCGGCAGGGCAGGAATCGGGAACTGTGCCGCAGGACGTCCGGCTCGATCTTGCGGAGGAGCTCGTTGAGGGCGCTCTGGTCACCCTGCGCGGCCTTGACCGCCAGCTCCTCGGTCCTCTCGTCGAATGCCATGCCGCCTCATTGCTCGTTCGCGCACTCACCCCGTTGTTGGGATGATACGGGTGTGTCTTTCCCACCATCAGTAGGCCGTTACCGGATCGACCGCGTCCTGGGTTCGGGGGCGTTCGCCTCTGTGTGGCTGGGGCAAGACGACGCCCTGGAGTCCCAGGTAGCGATAAAAGTCCTGTCTGGCAGCCTGATCGACGATCTGGACGTGCGCAACCGTTTCCTGGAGGAGGCTCGGATACTTCGCCGCGCCGACTCCGAGCGCCTCGTCCGCGTCCACGACATCGGCGAGCTTCCGGACGGGCGTCCCTACTTCGTGATGTCGTACGCGGACCGCGGAACACTCGGCGACCGCATGCGCGAGCGGCCACTTCCGGTCAGCGACGCGATCGCCCTCGCCGAGGAGATCGCGTACGGGGTCGAGGTGATCAACACGCTGGGCGTGATCCACCGCGACCTCAAGCCGTCCAACGTGCTGTTCCAGTCGACGCCGGACGGCGGCGAGAAGCTGCTGATCGCCGACCTCGGGCTGGCCAAGGCTCTCGCGCACGCCTCCGGCGCCTTCACCCTGCCGGTCGGCACGCCCGGGTACATGTCGCCGGAGCAGGCGAGGTTCGGCGGCGGCCTGGACGTGCGCGCCGACGTGTACGGGCTCGGCGCGCTCACCTACCACATGATCACCGGACGGGCCCCCGGCCCGGCACCGGTCAAGTCGCCGCCCAGCGAGCTGCGCGAGGGGATCACTCCGGCGTTCGACCAGGTGATCCTGCGCGCCCTGGAGGTCGAGCGGGAGAAGCGGTGGCCGACCGCCGAGGCGTTCGCCGAGGCGCTGTCCACGCTGCGGCCGACGTCGGCGCCGGGCGTGCCCGCGCCCTCGTACGCGCCGCCGGCCCCGCAGATCAACGCGGACGCGACCGTCCAGGACTTCTACCGGGACGGCAGCCAGGCCCGGCCGCCCGGCCCCGGCCCGGCTCCGGCCATGACTCCCGTTCAGGGCCAGGCGCAGGGCCCCGCCCAAGGACAGGGACCGGTTCAAAGGCAGGCGCCCGTCCAGGGTCAGCCTCCCGCGCCGGGGCCGGCGCCCGGCCCGCAGGGCGGTGGCCCGCGGGAGATGCGGACACGGCTCGACCAGCCGGCCGAGGACGACGTCCACACGTCCGAGATGCGCGTCCCGCCGGGGCCGCAGGGCGGTGAGCAGACGATCGTGGACGACCCGAGCGGACGCGGCACGCCGTTCGGGCAGGCCGAGCCGGCGACCGCCCCCGACAATGACAACGACCGCACGGTGGCGATGCAGTCTCCGCCGCCTCCGCAGCAGCAGGGCGGCCCCGGCGGCGACAACAAGACCGCCGTCTTCCCGACGCAGCCTCCGCAGAACGGCGCCCCGCAGCAGGGCGGCCCCATGCAGCCGATGGGCCCGGGGCCGGGCGGCCCGCAGCCTTACGGTCAGCCCGGCCAACCCGGTCAGCCCGGCCAACCCGGTCAGCCCGGCCAACCCGGTCAGCCCGGCCAGCCCGGCCAGCCTGGGCAACCGGGGCAGCCGCCTCCCACCGGATTTCAGCCGCCGCCACCCGGACCGGTCCAGGGTCAGGGCCAGGGGCCTGGCGGCGGCAAGGGCGGGCTGCTGGGCAAACTCCGGGGCGGCGGTGCTCCAGGGCGGCCGGGCGGCGGTGGCGGCACCGGGAAGAAGTTCGTCACGCCGCTGATCATCACGGTGGTCGTTCTGGCGGTGGCACTGGTCGGCGGCCTGACCCTCGGCCTGCTGTTCTCCGGCGGCGACGACGGCAAGGACAAGGAAGACAAGCCCAAGATTCCGAAGGACTTCGTCGCGATAGCCGACAACTCGGGCAAGATCAAGGCCGCTGTGCCGAAGGCGTGGCCCAAGGACCAGAGCGAGCAGACGTGGACGCCGTCCACCGTCCGGCTCAACGACGCCCAGCCGCGCCCGGTGCTGCGGGCGACGCCGGACAAGGCCGCTTACCTCGGCAACGGCAAGGGCCCCGGGGTCTTCATCGGCGTGACCGCGGACGCGCGTGACGGGCAGCTTCCTCCGCCGAGCGCGGCCGTCCACTCCCAGTGCACGAAGGCCGAGCCGGAGAACTACACCACTCCGGACAAGGCCCTCAGCGGGACGATCACGCGCTTCACCAACTGCAAGACCGGTACGCCGTCCGTCACCGAGGTCGGCCTCCGGGACAAGTCCGGCAAGTTCGGCCTGTGGATCCGGGTCAAGGAGACCGACGACCGCAACGCCACCAAGGACATCTTGGACAGCCTCAAGGTCACCGGCCCCTGACCATCACACGCCCCGGCCTGGCCGTCCCCTGACTGGCGGCGCCGTGCCGTTGCACGGTAATACGTCCACCCCTGTGCTCTCCTGGCGTCCGCCGACGCGCCCCGCGCGCGCGGGCAGATCCAGGACGCGGTGTTGCTTCGCGACCTATTCCGATATATCGTTAATGCATCGCAACCGATCATAAGCTAAGGAGACTGAGATGCGTGACGACACACCGAGAAGGCGCGGAGGCCCCCGGGGGTTCCAGGAGCGCGGGCGCCGCGGAGACCAGTTCGGCCCGTGGGGGTCCGGCGGCCCGGGGTTCGGTCCCGGGCCCGGCCATCGCGGACGCGGTGGACGCGGGCGGCGGACCCGGCGCGGCAACGTCCGGGCGGCCCTGCTCGCCCTGCTCGCCGAGCGGGCGATGCACGGCTACGAGATGATCCAGGAACTGGACGCCCGCACCGGCGGTGTCTGGCGGCCGAGCCCCGGCTCGGTCTACCCGACCCTCCAGATGCTGGAGGACGAGGACATGGTCACCAGCGAGGAGCAGGGCGGCAAGCGGCTGTTCTCCCTCACCGACGCGGGCCGCGAGGCGGCGGCCGCGCAGAGCACGACCCCCTGGGACGAGGTCACCGCGGCCGCCGGCGAGAACGCCCTGCGCGGGCGTGAGGCGGTCGGCCAGCTGATGGGCGCCCTGCACCAGGTCATGGCGGTCGGCAGCGAGACGCAGAAGGCGCGTGCGCTGGACGTCGTCAACGACGCCCGCCGCCGCCTCTACGGAATCCTCGCCGATGACCCCGAAGCCGATTGAAGCGGCATCCGGCGCGGTCAGCCCGGGAAGGGGACCGGCTTGGCGCGCTGGTCGGCCATGTACAGCTGCTTCCACACGTACAGGCTCATGTCCCCGCGGGCGATGTCGTTCTGGACGGGGACGTCGACCGTGGCGCGCACCAGGTACGTGGCGCCCGGCGCCATGTACTTGTCGCCGCCCTCTCCGGGGATGAGCGCACCGCCCGCGAGCCTCCGCACGACCTCGCTCTTCGTCGGCGGCGTGCACATTTCCTCCGGGACGCCGGCCTGCGGCATGCACCGTCCCCGGGCCTCGGGCGTGACGAGCTCGCGCTTGACGAAGACGTCGCCGGGGAAGTCGAGCAGCACCTTCTCGTCCGTCGGGTTGGTGAGCAGGTACTCGATGTAGGGGAACGACGTCCCGGACGGCGGCGACGACTGGAACGTCGTCACGGCGCCGTCGCTCACCCCGCTGGTCACCGTGGCGAGGGTGTACTTGGATCCGTCGGCCGTGCCGACCTTGATGGGCGCCCCGGCGGAGGGCAGGCGGACGTCGGCGCCGCCCGTAGGACGCTCACCGGCGGCGGCGCCTTCACCGCCGCCACCGCCGCCGCGCGTCAGGACGAGCCCGACCACGACCAGGCCGGCCAGGACGAGGACGCCCGCGGCGACGAGCCCGCTGCGGCGCCCCGCCCGCTGCCGCGCCGTGCGTTCCCGCTCGCGCTCACGTGACCCGAGCCGCACCTGCACGCCGCTCGTCTCCCGGACGCCCATCTGCCCGGCCGCGGGCTCGTCCCCGTGCTCTACGTACATGTCCTGCTCGGTGTACGCGTCCTGCGCCTCGGAGACACCCGCCCATGCCGCGCCGCCGCGCATGTCCTGTTCCGCACCCGGCTGCTCCGGGGACCGGACCTGCGACCGGACGTGCGGCTGAACGTGCGGCTGAACGTGCGGCTGCGGCGATTCGGGGGGACGGCCCCAGACCCGCGGCGGTTCCTGCGCACCGGGAGCCGCGTGGACGATGGGACGCGTCGGGGCGCCCGGCGGAACCGGGGTGCCCGGCGGTCTCCGCACGTCCGCCCGCGGGAACGGCCGCGCGGCCCGTCCGGGGTGGACGGGCGTCCCCTGCACGGGCGTGGCCTTCGCCGGAATCTCATGGGGTGGAGCGCTTCGCACCTCGCCCGGACGGCGTGGGACTCCCGGTTCAGTGTTCACCGTCAAGCCTCCCCATGTACCTGTGCGGTTCCCCGTGACCACACTTACCGCGATCCATCCTATTTTGGCGCAATTAGACAGCCGGTCCACGCGCGCCACCAGAGTCTCGCGAGATCCGACAAATCCGTACACGCCACTTTGTCACCTGGGCCAACAACCGGCCAGTACGGCACCGGTCACCCGTCAGTGGCACCTGTCAGGACGGCGCGAGTCCGGTCCGGGGGAAGCCGGACAAGCCGCGATCCTCGCGCCTCACTTCGGAAAGGGGACCTGCTTCGCGGGCTTGTCGGCCATGTAGAGCTGCCTCCACACGTACAGGCTCATGTCCGCTCTGGTGAGGCCGCGCTTGATGGGCGCCTGGACGGTGATGCGCACCAGGTACGTCGATCCCGGCGGCATGTACTTGTCGCCGCCCGCCGCGGGGACCAGCTCGCCGCCCGCGAGCCGCCGCACGACCTCGCTCGTCGTCGGCGGAGTGCACATGTCATCGGGGACGCCGGTCTGCGGCTCGCACCGGCCCTGCGCGGCCGACGTGACGAACTCGCGCTTGAGGAACACGTCGCCCGGGAAGTTGAGCAGCACCTCTTGCTGCGTCGGGTTGGTGAGGAGGTAATCGATGTAGGGGAACGACGTGCCGGCGGGCGGCGCGGACTTCGTCTTCTCGTTCAACCCGCTGGTCACCGCGGCGATCCGGTACCTGAACCCGTCGGCCGTACCGATTTCGACGGGTGCCCCGGCCGGCGGGAGCTCGACGTTCTCGACGCTCTGCCCCGCCTTGCCGGCGTCCGCTTCGCCCTCGTCCCCCGAGCCGGGCGTCAGGACGAGCCCGATCACGACGAGCCCGGCCACCACGAGCACGCCCGCCCCGGCCATCATGCCGCGGCGTCCCGCGGGCCGGCGCTCTCGCCGCTCCCGGCCTTGCCGCTCCCGGCGTTGCCGTTCCCGCTCGCGCGTCCGCGACCCGAGCCGCACCTCCACGCCGCCGGTCTCCCAGCTGCCCGTCTGACTCGGCGCGGACGCTCCGGTCCGCTCGGGGTACGCGTTCTGCGTCTCGGGCACGCCGGCCCACACACCCCCCGGCTGTGATGTCCCGGGCAGCGGTGTCCCGGACTGTGATGGGCGTTCGGGTGGGCGGCCCGGGGGTTCGGGTGGGCGGCCCCAGGCCCCCGGTGTCTCCGGGGCGCCGGGGCGTCCCTGGACGATGGGGCGGGTCGGGGCACCCGGAGGTACCGGCGCACCCGGCGGCGGTGTCCGGGCACCCGGCGGCTCGGGCGCCGCGGGGTGAACCGGCAGTCCTTCCAGCGGTGTCGCCCGGGGCGACGGATCACCCTGGGGAATGTGCCGGGGATCGCCCGGACGGCGTGGGAGTCCCGGTTCCGTGTCCACCGTCTAGTTCGCCTTTCGTAGCGCGGCCACCCGCGAACCGCACACTTGCCGCAATTCGCCACATCTTGCCTCACGTGGACGGCGGCCCGCACGCGGCTCCGGAAACAGGCGAGATCCGATGACCCCGGGCGCGATTCTTGTCACTTTACGACGAGACGTTGGCGTGTCGTGCAGGTCAGAGAGGCGAGTCGAGCAGCGTCCCGAGGAAACCGACGACTCCGGCCGGGCCGTCCACGACCACGTCCGCCCGCTCGGCGAGCGCCGTCACCTCGCTGGACCCGCTGCAGACCAGCACCCCGGGCACCCCTTCCGCGCGCAGCGACTCCACGGCGTCGAACGCCGCCAGGTCACCGAGGTCGTCTCCGGCGAACAGCACGGCCGACGGGCGCGCCCCGCGGTCGTCGATGAACGACCGCAGCGCCATCCCCTTGTCCATCCCGTGCGGCCGCAGCTCCAGGACGAGCCGGCCGGGCTCCACCGTCAGCCCGGTACGTTCGGCGAGCGCGGCGAGAATGCTCCGCAGCCGCTCAAGCGCGACCTCCGGCTCGGCGCACCGGCGGGTGTGCACCGCCAGCGCCTGCCCCTTGTCCTCGACGAAGGTCTCCGGCGGCGCACCCGCGGCCGCCAGGACGCTCGGCAGCTTGGCTCGGGCCTCCGCGACACCCGGCGGCGGCTCGGGGACGGTCAGAACGCCGGACTCCCAGCGTTCCAGCCCGTACTGCCCGAGCACGACCAGGCCGTCGATGCCTTCGAAACCGCCGTACTCGACCGCCACCGCCGCGGGACGTCCCGTGACGATCACCACCGCGCCCACCAGCGGAGCCAGCCGGGCCAGCGCCGCGGCGGCATCCGGATGCGCCCGGGCCGCGGCCGGATCGTCGACGATCGGCGCGAGAGTGCCGTCGAAGTCGAAGCCGAGCACGGCCCCGGCCGGGGATTCACGGATGGCGTCGAGGCCGTCGGCGCCGGCGGCCGTCACAGAGCGGGGAGAGTTCACCCGGCCAGTCAACCCTCTTCGTCCGGGGTGTCGCCAGGACCCGCCCGGCGCGAGTCCTCGGACGGAGGCGGGTGCGGCCGGCCGGGTCAGGGCCGGATGCCGAGGCGGCGGGCCGCGCGGCTGCGTTGCCGCTGCGACCGCATCCGGCGCAGGCGCTTGACGAGCATCGGGTCGCACTCGAGCGCCTCGGGTCGGTCGATCAGAATGTTGAGGAGCTGGTAGTACCGCGTCGCCGACATGTCGAACAGCTCGCGGATGGCCTGCTCCTTCGCTCCGGCGTACTTCCACCACTGCCGTTCGAAGGCGAGGATCCGGCGGTCACGCTCGGAGAGCTGGTCGGCGGGGAAGGCGGCGTCGTCCGCCCCCCCTTCTTCGGTCACGGGTTGCGGAACCGGGCCATCGTCCATGCTTCCGTCCTGTGGGGGGACGTCACCGCGGGGATCACCGGGGGGGTTCGCCGCTCGCATCAGGTCCCCTCTGTGGTCACTGATCCCGGGTCGTCCGGGTTCGGGCGGGAGTCATGTTACGCGTCCGCGCCGACAAGTTCCGGCGGTTCGCGGGGAACGGCGGCCGACGATTCAGTGCATCACATCCCCGTTCACCTGGGGATCTTCAACGCCGCGTGTCCCACCGGGACCACCTGTCCCAGCCGCCCCGGACGCGTGCGATCGCATTCGTTAGGGTCGGTAATCCGCAGTGTCCGGCGCGGCGTCCGAGCAGGCGGCGATGACAGCACGGAACGGAGACCTTTGCATGGCGACGGACACCTCCGCCACGAAACGGCCCGCCGGACGTAACGCGGCCGACCACGAACCCGCCGACCACGAACCCGCCGACCACGAGGCCTCCGACCACGGCACCGCCGTGCGGGAGCCGGCCACCCCGGGACGTCATGACGAGCCCGCCTCCGACCCCGTCCTGGCCGACATCAGCGTGGCGCTGCTCCAGCTTCGCCGGGCCTGGGCGAAACCCGACCTCATGAAGCGGATCCGCGCGCAGACGCCGACCGAAACCGGCGGGCGCCCGCTGCAGATCTCGAACCTGATGGTGGTGAACGCCGTCGCCGCCCTCACGGCCGCGGAACCCGGTGACGCGGCGCCCCATGACACGGCGCCCCATGACACGGCGCCACATGACACGGACGAGCCGTCTTGCGAGGTCACCGTCGGCGCCGTCGCGGAACGACTGGAGATCGACCCGTCCACCGCGAGCCGCCTCGTCGGGCACGCGATCGACGCGGGGCTGCTGTCGCGGCGCCCGTCCCCCGTCGACGCGCGCCGCGCCAACCTGGGACTCACCGAGGCGGGACGGCGTGTCAAGCAGGTCGCCGACCGGTTCCGCCGCGCCTACTTCGACGAGCTGATGTCCGGCTGGTCGGCGACGGAGCGGACGGAGTTCGCCCGGCTCCTCACCCGCTTCGTCGACGCCGCCGCCCGCGCCCCGCGCTACGCGGACGGCATCGACAAGATCTTCGAGGAGGCCCGCGCCGACTAGCGCGGACCTGCTCGCTCCGGGCGGCGCCGGGCCCGGGTCAACTTCCGTTGCGGAGTGTGGAGATGCGCATCAGGTACTCGTCCTCGTCGATCTCGCCGCGGGCGAACCGCTCGGCGAGCACCGACTGCGCCTTGGCCATCGGGTCGGCCGCCGCCGCGGCCGCCGCGGCGTTGCCGTTCATCTTGCGGCGGATCAGGTAGAACCCCGTCGCCAGCACGGCCAGCCAGAACAGGCCGAAGGTGATCGGGAAGACCGGCCAGAACGCCGGCGCGTCCCCGCCGTCGTGCCAGTTGCCCGGATTCATCTGCGTCGCCAATGTCATCAACATGGTCCATCGACCCTTCCTGTCGTTCGGATACGTCGATGCTCGGCGACAGGTTCGGGGGCACACATCGTCTGGCCGGAGACTCTCGCGCTACGCCCGGCGGAGTACCGCGGGCACGGGGTTCACCACCAGGGCGGCCGGTAGTCCTCGTCGTCGGAGGGCCCCGAGGGGCGCGGACGCCGCCCGCGCGGCTCGTCGTCCGCCTGGTTCACCGGGGGGACGGGCCCGCGCGGCGGCTCACCGTCGGCGGGATCGGGCGGGACGGCGGGCAGCGCGCCGGTCGGCCACCCGTCCACGGGCGGTCCGGGAGGGCCGGGCGGTCCGGGAGGGAGCGGCGGCTGCGCCGGCGGTTCCGGAGGCACGGCGGGCAGCGGGGCGGTCAGGTCGATGTCCGGTCGTTCGTGCCCGCCGAGGGCGTTGCGCCGGAACGCGTCCCAGTCGTCGTCGTCCAGGCCGGGCGCATCGCCTCCGGCGCCGCCGACTCCGAAACCGGAACCGTTGACGTCGGTGCCGTTGGCGCCGTTCCCGTCGGCGTGATGACCGTGACCGTTGCCGAAGTCGTGCCCGTTCGCCGGCTTGTGCCCATTGGTGAGGCCCTGGCCGTTCAGATGGCCCTGCCCGTTGAGGTGGCCCTCTCCGTTGGCGTGGCCCTGCCTGTTGGCGTGGCCCCCGTTCCGTCCGTCCGCCGAGTACTCGCCGGGGACGAACGGACGAAGTTCGCTCGACATGATCGGCGGCTGGTGCGGGGCCGGCGGCGGCGGGGGCTCGACAACGCCGGGCGATGCCTCCGTGTCCCAGGAGGCACCCCAGGTCGAGGTGTCCAGGGGCGGCGTGTCCATGGCCGGCGTGTCCATGGCCGGCGTGTCCATGGCCGGCGTGTCCATGGCCGGCGTGTCCATGGCCGGCGTGTCCAAGGGCGGCGTGTCCATGGGCGCTGCGTCCCACGGCGAGGGCTCCCCTCCCGGGACGCCGAAAGGCGGAACGTTCCCTGGCGGGACGGCCGGCGCGGGCGGCCCCTGGTACACGTCGGTGCTCTGCCAGAGCGGCACGTTGACCGGCGCGACCACGGGCGCCATGGCGGCGGAGCCCGGCGGCACCGCCGCCGCGGCGGCGGGCTGGCGCTGCGCGACGGGGGCGGACGGCAGGCCGTAGTCGGGCACGGCGTCGGTGTCGCCGGTGTCGTCATCCGGGCGGCGCCGCTGCCGCCAGCCGAGCACGAGCCCGAAGACGACGAGCATTCCGCCGCCGGCGAGGACCGCCGGGAGCAGCAGGTCCGAGCCCTCCTCGGGGGCCTGCGCCACCGGCTCCGGGGCCGGGGACGGGGGCGGGGTCTCCACCGGGCCGCTGGACGTCTTGTTGATCTTGTGTGCGGCGAAGAGCGTCCTCAGCGCGTCGACCGTCCCGTGGCAGGTGGACGAGCCCGTCGGATGCCCGCGCCGCGCGGGCGACCCCTGGATCAGCGCCTGCCGGACCTCGGCCGGTGTCAGCCTCGGGTAGCGGGACCGGACGAGGGCGGCGACCCCGGCGACCATGGCCGACGAGGCGCTGGTGCCCGTCCCGACGACGTAGCCGTTGCTGGCGTCGGCGCTGACGATGTCCACGCCGGGTGCGCAGACGGCGGCGTGGGAGCGCCTGTTGCTGTCCTTCCAGAGGCGCAGCCTGCGGTCGAGCGCGCCGACGGCGATCACTCCGGGGTAGGCGGCGGGGAAGTTCTTGCGGTTGGCGCCCGAGCCGTCGTTGCCCGCGGAGGCGATCAGGACGACGCCCTTGCCGAGCGCGTACTTGATCGCGCTCTCCTGGGACTTGGTGCCGTTGTAGAACTGGCGTCCGCCGCCGAGGGACATGTTGATGATGTCGGCGCCGTGGTCGACGGCGTAGCGGATGCCCTGGGCGACGGCGTCGCGGTCGGCGCTCCCGTTCTCCTGCCCGTTGTCGCGCCGCAGCGGGTCGTCGTTCTCCAGCGTGACGCGGATGGACAGGATGTGGCTCTGCGGCGCGACGCCCATCATTCCCTGCGACAGCCGGGGCCCGTGGCCGTGGCCGGAGATGATGCTCGCCATCGACGTCCCGTGCAGGCCCCAGAAGCGGGTGCCGGGACTGCGCACTCCGCCGGTGAGATCGGGCCCGGTGATGACCTGGCCGGTGAGGTCGGGGTGGTTCTTGTCGACGCCGGTGTCGAGGACCGCGACCGTGACGCCGCGTCCCTTGGAGTACTTCCACGCCTTCTGGGTGCGGAGCACGTTCAGGTGCCATTCGCGGCCGCGGATCTGGTCGGTCGGGGCGTTGAGGAGCGCCCCGGCCGCCGCGCCGCGCACGGTCCGTTCCGGCTGCGGCCGGTCTCCGGTCGCGACGGCCACCGGTACGGCCACGGCCGCGCCGAGGGTGAGCACCGTGAGGGCCGCGGTCGTCCGGGCGCCGAGCCGGGTCGCCGGTCGGGTACGCGCTGGACGGCGTCGACCGGCTTCGGACACGCCGCCGCACCTCCCTCCCGGCAGACCGCCGCGCTCCACGACGGGTTGACATTCTGCCACGCGAACCGGCCTCGGCCCGGGCACTCGGAACATTAGGGCACGTCCGGGACAGCGAGGGTCTTCCCTTCCGCGACCTGCCTGGCCAGTCCCTCAATACCCACTGGTAACCAGGGTGCGCACGAAATGTTATCCGTCCCACACCGGCACGTCACCGCCACGCCGGGCCGGACGCCGCCGTCCCGCAGCCGGACGTCAGTGGGAGCCCGCCCCCGTCAGCGCCCTGACCGACAGGTCGTCGTAGCGCTCCGGGTCCGGCTGTTCCCGTCCGAGGAGGGTTCCGGCGACGGCGCAGGCGAACCCGATCGGGATCGAGACGATGCCGGGGTTCTCCAGAGGGAACAGGTGGAAGTCGACGCCCGCGGGGAACAGCGACCGGCTCTCGCCCGTCACCGGGTCGACCTTGCCCGACACGACCGGTGAGAACACCACCAGCACCAGTGAGCTGATCAGCCCGCCGTAGATGCCGGCGACGACACCGCTGGAGGTGAACCGCCGCCAGAACAGCGACAGCACGATCGCCGGGAGGTTGGCCGCGGCCGCCATCGCGAACGCCAGCGCCACCAGGAACGCCACGTTCAGGTTGCGGGCGACGACCGCGAGGACGATGGCCAGCGAGCCGACGAGGAACGCCGCGAACCTGGCCACCCCCACCTCCTGCGACTCGCGCGGACGGCCGAGCATCAGCACCTGGCCGAAGTAGTCGTGCGCCAGCGACGTGGACGAGGCCAGCACGACCCCGGACACGACGGCGAGGATCGTCGCGAACGCCACCGCGCCGATGAACGCCAGCATGACGTCACCGCCGAGGTGTCCGCCGGCGTGCTCCCCGACCGCCCGCGCGAGCAGCGGTACGGCGGTGTTGCCGGACGGGTCCTGCTCGACGATCGCCCGGCGTCCGACCAGGGCCGCCGCGCCGAAGCCCAGCGCCAGCGTCATCAGGTAGAAGACGCCGACGAGCCCGATCGCCCACGACACCGACGTGCGGGCGGCGCGCCCGTCCGGGACGGCGAAGAAGCGGTTGACGATGTGCGGCAGGCCGGCCGTGCCGAGCACCAGGGCGACGGCGAGGCTGATGAAGTCCAGCTTGTTGACGATCGTGTGGTAGGCGTCGCCGGGTACGTCCTGCCCGTATCGCAGTCCCGGCCGCAGGAACGCCTCGCCCTTCCCGCTCGCGTCGGCTGCGGACCCGAGCATGGCGCCGACGTCGAACCCGAACCTGCCGAGCACCATGACCGCCAGCACGGCGGAGCCCGCCATCAGCAGGCCCGACTTGATGATCTGCACCCAGGTGGTGGCCTTCATCCCGCCGAACGCCACATAGCAGATCATGAGCGCGCCCACCGCGACGATCGTCACCGTCCGGGCGGTGCCCGCGGACATTCCGAGGAACCGCTCCCCGCTGTGGATGCCGAGCAGCAGCGACACCAGCGCCCCCGCCCCGACCATCTGCGCCAGCAGGTAGAACACCGACACGGTGACGGTGGAGACGACCGCCGCCCGGCGCACGGGGGCCTGCCGCCGGACGCGCCGCGACAGCACGTCCGCCATCGTGAACCGGCCCGCGTTGCGCATCATCTCGACCAGCAGCAGTGCGAGCAGCCACGCCACCAGGAAGCCGACGGAGTACAGGAACCCGTCGTATCCGGACAGCGCGATGATCCCCGCGATGCCGAGGAAGGACGCCGCCGACATGTAGTCGCCCGCGAGCGCCACGCCGTTCTGCGCGCCGGAGAACGTGCGCCCGCCCGCGTAGAAGTCGTCGGCGCCGCGGGTGTTCATCCGCGCCCAGACCGTGATCCCGAGAGTGATCAGGATGAACGCGACGAAGAGCGCGAACGTGACCGCGTGATGCTCGATCACCGCAGCTCACCGGCCAGCGGGTCCAGGCGCCGCCGCGCGTACGCCACGTACGCCCAGGCCAGCGCGAACGTCGAGACGAACTGCAGGACGCCGAGCAGGAGCGCGACGTTGACGTGTCCGGCGACCGTCCGCGACATGAAGTCCCGGGCGAACGCGGACAGCCCGATATAGACGAAGTACCACCCGAGAAACACCGTGGCGACGACCAGCGCGGCTCGCCGGAACCGCCGTCTGAGCAGCCGGAACCGCTCATAACCCGCTATCGGCGCATACAGCCCTGAAGGTTCCGTTTCGCTCCGCCGGCGTCCCGTGACCTTCGAGTCCCCCATCATCTGGATCTGGCCTCCCTGGACCGGACATGACTCTCCGCATTTGTCTGATCGCTCTATGAGATCAAAGTTTCAACGTCCGCAACCCTCGTTTGGCGAGATCCAGAAGGAGAACGACACGCCTCGCCCCCGGCGGCCGCGCGGGGCCACAACCGGCACTAGGAAAATGCCAGCCGTTAGTGGCATGGTTGCTCCATGAGACGTCTGATGGCCGGTACGACCCTCCTCCTTTCCACGGTGTCGATCGCGGCGGCACCGGTCGTGACGGTGCCGGTGGGCACGGCGGCGAACACGCCCTCGTCCACCGCGGCGGCCGCGGCACCGGCCGCACCCGTGCGGGCGGCGGCCGAGGAGTGGCGCCGGATCGGGCTGCCGTTCCTCTGGCCGAACGCCGGTCTTTCCGACATCGCGGCGGTCGGCCCCGCCGACGTGTGGGTGGCCGGCGCGCAAGGGGCCTTCTGCATCCCGCAGATCGCCTCGTGGGGCTGCTACGTGCGGAGCGACGGCAACCCCGTGGTCCGCCATTGGAACGGCTCCGCCTGGGAGGAGTTCCCGCTGCCCGGCTGGAACAGCCACGGTGCGATCACCTCGATCGGCACGGTCGCGTCCGACGACGTCTGGGTGTCCACGCCGCCGCACGTTCAGCCGGCGTACCTGGCGCACTTCGACGGGACCGCGTTCACCAAGATCGACCCGCCCGAGTCCGACGTGCCGGTCGAGGTCCATGGGGGCGCCGCCGGCGCGTGGCTGTCGACGACGGGCGGCGACGCGCCGCTCTATCGCTGGACGGACGGCGCATGGCAGCCCGCCCAGGGCACCGGCCTCACCCGCGTGGAGGACGTGCGGGCACGGACGGCCACCGACGCATGGGCGGTGGGCGAAGCAGCCGGTAACCGGGCCGCCGCGGCCCACTGGGACGGCGACTCCTGGACGCCGGTCGACTACCCGGGCGACGACCGCCGGCTGACCGAGGTGCTGCCGGTCTCCGCCACCGAAGTCTGGGCCGCCGTGTACGCCGCCGAGTACGTCGTCCGCTGGAACGGTTCCACCTGGTCACAGATCGACCTGCCCAGCGGGACCCAGTGGGTGGACCTGGCCGTGGACGGCTCGGGAACCGTCTGGGCGGGCGGCCTGGAAAGGATCTACGTCGACGGCTACGGCAAGTGGCGGCCGGTGCTGCTGTCGTACACCGGCGGCACCTGGCAGCGCACCACCCTGTCCATGCCGTGGGGCGCGGACGAGATGACCGTCAACGGGCTGACCGCCGTCCCCGTAACCGGTGCCCTCTGGCTGGCCGCCACCGCCTCGAACGGCCCCGTCGTCCTCACCAACGACTGACCCGATCAAGTTGCCTACCTGATTCTGAACAAAACACTTCAGAAACAAGAAGTAACCCTCTAGAGTCGGTCCCACCCGATGAGGAGGGGCCATGGCGGAGACACGGGTCGGCTATCTGCTGCCGACGCGGGAGCAGAGCCTCCTGGACGAGCACGATCCGGGACGGCTGGTCGAGCAGGCCCGGCGGGCCGAAGCGCTCGGGTTCGACTCGGTGTGGGCGGGCGACAGCCCCGTGACCCGGCCGCGCGCCGACCCGCTGCTCCTCCTGGCGGCCGCGGCGCACGCCACCGAACGGGTCCAGCTCGGCACGGCGGTGCTGCTGCCCGCGCTGCGGCACCCGATCCTGCTGGCGCACCAGCTCGCCACCCTCGACCGGCTCGCGGACGGGCGGCTGATCGCCGGCATGGGCGCCGGATTCCCGAACCCCCGGACCGAGGCCCAGTTCGACGCGATCGGCGTGGGCTTCAAGCGCCGCGTGAGCCGCATGGAGGAGTCGATCGCGGCCATGCGGAAACTGTGGTCGGGCACCGGCCCGGTCTCGTACCGGGGCGAGCACTTCGCGTTCGAGGACGTCGAGCTCGCGCCGCCGCCCGCCCGTCCCGGTGGGCCGCCGATCTGGCTGGCGGGCGGCGGCGGGCCGGCGGTGCGGAGGGTGGCCCGCCTGGCCGACGGCTGGCTGCCCTACCCGCCCGAGGTGCGGACGTACGCGGAGGAACGGGACGTCATCGAGAAGGCTTCGAGCCGGCCCGTCACCCCCGCCCTGTACGCGACCGTCTGCCTGGACGACGACGCCGAGCGCGCACAGCGGCGTCTGCGGACCAGCATCGAGCGCTACTACGACGCCCCGCTGGAGTTCATCCAGTCGATCCAGGCCACGTTCGCCGGCACGGCGGGCGACGCCGCGACGTGGTTGACGTCCTACGCCGAGGCCGGCGCACGGCATGTGGTGATCCGGCTGGCGACCGACGACCACGACGCCGGCCTTGAGGCCTTCGCAGGCCTCGTCCTGCCCCTTCTGCAACGGGAGCGCCCCGCATGACCACGTTCGTCCTCGTTCACGGCGCATGGCACGGCCCCTGGGCCTGGGAGAAGGTGACGCCGTTCCTTCACCGGGCCGGTGCGCACACCCTCGTCCCGAATCTGCGGGACGGTGATGTCGGCCTGCGCGAGCACGTCGAGGACGTCGTCACCGCACTCGGCACCGCACCAGACGACGTCGTGCTCGTCGGGCACAGCTACGCGGGCCTGGTCGTGAGGGAAGCGGCCGACCTGCGCCCCGACCGGGTGGCCCACATCGTGCTGGTCGACGGGTGGGCCGGGCCGGACGGTTCCGGCATGTTCACCCTGGCCCCCGACGCCTTCGTCCAGACGGTCCGGTCCTGGGCGGACGGAGCGCAGGTGCCCGCCCCTCCCCCGGCGGCGTTCGGAATCACCGACCCCGGCGAGGCGGGACGGCTCGTCCCGCGCCTGCGCCCCCAGCCGCTGCGCACCTTCACCGACACCACGCGCCTCGCCGGAGCCGTTGACCGGATCCCGGGAACGGCCGTCTACTGCCGTCCGCAGTCGTTTCCGTTCGACCGGTTCGGCAAGGCGCTCGGATACCGGACGCTCGGGCTGGACGGTCCGCACAACGTGATGCTCACCCATCCGGAACCTCTCGCCCAGTTGCTCCTGGACACCGCCGGGGACTTCGAGAACAAGAAGCCCGCGCCATAGAGTGATGCAGTGGACCAGCGGACGTACAACCAGTACTGCGCGACCGCGCGCACCCTCGACCTCGTCGGCGAACGCTGGACGCTGCTGCTGATCCGGGAGCTGCTCACCGGCCCCAAACGGTTCGGCGACCTGCAGGCCAGCCTGCGGGGCCTCGGCACGGGCCTGCTGTCGGCGCGGCTGAAGCATCTGGAGCGCGAGGGCCTCGCCCGCAAGGTCACGCTGCCGGCGCCCGCCCGGACGCCCGCGTACGCGCTGACGGAGGCGGGCGAGGAACTGGGCCCGGCCGTCCTGGAGATCGCCCGGTGGGGGATGAAGTGGGCGCTCGGTGAACGGCGCGAGGGTGAGACCTTCCACCCGGGGTGGGCCGTCCTGGGGCTCAGGTCCTGCTTCGATCCCGAGGCGGCCGCCGGGCTGCGCGCCGTCTACGAGTTCCGCATCGACGACGAGGTGCTCCACGCCCGCGTCGACGACGGCACGGTCGAGGTGGCGCACGGCCCGGCGCAGCGCCCGGACGCCGTCATCGAGATGGACGAGGACGCGCTCCTCGGCATGGCCGCCGGCCGTTCGGCACTCCGCGACCTGATCGACGGCGGGAGGGCCGCCGTGTCGGGCGACCGGGAGGTCCTGTCCAGGCTCGGCGGCCTGTTCCACCTCCCCGGCCCGCGCCCCCGGACCCCCGAACAGCCTCCGTCCTGACCGGCCGCGTCGCCTGCGGCGGACCTGTCAGCGTTCGACATTGCGGTGTTTGCGGCGCGCTCTGAGCGCGGCGACGATCGCGACACCGAGCATCGCCAGGCCGACCTGGAACACCAGCTCGATCCAGTCGATCCCGCCGGTGGTGTCGACGCCGACCCTCTGCGCGATCGCCGTCCCGATGAGCGCCGCCGCGATGCCGACGAGCACGGTCAGGATGATGCCGATCGGCTGCCGGCCCGGCAGCAGCAGCCGCCCCAGCGCCCCGATGATCGCTCCGATGACGATCGCGGTGATGATCCCTGTGATGTTCATGCCCTTCGTGTGCCCAGAAAGGACACACAGTCACATCGACGCAGGTCGGACGGGGCCGCGGTGTCGTACCCGCCCTTCCCACGGACCGCATGCCGCGGAATCTCCTCAGGTCGAGTTTAGTCACGAATCTTGACTATCAATAGCTGTGACTATAACGTCGACTCAACGCCCGTCGACGCGACACGCGGGAACCACCGCCGGCTCCGCGAGATCAAGCGGGCGTACGACCCCCAGAACGTGTTCCACCGCAACCACAACATCAAGCCCGCCTGAACCAGATCCGGGCCACCCACCGCATCACCCGTCCTGCAGGGCCTATTCCGCGGCCCTACCGGCGTGAGACCCGCATCGGAACGGGCCCGGCGGGCCTCAACGTGATCTCAGCCCGCCCGCGCACGGACACCCCCGGAGCGAGATCGAGCCGGTGAGTGCGGCTGACGGTCGCCAGCACCAGAATCGCCTCCAGCATCGCGAATCCGGCCCCGACACAGATGCGCCTGCCACCCCCGAACGGCAGATACGCGTAGCGGGGACGCTGCTGCTCCCCCATGAACCGCTCCGGCTGAAAACCCTCCGGGTTGGGCCAGATCTCCGTGTTCCGATGCAGCAGATACGGCGGGACCGCGATCGTCGACCCCGCCGGGACCCTCACCCCCGCGATGTCGTCTCCGTCAACGGCATCGCGCTCGATGGTCCACGCCGGCGGGTAGATCCGCATCGCCTCGGAAAGGACGGCCCGCGTCCAGGGCAGCCGGTCCACGTCGCCGGCCTGCGGATCCCTCCCGCCGAGCACCTCGTCCACCTCCCTCTCCAGCCGCTCACGCGCCGCCGGATACCGGGAAAGCAGCACGAACGTCCACGCCAGCGAAGCCGCCGTCGTCTCATGCCCGGCCAGCAGGAGAGTCAGAACCTCATCGCGCAACTCGGCCTCGGAGAACTCACCGCCCTCCTTGAGCAGATTCAGGAGCTCCCCACCGGACGACCCCCGGATGACCCGCTGCACCAGGCCGTCCAACTGGCCGATCGCTCCGCCCAGCCCCGGCACACGCCGATACACCCCACGTTTCGCGGTCACCCCCGGCAGAAACGTCCCGACGACCGCGCCACGCTGCAGCGCCTCCAGGGAACGCCCCGTCCGCCCGGCCTCCCCCGCGAGTTCGCTGCCGAACAACGCCCGCCCCACGATGTCCAGCGTCAGCCGCCGCAACTCACCCGCCGCATCGAACATCACCCCGTCGGGCCACCGCCCGACCGCCGCGACGGCCGTCTCGACGATCTGCGGCGCGAACCCGGCGACGTGCCGCTGCGCGAACACCGGCTGCACCACCCGCCGATGCCGCCGCCACGTCTCACCCTCGCTGGTCAGCAGCCCGTCCCCGAGGACCGCGCGCAGTGGCCGGTACGTGAACGCCTTGACGTAGTTGGCCTGGTTGGCCACGAGAACATGCTCGGCATATTCGGGCCGCGAAAGCACATAAAGCGCACGCCCCACCCCGAACGGCACCCGAACCGCGTCCCCATACCGCCGCCCGAGCGCCCCGTACGTTCCCAGCGGATCCCGCATCATCCGCAACCACCACCGGGCGGATTCCGCACCCCCCGGCCCGGCAACATTCCCACCTGCAACCAACGCCATGAAGCCACCGTAAACCCGCCGTCGTCCATGCCCGGCCCCCCGTGGGCGACCAGATTCCGCCCCTCGGGCAACGGGTGCCGCCCTTGAACGACCGGTCCGAGCGGATGAAGCGCCACCACCGATGCGCCACACTCGTTGGACACGAACAGGGGGCGACGCTCGCATGCACGACGTCCAAGGAGAGCTCGTATTGCGGCCGGATCTCAGGCGAGGGCTGGCCGTTCTGGCCACCTTGGCGGTGGCCACGGCGAGCATCATCGCCGCGATCCTGATCGGCGACGCTCCGACGGTGTTCGCCCCGATTGTGGGCGTCCCGTTCACCATGCTGATCAGCCTGACGATCGCTGCCCTCCTCCGTGCCCGAATCATCCTCACGCCGCACGAGCTCGTCGTACAGGGCCCGTTCGGCCGGCAACGCCGGCCACGCTCCCAGTTCACGGCGGCGGTGCGCGCGTCCATCCTCGGGCCGAGGGGAGTGCTCGCCGGCAGTCTGTTCGTGCTCGGCCCACATCGCGACCTGCTCATCAGGGTGTCCGGCGACAGCTACACACGCGAGGATTTCGACCGGCTGGTGGACGCAATCGGCGTGCCGTGCAATCACCTCAAAGACCCGATTAAAGCAAAAGACCTCGACCACATTTATCCGGGCCTGGTGTCGAGGGCCGAGCGCCACCCCTACCGAATCGCCATCGCTACGTTCGCCCTCATAAGCGCCGCAACCATCGCCATAGTGCTTCTTTCCATCCGCTCCTGACCCGCGACAATCACGGCTGATATGGAAAGCATCACTCGTCTGGGAAACCGCCTCGCGTTCGAGCCGCAAGGCGGACCGCGTCGGGATTCGGGCATCCAGGGACAGGGCGAGGGGCTTTCCCGATCGACCGAAGTGTCCGCGGCCCATGTGATCATCGATTTTGTCACCAAGCCCCCGGAGGAGACGACGGTGTCGACTGACATCTATGGCGTGCGCGTCCTGGCCGTCCACCCCGACGAGCTCAGGATCAGCTTCCGCATCTTCGTGGTCTACTACGACACGCACAGCCAGACGTACGGTCCCGAACCGGACGATCCGACCTTCTTCTTCTCCCTGCTCTGGGAGCGTGGCCCGCTCCATGACCGGATCGACGTCGCCACGAGCTTGGACGGCGAATGGATCGATGCCAACACCCGGCGCTTCGTCTCAGGCGTCGAACGACTCGCCACCCGCAACCACCCCCCGTCCCCGGAGCAGTGGAAGGAGCTGTGCGACTTCTACTACGAGCACGGCGGCTACTGGCAGGACGAGGACCTGCTGGTCCAGTTCGACTACGACGTGTACGTCACCGACCGGCGCTGGATTGAGTCGTTCAGCGAGGGCGACGCCTGGGGGACGACGGCGTTCCCGTACAACGCGGATATGTGGACCGCCGAGGACGCGCCGAACATCCCGGACCTCACCGCCCCCGCCCTTACGGTGAGCCCCTTCGACGTGACGACGGGTGACATCAAGTACGACGGCGTCATCGGGGCGGAGTTCTCCGATGACGGCCGGTACCTGGCGCTGTGCAGCGACAAGGGCCGGGTCTGGGTATACGAGACCACCGGTTGGTCACAGGTCGTCCACGTCTCGTCCGGGGTGGAGTGGATCTTGCCACTGATGGCGTGGGTACCCGGCGAACCCGTCATTACCCTCAAGAACTACTGCTCGAGACCGGACGAAGACGATCGGACGCAGTGGGCCTACCATGTGGACGCCCGCGCCGAAGTCGGAGCCCCATTCCAGCCCGGCCGCATACGCTCACGCGGCGGGGGCTACTGGACAGGCAACTACAACAACCGCGACGGCGGGATCGACATCTGCGCTCCCGACCGTCCTCCCATCCCGACCAGCGTTGCGGGCGACGGCTGGGATCCCATCCAGTGCGAGTCCTTCGCGGGCGATGGCAGCCACCTGTTTCTGGGCGCCAGGGAGAACCTCTACGTCCTCGACCCGGCGACCGGCCGGATCAAGGACAAGGTCATGAAGGCGTCCACCTGCCTCTTCAAGCTCGCCGCCAGCCCGGACGGCGCCTACCTGGCGGCGAGCAGCTTCAGCCGCAAGCTGCCCTACCTGGACGTCTACGGCCACAAACGGCCGCACGAGCTCTGCGTATGGCGGACCTCCGACATGAAGATCATCATGGGCCGGCAGCTCACGACGTGGGTCAAAGCCATGGCCTGGTCACCGGACGGCCAGTGGCTGGCCGTCACCGTGGAACCCACCACGCGGAGCCTGTCCCTCAACGGCAGGTCACAACTCATGATTTACCGAATGGGCCCGAGCCAGCCTCCCTTCCCGGTCGAACAAGCGGACGGCCAAGCCGGTGCAGACAGCAGTGGTGGGGGTACTGGTTCAGCTCCTGGCTGACGGCGCGGATTCCGGGGCGTTCAGCATGGTCTGCGGCAGGTAGGCGGATCGGACGCGCAAGTCCCAGCCGTGCACTTGGACCGCCAGCGCGGCCAGTGCGATGGTCTTGTGCGGCAGGAGGCTGCGGGGCGGCGCATCGGAGGATGTGCTCTCCCGGTGCTGGATGAGGCGATGCTCCAGGGCCTGTTCAAAGGCCGCCTGGTCATCTTCCAGGAGCACGCGCAGTAGGCGCTGATCCGGCATCAGTGCATGGAGGGCATCCAGCTGCCGCGTTGCCTGGGCCCGTTCGTCAGGGTTCGGCTTGCACAGCGCAACCGCCGGCCAGTCCCTGGGCGAACGCCCTGTGGCCGGGGTGAGGTAGCCGCACAAGGCGTCCATCTCCGCCAGCTCGCCCGGGTCCGACTCTGATTCCAGGTGCGAACACGGCAAGCCGTTACGGATTTCCGGCGCATAGTCGCCGCGCAGCATCAGCCCGATGACCAGGTCCCGTTCCCAGATCATGCCGCTGATCACAGCCAGAGCGAATGCGTCCAGCCAGGTCCCCGCGGTGACCGCCTGCTCCACTACATGACTGAAGTCCACTTCGGCGCTGCTGAGCGTCTCCTCGATGAGAGTGAAGAAGATCTCTTGATCACCTTTGGGGTAGCACCCCAGGCTCAGGAATCCCATGGCGCACTCGGCCGCGGTGCGCAGGACGACGTCCGAGGGGGCGGTGCGGGGCTCGGGGTCCGCCACCGCGCGGGCGGCCACGTGGTCGAGGAGCTCGTCGCGCATCCGCCGCAGCCGCTCATCGGAGCAGTAGTCGTATTGCATCGTGTGCCAGCGACCAAAGGCCCGCCGCCCCGGGTCCTGCAGAGCCTGCTCGATCCGCTGCCCACTCACCTCATGCCGGGCCACATCGCTCATCGTCACGAGCGCCATCATGGCAGCCGCCACGGACATGGTGAAGCGCAACTTCACTGCTCAGGGCCGAACCGGCGCTACCGGCCAGGGAATCATGCTGATCTCGCCCTGGCGGCGAACCGCCCCCTTCAAGAACCGCAAACCCGGCTCCGCTAAGCTCCACCGGGTGCTGCCGCGCGCCCAGCTGAGCACCGAATGTCGAGTCAGCACCGCCGTTAGCCCGCACACCCGTCCCGGAGGGGTGCGCCCGCGCGAACGGCGAGATCGCGTGACAGGCAATCTCGCGCAGAGTTGCCGGTTGACGACCGTAAGCCACCTATAAGGCGAGCGCAGCGAACCTGCAGCCGACCCGCTAGTGTCTTGAGTCGTTAATTTGTTGGCAGTATGCGGCGAGGGTTTCGAGGATCTCGTCGGCGGTCTTGGTCCACACGAACGGCTTGGGGTTCTTGTTCCACTCGTTGATCCAGCCGCGGACGTCGCGTTCGAGTTCGACGACGCTGCGGTGGGCCGAGCGGCGCAGTTTGCGGTTGGTGAGTTCGGCGAACCAGCGTTCGACCAGGTTGAGCCAGGACGAGCTGGTGGGGGTGAAGTGCAGGTGGAACCGGGGATGGCGCAGTAGCCACTTCTTGACCTGCTCGGTCTTGTGGGTGGCGTAGTTGTCCAGCACCAGGTGCAGCTCCAGATCCTGGGGGACGGCGGCGTCGATGAGCTTGAGGAACCGCAGGAATTCTTGATGGCGGTGGCGGCGGTAGTGCTGGGCGATCACCGAGCCCGACGACAGGTCCAGGGCGGCGAACAGGCTGGTGGTGCCGTGCCGGACGTAGTCGTGGGTCATCCGGGCCGGGGTGGTGGGCATGATCGGCAGGATGGGGGCGGTCCGGTCGATGGCCTGCATCTGCGACTTCTCGTCGACGGCCAGGACCAGGGCGTTCTCGGGCGGGTTCAGGTACAGGCCGACCACGTCGCGGACCTTGTCGACGAACTGGGGGTCGGTCGACAGTTCCAGGTCTGCACGGTGTGCGGCTTGAGTCCGAACGCCCGCCAGATCCGCGAGATCGCCGACTGCGACATCCCGGTCGCCGCCGCCATCGACCGCGTCGACCAGTGCGTGTCGGCACAGGGTGTCTCCTTCAGCGTCGCTGTGACCACCCGCTCGACCTGCTCATCGGTGATCGTGCGGGGCCGGCCCGGCCGCGGCTCATCGGTCAGCCGCTCAAGCCGGCCGGACAGGAACCGTGACCGCCACTTCGACACCGTGTTCCGCGAGGTCCCGGCCTGCTCGGCGACCTGCGATCGTGCCGCCCTCGGCGCACAACAGCACAATCCGAGCCCGCAACGCCAAAGCCTGCGAGGTCTTGCGGCGACGCACCCACCCGGTCAGCACCGACCGCTCCTCGTCGGACAACACCACCGGTTCAAGCTTCGGGCTCGGCATCCCCACAGCCTGCCGACTACCAAAGAATTATTGACTCAGAACACTAGTGCGCCTCTTGCGGCGCTTGTCGATGCAACCTCGTATGCTCGCGGCCACGTTGTCGAAGGGATCTGCCGTGGAAGACCCGACAGGTATCGCAGCGCTGACCAAAATCCTGCCTTCAGATCTCGGTGCGGACGAGGAAATCGATTGGTCGGCAGCAGAGGTGCAATGGGGCACGCGGTTCCCGCGTGACTACATGGCCTTCATGTCCATCTATGGCGCCGGCTCGTTCGGCGCCGCGGACGGACGGGGCGGCGGGGGCGTCGTCCTCATGCCGTTGCCCAAGGAGAGCATCTACCTGGATGATGAGACCTTCGAGGAGGAGACGCACAACGCCCGTGACGCCTGGGAGATGCTGGGAGGTCAGGAAGGCCTCGACATCGACCCGAACCACATCCTCGCCTGGGGCGTCACCTCAGGCCCCGACATCCTGTGCTGGCTGACCACTGATCCCGACCCCGACCAGTGGCCGGTCCTGGTTTGCGGCCGACACACTGACGAGGACTTCACGCTGTTCCCCTGCGGCATGGTGGAATTCCTCCGCATGCTGATCCTGGACGAGCACGACCCTTACCCCCTCAGCATCGACCTGCGGGACGTTTCGCTGCGCTACGTGCACAGGCTTGAAAGACAAAAGCGTTGAGCCGCGTGGTGGACGGATCAGCAAGCCTGAGCACTGCCAGCCGACCGGTCCGGGCACTCGTTCGCGAGAACGGTGCCGGTCGTCCAGATCTTCGAGCGGGACGTGACGGGGCCGTGGTGGCCCGATGACGCCGATCTCCGGCACATTCTGTGGTGTCCCAACGAACCCTGGGATCCACCCGCTCAACAGGCCGATGTCAGCCCCGCCGTGGAGTTGCGGTGGCGTCGAGTGAGCTTCCCCTGGTTCCACGGACACCCGATCTGAGTTGACCTTGATCAACTTGGGAAGGAAGTGTCTCGTGCACCACCTCACCCGCCGGAGTTCGCGCCGCGCCGTCGAGCTGGCCCGGACCGGCGACAAGTCGGTCACCGCGCTGGCCAAGAGTCTCGGTATCAGCCAGACGTGCCTGAGTAACTGGATCCGTCAGGCCGGCATCGACGAAGGCCACCTCGACGGCCTGAGCGCCGGCGAGCACAAAGAGCTGGTCGAGCTGCGCCGAAGGCGCGGCAACCGGAGCTGGAGAACGAGATCCTCATGTTGGCAAAAGCCCCCTTGTGATGATCGCAAGGGGGCTTTGAGCTGGGAGCCGGCGAGGGGACTTGAACCCCTAACCTTCTGTTTACAAGACAGATGCTCTGCCAATTGAGCTACGCCGGCGCGGGCTCGTCCCGCATCGTAGTCGACTTGGTGGGGGGCTCGCTCGGGGTGGCTGACGAAGTTTCGGGTGGGGTGTCGATGTGCGGGGAGGGCGTTCGTGTAGAGGGTGGGAGGCCGGCGGTGGGTCGGCCGTCGCTCTGGAGGGAAACCTCATGGGAAAGCTCGTTCTGGTCGATCATCTGACGCTCGACGGGGTGATGCAGGCGCCCGGGCGGCCTGATGAGGATGTGCGGGACGGGTTCGCGCATGGGGGGTGGGCCGTTCCGGGGAACGACGAGGTCATGGGGTCCGTGTTGGGGAAGGGCATGGGGCAGGGCGGGGCGCTGCTGTTCGGGCGGCGGACGTACGAGGACTTCCATGGGTTCTGGCCCCGTCAGAGCGGCAACCCGTTCACGGACGTGCTGGAGCGGGCGCGGAAGTACGTGGTGTCGAGGACGCTGCGGGAGGCGCCGTGGGGGAACTCGGTTCTGCTGAAGGACGTGGGGGACGTTGAGGGGATCGAGGACGACCTCACCGTGTTCGGGAGCGGGGTGCTCTCGCGGGAGCTGATGCGGCGGGGGCTCGTCGACGAGTGGCTGCTGATGATCCATCCGCTGGTGCTGGGGACGGGGCGCAGGTTGTTCGACGGGGTCGAGGTGGGGCTGCGGCTCGTGGACTCGGTGACCACGACGACGGGGGTCGTCATCGCGACGTATCGGGGCAGGGAGGAAGCATGAGGCTGTACGCGCTGAACATGATCCAGCCGGTGGGCGAGAAGCCGCCGCCGGAGGTGCTGGAGAAGGTGATGGCGGAGCTCGGGGAGATCCGGCGCGACCTGGAGTCGCGGGAGGCGTGGGTGTTCGGGAAGCCGCTGCACGGGCCCGAGGCGAGCACGATGGTGCGGTTGAGGGGCGACGAGGTGGTCGCGACGGACGGGCCGTGGACGGAGGGCAAGGAGTTCATCGGCGGACTCATGATCATCGAGGTGGAGGATCTGGACGCGGCGTTGGCGGTGGCGGCCAGGTATGCGCGGGTGACGGGGCTGCCGATGGAGGTGCGGCCGTTTCAGAGCTGATCGAGAGCGTTTTCCGCGAGGAGCATGGGCGGGCCGTGGCCGTCCTGGTCCGGGTGTTCGGTGATGTCGATGTCGCCGAGGAGGCGGTTCAGGACGCGTTCGCGGAGGCGGTGCGGAGGTGGCCGGTGGACGGCCCGCCGCCCAGCCCGGCGGGGTGGATCATCACGACGGCGCGGAACAGGGCGATCGACCGGCTGCGGCGGGAGTCGGCTCGGGCGGGCAAGCATGCGCAGGCGATGGTGGTCGGCGAAAACGAACCGGTCGAGGAGGGGGTCGTGCTGGACGAGCGGCTCCGGCTCATCTTCACGTGCTGCCATCCGGCGCTGGCGTTGCAGTCGCGGGTGGCTTTGACGTTGCGGCTGCTGGGCGGGCTGACGACGGCGGAGATCGCGCGGGCCTTCCTGGTGCCGGAGAAGACGATGGCGCAGCGGCTCGTGCGGGCGAAGGGGAAGATCCGGGACGCGGCGATTCCGTACCGGGTGCCGGAGGAGGCGGATCTTCCGGGACGGCTTTCCGGGGTGCTCGCGGTCATCTACCTGGTGTTCAACCAGGGATATGGCGGACGGGAGGACCTGGCTGCGGAGGCGGTACGGCTCGGGCGGGTCCTGGCGGAGTTGATGCCGGACGAGCCGGAGGTTCAGGGGCTGCTCGCCTTGATGCTGCTGATCGAGTCGCGGAAGCGTGCGCGGATGGCCGGTGGTGAACTGGTGCTTCTTGCCGATCAGGATCGCGGGTCGTGGGACCGCGCGCTTGTGGAGGAGGGGCTGGCGCTCGTCCGGTGGTGCCTGAGGCGGAACCGGCCGGGGCCGTACCAGATTCAGGCGGCGATCAATGCGGTGCACGGTGACGCGGCGCGGGTCGAGGACACGCGGTGGGACGAGATCCTGCAGTTGTACGACCAATTGATGGCGGTGGCGCCGAGCCCGGTGGTGGCCCTCAACCGGGCTGTGGCGGTCGCCGAGGTCGAGGGTGCCGAGGCGGCGTTGGCGGTCGTGGACGGGCTCGATCTCGGCCGCTACTACCTGTTCCACGCGATCCGCGCGGATCTGCTGCGGAGGCTGGGAAGGCGGCGGGAGGCCGCGGCGGCCTACGACGAGGCCATTGAGCGGACGGATAATGAGGCCGAGCTGGCCTTTCTCCGGGGGCGCAGGGTCAGGAGCGGAGGCGGCTGACCTCGTAGAGGGCGATTCCGGCGGCGACCCCCGCGTTGAGGGACTCGGCCTTCCCCGGCATCGGGATCGTGACGAGCATGTCGCACGTGTCGGCGACCAGACGTCCGAGGCCCTTGCCCTCCGAGCCCACGACCAGCACGAACGGACCGGACGCGATCTCCAGGTCGGCCACGGCGACGCCGCCGGCGGCGTCGAGGCCGGCGACGAAGCAGCCCGCCTTCTGGTAGGCCTTGAGCTGGCGTGTGAGGTTCGTGGCCTGCGCGACGGGAACGCTGGCGAGGGTTCCGGCGGACGTTTTCCAGGCGCCCGCGTTGACCCCGGCGGCGCGCCGCTCCGGCACGACGACTCCGGCGGCGCCGAACGCGGCGGCGGACCGGACGATCGCGCCGAGGTTGCGCGGGTCGGTGATCCCGTCCACGGCGACGATCAGCGGCGCGGTCCCGACGAGCAGGTCATCGGGGTGCGCGTACCGGTACGGCTTCACCTGGAGCGCGATGCCCTGGTGGACGGCGCCGTCCGTCAGCCGGTCGAGTTCGTTCTTGCCGGTCTCCAGGAGCGGGACGCGCCGGTCGGCGGCCAGCTGGATCGACTCGCGGACGCGTTCGTCGGTGCTGGACATCACGTAGAGCGCGGTGCCGGGGACCCCCGCGCGCAGCGCCTCGACGACAGGGTTGCGGCCGGTGACGAGTTCGGGGACTTCGCCGTTCGCGCGCCGTGCACCCGCGGGACGTCCCCCGGCACGCTCCTTGGAGTCGGCGGCCTTCGGGCGCCCGCCCGGCCCCAGCGTGTGGGTGCCGGTGCGCTTGGCGCTCTTGACGGCGCGCGCCTTCTGGCGCTTGCCGTGCCAGTGCCGGTCCTCGGCTTTGGGAGTGGGTCCCTTGCCTTTGCGCTTGGCCATTGTCTCGGTACGCCCCTCGCGACGGTTGCGGCTCGCCCTCGTGGCTGTCGGGCGGGTCAGGTCTCTGCGCGACGGCAGCGAACCCCCGCGAACCTCCGATTTTATCCGCCGCGCAAGGTGCGCAATGCACAATGGGCGCCGCGCGGCGGTGTCATTCGTGCTTGAGTTCCCAGCGGGGGCCCTGCGGGGTGTCCTCGACGACGATGCCCGCGTCCGACAGGCCGTCGCGGATGGCGTCGGCGGACGCGTAGTCCTTGCGGGCGCGGGCCGCCTGCCGCTGCTCCAGCGCGACGGCGACGAGGGCGTCCACGACGGGACGCAGGTCCTCGTCGCCGGCCTGGTTCCACTGGGGGGACATCGGGTCGATGCCGAGCACGTCCGCCATCGCCCTGACGTCCGCCAGGTGGCCGCGCACCGCGTCGTGATCACCGGATGCGAGGGCGCTGTTCCCCTCCCGGACGGTCTCGTGCAGTACCGCGAGCGCCTGCGGGACGCCGAGATCGTCGTCCATCGCGCCCGCGAACCCGGCGGGGACGGCCGCGGCGGGCTCGGCGGCGCCGACGACCTCGGACGCCCGCGTCACGAACCCTTCGATGCGCTGGTAGGCGGAGACGGCCTCGGCCAGGGAGGCGTCGGTGTAGTCCATCAGCGACCGGTAGTGCGCCGAGACCAGGTAGTACCGCACCTCGACGGCACGGGCCCTGCCGAGCAGATCGGGCAGCAGGACGACGTTGCCGACGGACTTGCTCATCTTCTCGCCGTCCACGGTGAGCAGCCCGTTGTGCAGCCAGTAGCGGGCGAAGCCGTCGCCGGCGGCGCGGGACTGAGCGATCTCGTTCTCGTGGTGCGGGAAGATCAGGTCGACGCCGCCGCCGTGGATGTCGAACGCGGCGCCGAGGTACTTCGTCGCCATGGCGGAGCATTCCAGGTGCCAGCCGGGCCGTCCGGGGCCCCATGGCGTCTCCCACGTCGGCTCGCCCGGCTTGGCGCCCTTCCACAGCGCGAAGTCGCGCGGGTCGCGCTTGGCGTCCTCGTTGGGGGTGTCGCCGGCGGAGCGCATGTTCTCCAGCCGCTGGTTCGACAGCGCGCCGTACTCGTCGGCCCACGACTTGACGTCGAAGTACACGTCGCCGCCCGCCGCGTACGCGTGCCCCTTCTCGATCAGCCGGCGCATCAGGACGATCATCTCCGGGACGTGTCCGGTCGCGCGCGGCTCGATCGTCGGGGGCAGGCAGCCGAGCAGGTCGTAGCCCTGCGTGAAGACCCGCTGGTTGCCCTCGGCGACGGCGAACCACGGCACGCCCCGCTCCGCCGACACGGCGATGATCTTGTCGTCGATGTCGGTGACGTTGCGCGCGAACGTCACCTCGTAGCCGGACGCGCGCAGCCAGCGCAGCAGCACGTCGTAGATGACGCCGGAGCGCAGATGCCCGATGTGGGGTGAGGCCTGCGGAGTCGCACCGCACACGTACATCCCCACGCGGCCCTCTTCCAGGGGCTCGAACGTGCGGACGCTACGGGTACCGGTGTCGTAAAGGCGCAAACTCACGGGGCCAGGTTATTGGATCGGCGTGCGGCCGTGTGTGCTCTCGGCCGGGAGGGCCGCGTGTCCGGTCAGGCCGAGCAGCGGAGGCTCATGGGCGATCAGCCTTCGCCGTCGGGCCGTGCGGCGTCGAGCCGTGTGTCGTGGAGTCGTGTGTCGTGGAGTCGTGCGGCGCGTGATTCGAGATAGCGCCGTTCGGGGATGCTGGTCGTGCTGCGGGCCGCCTGCCGGTACATCTCCCGCGCGCCGCCCGCATCGCCCGCCATTTCACGAAGGTGGGCCCGGACGGCGGTGAGCCGGTGGTGTCCGGACATGCGGTCGTCGTCGTCCAGGGGCCGCAGGAGTTCGAGGCCCGCCGACGGGCCGTCCACCATCGCCAGGGCGACGGCCTCGTTCAGCGTGACCATCGGGTTCGGGGACACGTGCGCCAGCAGCCGGTAGAGCGCGAGGACCTGCGGCCAGTCGGTGTCCCCGGGCCGCGGCGCCTCCGCGTGGACGGCGGCGATCGCGGCCTGGAGCTGGTACGGGCCGGGCGGCGACCAGGTGAGGGCCTCGGTGATCAACCCGGTCCCCTCCTGCATCGCGTCCCGGTTCCACAGCGCCCGGTCCTGCTCGGTGAGCGGGATCAGCAGGCCGTCCGGTCCGCTCCGGGCCGCACGGCGGGCATCGGTGAGCAGCATCAGCGCGAGCAGCCCGGCGACCTCGCCGTCGTCGGGCAGCAGCCGGTGCAGCGCCCGGGTGAGCCTGATCGCCTCCGCGGTGAGGTCGGCGCGCTGCAGGTCGGGGCCGCTGGACGCGGTGTACCCCTCGTTGAAGATCAGGTACAGGACGTGCAGGACGGCCCGCAGCCGCTCGTCCCGTTCGTCCGGCGCAGGCATGCCGAACCGCGCCCCCGCCGTCTTGATCCGCTGCTTGGCGCGGCTGACCCGCTGCGCCATCGTCGCCTCCGGGACGAGGAACGCGCGGGCGATCTGCGCCGTGGTGAGCCCGCCGACCGCGCGCAGCGTCAGCGCGACCTGCGATGGCGCCGACAGCGCCGGATGGCAGCACAGGAACAGCAGCGTCAGCGTGTCGTCGTGGTCGCCGGGACGGTCGCCGGCCGGCCCGGGGGCGTCGTCCCGCCCGGACGGTTCCCGGGCGAACACGGCGGCCTCACGGTCGCGGCGGGCCCGTTCGCTGCGCCACTGGTCGGTGAGCCGCCGCGTCGCGACGGTCAGCAGCCACCCGCGCGGATTCTCCGGAACGCAGGCCCCGGCCCCACCGGCCTGTTCTGTCTCCGGGCCATCGGTCCCCGTCTCCCCGGTCGCCGTCTCCCCGGCCGCCGTCCATTGGACGGCGGCGGCGAGCAGGGCCTCCTGGACGGCGTCCTCGCAGGCGTCGAACGCCCCGTGCCCGTGCCGCCGGACGAGCGTGCCGAGCACCTGCGGCGCGAGAGTGCGCAGCAGGTCCTCGACGTCCGGGGGCACGGCCACGGACATCGTCACATCTCCGTCCCGGACTCGTTCATGATCGCCCTGACCTCCATGTACCCGCCGAACCGGACGTCCGGCCAGCGCGACGCGATCTCCACGGCCCGCTCGAGCGACTCGCAGTCGACGGTGATGTGCCCGGCGAAGTGCTCCTTGGCCTCCAGGAACGGCCCGTCGGTCACGGCCGGCTGCCCGTCCTTCCGCCGGACGGTCTTCGTCGTGGACGGGTCGGCCAGCGCGTCCCCGCCGACGAGTTCGCCCGACCCTGTCAGCTCCTCCATGATCGCGCCGACCTCGCCGAACAGCTCGTCGCGCTCCTGCTCGGTCAGCTCCTCGACGAAGCCGGGACGGTTGTAGATCAGCAGCATGTACTTCATGTGTGCACTTCCCATCGGGCTCGGGCGGCGGCCCGGACGGGCCGCTCGTCACAGCAGGATCGGAGCGGCGGACGCGTTCTCGACATCCCACGCGGAAAATCTCAGGAAAGTTCTGTCAGGTTCCTGACGCGGTGGCACAGCGCCGTGAACGCCAGCGCGTCCGGCGTCTGCGCGACGACGGTCACCAGGTCCATCCGGCCGGCGCACGCGTGCACGGTCACCAGGCCGTTGTCGATCGTGACATCGTCGACGGCCTGCCAGGGGAGGCGCTCCCCGTCCTTCTCGACGCCGTCCAGGTCGACGGTGAAGGGTCCGATCCGCACGGCCTCCCCGCCCTTCACCGCCGCCAGGTGACGCGGGAGGATCCGGGCCGTCACCTCCTCGGCGACGGCCACCCCGAGCGCCCGCACGTCCGGGAGATCATCGCCGAGCAGCAGCACGCTGCCGTCGTCCACGACGATCGTGAAGCGCCAGCGGGTGCGCCCACCCGGGCCGGTCCGCACTCCGGACACGGTGACGGAGACCAGTTCGTCCCACGCGTAGCCGGCCTCACCGCCCGCGCCGGACACGGAGATGCCGCCCGTGTGGAGGCGGGCGACACGGTCGCGGACGCGCGGACGGTCGCGTCCCACGATCCAGCCGACGGCACCCGCATACCCCATGGAGAGCAGCAGCGCCGGTACGCCCACCCACCACAGGCGGTCATGCAGGTAGACGATGGCCGCCGGTATGAGCGCCAGCGACGCCAGGCCCAGCAGCGACAGCCAGGCCCACGTGCGGCGGTTGCCGGCCCGGCCGTCGAACGTCCGGACCGGTTCGCCGAGCCGATCCCGGGGAGACGTCACCGTCGCGCCCTATCCGGCCGCGAGGGACCACATCTCACCCACGGCCCCGCCGTCCGGCATCATTGCCTCCCCCGGGCTGTCGACATCCCGAAACGCGTTGCCCACACCGCGCTGCCCCATACCGTACGTCTCCTCCCATATCGCTCGCAGCGGGAAGTGATCATTGGTAAGTGGGGAGCCGCGGCCGTGCCGGGCTGGCTAATCTCGCCTGAGGACCCTCAGGCGCCCTTCCCCGGAACGAGAGACATGCCATCTGATCCCACGCGGCCCGGCGGCCCCCGGTACACCCGCACCCAGCGGCGGCTGCTCACCGCCCTCGCCGGCCTCATCGTCGCCGCGCTGGCGGGCGGCGCCTTCGCGCTGACCTACGACGTGCTCCGCGAGCTGGCCCTCGCCGGCCGCGCCGGCCGCCGCTGGGCGCCGCTGTACCCGGCGATGGCGGACACGCTCACCGCGATGACGATCCTGTCTCTCGTGATCACCCGGAACGCCCGCTGGTGGACGCGGCTGCTGCGCTGGGCACTGCTGCTGCTCCTGGTGTCGGGAGGCGCCGCACTGTCCGTCCAGCGCTCGGTCTGGGGCTTCTCCTCACTCCCCGAGGACGCGGTCCGGGCGGGCGTCGCCGTCGCGCCGCACGTCATGCTGGTGATCGCCGTCTGGCTGTGGCTGACGATGTTCAAGCAGATCCGCGTCGCCCGTCCCGCCGGCGAGGAGATCGAGCCCGCCGAGATGCAGCGCGGCCACGTCAAGGTCCTGGAGCCGGCGGCACCGGAGCCGCTGGCCCTGGCCGCCCCGGCGGAGCCCGAGGAGCCCGAGGACCCCGGACCGCGATCGCCCCTGGCCTTCCTGGACGACCCCGAGCCCGAGCCGCTCATTCCCTTCCCCCGCGACCCCGCGCAGCCCCTCCCGCCGGACCCCGTGCCGCCCGGCGAGGCCCCGGCGACCGACCTGGCAGCGCAGGAACCGCACCCGCACGAACCCGCCGTGGACGAGCCCGTCGCCCACGAACCGGCCGCACCCGAGTCGGCCGGGTTCGAACCCGCCGGGCACGGGGCCGCCACGGGCGAGGACGTGCGGCAGGAGCCCGCGGCGTATGACGGGTTCGTGATCGAGAGCCTGTCGTCGGAGCCGGCGCCGCCGCCGGACGCACTGCCGGACCCGAGACCGCCCCTGGACGCGCCACCGGACCCGCCGGCCACCCCGCCCGCGCTGCTCCCCACGGACGTCGAACTGGTCAGGAGCCGCGACCGGGACGAACAGGAGGCTCGTCCGGTCGCATCGACGACGCGCCCCGACATCGCCATGCCCGCGGCATACGGCGCGGAAGAGGACGATCACGACACGGCCCCCTCCGATCGCGCCGAGGACCCCGACGCCGGCGAAACCCCGGACCACGAAACCCCGGACGGCGAAACCACGGGCGGCGAAACCACGGGCGGCGAAGGCCGCGAGCCGGTCAAGGACTGGAACCCGCCGCCGTCGGGCAATTTCCGCAGCGGCCCCACCCCACCCGCCGACTGAGCCGCCGCACACGCGAAGCCGCCGCGAACGACGCGAGGTGGGGCGCGTTCGGGGCGTCCGCGGGCCCCGGGCGGATCTGACGGCCGCGGGCCTGATCAGAACGCCGGACACTGGGGAAGATATGTCTCCATGACGTCCGTTTCATGGGTTGAGGTCGATGAGAACAGCGGCTTCGGCGTCGAGAACCTGCCGTACGGTGTCTTCTCGCGGCCGGGGGAGCTTCCCCGTGTCGGCGTGGCCATCGGTGGCCATGTCCTCGACCTGGCGGAGTTGTCCTCCACGGGCCTGGTGGAGGATCGCCGCTGCTTCGCGTCGGGGTCGCTGAACGCCTTCATGGTGGCCGGACGCACCGCCTGGGAGACCAACCGCGCCCGCCTCGTCGAACTGCTCACCGACGAGTCGTACCGCGAGCGGGTGGAACCGCATCTGATCCCGGTCACGGACGTGGAACTGCTGCGCCCCTTCGAGGTCGCCGATTTCGTCGACTTCTTCTCCTCCGAGCACCACGCCATGAACACGGGACGGATCTTCCGCCCGCAGGGCGAGCCGCTGACGCCCAACTGGAAGCGGTTGCCGGTCGCCTACCACGGACGCTCCGGCACGGTGTTCCCGTCGGGGACGCCGATCATCCGGCCGTCCGGGCAGCGCAGGACTCCGGGCGATCCCGAGCCGTCGTACGGGCCGTCGATGCGGCTCGACTTCGAGGCGGAGGTCGGGTTCGTCGCGGGAGTCCCGTCCGTCGCCGGGCACCGCGTCCCGGCCGAGGCGTTCCGCGACCACGTGTTCGGGTTCGTGCTGGTGAACGACTGGAGCGCCCGCGATCTGCAGGCGTGGGAGTCGCAGCCGCTCGGCCCGTTCCTCGGCAAGTCGTTCGCGACGTCGCTCTCGACGTGGGTCGTGCCGGTCGCGGCGCTGGAGCCGGCCCGCGTGTCCCCGCCCGTCCAGGACCCCGTTCCGCTCCCCTATCTGCGGTCCGAGGAGCCGTGGGGCCTGGACCTGCACCTGGAGGTCCTGATCAACGGCCAGGCCGTGGCGCGGCCGCGGTTCGCGTCGATGTACTGGACGCCGCCGCAGCAGCTCGCGCACGCGACGGTCAACGGCGCTCCGCTGCGCACCGGGGACCTTTTCGCCTCGGGCACGGTCTCAGGCCCCGAACGCGACCAGCGCGGCTGCATGCTGGAACTCAGCTGGAACGGCCAGGAGCCCCTCGAACTGGCCGACGGAACCGAGCGCACCTTCCTGGAGGACGGCGACACGGTCACCATCCGCGCCCAGGCCCCGGGCTCGTCCGGCTCCCGCATCACGCTGGGCGAGGTGATCGGGACCGTCCACCCCGCCCGCCCATGATTCCGTCGGGTCGCGGCGAAGATCGGCGGGGTCAGGCCGGGACCACCAGGGCGTTGGCTATGGCGGCCAGGCCCTCGCCCCGGCCCGTGAGGCCCAGGCCGTCGGTCGTCGTGGCCGAGACGGCGACGGGGGCGCCGCCGAGGGCCTCGGCCAGGACCTTCTCGGCCTCCGCCCGGCGTTTGCCGATCTTGGGCCGGTTGCCGATGACCTGGACGGCGACGTTGCCGATGGTGAAGCCGGCCTCGTTCACGAGGCGGGCGACCTCCCTGAGGAGGGTGACGCCGGAGGCACCCGACCAGCGCGGGTCGGCGGTGCCGAAGACGGCGCCGAGGTCCCCGAGGCCGCAGGCCGACAGCAGCGCGTCGCAGGCGGCATGCGCGGCGACGTCTCCGTCGGAGTGCCCGGCGAGCCCGTGGCCCTCACCGGGCCATTCGAGCCCGGCCACCCACAGCGGACGCGGCTGCGACGAGAACGGGTGGACGTCGGTACCGACGCCCACCCGTGGAAGCACTGCGCTCAACTCGTCCGGCCGATCAGCTGGCCAGCACCTCGTCGAGCAGAGCCTCCGCCTTGTCCTCGTTGGTCTTCTCCGCGAGCGCGAGCTCGCTGACCAGAATCTGGCGCGCCTTGGCGAGCATCCGCTTCTCACCCGCCGACAGGCCGCGCTCCCTGTCGCGCCGCCACAGGTCGCGGACGACCTCGGCGACCTTGTTCACATCGCCGGAGGCGAGCTTCTCAAGGTTCGCCTTGTACCGGCGGGACCAGTTGGTGGGTTCCTCGGTGTAGGGGGCGCGAAGCACCTCGAACACCTTCTCCAGACCCTCCTGGCCGACGACGTCGCGGACACCCACGTCCTCAACGTTTTCGACCGGGACCTGCACTGTCAGGTCGCCCTTGTCGACCTTCAAGACCAGATAGGTCTTTTCCTCACCTTTGATGGTGCGAGTCTCGATGGCCTCGATCCGAGCAGCCCCATGGTGGGGGTAGACGACGGTGTCGCCGACCTGGAAAGTCATGTGACAAGTACCCCTTCCGCTAGAACCAGGGTACCACGGAAACCTGCGTGGCCGAACCGGCGTTCCCGGCATATGCGCAGGTCAAGCTGCATATTGGGGTATTGACAAAGCCCTTTAATGGTGCATCGCCATCCAGTTCCCCGTACTCAGGGTAGCCGGAGAACCACCTTGATCTCGCCGGACAACCCTTACCGGTAAGGGGCCCCGGTTACAAGCATCCCCCCTGCCGGCCTCGCGGATGCGGCCCATACTGGAGGTGAGCAAGCCGGGCACTGCGGGTACGAAGCGGCCGGACGACCCGAATGGGACGGCAACCCACGGGAACCACCCCTTAACGGGACGCCGCCCCGGCGGGCACCCGGCTCATGGGAACGGCGGCGCCCGGCGGAACCGGGACGGGAGGCCGGGATGGGAGGTGCGGCGTGAGACCGGACGGCGGCGATCCGGAGCCCGACGACTACGGGCTTCCCCGCATTGACGTCGTCGTGCCCGATGACGCCCGCGAGCTCGAACGCGACATGCTCGCCTACCGCCGTGAGGAACGCCGCAGGCGGCGCCAAGCACGGGTCCGCCGCGTCACCCGTCCGCTGACCCGGTTCGGCGTCGCCATCCCGATCATCGCGGGGGCGCTGCTGATCGCGCTGCTCAGCGGCGTGCTGATGACCACGTTCGGGCCGAAGCCGGCACCGCGCCCGACGAGCGCCCAGCTGGCGCCGCGCCCGTCCGCCGGCCCCGGCGACGTCGGCGGGCTCCTGCCGCACCACGACGTCGACCTGGTGACCGGTGAGCGCACGGTCACGCCGCTGCGCGACCTGCGTCCGGGCGTCATCGGCATCGTCCCTCCCGAGTACGAGTGCGAGAGTGTGGTCGCGGAGCTCGCGGGCAGGACGCAGGAGAGCGTGCTGAACTTCTGGCTGGTCGCCGACCCGCGTCCGGCCGGCGAGCAGAAGGGGACGTCCCTGAAGGAACTGAGGGCGTGCGCGGGCACCGCCCATTACGGAACACCGCTGATCCTCGAAGACCGTGAGGGCGTCCTGGCGGAGGCGTACGCGCCGGCGCCCGGCTCGCCGGGTGCGGCCGCCTCCGGTCTGACGGCCGTGTTCGTGCAGCCGGACGGCGTGGTGAACGAGGTCGTTCAGGCGCCCGAGGCCGGACCGGAACTCTCCGAGAAGGTCCGGGCTCTGAGCGCCGGCTGACGGTCCGGGGTGGTCCCTCGCGCGAGGCGTGCGCGTGTCGGCGACCCCGAGGCGGGACTTGCGGGCGGGTCTCGCTACGCTTCCTCTGGCGTATCTCACGCCACTCTCACAACGCCAGCCTTTGCTGAACGACATTCGCGAGGAGACCGACGCCGTGATCCGAAACAGCCGCCGAATGGTCACGCTCGCCGTCGCGGGCGCCGTCGCCATCGCGCCGGTGATCACCGGCTGCGGCGCCGGCATGGAAGCTCAGTCCGCCGCCCCCACCCGACTGACCGAAGGCGTCAATCTGTCGGTGCCCAAGGGCGACCCCGCGGTGCAGATCAACCTGCGCAACATGTTCGTGCTGGGACCGAAGCCCGGCCAGGCGGTCCCCGCGGGCACGTCGCTGGCGCTCTACGGCGTGCTGATCAACGAGGTCGAGGGCAGGCAGGACCGGCTCGTCTCCGTCTCCTCGCCGCTCTTCGGCTCGGCGAAGATCGACGGCGGCGGGATCGCGCTGCCGCCCGCCGCGCCGGACGGGACGGGCAGCGTGACCAAGCTGCTCGGTGACGCGTCCGCGACCCCCGGCCCCACCCCTCAGGGTCAGACCGCCCGGCCGGGGAGCACGCCGACCGGAGCGCCGACGCAGGAGCCCACCGGCCCAGGCGCCACACCGGACGCGACCTCCAGCCCGACGTCCGGCAACACGGTCGGCCCGGCGGAGAGCGGTCCGCCGGTCATCACGGGTGAGGGGCAGCCGCGGGTGGTGCTGGCCGGCCTTAAGAGAGAACTGCTCGCCGGGGCGCCCATCACGCTGCGGATGCAGTTCGAGAAGGCCGGTGCCGTGGAGTTCCAGGTGCCGCTGATCTCGCAGCAGGGCGAGTACGCCACCTACCCGCTGCCCACGCCCGCCGGCCGGACATCGGCTTCACCGGGCGCCCCGCAGCCGTCCCCGGGCACCGAGCCCGCCCAGCCGGGCGCGTCCGCGTCACCGGGCGCCTCGCAGTCCCCCGGCACCTCGCAGTCCCCCGGCGCCTCGCAGTCCCCCGGCGCCTCGCAGTCCCCGGGCGCGGCCGGCCACTGACCCCGTCTCGCACCGCGAGGACGGCACACCGCCGGACAGAGCAAGAGAAGGAACGGCCCGTATGGCGCTCTCGCCGTACGGGCCGTTCTGCGTGCTCACGAGTTGTGCGTGCTGATCAGGGCTCGAACTTATAGCCCAGGCCGCGGACGGTGACGATGTAGCGCGGCGTTGACGGGACTTCCTCGATCTTGGCGCGGAGGCGCTTGACGTGCACGTCCAGCGTCTTGGTGTCCCCCACGTAGTCGGCGCCCCACACGCGGTCGATCAGCTGCATCCGGGTCAGGACACGGCCGGCGTTGCGCAGCAGCACCTCCAGCAGCTCGAACTCCTTGAGCGGCAGCTGGACGGGTTCACCGGCGACGCTGACCACGTGCCGTTCGACGTCCATCCGGACGGGACCGGCCTCCAGCGTCGCGGGCGACAGCTCCTCGACCTCGCCCTGCCGGCGCAGGACGGCCCGCATCCGGGCGACCAGCTCGCGCGTCGAGAACGGCTTGGTGACGTAGTCGTCGGCGCCGAGCTCCAGGCCGACGACCTTGTCGACCTCGCTGTCCTTGGCGGTCAGCATGATGACGGGGACGCTGGACTTGGCGCGCAGCTCCCGGCACACCTCGGTGCCGGGAAGCCCGGGGAGCATGAGGTCGAGCAGCACGAGGTCGGCACCGTTGCGCTCGAAGATGTCCAGCGCGTCGGGGCCCGTGGCGGCGACGGCCACCTCGAAACCCTCCTTGCGCAGGTTGTACGACAGTGCGTCGCTGAACGACTCTTCGTCTTCCACGACGAGCACGCGGGTCACGGTGTTGCCTCCTGGGCGGTGTTCTGTGGGTCTTCCTCTACGTCCGCGTCTTCCGCCGCGTCCGCGTCCCTTCTCACGTCGGCGTCTCTGCCGGCGGCCGGGCCGATCGGCGCCGCCGCGTCTGCTCCGGCGGCGGGATCCCGGCTCCTCGCGGGGTCTCTTCCCGCGGCCGCGCCGGCGGCACGAGGCGGGACGGCGGCGTCGAGCAGCGGCAGCCGGATCGTGAACGTCGACCCGTGGCCCTCCTTGCTCCACACGGTCACCTCCCCGCCGTGCTTGCCGGTGACGTGCTTGACGATGGCGAGCCCGAGGCCGGTGCCGCCGGTCTGGCGGGACCGGGCCGGGTCGACCCGGTAGAAGCGCTCGAAGATCCGCTCCACCTCGCCGTCAGGGATGCCGATGCCCTGGTCGGTCACGTTGACCTCGACCTGCCCGTCGTCGCGCATCCGGGTCGCGACGACGACGCGGGTGCTCTCCGGGCTGTACGCGACGGCGTTGTCGACCAGGTTGCGGAGCGCGGTGACGAGGAGTTCCTGGTCCCCCCGCACCCGCAGGCCGTCCTCGCCGCCGACGGTCAGCTCGATGTCCTTGGCGGACGCCTTGAACTGGCAGCGCTCCAGCGCCTCGGCGGTCACCTCGTCCAGCGTGACGGGACGCAGATCCGGGAGCGGCTCGTCCCCCTGGACGCGCGACAGCGTCATCAGGTCCTGGACGAGGTTCGTCAGCCGCACCGACTCGTACTGCATCCGGCCCGCGAACCGCCGGATCGCCTCGGGGTCGTCGGCGGCGTTCTCGACCGTCTCCGCGAGCAGCGACAGCGCGCCCACGGGCGTCTTGAGCTCGTGGCTGACGTTCGCCACGAAGTCGCGGCGGATCGCCTCGGTGCGGTGCATGTCGGTGAGGTCCTCGGCCAGCACCAGGACGAGCCCGTGCGACCCGAGCGGGGCCACCCGCACCGCGAACCAGCGTCCGTCGGCACGGCTTCGCGCGCCCGTCGGACCGACCTGGATCTCGGCCTCGCGGATCTCCCCGTCCCGCCGGACGAGCCGGGCCATCGCCAGCACCTCGTCCACCACGAGCCGGTCGCCGCTGACCAGCCCGAACGCCCGCGCGGCCGAACTGGCGCGCAGGACACGGTCCTCGCCGTCCACCACGACGGCGGACGACCGAAGGACGCTGAGCACCGAGGCGACGCCCGGCGGCAGACCGCCCACCGGCGCCGCGGGAACCGCCGCATGCTCGGCCCGCTCGCTCACTCGCACCGCCAATCCAGTCGCGAGCCCGATCGCGAGCCCGGCAAGCCCCGTCAGGATCGCGATAATCTCGACCTCCACACCACGGATCGTAAGCGGCATCCGGACTCCTCCCACCCGGAGTCGCTGGTCACGGCGATCTCGTTCCCCGAAAGTTCACCTTCCTATCCGGACGCGTTCACGCCGGCAAGGCAGGCTGTGGCGTGGGCGAGTCCGTCCGAACGTCCCCAACGGCCCCCGGAAACTCCCCGAACCCCCGCCCGTTTCGCCCTCATTCCTACGAAGGATTCTGAATTGCGCGACGCCTATCACGAGGAGCTCGACTCCCTCGCCGACCGGCTGGTGGAGATGACCCGCCTCGTCCGCTCCGCGATGGCCCGCGCGGTGACCGCGCTCCTGGACGCCGACCTGCGCCTGTCCGAGGAGGTCATCAGCGGGGACGACCACGTCAACAAGATCGACGCGGAGATCGAGGAGATCGTCTTCGACCTCATGGCCCGGCAGCAGCCCGTGGCCGGTGACCTGCGCACCCTCATCACCACGCTGCGGATGAGCGGCGACCTCGAACGCATGGGCGACCTCGCCGTCCACATCGCCAAGACCGCCCGCCGCCGGCACCCCGAGTCGGCGGTCCCGCCCGAGCTTCAGGCCACCGTCCTCGAGATGGGGCAGATCGCCGAACGCATGATCGCCAAGGCGGGCAGCGTCATCGCGTCACAGGACGTCGAGATGGGCCTCGAACTGGACGGCGACGACGACCAGATGGACCGCCTCCACCGCCGCCTCTTCGACCTCCTGCTGTCCCCCAAGTGGACGCACGGCGTCGAGCCCGCGGTCGACATCACCCTCGCCGGCCGCTACTTCGAACGTTTCGCCGACCATGCCGTCCACGTGGCGGAGAACGTCGTCTACCTGGTCACGGGCCAGCGCCCCGAAGAGATCAACGACCTCTGACGCGGCCGGGCCCGGGTGCGGAGGGCCGCCGGCGCCCGGCGGCCCTCACCGGCTACTTCCTTCTGCCGCGCCTGGGCTTGGACTTGGACTTGGCGTCCTTCGGGAGCGGCGGGGCGGGGGGCTTGGGGCCGCCCTTCTTCGCGGCGCCCTGGTTCTTGACGGCTTCGATGGCGGCCTTGGCGGCGGCCGGGTCGAGGTACTCACCGCCGCGCTTGAGGGGGGCGAAGTCGTCGTCGAGCTCGTAGACCAGCGGGATGCCGGTGGGGATGTTGAGGCCGACGACCTGCTCGTCGGTGAGGTCGTCCAGGTGCTTGACCATGCCGCGCAGGGAGTTGCCGTGGGCGGCGACCAGGACGGTCTTGCCGGCGGCCAGGTCGGGAACGATCGCGTCGTACCAGTACGGCAGGAAGCGATCGACGACGTCGGCGAGGCACTCCGTACGCGGGATCAGTTCGGAGGGCAGTTCGGCGTAGCGGAGGTCGTTGACCTGGGAGAGCGGGTCGTCGTCCTTGATGGGGGGCGGCGGGGTGTCGTAGGAGCGTCGCCAGGTCATGAACTGCTCTTCGCCGAACTCCTCGCGCGTCTGAGCCTTGTTCTTGCCCTGGAGGGCGCCGTAGTGGCGCTCGTTGAGACGCCAGGAGCGCTTGACGGGGATCCAGAGGAGGTCGGCCACGTCCAAGGCGATGTTGGCGGTGCGGATGGCCCGCTTCAGCAAAGAGGTGTGCACCACGTCGGGGGTGATGTCGGCGTCGAGCAGCAGGTCGCCGCCCTTGGTCGCCTCACCCTCGCCCTTCGCGGACAGGTCGACGTCCACCCAGCCGGTGAACAGCCCTTCCGCGTTCCAGACGCTTTCGCCATGCCGGAGCAATACCAGGGTCGCCATGACATCAGAGCCTATCGGCCCGGTCAGGGTCACCGGCCGTCGGCGGGGTCGCGGTTGGCGGGGTCGGCGAAGGAGGCGAACGCCTGGAGGTTGGCGAGGCTTTCGCCGCGCTTGACGCGCCAGTCCCATTCGCGCTGGATGGACGTTCTGAACCCGCGTTCGAGGGCCTTGTCGAAGTTCTCGTCCGAGTAGGTGAGGACGCAGCCGAGGAGACGGTCGATCTCGTCCGGGGACACCGACTCCAGGGCGACCCTCCCGACGAGGTGGACGTCGCCGACGTCGTCCAGGGCGAACGCGACCCCGTACATGCGGCCGTTCTTCTCCAGGAGGAAGCGGTAGAACTCGGCGTGGTTCTCGTCGGGGCGGCGGCAGAAGAACGCCTCGACGTGCAGGCTGTGCTCACCGACGATCAGCCAGGTCATGGTGGCGAGCTTGTGCTGTCCGGGGAGCTTGACGAAGAACGCGTTCTCGCGGGGTTCGTCGAACTCCAGCCCGGCGGCCTTCAGGGTCTCCCGGATGGTCTCAACCTGATTCACACCTGGCTCCTCGCGGGGAACGACGCCCCCGGTTCACATCGCTCATGCTGTGGCCTCCGCGGTGACGGGTGCGGCCCGGACCGCCGGAATCGACATGGCACCGGTATACACGGCGCCGCTGTACACATCGAGGAGGTTGTCGACCGTGGCGTCCCATCCGAAGCTGTGCCCGTGCCGGACGGCGCCGCGGGAGAGCCGGGCGTGCAGGCCGGGTTCGGCGTGCAGGCGGCGAAGGACGGCGGCGTAGTCGGCGGGATCGTGGCCGCGGATCAGGACGCCGGACTCGCCGTCGGCGACGGCGGTGCACAGGCCGCCGACGCGGGACGCGACGACGGGTGTCCCGCAGGCCTGGGACTCGACGGCGACGAGGCCGAACGACTCGCTGTGCGAGGGGACGACGGTGACGTCCGCGGCCCGGTACCAGTCGGCCAGCTCGGACTGCGGGCTCGGGGGTTCGAACCGCATGACGTCGCTGATGCCGAGTTCGGCCGCGAGGTTCTGCAGGCCCTCGGGGCGGCACCGTCCGGAGCCGCTCGGGCCCCCCACGACGGCGACGACGAGCTGCGAGCGCAGGGCCGGGTCGTCCGCCAGCATGCGGGCGACGGCGCGGAGCAGGACGTCGGGTGCCTTGAGCGGCTGGATGCGGCCGACGAACAGCAGCACGTACGCGTCGCGGGGCAGGCCGAGGCGTCGGCGGGCGGGCGCGGTCCGGTGCGGGAGCAGGCCTGCGCCGCGGGCGAGCAGGGGCGATTCGGGGCGGAAGAGGGAGAGGTCGACGCCGGGGCTGACGGTCGCGACGCGGGACGGGTCGGCGCCGTACAGGTCGACGAGTTCGCGGGCTTCTTTGGCGGTGTTGGCGACGAGCTGGTCGGACGACGCGACGACCTGTTCCTCGCCCAGGACGCGTTCGGCCGGTTCCGCCTTGTCGCCGTCGGCGAGCGCGGCGTTCTTCACTTTGGCCATGGTGTGCATGGAGTGGACGAGCGGGACGCCCCAGCGCTGCTTCGCCGCCCAGCCCGCCTGGCCGGACAGCCAGTAGTGGGTGTGGAGGAGGTCGTAGTGGCCGGGGTCGTGTGCCGCCTCGGCGCGCAGGACGCCGGAGGTGAAGCCGCACAGGTGCCGGGGAAGTTCGGTCTTGTCCAGTTCCTCGAACGGCCCGGCGACGACGTTGCGGACCAGGACGCCCGGCGCCAGCTCGACGACGGGAGGCATGGCGCGGCAGGTCGCACGGGTGAAGATGTCGACCTCGACGCCTCGCGCGGCGAGGCGCTTGGCCACCTCGACGATGTAGACGTTCATGCCGCCCGCGTCGCCGGTACCGGGTTGATCAAGGGGGGAAGTATGAACACTGACCGTCGCAACTCGGTTGATACGACGCGACACCGGACACCACCTCCGGTAGTGCAACCTATCGACCGCGTTGGGTGTTCCCTCAGGAAGGGGGCCAACCGTCACTTCTCGCCACAGTGACCGACCTCACCGGCGCCCCGCCCCCGCGGGCCTGGGAGGCTTGGTCCCATGCGTAAGACCGCGGTAGTGACCGGAGCAAGCAGTGGGATCGGGGCCGCCACGGCCAGGCGCCTCGCGGCGGAGGGATTCAACGTCGTGCTCGCCGCGCGGCGCCGGGACCGGCTGGACGCCCTCGCCAAGGAGATCGCCGAGGACGTGCCGGGCGCCGGCAAGGTCGTCTCGGTCACGCTGGACGTGACCTCGCAGGAGTCGGTGGACGCCCTCGCCGCCGCGATCGACGGCTGCCACGTGCTGGTCAACAACGCCGGCGGCGCCATCGGCCTCGACCCCGTCGCCACCGCCGATCTGGGCGAGTGGCAGGCGATGTACGACACCAACGTCCTCGGTCTCGTGCGCGTGACCAAGGCGCTGCTGCCCAAGCTGATCGAGAGCGGCGCCGGGCACATCGTCAACGTCACCTCGCTCGCCGCGCACGTCCCGTACGAGGGCGGCGGCGGCTACAACGCGGCCAAGCACGCCGCCTTCGCGGTCAACGACGTGATGCGGCTCGAACTGGTCGCCGAACCCGTCCGCATCACCGAGATCGCCCCCGGGCTGGTGAAGACGGAGGAGTTCTCGCTGGTCCGGTTCCACGGGGACGAGGAGAAGGCCGCCAAGCCGTACGAGGGCGTCCCGGAGCCGCTGGTCGCCGAGGACGTCGCCGACTGCGTGGCCTGGGCCGTCACCCGTCCCCCGCACGTCAACATCGACCGCATCGACGTCCAGCCGCGCGTGCAGGCCGCCCCCCACAAGCTGCACCGCGAGCAGTAGAGGCTCACCTGGGGCGGGGCGCGACCGCCGTCCAGGGGAGGGTCAGTTCGCCGAGGCGCCAGCGGTGCCTGCCGCCGTAGGGCGGGCGGGCGAGGACGGGATGGGTCCGGGCGAGCAGCGTCACCGCCTCGATCCAGCGGGCGCGCGGGCCGAACGCCGAGTGCGGGGCGGCGGCCGCCCAGCAGCGGTCGAACGCCACGAGCAGATCGTGCACGGGCTCGCCGGGGACGTTGCGGTGGATCAGCGTCTTCGGGAGCCGCTCCGCCAGGGCGGACGGGCGGTCGAGCGTCGGCAGATGGGCCGCGAACGTGATCGTCCGCGGACCGCCCGGGGTGAGCGTCACCCAGACCGCGCGGCGTCCGATCTCGTCGCAGGTTCCCTCGACGAGGACGCCGGCCGGGTCGAGGCGGGCGCGCAGTTCGTCCCAGGCGCGCCAGGCCGCGGGCTCGTCGTACTGCCGCAGGACGTTGAACGCCCTGATCAGGACGGGCGGGCGCTCGACCGGCAGTTCGAAGCCGCCGCGCAGGAACGTCAGGCCGCCGTAGGGGTCGTCGTCGCGCCGGGATTCCGCGCCCCGTCCGGCATCGGACGCCCTGAGGGCGGCGAGGAAGTCAAGTCCGGCGGCGACCCGGCCCGGGTCTATCTCGATGCCGGCGACCTCCAGGCGCGGCGAGACGGCGCGGAGCCGGGTGAAGAGCTCGAACGTCGTGATCGGGGAGGCGCCGTAGCCGAGATCGACGGCCAGCGGTGCGGTGTCCCGGCCCGGCTGGGCCCGGCGCGCTGGGGCCGAGCGCAGCGGGCCGGTCTGGGTGGCGGTGATCCAGCGGTCCACGCGGCGCAGCCGGTTGGGGGCGGTGGTGCCGCGGGTCACCTCGCCCCGCGGCTTCTTGACTGGGGGCACCGGGTAATTCTTCCGTCTCGCCCCCTATGCCTGGTACGCCCGATGCCTTGTACGCCCGCGAAAACCCGACCCCGCCGAACGAGATTCGGTAAGCCAGTGGTTACGGTGCTGTCGACACCGTCCCCCGAGGAGTGCCGATGCTCGACCTGGCGACCCTGCACGAGGCCATCGCCGCCGCCGTCCCCGACCGCGAATGCCTGGTCTGGCGCGACCGCCGGATGACCTGGCGCGAGGTGTCCGACCGGACACGGCGGCTGGCGAACGTCCTGCACGGGAACGGGCTCGGCCTGCACGGCGACGGGTCCGGCGCGCGGACGCCCGAGCCGTGGGAGTCGCCCCACGATCACCTCGCCCTCTACCTGCACAACGGGCCGGAATACCTGGAAGGCCTGGTCGGCGCGCACAAGGCCCGGCTCGCGCCGTTCAACGTCAACTACCGGTACGTGGACGACGAGCTGGCGCACCTCTTCGGGGACGCCCGCCCGGCGGGCGTGATCTACCACGCCCGGTTCGCGCCGGTGATCGGACGGGTGGTCAAGCGGCTCGACCGGGCCCCGCTGCTGCTCCAGGTGGCGGACGAGTCCGGCGAGGAGCTGCTGCCCGGCGCGCTGGACTACGAGGAGGCGCTCGCGCAGGCGTCCTCCGAGCCCCTCCAGGACGTGCGTCCCGAGGCCGGTGACCTGCACATCCTCTACACCGGCGGGACGACCGGGATGCCGAAGGGCGTGCTGTGGCGGATCGGCGACCTGATGCTCGGCCCGCTGGGAATGCGGCACCGCGACGGCTCCCCCGTCACCGATCTCGGTGATGCCGTCGAGATCGCCGTCCGGAGCGAGCACCGCGTGCTCGTCGGCCCGCCCCTCATGCACGGCGCGGGGACGTGGTCATCGCTGGGCGGCTGGTGCGGAGGCGCGTGCGTGATCTTCCCCGACCGGGTGGACGGCCTGGACGCCGCCGACCTGATGGCCACGGCGGAACGCGAGCGCGTCACCCGGATGCCGCTGGTGGGGGACGCCTTCGCCCGCCCGATCGTCGAGGCGCTGGAGGCTCGCGGCCACGACCTCGGCTCCCTGCGGACGTTCGTCAACTCGGCGGCGGCCATCAGCCCCGCCGTCAAGCGGCGGCTCCTCGAACTCCTCCCGCACTCCCGGATCGTGGACATCCTCGGTTCGTCGGAGTCCGGTTTCCAGGTCGCCCGCAGCGGCTCGTCCGCGACGACGTTCATGCCGGCTCCGGGGACGGCCGTCCTCAGCGCCGACCGGTCGCGCCGCCTCGCGCCGGGCGAGGACGAGATGGGCTGGCTGGCCAAGGGCGGCGGCTCGATCCCCCTCGGTTACCTCGGCGATCCGGCGAAGACCGCGGCCACGTTCCGCATGCTGGACGGCGAGCGGCTCGTCGTCCCGGGCGACCGGGCGCGGCTGCTCGCGGACGGAACCGTCGAGGTCCACGGGCGGGAGGCCACGACGATCAACACCGGCGGGGAGAAGGTGTTCGCCGAAGAGGTCGAGAACGTCCTGCGGGGGCTGCCCGGTGTCACGGACGCGCTGGTGGTCGGCCGTCCGAGCGAGCGCTGGGGGACGGAGATCGTCGCGGTGATCCGTCCCGCCGGGGCCTCGGGCGACGAGGAGCTGCGGGCGGGATGCGCCGTCCATCTGGCCCGCTACAAGATCCCGAAGGCGTTCGTCCGGACCGATCACGGCCTGCGCCTGCCCAACGGCAAGGCCGACTACGCCGCCGCCCGCGCCCTGCTCGACTGAACAGGGGCCCGACCGGCAGGGAACTCGACCGGCGGCGGCTCGACCGAACGAAATTCCGTTCTGGACGGACGGCACCGTTCCGCGAGATCCTTGCGGCATGCCGGACCTGCACAGCCTCCTCGCCGACCTGGCCGCCGAGGGCGACTCCGCCGACGCCCTCGTCGCGCCGCTGCCCGCCGCCCGCTGGGCCTGCCCGACACCGGCCGAGGGCTGGACGATCGCGCACCAGATCTCCCACCTCGCCTGGACGGACGCCCAGGCCGTCGTCGCGGCGACCGACGCCGGCGCGTTCGCGAAACTCATCGAGGAGGCCCTGGCCGACCCGGCCGGCTATGTGGAGGCCGGGGCCGCGGAAGGCGCCGCCGAAGACCCCGCCCGCCTCCTCGCCCGCTGGCGGGACGGGCGGCGCCGCATGGTCGGCGCCCTGGCCGCCGTCCCGGCGGGCACGCGCCTCCCCTGGTTCGGGCCGCCGATGAGCGCGGCGTCCATGGCGACCGCGCGGCTCATGGAGACATGGGCGCACGGCGAGGACGTCGCCGACGCGCTCGGCGAACGGCGCGAGCCCACGCACCGGCTCCGGCACGTCGCCCACATCGGCGTCCGGACCCGCGACTTCTCGTTCCGCAATCGCGGCCTTGAGCCGCCCGCCGAGGAGTTCCGCGTCGTCCTGAAGGGCCCGGCGGGCGAGGAGTGGACGTGGGGTCCGCCGGACGCGGCGCAGTCGGTCACCGGCCCCGCGCTCGACTTCTGTCACCTGGCCACCCAGCGGCGCCACCGCGACGACCTCGCCCTCACCGCGTCCGGCGCGGACGCCGACCGCTGGCTGGACGTCGCCCAGGCGTTCGCCGGCCCGCCCGGCCCCGGCCGTTCCCCCGCGACGACCTGAGCCAAGACGTCCACGGCGGACGCCGCACGTGAGATCGGGCACTACTCGGGGCGTTCGCGTTCAGCCCGGCCGGGCTCGGAGATGTGTAGCGGTATGACGATTCTCATTGCGTACGACGGCTCTGACGACGCGCAGGCCGCGATCGAGTTCGCGGCCCGGCACGTCAGGCCCGAGCCGGCCGTGGTCATGACGGTGTGGGAGCCGCTGCTGGCGCAGATCAGCTGGGCGCCGCTCGCCGCCGCGACGCCGGTGGCCGCCTGGCAGGAGGGTGACCGGTACGAGGAGGAGAAGCAGGCCGAGCGGCTCGCGCAGCACGGCGCCGACCTCGCGCTCGCCGCCGGGCTGACCGAGGTGGCGACGCGCGCCGAACGCGGCGGCGGGCCGGTCTGGGCCGCCATCGTGGACGTCGCGGACGAGCTGAACGCCTCGCTGGTCGTCACCGGGTCGCGTGGCCTGGCGGGCGCCCGGTCGGTGATCCTGGGCAGCGTCTCCACGCGTGTTCTTCATCACGTCCGGCGCCCGACGCTGGTCGTGCCGCCCCCGAAGGAGGAGGACTGACCGGGGCCCCGGACCGAGTGGGCTACGGCATGCCGAGGACGCGTTCGAAGGCGGCGTAGGCGTCGGAGGTGAACAGGACGAACCGGACGTCGGTGACCTTCGTCGGGGCGGAGCGGACGGTGCCGACGGCGATGCGGGCGGCGTCGTCCACTGGCCAGCCGTAGATGCCCGCCGACACGGCGGGGAACGCGATGGAATCGACGTCGAGTTCGTCGGCGATGCGCAGGGATTCGCGGTAGCAGGAGGCGAGTTGGGCGGTCCGGTCGTCGGACGCGGAGTAGACCGGGCCGACGGTGTGGATGACCCAGTCGGCGGGCAGCCGTCCGGCGGTCGTCGCGACCGCCTGGCCGATCGGGAGGCCGCCGCCGTAGTGCGACGCGCGCAGCCGGCGGCACGCGTCCAGGATCTCCGGACCGCCCCTGCGGTGGATCGCGCCGTCCAGACCGCTGCCGCCCAGGAGGGACGAGTTGGCCGCGTTCACGACCGCGCCGACCTCCTGCTCGGTGATGTCGCCCTGGATAAGAGTGATCTTCATGTCCGCCGTTCCTCCGCCGCGACCGAACCCCATCAGAGGAGAAGAATTCTCTCCCGGGCCGGTCGCGAAACGCATGCGGGCGGTTCCCGGCGGTACGCTCATGGCGGACGAGGCTCCGGGGGCGGTGCGACTCGTCCGACGTCGTCCGGCCAGGATGCGGGGGTTCGATGCGGAAGGCCGGGCGTGACCACTGAAAGAGTGACTGCCTATCCTGCTGTCAAGACGACCACAAAGGCGTGAAAGTCGTGGAGGTACCCCCTTGAAGATTCTCCTCGCCGGAGCGACCGGAGTCGTCGGTCGCCGGCTGATCCCGCTGCTCGTCCAGGCGGGCCACGAGGTCGCAGGGACGACGCGCCGGCCCGGCCGTGCCGGGATGCTGCGCGACCTCGGCGCCACGCCGGTCGTCGTGGACGTCCTCGACGCCGCCGCCGTGCGCAAGGCCGTCGCGGCCGAGCGTCCGGACGCGGTGATCCACCAGCTCACCGATCTCAGCGACGAGGACTTCGAAGCCAACTCGCATCTGCGGATCGAGGGCACCCGCAACCTCGTCGAGGCCGCCCTGACCGCGGACGTCGAGACCATGATCGCGCAGAGCATCGCGTGGCTGTACCGGCCGGGAGAGGCGCCCGCCGTCGAAGTCGATCCGCTCGACGCGTCGCTGCCGCCGTACGCGGGCGTCGCGGCGCTCGAGAACGCCGTCGCGGAGATGCCGCGCGGCGTCGTGCTGCGGTACGGCGCCCTCTACGGGCCGGGGACGTGGTACGCGCCCGACGGTGCGATCGCCGAGCGGGTGCGGGCGGGCAGCCTGCGCCTGGCGCCCGCGTGGACGTCGTTCGTGCACGCCGACGACGCGGCGTCCGCGGCGCTGGCGGCGCTCGACTGGCCCGCCGGCGCGGTCAACATCGTCGACGACGAGCCGGCGACGACGGCCGACTGGCTGCCGGTCTACAGCGCGGCGCTTGGTGCGCCGACGCCGGGGAGCGCCGGCAAGCACGCCGCCACGACGGGCCGTCCGGTGTCGAACGCCAGGGCTCTGAGCCTCGGCTGGAAGCCGCAGGTCCCGTCCTGGCGCACGGGGTTCTCCCAGATGGACGGCACCGCGGCGATGAACGGCGCCGCCCGGGTCGACTGACACCCCAGGTAGGACATTTTCGGACGGAACGTGACAAATAGGCCGCTGGACGGATCAGCCGGCCGCCGGGCAGGTCAGCCGAACTGGAACGAGCGCTTGGCCAGCCCGAACCAGTAGCCGTCGATGACGGACCGGCGTCCCGCGGGCGTTTCCGCGTCGGCGCCGAGCGCCATGAACAGCGGCGCGAAGTGCTCCGTCCTCGGGTGGGCGATGCGAGCCGCCGGGGCCTTGGCACGGAAGTCGAGCAGGGCGTCGACGTCGCCGCCCGCCACGGCCTTCTCCGCCCACTCGTCGAACTCCGCCGACCACGCGGGCGGCGCGATGTCCGATGGGAGCCCCATATCGATCTCTCGCAGGTTGTGCGTGGTGAAACCGCTCCCGACGATCAGGACACCCTGATCACGCAGGGGTGCGAGGGACCGCCCGACCTCGAAGAGCCGCGAAGGCTCAAGGGTGGGCATGGACATCTGCAACACGGGGACGTCGGCGTCCGGATACATCTCCACCAGCGGCACATAGGCGCCGTGGTCCAGCCCCCGCGTCTCGTCCTGGCGGATGCCGGGGATGAGTTTGCGCACTTCATCGGCCAGTTCAGGGGCACCGGGCGCGTCGTAGCGGACCTTGTAGTAGCGCTCGGGGAAGCCCCAGAAGTCGTACACGAGCGGCACCTGGCGGGTCGCGCCGATGCTGAGCGGCGCCTTCTCCCAGTGCGCGGACACCATCAGGACCGCCTTCGGCTTCGGCAGTCCGGCGGACCAGCGGGCGAGCTCGTCGATCCACACGGGGTCGTCGGCCAGTGGCGGCGCTCCATGGCTGAGATAGAGAACGGGCATCCGGGTCATGTCACTCCCCTTACTTGAGGATTCAACGATACTCCCGAATACTTGAACATTCAAGTCTTGAGTGCTCAACCGATTTCGGTAGGCTGGAGGACATGACGGACACACGATGGCTCGACGCCGACGAGCAGGAGACCTGGCGCGCCTTCCTGTGGACGTCGCGCCTGCTCAACACGGCCCTCGACCGCCAGCTCCAACGCGACTCCGGGATGCCGCACACCTATTACATGATCCTGGCGATGCTGTCGGAGTCACCCGGACGCGCCCTGACCATGACCGAACTGGCGGAGATCGTCTACTCGTCCCCGAGCCGCCTCTCCCACGCCGTCAACCGGCTGGAGGAGGCGGGCTGGGTACGCCGGACCAAGCACGCCACCGACCGCCGCACCACGATCGCCGAACTGACCGACGAGGGCTACGCCGTCCTCGTCGAGGCCGCCCCCGGCCATGTCGCCGAGGTCAGACGCCGCCTGTTCGACCCCCTGAGCCGCGAGCAGACGCTGGAGTTCCGCGCCACCCTCCGCGCCCTCCTCGACGCCCTGGACCCCGACCACGAGGCCCCCTGCGCCCGCGACACCGGCTGATCAACGCCTCCCGCCGGCGGTCACCCGGACGGGGCGCCGAACTCGACCTTGTGGGACTTCGCGTCGGGGTGGGCGGCGGCGAGCAGGCGCATGCCCTCGTCCTCCAGCGCGGCGCGCTCGGGACCGGGGACCAGGGCGAACGGGTCGATGTGCAACGTCGCCTCGCCGCGCTTCTTCTCGATCTTCCATAGGCCGTGGACGAAGCCGTCCACGAGGAACGTCGCCCGGATGATCCCGTTGACGGTGAAGACGCGCTTGCGGTGCTCCTCGGTGATGATCCGGGCCCGGTCCGCGTGGGACAGCAGCAGGTTGTCGAAGTCGGGCACGAACCGGACCGGCGCCGGCGTGTCGGGGCCGGGACGCGGCGCCTCCGGCACGTCGTACAGCTTCCGGCCCCTCTCGTCCTGGAACACCACGAGCTTGGGCATCAGCCGCTCGACGACCTCGCCGAGCCGCGTCAGGCCCGACCAGTGCTGGACGTCCCGGACGCTCGCCGGCCCGAACGCCGCCAGGTAGCGCAGCACCATCTCGTCCAGCACCATCCCGTCCACGGACGGGCCCGGCACCACCGGTCCGCCGAGCCACGCGTCGAGGGTCGTGTGCCTGGCCATCCCCGAGGCGCCCCAGATCCCGCGCGGGGGAACCTGGACGAGCGGCAGGCTGCAGCGAGCCGCCCAGCCGAGAAGCGCGGCGTCCGCGTCCGGCCACCGCTCGGACAGCATCGTCCGCAGTTCCTTGTCGGTGCGCGGCTCGTCCTCCAGCAGGGCCCGCGACGAGGCGGCGAGGGCGGTCAGGTCGATGCCGTCGAGTTCGCGTGCCCTGGTCTTCAGATGGTTGTCCAGGATCACCTGTGTCAGCGGGCGCAGCGCGCGGGCGTCGCGGGCGCTGACCAGGTGGAGCGTCCCGCGCATGAGGACGATCCGCAGCGCCCGGCGGCCGGTCATCAGCTCCCCGACCTCGTCGAAGGCGAACCCGGCGAGGCGGCTCCACAGCCCGATGTACGGCGGGTTGGGCGCCTGCGACTGCAGGCCGACCAGATGCTCGATCGCGTCCAGGGCCGGCATCGCCCGCCGTTCCAGGAGCATCTGCCGCGCCAGCAGCGCCCGGTTCAGCTCCCGCCGTCCCAGCACCGGTACGTCAGTCGTCATAACGGCCCCGCAGCTCCTGCCAGGTGGGCGCAGGGCCCGGCAGTTCCTGTCCGTCCGTCAGGTGCAGCGCGTCCAGCATCAGGGCGAGGTAGCGGTGCTGCAGCCGGTTCATGCGCTCATCGTCGCCGATGCGGATGCCGTGCAGATACTCCAGCATCACCGAGATGTCGCCGACCTCGATCTCGGGACGCAGCACGCCCGCCTCCCGCGTGCGTTCCAGGAGCCGCTTCGTCGCGAGGTGGATCTCCTGCCCCTTGCGGCTCATGTCCTCGGTGACGTCGAAGCTCCCGGCGAGCCGCATCGTCAGGGAGCCGGCGCCGATGTCCAGGCAGCGGCGCATGAACCCGGCGAACGCGTCCCATGCGTCGCCGTCGTCGTCCAGCGCGGCCGTCACCTGGGTGAGGTAGCGGTCCATGCCGTCGATGGCGAGCTTCTGGAGCAGATCCTCCTTGCTCTTGTAGCGGCGGTACAGCGCGCTGATCCCCACCCCGGCGTGTTCGGCGACCGCCGAGATGGGCGCCCCCGGGTCGGCGGTGAACACCGCCCGCGCCGCCTCCCGGATGAGTTCGTCGTTGCGCGCCGCCTGCGCCTTGCGCCCGCTCATGGGCGCCTGTGCCGTGGTCTCCATGCACCCCATATTAGGGGAACAAATAATTCCGTTCTATCCCCTCGACCGCCCGGCCTTGACGCCGGACCTTTGAGCGCTCATTATGAACAGACGTTCATGAACAGACGTTCATACAGGAGGGGACATGGAAGACGGCAAGGCGGAGATCGTCAACGTCGCGCAGTACGAGGCGTGGAACGGGTACGAGGGGCGGCACTGGGCCGACCACTACGACCGGTACGACGCCGGGAACGGCGGGTTCAACGGGTTCCTGCTGGAGGGCGCGGCGATCGGACCGCGCGACCGCGTCCTCGACATCGGCTGCGGAAGCGGGCAGGTCACCCGGCTCGCGGCGGGCCGGGCCCGGCTCGGCGGCGCGACGGGCGTGGACCTGTCCGCGCCCATGCTCGACCGTGCCCGGTCCCTCGCCGAGGAGGAGGGCGTCACGAACGTGGCGTTCGAGCAGGGCGACGCGCAGGTCCACCCCTTCCCCGAAGGCGGCTTCGACGTCGCGGTCAGCCGGTTCGGAATCATGTTCTTCGCCGACCCGGTCGTGGCGTTCGGCAACATCCGGCGTGCGCTGCGCGAGGACGGCCGCCTGGCGTTCCTGTCGATGGCGCCGATCAGCGAGAACGAGATCGGGACGGTCCTGGCCGCCCTTCCGCCGCTGGAGGAGTCCCCGATCGGGCATCACGGGCCGCTGTCGTTGTCGGACCCGGACCGCGTCCACGAGGTCCTGGAGGGGGCCGGCTTCCGGAATGTGGCCTGCCGCTCGGTGAAGGCCGAGCAGATCGAAGGACGGGACGCGCGCGACGCGGGCGAGTTCTTCGCGGGCTGGGGGCCGATCCGCTACAACTACGGCGAGAGCGAGGAACTGGTCGACATCATCACCGAGGCGATGCGGCCGTTCGAGCGGGACGGCGCCGTCAGGCTGCAGGGCGCCGCCTGGCTGGTGACGGCACGGGCATGAGGCGGGTCGTGGTGCTCGGCGGGTACGGGGCGGTCGGCCGCGAGGTCGTCGCCGGGCTGCTCGGGCACGTACCGGAGGTGGTCGCCGCCGGCCGGGATCTCGCCAAGGCCCGCGCGGTGGACGGGGCGATCCCGATGCGGATCGATCTGCGCGGCGACGACCTGGACCGCATCGACGCCGACGCCGTGGTCATGTGCGCCGAGCAGGAGAACGTGCGCGTCGCGGAGGCGGTCCTCGGACGGGGTGTCCACTACGTCGACGTGTCCGCGTCGCATGAGGTGCTGTCCGGGATCGAGGAACTCGACGGGCTCGCGACCGAGCGGAAGGCCACGGCGGTGCTGAGCGTCGGCCTCGCCCCCGGCGTCACGAACCTGCTGGCGCGTGAATTCGGCGGCCGGGACGTCGACATCGGTGTCCTGGTGGGGTCCGGCGAGCACGGGCCGTCCGCCGTGGACTGGACGCTCGACTCGCTCGGCGAACTCGGTGAATCGTGGCGGATGCGGTTCCCGGAGCCGTACGGCATCCGGACCGTGTACCGCTTCCCGTTCTCCGACCAGCACACCATCCCCGGGCGCGTCCGGACGGGCCTGTGCCTGGACTCCCGCGCCCTCACGGCCCTGCTGCCGCGTCTCGTCCCGTTCCGCGACCTGGCCGCGGTGCGGGCCGTGTTCCGCCGGGTGCGCATGGGCGGTGACGGGTTCGCGGTGGCGGTGGCGTCCGGCGGGTCGGTGCGGTCGTTCGCGGGGCGGCGGCAGAGCCGGGCGACGGGCCTGGCCGCCGCGATGGTCGTCCGGCGGCTGGACGGGACGCCACCCGGCGTCCGGCACATCGAGGACGTCGCCGGCCGGGACTTCCTGCCCGAACTCGCCGCACACGGGTTCCGGACGGCTCAATACGATGCGGGGTGATGTCACCTCGAAAAGCGGCCGCGCTGCGCGCGGGCGACCGGACGCTGCGCGAGCATCTGATCGCCACGGCCGAGCAGATGATCTCCGAGCGCGGGACGGCGGGCCTGACCGTCCGGGCGATCGCGCGTGCGGCGGGGGTCGCCGACGGCGTGCTCTACAACCATTTCGCCGACAAGGAGGAGCTGCTCGCCCACGCGATGCGGGCGCGCGTGGCGTCCGTGGAGGGCACGCTGCCGCCGCTGCCCGAGCCCGGCGCCGCGACGGTCGAGGCGAACCTGCGCGTCTACGTCGAGCACGGGCTGATCCTGCACAACGGGATGCTGCCGGCGCTGACGGGCCTGCTCGCGCACCCCGAGGTCCTCACCCGGTTCGCGGCGCTGAGCGGAGGAGGCGAGGACTGGCGCGAGCGGCTCGCCGGCTACCTGCGGGCCGAGCGCGACCTCGGCCGCCTCGCGTCCGACGCCCGGGTGGACGCGGCCACCTCCATGATCGTCGGTGCGTGCCACGAGTCGGTCCTGTCGGTGCTGTTCCAGGGTGAGGGCATCGCGCACGGGGTCTCCGTGGACGTCGTGGACGATCTGGTGACCGCCGTCCTCGCCGGCATCGGCCCGCACTAGGAGGCCATCGCGGTCCTGACCTCGTCCAGGGTGCGGTCCGCCACGGCGTTGGCGCGTTCGTCGCCTTCGGCCAGGACGCGGCGCAGGTGCGTCCGGTCGGCGGCGAGTTCGGCGCGGCGGGCGCGGATCGGGCGCAGGAACTCGTTGACGGACTCGGTCACGGCCTCCTTGAGCGCTGCGGCGCCGCCGTCGCCGATCTCGGCGGCGACGTCGTGGGGGTCGCGGTCCTGGCAGAGCGCGGCGAGCAGCACCAGGTTGGACACCTGGGGCCGGGTTTCGGGCGCGTAGGCGATGTGCCGGTCGCCGTCCGTCACCGCGCGCCTGATCAGCCGGGCGGTCTCGTCCGGCCCGGCGGACAGCGCGATGGCGTTGCCTCGGCTCTTGCTCATCTTCCGGCCGTCGGTCCCGAGGAGGCCCGGCGCGGCCGACAGCAGTGCGTCCGGTACGGGGAAGACGGGCCCGTAGCGTTCGTTGAAGCGGCGCGCGATCGTCCGGGTGATCTCCTGGTGCGGGAGCTGGTCCCTGCCGACCGGGACGAGGTTCGCCTTGCAGAACAGGATGTCGGCGGCCTGGTGGACGGGGTAGGTGAACATCAGCCCGCTGACCGACGTCTGCCGCGACGCCGCGATCTCGTCCTTCACGGTGGGGTTGCGCTGGAGTTCGGCGACCGACACCAGCGACAGGAACGGCAGCATGAGCTGGTTCAGGGCGGGGACGGCGCTGTGCCGGAAGATCGTCGCGGTGGACGGGTCGATGCCGGCCGCGAGGTAGTCGGCGACCAGCCCTTCGACGTGCTCGGACAGGTGGTCGGCGATGTCCCGGTCGGTGAGGACCTGGTAGTCGGCGACCAGCACGAACAGCTCGACGCCGGCGCGCTGGAGCCGGACCCGGTTGGCGAGCGTGCCGAAGTAGTGGCCGAGGTGGAGCGGGCCGGTGGGGCGGTCGCCGGTCAGGACGCGGAAGGCGGCAGGGTCGGCCGCGATGCGTTCTTCCAGCCGGCGGCTTCGGTACTCGGCGTCGGCGCCGGCGGTGGTGCCGGCGGCGTCGGCCGCGGCGGCGGGCGGGGCTTCGGGGATGGTCTCCACGGTTCTCTCCTCGGTCGGATCGGGGCGGCCGTCCCGCCGAACGGGCCTTGTCACCGAAGAGAAAGGGCCGTCCAGCGGACGGCCCGATCGCGTGCGTGGTTCAGGGCCGTCCTAGGACGGCCACCAGCCCAGGCACACGGTGCGTTTCATGGCTCCAGAATAGACGACGAAATGTAGCTGCTCCCGGATAATCTGGAACAAAACCAAATTGGGTACCCTGGACGCATGACCTCCATGGCCCCGCGTACGTCGCCCGCCCGCACGAGCCCCGACCTGTCGTACCTCCTCGACCACACCGGCCACGTACTGAGGAGCCGCATGACGGCCGCACTCGCCGAGATCGGGCTGACACCGCGGATGCACTGCGTCCTGGTGCACGCCCTGGAGGAGGAGCGCACCCAGATCCAGCTCGCGGAGATCGGCGACATGGACAAGACGACGATGGTCGTGACGGTGGACGCGCTGGAGAAGGCCGGCCTCGCCCAGCGCCGGCCGTCGTCCAGGGACCGGCGGGCGAGGATCATCGCCGTCACCGAGGAGGGCGCGCGGGTCGCGGCGCGCAGCCAGGAGATCGCGGACGGCGTCCACCGGGCGGCCCTCGACTCCCTCCCGGCGGACGAGCGGAAGGTGTTCCTGGACGCACTGAACACCCTGGCCACCGGGCATCTGGCGACCCCGTCGGAGAGTGCGCACCCGGTGCGGCGGGCACGCGAGCGGACAAGATAGATCCGACAAGGATCGTCTCTAACAAAACTATCTGCTACGGTCTCGCCTGTGTCCCAGAACCAGGAGAAGACCATGCCCTCCGTGCTCTCCCCGCGCTCCCCGCTCCGATCGCGCTGGGCGGCGCTCGGCGTCCTGTCCACCACGATGCTGATGGCCGTCCTCGACGGCAGCATCGTGACCGTCGCGACCCCCGCCATCCAGGACGACCTCGGCTTCTCCCCCGCCGGGCTCAGCTGGATCATGAACGCCTACCTGATCCCGCTCGGCGGACTGCTGCTGCTCGCCGGACGGCTCGGCGACCTCGTCGGCCGCAGAACGCTGTTCCTGACCGGTAACGCCGTGTTCACCGCCGCGTCCCTGCTCGCGGGCGCCGCCACCTCGTCCGGCCTGCTCATCGCCGCACGGTTCCTGCAGGGCGTCGGCGGCGCGCTCGCCTCCGCCGTGGTCCTCGGCATCCTCGTGACCCTGTTCACCGACACCCGCGAACGCGCCAAGGCCATCGGGATCTTCAGCTTCACCGGCGCCGCCGGCGCGTCCATCGGCCAGGTCCTCGGCGGTGTCCTCACCGACGCGCTGAGCTGGCACTGGATCTTCTTCATCAACCTGCCGATCGGGCTCGCCACGATCGCGCTGGCCCTCCCGGCGCTGCCCCGCGACCGCGGGCTCGGCCTGTCCGCGGGCGCCGACCTCGCCGGGGCGCTCCTCGTCACGTCCGGGCTGATGCTCGGGATCTACACGGTCGTCAAGGTCGAGCGGTACGGCTGGCCGTCCGCGCACACCCTCGGGCTCGGCGCGGCGGCGCTCGCCCTGCTCGCCGGGTTCGCCGTCCGCCAGGCCACCGCCGCGACCCCGCTGATGCCGCTGCGGATCCTGCGCTCCCGCAACGTGTCCGGCGCCTACCTCGTCCAGCTGCTCACGCTGTCGGCGATGTTCTCGTTCCAGGTCGTCGTCGCCCTCTACATGCAGAAGGTCCTCGGGTACGGCGCGCTCGACACCGGCCTCGCGATGCTCCCGGCGGCCGTGGCGATCGGCGCGGTCTCGCTGTTCGTGTCGGCGCGGCTCGCGAACCGCGTCGGCGAACGGCTCGTGCTGATGGCCGGGCTCCTGCTCCTGACGGCCGCGATGCTCCTGCTCACGACCGTGCCGGTGGACGCCGACTACGCCACCGACCTGCTCCCCGTGTTCCTGCTGGTCGCGGGCGCGGGACTGGTCCTGCCGTCGCTCACCGCGCTCGGCATGTCCAGCGCCCGCCCCGACGACGCGGGCCTCGCGTCCGGGCTGTTCAACACCGTCCAGCAGGTCGGGATGGCGCTCGGCGTCGCGGTCATGACCACCCTGGCGGCCTCCCGGATCGAGAACCTGCGGGCCGGCGGGCACGGCGACGCCGCCGCCCTCACCGGCGGCTACCACCTGGCGTTCGGCGTCTCGGCCGGCCTGCTCGCCACCGCGTTCGCCGTCGCACTCCTCGTCCTGCGCCACCCGAGACCCCCGGTGGACGCCCCGGCGCCCACCACCACCGCGCCCACCACCACGAAAGCCTGAAGGAGATCACGATGACCGAGTACGGCCCCGGACAGGGACCCGGCCCCAAGCCCATCACGGAGGACGAGCTGGCACGGCTGCTCGGCGAGCAGCAGTTCGCCGTTCTGGCCACGAACAAGAAGAACGGCCACCCGCACGTCTCGACCGTCGTCTACGCCTGGGACCCCGCCGAACGCACCGTCCGGATCTCCACGACGGCCGGCCGCGCGAAGGTGAGGCAGCTCCGCGACGACCCGCGCGCCGCGCTCCACGCGTCCAGCGCCGACCACATGTCGTTCGCCGTCGCCGAAGGCACCGCCGAACTGTCCGACGTCACCGAGAAGCCCGGCGACGCGGCCGGGCGGGAACTGCTCGCCATGACCCCCGGCTTCGACGACCCGGCGGACGAGCGGGCCTTCCTCGAGCAGATGGTGAAGGACCGGCGGCTCGTGATCCGCCTGCACGTCACCCGCCTCTACGGGACCGTCCTGTCCGGTTAGTACGACGGCCGGTACGGCGGCTAGTGCGGCAGGACGAGGAGTAGCAGCGGGAGGCCGGCGATGACCGGGACGGCGACGATGGCGGCGGCACGGGTCCTGCGGGGCAGCGGCTCCGGCTCCAGCAGCCGGTTCACCCGCGCCATCACCGGGATCTTCCCGTGGGTCGCGACGCCGAGCGCGCCGGACGGCGCGGCGGCCGGGCTCGCGGCGGCGAACCGCAGCAGCGCGGTCGCCAGGTCGCGCGGCGGCCGGCCCGAGCGGGCCCGGTCGTCGGCGGCCATCTCGATCAGCAGCTCCACCGCGTCCAGGCACCGCGCGACCAGCCGGAACTGCGGGAACACCTGCCGCAGCGACGCGAACGGCAGCAGCACGATGTCGTGACGCTCACGGACGTGGGCGCGCTCGTGCGCGAGCACCGCGGCGAGCTCGCCGCGGTCGAGCAGCTCCAGCGTCCCGGCGCTGACGACGACCTTGGACGAGCGGACGCCCGGCACGCAGTACGCCGCGGCGCCGGGATGGTCCAGGACGAGCGTTCCGGGCAGGGCCGAGTCCCTGCGCGACACCAGCGCGAGCAGTGCCCGGTGCCGCCGCCGGGCCCGCACGACCCGCACGACCGCGTACATGAGCATGACCAGCAGGACGCCGGTGAGGCTGATCGCGGCGAGCAGCGCCGACACCTGCACCGGGTTGAGCCGGGCGGCCTGGTCGTCGTACAGGCCGGGCAGCCCGCCGAGGACGCCCTTGCCGTACGGCAGCAGCGCGAGGCCGAGCAGCGCCCCGATCGTGGCGACGCCCCAGCAGAGCCCGAGGGCCTGCCAGAGGGCGATGCCGGTGCGCGGCGTCCGCCACGTCCACCGGGCCCGGGACAGCAGATGCGCCCCGCCGACGGTCCCCAGGGAGATCAATGCGAGCAGGGCGGTGCCGGTCATGCCGGTGGTTCCTTGCTCGTGAGACCCGCGAGGGTCTCCCGGATCACGTCGATCTCGTCCCGCGACACCGACCGGACGAAGTGGGCGAGCGCCGCGTCGCGGTCGCCCGTCTCGTTCAGCGCGCCCAGCATCAGCTCGGTCACGTACATCTCGCGGCTCGCCATCGGGTGGTACCGCCATGCGCGGCCGTCGCGCTCGCGTTCGAGGAAGCCCTTCTTGGCGAGCCTGTCCAGCACCGTCATGACGGTGGTGTGCGCGAGGTCACGGTCGCCGGCGAGCGCACGGCTCACGTCACGGGCGGTCGCGGCCTGGTGACCGGCGTCCTCCCGCGCCCACAGAACCTCCATGACCGTGCGTTCGAGCTCTCCCAGACCCTTCACGCCAGCCAGATTATCCGACCGCGGCGAAGGTCACCACGTCAGGTAGTACTACCGCCCGTAGGGGGCGCCACCAGACCCATCTCATAGGCGGTGATCACGAGCTGGACGCGGTCGCGGGCGTCCAGCTTGGCGAGCAGCCGCGCCACATGCGCCTTCGCCGTCGCCACGCTGATGAACAGCTCCCCGGCGATCTCATGGTTGGACATGCCGCGTCCGACGAGCGTCAGCACCTCGCGTTCCCTTTCGGTGATGCCGCCGGGGGGACGACGTGTGGCCGCGACCGCCGGCTCGGGGGCGGGCGGGCCTTCCGGGCGTGCGGCGAACTCCTCGATCAGCCGGCGCGTGACGCTCGGCGCGATCAGCGCATCGCCGCCCGCGACGACGCGGATCGCCGACAGGATCTCCTCCAGCGCCATGTCCTTCACCAGGAAGCCGCTGGCGCCTGCCCGCAGCGCCCCGTACACGTAGTCGTCGTCGTCGAACGTGGTCAGCATCAGCACACGCGCCGCCGTGATCCGCCGGGTGGCCTCGATGCCGTCCATGCCGGGCATGCGGATGTCCATCACGACCACGTCGGGGTGGACGTCCTCGACCAGCCGGACGGCCTCCGCTCCCGTCCCGGCCTCCCCGACGATCTCCAGGTCCGGGGTGTCGGCGACGAGCACGCGCAACCCGGCGCGGATCAACGGCTGGTCGTCCGCCAGGACGACCCTGATCGTCATCGGACCGCCGCCGGCAGGGGGATCCGCGCCGCCACACGGAACCCGCCTCCGGGACGCGGACCGGCGGTGAAGTCGCCGCGCAGCAGACCCACGCGCTCCCGCATCCCCGCGATCCCGTATCCGGTGCCGACGACACCGCCATGCCCGTCGTCGTCGATCTCGATGGACAACTCCTCGTCCCGGTAGTCGACGGTGACCCGGCATTCGTCCGTGCCCGCGTGGCGGACGACGTTCGTCACCGCCTCCTGGACGATCCGGTACGCGGACAGGTCGACGTCCGGCGGCAACGGCCTCCGCTCACCCCGCCTGCTCATGCCGACCTTCACTCCGGCGTCCTTCGCCGCCTCGGCCAGCCGGTCGAGATCGTCCAGGCCGGGGGCGGGGCCGAGCGGCGCGGAGTCCGGGTCGTCCCTGCGCAGAGCGGTGAGCATCCTTCTCAACCCGGACAGCGTTTCGCGGCTGGTGACCTCGATGGCGTTCAGCGCGTTCCGCGCCTCCACCGGCTGGGTGTCGATCACCCGTCCGCCGACGCCCGCCTGGATGGCGATGATGCCGATGCTGTGCGCGACCATGTCGTGCAGCTCACGCGCGATCCGGAGCCGCTCGGCGCTGACGGCCTGCGCCGTGGCCTGCTCCCGTAGCGACTCGGCATGCGCCCGCCGCACCCGGACCGAATTCCCTGCCATCCAGGTGACGGCCATCGCCAGAACCACGGTGAGGATCAAGATGTCGATCGTCGCCGAAATGTTCGCGGACAGGAACGCGAGGGCGGAAAGCAACTGCAGGGCGAGCGTCACGACGGCGACGGTCACCGAGATCCGGCGCCGGCGGCTCGCCGCGATGTAGCCGACACCGAGATCGGTGATCAGGACCAGCAGGCCGGCGACGAACCCGTTCTGCATCTGCACGAGGGCGACGATCCAGGCGAAGAGCAGTATCCCGTGGGCGGGCAGCGGATGCCGCAGGAGGAGAGCCCCGGCCATCACCGTGAGCACCGCCGACGCGAGGACTTCATAAGCGACGAAGTTGCCTGTCCCCTTCGTCACCGTCGCGAAGAGGACGAACGGGTAGACGACGGCCGCGAACCACAGCAGGGCCGTCCAGGTGACGCGGCGCACTCGGCCCACTCGGCTCAGCGGCAAGGCGGACATGCGCCGATCGTAACCGCCGCCCCCTTACCGGCACATTGGCCCACAGGCGTAATCCCGTGGGCCACACGCGCCCTTGGCGAATGTGTCCGATGGCCCGATGCCCACCGGACATGGCCGACTCCACCGTTATTCGCATGAAGCGCTGGCTGATACCCCTCCTGACGATCGAAGTTCTCGGAATCGTGGTCTTCTCCCTCACCTACGATTCACTGGACTTTCGTATCTACTGGCTCGGCGGGAACGCCGTGACGGACGGCACGCGCCTTTATGACGAGCAGCTCGCAGCCCACTGGTACACGAACACGCCGTTCATGGCCACGCTGTTCACCGTCCTGGCCGCCCTGCCCCTCACCCTCGCCCGCCTGCTGTGGCAACTCGCCTCGCTGGCCGCATTCACATGGGCTTGCGCGACCACTCTGAAACTGACCGGCCGCAGCGTCCCCCTCAAAGCCGCGGTGGCCGGCGGCCTGCTTCTGGCACCGGTATGGCACACGTTCTTCCAGGGGCAGGTCAACCTGTTCCTGCTCGCCCTCGTCCTCGCCGACATTCACCGGGTCGCTCAGGGCCGTTCCGCAGGAATCGGCATCGGCATCGCAACGGCGATCAAGCTGACACCGGGCATCTTCATCGTTCTTCTCCTCGTGACGAGACGAACGAAGGACGCCTTCACGGCCGCCGCGACCTTCGCCGTCTGCACCCTCCTGGCGTACGCCATCGCACCGGACGCGTCCCGCCTCTACTGGCTCCACACCTTCTACGACGCCTCCCGCGTGGGCGTCCCGTACATCAGCAACCAGTCCCCGTTGGGCGCACTCACCCGCCTCCTGAGAGGGACGGCCGAGGTCGGCGACTGGTACACGGCCATCCCAGCGGCCATCGGTATCGCCGGACTCCTGATAGCGGCCGCATGGGCAAGGCGCGGCGACTGGCCGGCCGCCATCGCCGTAACGGGCGCGACCGGCCTCCTGGTTTCGCCCATCTCATGGGCGCACCACTGGGTGTGGATCATCCCGGCCCTGGCCGTGCTGGTTCGCAACGGCAACCGAACCATCGCCGTTTGCGGCTACATCCTGTTCGCCCTGTCCCCCATGTGGTGGACACCGTTCAACGCCGACCCGCTCCGCTTCAGCCCGCACCTCCTCCTGGTCCCCGTCGCGAACTGCTACCTGCTGACCGGCCTCTTCTTCCTGGCCCACATGGCACTCCGCCTCCGCCGGGACGCGTCCACCACCACGACCGCTTCCCGGCCCGCCGCGCTCATTGACGTGGCGTCCAATCGGAGTGAGGCTGACCCGGAGGGCGACCGGATGACAAGGGCGACCGGGTGACATGAGGGGGCCTGGTCTCGTGCCGTACCGACGTCTGGCAGGAGTCCCTGGAACGGCGGGACTCCCGTGGCTTCTCCCGCGAGCAGATCATCGCGAACGCGAAGCCGCCAAAGCCGAACGTCTCGCCCCCGCCATCGAGGCCGCCCTCGGCCGCCGCGAACCGCAGACGCGAATCCCGCGTCCCTGCTCATGGACGGCCGCCTCGAACTGCGCGGCGACTTCGAACTGGCACCGCGCCTCAGCGAAATGTTCGGCGGCCCGTCCCCCTACTGACTTTGGGGTGTCCGTGGTCCCCCGGCCTCCACGGCCACCGCACAGTGGGACGTCGTCACCCGCACCCAGGTTCGCGCTCCCCTGGAAAAGATCGATCACGAGTACGCCCAAGCTGAGCTGCATTATCTGGCGGACGGGCGTCCGGCGATGAGGTCGCTCAGCCGATCGCCGAGGCGCTGCACGGGCAGCCGGTACCGGCGTTCACGGACCCGTGCCCGCCGCTCCTTCCGTGAATCGGGCGAGTACCGGCGCCGGGCCCAGGGCGAGTCAGGCCGGGCCAGGCGGACGGCCCCGACCAGCGCGATCACCCCGACGAACAACCCGATGACCCCCGTCCATATCTTGCCCTTGAGCAAGGCGATCACGGCCACGCACGCGTCGAACACGAGAACGAGCATGATGCTCCACAACCCGTCCCCCGCGACCTCGTCCACGCCCAGCGGCCGCAGGCCCAGCAACATCAACCCGCACAGGGCGATCGTGATGAACACGACCTCGACCGACAGCCGGCCCTGATCGCTCCAGTAGACGTCCCGCAGGTAGAGCACCAGCGCGAACTCGTCCAGCACGAGAGCGGCGCCGACCCCGAAGAGCGCCGCGGTCACCGCCGCCCACCCGGACGTTCCGTCCTCGATGGCCAGCCCGCCGACCCCGCCGACGATCATGAACACCAGGCCGAACACCGCGTGATGAACATGCTGCCCGCCCGGCGTGACGTTCCCCGGCCACCAGCGCACCTGCCGCCGGATCATCCGCACGCTGAACCGGATGAACAGGAATCCGGCGATGAACGCGGCAAAGAAGCAGAACAGCCGAAGCCGCCCGGTGTCCGCAATCTCCCGCACGAACCACTCATTCACAACGGAGGCATTCCCGCCGCCGGGCAAGAGCAGGTCAGCCCGGCCCCAACGGTTCCCTACCGAACGTCAGAGGCGGCCGCCGGGTTCAGGTGGGGCCGGAGACCAGGTCCGGTTCGGGGCGGGGGGGTTCGGGCGCGGCGGGGCAGCAGGAGAGGGGTCGTCAGGATGAGGAGGCCGGCCAGCACGATCGCGGTGCGGGGGGTGGTGATGGCGGCGAGCAGTCCCCAGAGTGCGATCAGGGCCGCGGCGGCAGCGTTGTTGGTGACCGACCATGCGGTCAGGGTGCGGGCGACCCGGTCCGGCGGGGTCTGGTGGAGGCGGAAGGTGGCGTACAGCGGGTTGAACACGCCCACGCTGGTGATCAGGCCGAGTTCGACGGTGATGACGAGCACGAGGCCGGTGACGCCGGGGTGGACGAAGGCCAGCCCGAGCAGCCAGCACGCGCGCAGCGCGCCGGCGGTGAGCATGACCGTGTGCTGGTCGAACCGTGTGACGAGCCGGGGCGCCAGGCGTGAGCCGATGAGGCCGCCGACGCAGGGGACCCCGAACGCCAGGCCGTACTGCCACGGGGCGAACCCGAGGCCGCCGAGCATGAGGACGGCCAGCAGCGGCGCGGTCGCGAGGATCAGGCCGTTGACGAGGATCGTGTTGAGCAGCAGCGGGCGCAGCGTCGGATGGGTCAGGATGAACCGCCATCCTTCGAGGAGGTCGCCGGCTCGGAACCGGGGTGCACCGGTCCGGGAGGGGCGTGCTTCCTTTCCGCCGATCGCGCGGACGGCCGCGGCGGACAGCAGGTAGCTCGCCGCATCGGCCAGCACGGTCGTCACCGGGCCGAACAGGCCGATCGCGGCCCCGCCGAGGGGTGGCCCGAGCATGGTGGCGGTCCAGGTCGTGGACTCGAACCGTCCGTTGGCGACGAGCAGGTCACCGGGCGGGACGAGAGCTTTCAGGAAGGCCCCGCTCGCCGCCCTGAAGGCGATGCCGGACGCGGCGACGATGACGGACACGAGGAGGAGATGGACGAAGGTGAGGCGGCCGAGCGCGAAGGCGGTGGGGACGCTCAGCAACGCCGCGAACCGGATCAGGTCCATCGCGATCATCACGCGCCGTTTGCGGCTGTACTCCACCCAGGGGCCGAGCAGCACCGCGACCGCCGCGCCCGCCGCCAGGCCCGCGGCCGACAGCAGGGACACCTCCGCCGGTCCGGCGTCCAGCACGAGGATCGCGATCAGAGGGAACGCGTCGAGCGCGAACCAGGTACCGAGCGTGCTGGCCGCGTACGCGGTCCAGAGCCACCCGAACCGCCGGCCCAGCGACCGTGTGCCCACCTTGCCCCGCCCCCGCCGTTGCCGACAACCTCACGTTGATCGACGTGACCGTAGCCAGCAGGGCTTCCCGGGATCAAACAACTCGGTCGAGGGCGAGCTACAACGGTTCGTTGTAGGTCCGGGGTTTCCGCCGTGTGGGTCTAGGGTTCTGCCCCGTGAATCTCGACGCCGTCCGCACGTTCGTCGCCGTCGCGGACGCGGGGCGCTTCCAGGACGCCGCCGCAGATCTGTCGATCACCCAGCAGGCCGTCTCCAAGCGGATCGCCGTGCTGGAGAAGGACCTCGGCGTGCGGCTGTTCACCCGCACCGCGCGCGGGGCCGAGCTCACCATCGACGGGCAGGCGTTCCTCCCGCACGCCCGCGACCTCCTGCGCGCCGAAGAGCGGGCGGCCGCGTCCGTGCGGCCGGGCCGCCGTGCGCTGCGCGTCGACGTGATCGGGCGGCAGCTCGCACCGGCGGGTCTGCTCCGCGGCTTCCACCGCGCGCATCCGGAGATCGAACTCGATGTCGTGACCCTCTTCGACGCGGGTGCGGCGATCGCGGCCGTCCAGGCGGGGACGATCGACGCGTCCTTCCGCGCCGTCGCCGTGCCCGCACGGCTCCTCCCCGGCGCCGTCGAAACCGCGCGGGTCTCGGATGAGGCGATCCAGCTCCTCACCGGGCCGGCCCACCCGTTCGCGGCCGCCCGCGCGGTCACGCCCGCCGAACTCGCCGGGCACCGGATCTGGATGCCCGGCCTCATACCCGGAACCGAGTGGGCCGCCTACTACGGTGAACTCGCCGCCGCGTTCGGGCTGACCATCGATCGCGTCGGCCCCGGCTTCAACACCGAGCCCCTCCTGGACGTGATCGCCGGCTCTCCGGAGGTGGCGACCCTCGTCGGCGAGCAGACCCGGCTGCTGTGGCCCGCCGACTACGGCTTGCGGCGCGTGACCGTCCATGACCCGACGCCGGTTTATCCGCACTCGCTGATCTGGCGCGGCGACAACCCGCACCCGGCGCTCGGTTCACTCCGCGACCACCTGAGCTCCACGCGGCCCGGCCATCGCGGCACCGTCACCTGGGCGCCGGATTGGGCCGGCATTCCCGGTCACGCGTTTCAGCCGGGCGGTGGACGAACGTGAGGGCGGACGGGCGCTCAGTTGCCCAGGGAGCGGAGTTTCTCCGTCAGGGTGGGGCGTAGCTTCTTCAGGCACAGCGCCGGCAGGTAGGCGCCGTCGCTCGTCATGAAGTGGGTGGCCTCGGCGGGGCATTCCTTCTCGGCCGCCACGCGGCCGACGACCTTGGCGACGGCCTGGGGGCCGCCGCAGTCGGCCTTCTCCGGGCCGCCGATCTTGAAGGAGGGGTCGCCGATGCAGTCGCCGGTGGCCAGGACGCCGCCGCCCGCGCCGAGGCACAGGACCGGGCGCGTGACCTCTCCGCCGCCGAAGGACCGCATCTTCATCGTCTCCAGCGTCTTCGCCGGGCAGGACTGCTCCGTGTCGACCCGGGCGATCACCTTGCCGTACCACTTCGAGCCGGAGCAGGGCGCCTCCTTGCCGAAGCCGACGGAGCCGCCGCTGACGCAGTCGCCGGCGGAGAGCAGCGCGCCGCCCGCGCCCGGGTCGCCCGGGTGCGGGCCCTTGACGTTGCGGACGCACGCCTCGAAGTAGTGCTTGTCGCCGGTCTTGACCGTGACGTTGGTGACGCCGTCGGTTCCGGCGGGGCAGTCGGGCTGGGCCTGCGCGCCGAACCGGTAGGCGGTGGCCTCCCCCTCGCCCGTGACCTTGAGCACCTTGGCCTTGGCCTCGGAGTCATCGCACCGCACTCGTTCACTGGCCGGGACCTTGTTGCCGGCGTCCATCCCGAAGCCGGCGTCGACGCACTGCTCGGCCTTGAGCGGGCCGGTGGGGCCGAGCGCGCTGAAGTTGGCGATGCCGACGGCCGCGACCAGGAGCAGCGCCAGGACGCCTACGCCCACCAGCACGAGCTTCGGGGGCTTCTTGACGGGCGGCGGGGCGGGGGCGCCCGGCGGGGGGAGGGGAAGCGGCGGCTGCCCCTGCCGGTCCGGTGTCTGGCCGTACACGTCCGCGACCTCCTGATCATGGTGAGGATTGAGACGGTATCGGCAGGCACGTATAAAGGCAGCCTGTTGATCATTCCGTGACGAGCCTGGGGACGCGCCCAGGGGCCGGGGCCGGATCCGCGCGTCGTCGTGCGTGACGGGCGCTAGGTGAGGAGGTTGGGCGGGGATTCCAGGGCCGTGAGTTCGATGCCGGGGGCGTCCAGGACGACGTCGCCCGCGACGTGCACCGCTTCGACTTCGCCCGTGGACAGGTCCGTGACGTCGTACCGCGTGACCGGAAGCGGTGCGGCATCGGTTTCGTAGGTCGACGTTCCGGCCCGGTGCCATCGCCACGTGGCCGTCAGCGGCGCAAGGGACGGGCCGCTCAACCGGACGAGGCGGACGTCCGTCTCCGCGTCCTCGTCCAGGTCCAGAGAGCGCGCGACCGCGATGAGGAAGCCGGGCGAGTCGGATATGAAGCCGGCCGCCCGTTCGGTGTGTTCGGTGCCCGTCTCACCGGCCGCGCGCACCCAGGCGACCTCGGGGCCCGTGACACCGCCCCGGAACCACCAGGTCGATGTGACGAGTTCGAGGCGGATCTGGCGCCAGCGCGCGTCCACGACCAGGTCCACGCGGACGCCGTCCGAGCGCTGGGACGTGTAACGCCAGCCGCCGGGGCCCGGAGCGCACTGGAAGCGCTCCTCAAGCTCCTCGTCCAGGTGGAGGTAGGCGCCGGCGGGCATCGGCTCAGGATCCGATGCGCCAGGAGTGCAGGTAGTCCTCCTGGTCTTCGGTCAGCAGGTCGATGGAGATGGACATCGACGCCAGCTTGAGGCGCGCCACCTCCGTGTCGATCTCCTTCGGGACGTCGTGGACGGCCGTGGCCAGCGTCGAGTGGGCGGTGGCGAGCCACGCGCAGGTGAGGGCCTGGTCGGCGAACGACATGTCCATCACGGCGGCCGGATGCCCCTCGGCGGCGGCCAGGTTGACCAGGCGCCCCTCGGCGAGGAGGACGAGGCGGCGCCCATCGGCCAGGACGTACTCGTCGGCCTGCGGGCGGACGCCGCGGTGGACTTCGACGGCCATCTCGGCCAGGGCGCGGACGTCGATCTCGACGTCGAAATGCCCGGAGTTGGCGAGGATCGCGCCGTCCTTCATCACCGCGAGGTGGTCGCGGTTCACGACGTCGCGGTTGCCCGTGACCGTGATGAACACGTCGCCGTCGGCGGCGGCCTCCGACATGGGCTGGACGGAGAAGCCCTGCAGGGCCGCGTCCAGGGCCTTGACCGGGTCGATCTCGGTGACGACGACACGGGCGCCCAGGCCGCGTGCCCGCTCGGCCAGGCCGCGGCCGCAGTAACCGAAGCCCGCGATGACGATCGTCTTACCGGCCAGGAGCGTGTTCGTCGCGCGGATGATGCCGTCCAGGGTCGACTGGCCGGTGCCGTACCGGTTGTCGAACATGTGCTTGGTGTCGGTGTCGTTGACCGCGACCATCGGGAAACGAAGCGCGCCTTCGAAAGCCATCTGATGCAGGCGGATGACACCCGTCGTCGTCTGCTCGCAACCCGCCTTGACCGTGCCGAGCAGATCGGTGCGGTCGATGTGCAACGTGTTGACCAGGTCGCAACCGTCGTCCAGGACGAGGTCGGGCCGGGTCTCCAACGCCTGGTGAATGTGGGCGTAGTAGCCCTCACGGTCGATGCCCGCCCGCGCGAAGACCTCCGCCCCGTACTCCTGGACGAGTGCGGCGGCCGTGTCGTCCTGGGTGGACAGCGGGTTGGACGCGGCGAGTGCGACGCTCGCGCCGCCCGCCTGGAGAGTGCGGATCAGCCCGGCGGTCTCGGTGGTGATGTGCATGCACGCCGCGACCTTCAGCCCGTCCAGTGGACGCTCGTCAGCGAACCGGTCACGGATCTGCCGCAGGACGGGCATGCTCCGGTCGGCCCACTCGATCCGCTTGACGCCCTCATACGCCAGCGAGGCGTCCGCGATATCGCTCATCAACCCCCCTCAATGCACGAACCGCCGCACCACCCACACGACAACACCAGCCGACACACCAGCCACGCGGCGACCCGAACCGTCGCGATTGCGTCCGAAGGCAGGCTTCGAGCCTGCGAGAACCTGATCGCGCAGCGAGCCGCCAGGCGAGCCGGAGCGATGCAGCAATCGCACGCGTTGTTCCGGCTCCGGGCGCCCTCAGCGCCCGGAGCCGGAACAACGCAATGAACTCAGTAACGGTAGTGGTCGGGCTTGTAGGGGCCTTCGACGTGGACGCCGATGTAGGAGGCCTGCTCCTTGGTCAGCTCGGTGAGCTTGACGCCGAGCGCGTCCAGGTGGAGGCGGGCGACCTTCTCGTCGAGGTGCTTCGGCAGGACGTACACGTCGACCGGGTACTCGTCGGTCTTGGTGAACAGCTCGATCTGCGCGATGACCTGGTTGGTGAAGGAGTTGGACATCACGAACGAGGGGTGGCCGGTGGCGCAGCCCAGGTTCATGAGGCGGCCCTCGGCGAGGACGAGGATGGAGTGGCCGTCGGGGAAGCGCCACTCGGCGACCTGCGGCTTGATCTCGATCTTCTCGATGCCGGGGGTCTTGGCGAGGCCGGCCATGTCGATCTCGTTGTCGAAGTGCCCGATGTTGGACACGATCGCCTGGTGCTTCATCCGGCCCATGTGCTCGGCCGTGATGATGTTGAAGTTGCCGGTGGTCGTCACGAAGATGTCGGCGATGTCGACGACGTCGTCCAGGGTGGTGACCTGGAAGCCGTCCATCGCGGCCTGCAGCGCGCAGATCGGGTCGATCTCGGTGACGATCACGCGGGCGCCCTGGCCGCGGAGCGCGTCGGCGCAGCCCTTGCCGACGTCGCCGTAGCCGCACACGACCGCGACCTTGCCGCCGATCAGCACGTCGGTGGCGCGGTTCAGGCCGTCGATCACCGAGTGCCGGCAGCCGTACTTGTTGTCGAACTTCGACTTGGTGACCGAGTCGTTGACGTTGATCGCCGGGAAGGCGAGGGTGCCGGCCTTCGCCATCTCGTAGAGGCGGTGGACGCCGGTCGTGGTCTCCTCGGTGACGCCCTTGATCTCGGCGGCGGTCGCGGTCCAGCGGCCGGGCTTGTCGGCGATGGTGCGGCGGAGGGTGTCGAGGATGACGCCCCATTCCTCGGGGTCCTCGGCGGTGGCGGTCGGGACGGCGCCCGCCTTCTCGTACTCGGCGCCCTTGAGGACCAGCATGGTGGCGTCGCCGCCGTCGTCCAGGATCATGTTCGGGCCGCTGCCGGCCTCGCCGTCGGCCCCCGGCCATTGCAGGGCCTGGTCGGTGCACCACCAGTACTCTTCGAGAGTCTCGCCCTTCCAGGCGAACACCGGAACGCCCTGCGGGTCGTCGGCGGTGCCGTTCTTGCCGACGACGACCGCGGCGGCCGCGTGGTCCTGGGTGGAGAAGATGTTGCAGGACACCCAGCGGACGTCGGCGCCGAGGTCCACCAGCGTCTCGATCAGGACGGCCGTCTGGATGGTCATGTGCAGCGAGCCCATGATCTTCGCGCCGCGCAGCGGCTGGGCGGCGGCGTACTCCTCGCGTACCGCCATCAGGCCCGGCATCTCGTGCTCGGCGAGCCGGATCTCCCGGCGCCCGAAATCGGCCAGCGAAAGGTCGGCGACCTTGTAGTCCATGCTTTCGTTGCTCCCTTGGTGGTGGCGGGTCCGCGGGGTGCGGGGTCGGTGGTGCGGGGTCGGTGGTGCGGGGTCGGTGCGCAATCCTCGTGTGGACGTGGGGCGTCAACGCGTGAGTCTACGGTCGGCGGGCACCGCCTGGCACGACCGGGGGCGACTTCCTGACACAAATTTGTCAGAATTGGCCCCATGCGCATCACGGAGGCCGCCCGGCGGCTCGGTACGTCACCCCGCATGCTCCGCTACCGCGAGGCCCTCGGGCTGCTGCCGGCCACCCGGGAGGCGGTCTCCGGCAGCGGCCGCGCCGGCGGCCACCGCCAGTTCGGCGACGCCGAGCTCCGTGCCGTCGCGCTCGCCCTCGCGCTGGAGAAGCGCTACGACATCGGCCCCGCCGAGCTGGCGTTCGGGTTGCGCGTCCTGGCCGAACCCCAGGTGCAGGCGCACGTGCGGGAGCTGGGCGAACGCATCGGACGGCTGTCCGCGCCGCCCACCCGCGCACTCGACTTCGAGAAGGAGAAGGCCATGCGCCTACTCCGCCGGCGGTAGGGCGCGGGCCGAAATCGCGATCGGCCGGGCCGGGACGGCGATCAACACGCGTTCTCGCCGGGGACGACGACGCCGGACTCGTAGGCGAGCATGACGGCCTGGGCCCGGTCGCGCAGGCCGAGCTTGGTGAAGACCCGCGCGACGTGCGTCTTGACGGTGTGCTCGCTGACGACCAGCCGCTCCGCGATCTCGCCGTTGGACAACCCGCCCGCGATGAGGACGAGCACCTCCGACTCGCGGGCGGTCAGCGTGGACAGCTCCGACGGCGCCTGCGGCCGGTTGCGCCGCTGCTTGGTGAACTCGCGGATGAGCCGTCCGGTGACCTGCGGGGCGAGCAGCGAGTCGCCGCGGGCCACCACCCGGACGGCGGAGACGAGCTCGTCCGCCGTCGCGTCCTTCAGCAGGAAGCCGCTCGCGCCGACGGCGAGCGCCTCGTAGACGTACTCGTCCACGTCGAACGTCGTGAGCACCAGTACCCGGACGCCCTCCGCCCCGGGCAGCGCGAGAATGCGGCGGGTGGCCTCGATGCCGTCCATGCCGGGCATCCGGATGTCCATGACGACGACGTCGGGGCGGCTGCGCTGGGCGATCCGGACCGCTTCGCGCCCGTCGCCGGCCTCGCCGATGACGGTGATGTCGTCCTGCGCGGCGAGCAGGGCGGCGAACCCCGCCCGCACGATCGTCTGGTCGTCGACGATCAGAACATTGATCACCGTTGCCGCCTCACGGGCTCAGCGGCCACCCGGGGGCGCCTCGGAACCGTGTCCACGGGTCGAATTCCCCTCCCTCGTCAGCGGAAGCTCGGCCTCCACCAGGAACCCGCCCTCGGCGGCCGGGCCGGCGGAGAACCGTCCGCCCAGCATCGTCGCACGTTCCCGCATCCCGACGAGCCCGTGTCCGCCACCGGACTCCGGCGCCTCCAGCCGGGTGCGTCCGAGGTCCGCGGACGTCTGGCCCGCGGGGTCCACTATCGCGGTACGGGAGGCGGGGTCGTCGCGGTTCAGGACCCTCGTCGGCGCGGACGCGCCCCGCCCCTCCGGCCCGTGCCCCCGCGGTCCCTGCCCCGCCCGGTCCTGCGCGGGAGGTCCGCTGTCGCGGACGCGGACGGCCAGGCGGTCCGGCAGGAACATCAGGTCGACGTGCACTCCGGAGCCGGGAGCGTGCCGCCTCGCGTTCGTCAGCGCCTCCTGGACGATCCGGTACGCCGACAGCTCCACCGTCGTGGACAGCGCGCGCGGGTCGCCGTGCACGGCGAGGTCGACGCGGCCGCCGGCGCCGCGGTGCTGCTCGATCAGGTCGGGCAGCCGGTCCAGGCGCGGCTGCGGCGAGTTGGCCGCCTCCGGCTCCGGCGCGGCGTCCGCGCGCAGGACGCTGAGCAGCCGCCGCATCTCCACCAGCGCGTCCCGCGCGGTCTTGGCGATCTCGGTGTAGCCGGCGCGGGCCTCGGGCGACAGGTCGTCCATCGTGTACGGGGCCGTCTCCGCCTGCACCGCGATCATGGAGACGGAGTGCGCGACGACGTCGTGCAGCTCGCGGGCGATGCGGGCGCGTTCCCGCATCACCGCCTGCTCCCGCTGGACGGCGGTGAGCCGGGTGAGGGTCTCGTTGGTGCGTTCGGCGGCCTCCGCCTCGGTCCGTCCGGCCGACTCCACGACGCGCCGCGCGTCCCCGAGGCCGATCGCGGCGAGGACGGCGATGAACGCGGCCGGCCACGGGATGTCGTCCAGCGTGTCCGCCGCCAGATAGACGACCGCGAGCGTCGCCACGCTGCCGACCGCGAGGACGCCGGTGGACTGGCGGGGCAGCTGCCGTCCCAGCGCGTACAGCGTGTAGAGGGCCGCGAAACCGGTGGTGATCAGCAGGATTTCGCCGGTGAGCAGGTTCGCGGCGACCGCGCCGAGGACCACGGCCGCGACGGGGCGCAGGTTCTCCCGGCGCCAGACCAGCGGGAGCGTCGCCGCGAGCGCGAACCCGGCCGCGAGGCTGATCGGCGAGCCGGCGCGCGGCGCCAGTTCGCCGAGGGCGGCGATGGTGAGGGCGAGACCGGTCAGCGGGGCGAAGTACCAGGAGCCGGCGATCTCCCGCCACGTGTTGATCCACCGGGGCAGCGGCGCCGTCGCCTCCGCGGGGCCGGCGGGCGCTCCGGGGGCACCGGGCATGCCGGGGGACGGGCGGCGTCCCATGCCGCCGTTCAGCCGCACGGCGAGCCGGTCGGCCAGGGGGCGCAGCAGGGTGCCGATGCCGGTCAGTATCCACAGCAGCAGTTGCCCCACACCCGCCACGATCCGGCCGGACAGCCGCCACGCGTGGTGCGCGAGCGCCGGGCCGAACCCCGCGGGGTCGGGTCCGGTCCGGGCCTTGTCGTCGTCGGAGGTCACCCCTCAATAGTGACCGCTGGGGCGTGCGCTTTCCTCACCGCGCGGATGTATGCGGGCGGCGCGAGTCCACCTGGAGTACCACGCGCGTTCCCTCCCTGAGGGGGACGTGCCGGAGAGCGGCGCGAACGTAGTGTCTTAACCGTGACCGCGACGGTGGCCGAGCCGGCGTAGGAGTTTTCGGCAAGGCCACCGCGGTCACACCAGAACCGCCCGGTTTCAGGGGTCCGGGCGGGGAGTCATGGGAGCACCTCGCCGGACGGCCGTGGCATGAGCCTCTTCGGAGGCACTCGCCGGTGTCGCCTGGGCTGGGGTCGACCGGCACGGCGGCGGCCGCCCGGCGAGGGGTCCCATGTTCTTCAGCACGCCTGTTCTTTCAAGCTGTCTTTCAGGACGACGCGGGGCTCTCCGGCGTCGTCGCCTCCGCGTCCGGCTCCTGCGCGTCCGGCTCCTGCGCGTCCGGCTCCTGCGCGTCCGGCTCCTGCGGGCTCGTCGCCTCCGGGCTGTCGGCGGGAGCCGGGACGCTCTTGGTCGAGGGCTCGTTCAGCGCCGGCTCCAGGTAGATCAGCTTCGCCTCCGGGATCCGCGCCCGGATCCGGGCCTCGGCCGCGTCGATGCCCCGCGCCACGTCCGCGGCCGTGTCGTCATGGCTGACGGCGATCTTGGCGGCGATCAGCAGTTCCTCCGGGCCCATGTACTGGGTGCGGATGTGGACGAGATGATCGACCTGGTCCACCGACTCCAGCGCCTCGATGATCTGCCGCTCGGTGGCGGGATCGGCGCCCTCGCCGATCAGGAGGCTCTTGGTCTCGAACGCCAGGATCGCCGCGACCACGGCGAGCAGCACGCCGATCGCGATGGTGCCGACGCCGTCCCACACGCCGTCGCCGGTGGCCACGGCCATCGAGACGCCGAACAGCGCGAGGAACAGGCCGACGAGGGCGGCGAGATCCTCCAGCAGCACCACCGGCAGCTCGGGGGCCTTGGCGCGGCGGATGAACTCCCACCAGGACTGGTCGCCGCGGACCCGGTTCGACTCCTTGATCGCGGTGCGGAAGGAGAAGACCTCCATGATGATCGCGATGATGAGCACCCCGAACGCCCAGCCCGCGGACTTGATCTCCTCCGGGTGGGAGATCTTGTGGTAGCCCTCGTACAGCGAGAAGACCGCACCGACGGTGAACAGGACGACCGCGACGACGAACGCGTAGAAGTAGCGCTCACGCCCGTATCCGAACTGGTGCTGCTGCGTGCGGTGGCGCCTGGAGCGCTTGCCGCCCACCAGCAGGAGACCCTGGTTCCCCGAGTCCGCCATCGAGTGGATCGACTCGGCGAGCATCGACGACGAACCCGTGAACGCGAACGCGACGAACTTCGACACCGCGATCCCGAGGTTGGCGGCCAACGCGGCGACGATGGCCTTTGTTCCGCCCTCAGCACTCATCTTTAGGAGATCCTTGCTTTGAGTTCTTGAATGGCCGGCACCGGAGTGGGGTCCACGCCCAGCGCGATAGCCAAGTAAACCGTGACATAGTCCGCCATCGCGATCAGGGTGGCGATTCTTTCCAGCGGATGTTCGCCCCCGGCCCGGATCTCCGTCACGGCCACACCCCGGTCGCGGGCCATGCCGGCGGACGCCTCGCACCGCTTGCGCACCTGCGGATGCTCCTCCACGTCCCGCATGAGGACCAGGTGCAGGCCGTGCTCCGGATCGTCCGTACGGTCACGGAAGAAATAGTCGTCGTCCGGGGGCGTGGGGGTCGACCCCCACGATGACCCGTCCGAGTCCGCCGGGGAACCGCCCCGGGCGAAGAAGCCGTCGAACGCCATCACCTGGTTGTGGTCCGCCTCGGGAACCTCGCCGAAGACGCCCGGGTACTTGGCGTTCTCGTTGAGCTGGCAGCACAGCCGGTAGGCCGCCGTCCCGGCGAGCGCCGACGACCCCCACACCAGCGGCACGTCGCCCGCCAGATCGAGTGCGATCCGCTTGGCCGGGTTGACGAACGGCTCGCTGGACGGACGGCACCGGTGCGCGACGTCCTCCAGCAGGACGGCGGTGGACTCCAGCACCGCGTCGGACACGTCCGCCAGGCCCAGTGCGCGGACGGCGAGGATCAGCGGGATCGTCAGGCCCCACAGCGTCGACCGCGGCCGGCCCGCCGACCACACCGGGACGAACACCCCGCGGCTTCTGTCGGACAGGCCCGCGAGCGGCGAGCCGGCGCCGCCGACGAACAGCAGCCTGCATCCCCGGCGGGCGGCCTCCGCGGCGACCTCAAGGGTCTCCTCCGTCTCCCCGGAGCACGACACCGCGATGACGAGGTCGGCGGCGCCCACCCAGCCGGGCAGCCGGTAGCCGCGCACCGTCGTCACCGGGACGGCGCAGCCCACCCCGCACACGGCGGCGAGGACGTCGCCCGACAGGCCCGAGCCGCCCATGCCGGCGACCACGATCGCGCGCGGCCTGCCGTCCTCGGCGAGCCCGGCGACGCCCGCCTCGGCCGCAGCCCGCTGCGCCTCCCGCACCTGCGCCGCCGACGACGCGACCTGCCGCAGCATCCCGCCGGGATCGGCCGCCTCGGCCGCCGCCCCGTCCTCCAGCCGCGACGGGTCCGGCCCGTCTGTCACGGGGCGGGCGTCCTGGCCTCGTCGACCAGCAGGACGGGGATGTCGTCGCGGACGGGGTAGGCGTAGCGGCACGAGCCGGTGCACACCAGTTCGGCGGCGTCGTCGTCGGCACGGAGGTCGCCGCCGCAGTTGGGGCAGGCGAGGATCTCCAGGAGCCAGGGTTCGAGCTTCATCGTCATCGCAGCGTCACTTTCCTCAGCAGTCATTTCCGGCCGGTCGGTTCCCCGGCCGGTCACTTCTCCCTGACCAGCGCCAGGACCTCGTCACGGATCGCCGCCATGGTCGCGTCGTCGCCCGCCTCCGCGTTGAGGCGCAGCAGCGGCTCGGTGTTGGACGGCCGCAGGTTGAACCACCATCCGGCGGCCTGGTCGCCCACCGTCAGGCCGTCGAGTTCGTCGATCGTCACCCCTGGCCGCCCGGCGAAGGCCTCCCGGACCTTCGCGGCGGCGCCCGCCTGGTCGGCGACCTCGCTGTTGATCTCGCCGGACGCCACGTAGCGGGTGTACTCGCCGAGCAGTTCGGAGAGCGGTCCGTCCTGCCGCCCGAGCGCGGCGAGGACGTGCAGCGCCGCCAGCATGCCGGAGTCGGCGAACCAGAAGTCGCGGAAGTAGAAGTGCGCCGAGTGCTCGCCGCCGAACACCGCGCCCGTCTCCGCCATCGTCTGCTTGATGAACGAGTGCCCGACGCGCGTCCGGACGGGCGTCCCGCCGTGCTCGGAGACGATCTCCGGGACGGCCTGCGAGGTGATCAGGTTGTGCACGATCGAGGAGCCGGGATGCTTGGCCAGCTCGCGCGTCGCGACCAGCGCGGTGATGGCGGACGGGGCGACGATCTCGCCGCGCTCGTCCACCACGAAGCAGCGGTCGGCGTCGCCGTCGAACGCCAGCCCGATGTCGGCGCCCGTCTCGCGGACCTTGGCCTGCAGGTCGCGCAGGTTCTCCGGCTCGATCGGGTTGGCCTCGTGGTTGGGGAACGTGCCGTCCAGCTCGAAGAACAGCGGCACCAGGTCGATCGGCAGGCCCTCGAACACCGGCGGGACGGTGTGCCCGCCCATGCCGTTGCCCGCGTCCACGACGACCTTGAGCGGGCGGATGGACGACAGGTCGACGAGCGTCTTCAGGTGGTCGGCGTAGCCCTTGAGGATGTCGCGCCGGGAGACCGTGCCGGGCTCGCCGTCATAGCGGGGGACGCCCTTCTCGATCATTTCGCGGATGTCGGCGAGGCCGGTGTCGCGGCCGACGGGCCGGGCGCCCGAGCGGCACAGCTTCAGCCCGTTGTACTTGGCGGGATTGTGGCTCGCGGTGAACATCGCGCCGGGCAGGCCGAGGTTGCCGCTGGCGTAGTAGAGCAGGTCGGTGGAGCCGAGTCCGGCCTCGATCACGTCCGCGCCCTGGGACGTCGCGCCCCGCGCGAACGCCTCCGACAGCGGCACCGACGACTCGCGCATGTCGTGGGCGGTGACGATCGCGCTCGCCCCCGTCACCCGGACGAACGCCGCGCCCGCCGCCTCGGCGGTCTCGGCGTCGAGTTCGTCCGGTACGACACCGCGGATGTCGTACGCCTTGAAGATCTTGGCGAGGTCGCCCACTCCTGCTCCCTGTCCAGAAGAGCCCGACCCGGGCGGACACCGCCCGGAAAGACCCCTGCTTGCATGAACGCCGCCGGAAGAAGCGACAGGGACACGAGCCTACCGAAATGGGCGGCCGCCACCGGCCGGGGCATCGTCGCGGGGGCGGCGCGGTCCCGGGGCGGAGGTCTCCCGTGGTGGTGCGGTCACTCCTGGCCGGGCTGCGTCGCCGCGGGCTCCGAGCGGAGCACCCGCAGGTGGCCGCGGCGGCCGACCTCCGTGCCCTGCCCGACCGGCTCCTGGCCCGGTCCAGGGGCGGGCTTGGCGGCCTCGCGGACGGCGTCGGCGAGGGCCTCCAGGTCGTCCGCGCTGGGCTCGGACTCCTCCTCGACCGGCAGCCGCACCAGTTCCCAGCCCATCGGGGCGGTGAGCCGCTCGGAATGCTCTGCGCACAGGTCGTAGCAGTGTGGCTCTGCGTACGTGGCTAGGGGCCCCAGTACCGCGGTGGAATCACGGTAGACGTACGTGAGCGTGAACACCGCCGGCGCCTTGCAGGCGGTGCGGGAGCAGGTACGGACGGGGCTCACGATGGCTGACCGTACCTCCCTCCCACCGGCTCCGCCACCACCCGGGCGCACGTGTCGCCGTTACCGGGCGATTTCCGGGGTAACAACTACATTCCGTGTGGTCTCCGACCCTCACCGTGGGGTGTCTGGACGGCGGCGGTGCCCGGGCGTAGCCGATGGCCGCTCGCCGGGGACGGGCGGCGGCAGAGGTACTCTTGAGGCGTGCGATCCCGTGTGGCAGGCGTGCGGCGTCGCGATCGGCACGGTCGTGGCGTTCGCGGCCCTCTGACACCCCCGCAGGCGCCGATCTCACGCACCCGGGCGGAACGGTTCGACGACCTCGTGGACGACGAGGTGCGCCGGCTGGGTCTGCGCTGGGGCCGGGAACTGGCGAAGGTACGGTTCACGGTCGAGGAGGTACCGGGCGTCGAGCCGTGGTTCGAGGGGCCCGTCCCGCTCGGCCAGACCATCCCCGGCGACGGCGACCAGACCGGTGACGGTGACGGTGACGGTGACGGCGAGCGGCGGGTGCGCATCGTCGTCTTCCGCCGTCCCATCGAGGCCCGTGCGACCGGCGAGGCCGAACTGGCCCGCATGATCCGCGCCCTCCTCGTCGAAGAGGTCGCCGACCTGCTGGGCCTCTCCCCCGAGTTCGTCGACCCCGGCTACGACTCCCCCGACGACTGACGGGCGTCCGACGGCGTCTGACGGCGCCTGGAACCGACAAGACCGGCCCGCCCGATGGGGCCGGTCACTCGCCGGGGATGAGGGCGCTCTGGGAGCCGGCCGTGTCGGGCAGGTGGACGGTCGTGGACGCGGGGACGATCGGCAGGACGGTGAACAGGTACTCGTCGCCCTTGCCCGTGGAGAGGATGCGGGAGGCGTGGACGGGCGCCGAGCCGGGCTTCGGGATGATCACGGCGCCGTAGGCCGCGTCGTCCTCGGCGTCCCCCGACGGGGCGGTCAGTTCGGTCCGCACGGTCCGGCCGGCCGGGATCCTGATCTCCTGCGGGCCGCTCGCGCCTTCGGCGTTCATGGTCCTGATCTGGACGGCCGCCGCGCCGGCCGGGGCGGTCAGCACGAGGGCGGAGTCGAACCGGTTGTCGGCGACGATGCCGGGGCCGGACCCGGTGAGCGGCCGGGTGGCGGCGCCGTAGGCGGCGTCGGCGCCCCGCTCGGCGGCGAAGCCCGCGAGGATCGGGCGGTCGGCGACCAGCCGGACGGCGGCGGTCTTGCCGAGCAGCGCGCGGTCGAGGGCGACGGACGTGACGGTCTTGGCGGGGGCGTCGAGAATGTCCTGGCCCTGCGGCGCGAACGCGCCCTCCGGCGTGATCACCTGCACCCTGATCCGCGCGTCGGCCTCGCCGGGCACGGCGACCATCAGGCGGCGTTCGCCCGAGCCGCCCGGGACGCCGGGCAGGAGCAGGGACGAGGCGGGGGCCGGCGACTGCGGCAGCCACTCGATGCCCTTCTCCTCGCCGATCCGGACGCGCAGGGACGCCGCGACGCGGCCGCTGGTGGTGCGGACGCGCAGCGACAGGTCGGCGGCGGTCTTCACGATGTCGCCGAGTCCCTCCGCCGACTCGCCGATCTTCACGACCTTGGTGGTGCGGGGGTCGACGCGGGTGCCGCGGCCGTCGATGGTGTCGAGGGGGCCTTCGCCGGACAGGGCGGTGAGGTCCACGGACGCCGGCTGGGAGTCGACGTTGGTCAGGTAGAGGTCGAGTTCGTCGGCGGAGACGGGTCCGGGGCCCATGAACCACAGGTCGGTGCCGGGTGAGGCGCAGCGGGCGCCGGCGAGACCCCGGTCGTCGCCGTCGTCCCGGTAGGTGGTCTGTTCGGCTTCCAGGCCGGCGGCCATGGCTCCCGTGGCGCGGACGGTGTAGGAATCCCCGCCGGACTCGGTGTCCTTCTCCCAGAGCCGGCCGGGCGAGGACAGGGAAGCGAGCGCGGAGCCGCCCTTGGTCGGCGTCATGGCGACGCTTCCGCCGGCCTTCCTGTCGGGAAGGGACTGGACGGCCAGGCGTCCGCCTTCGTGGCCGGGGCAGACCATCACCGCGGTGGTGACGGGGGCGTCCCGGCCCTTCTCGGAGGCTTGCCCCGGGCGGGAGAACGCCGCGGCCCCGTACAGCGCGGCCAGAGCGACGAGCACGAGGGCGGCGGAGGCGTAGCGCAGGCTGAGGAGGCGCAGGACCTTGTCCAGGTCCACGTCCGGCTTCAGGTTCGGCTTCAGGTTCGGTTTCAGGTTCGGTTTCAGGTTCATGACACCTCCTCCGGGCTTCGCTCTTCGACGGGCTCGGGGGGCGGGTCCTCGTGCCGGGCGCGGGAGTGGCTTCCGCGTCGTCGGCTCCGCCGTACACGGCGCCGTTCGCGTTCACCGGCGAACGGCAGGTTCTCGGCCTGTGCGCCGGGGAGCGCCAGGGCGGCCACCAGCAGGACGGCGATGCCCTGGACGACGAGCCACATGTGGCGCATCGTCATGGACCGGGTCAACCGGAACTCTCCTCCGGCGGCTGGGATGTCGTAGCCCTGCGCCCAGCCGTCCACGGTCCGTTCCTTGACGTCCTTGCCGTTCAGGGTCGCTCGCCACCCGCCGTCGGCGCGTTCGGCCAAGAGGAGGGTGCGTGTGCCCGTTCCCGGGGGTATCTGCACTCGGGCGCCGATCCTGCCTGCGGGAAGCGGAGTGAGGGTGGACCCTTGCAGGAGCATCATCCGGGCGGACGACGACTGGAGTCTCCACACCGCGAACGTCTCCGTACGGCTGAGGCGGGTCAGTTCGGGGGCCGCGTCAAGGACCTTGGTGATGGGATCCGTCCTCGGGTGCGGCACCAGCAGGTACTGGACGCCCATCCGTGTCAGTGCGGGCCCGGCATCGCCCTCCCGCCCGGCGACCAGACCGGCGACGAGGTCGTCCAGGCGGTCGCGGGCCCGGCCGCCGTCCATGACCTCTGATTCACCGATCCTCGGACGTGCGTCTCTGAGGAGCGTGTAGGAGACACGTCCGGTCGGCTCTCTGTGCAGGACCAGTGTCCGTTGCCCGCCGGGGGCGTGCACGAATGCGGGGACCGTGTCCGGGTCGAGTCTGGCGAGCGGGCCGCCCGCGCCCCCGGCGACCCAGAACCCGGCGGCCAGGACGGGGGCGGTGAGCGCGGCGAGGACCACGACCGCCCCTCCGGCCCGGTAGATCAGATGGTTGCCCGCGAGGGCTTCGGTGGCGCGCTGGACGGCCGCGGTCGCGGCGAGCAGGACCCCGGCGCTCGCGAAGACGAGTGCGACACCGGGCCAGGCGGGCGCCTCGTCCGCTCCTTTGGTCACGGTGGCCGCGCTGGTAAGGATCGCGACGAGCAGCCCGAAGATGGCCAGCAGCCAGCCGGCCAGCACGGCGCTCCGGCGGCTGCGCAGCGGCAGCGCGCAGACGGCGACCGCGAGCAGCCCGGCCAGCGCCCACCGCGCGGGGGTGCCGGGGCCGCCCGGGTCGAGCGCGAGGAGGTCTGCCGCGGTGGCGGGCTCGAACCGCCGGTGCAGACCCGCCTCCGTCAGGAACCGCGACGGGTTCAGCAGGAGGCCGGCCGTCCACGGGAGCATCAGCAGCGGCGGGACGCCGAGCGCGATGGCGAGGTTGCGGCGCCCGTTCCGTCCCGGCCGTTCGAACAGCGCCCACACCATCGCCGCGGCCACCACGCCGATCAGCCAGGTGAGCGGGACGAACGCCATCGCGACGGCCAGCAGCAGCGCGACCGTCCACGCGGACCGCCCCTCGCGCTTGCGCCGCGTCCGGACGTCGGAAACGGCGGAGCGCGGGAACCCGTACACGCGGGCGGCGTGCACGGCGATCAGCGGGAGCAGGACGAGGACGACGGCGGTGCCGAGCCGTCCGCCCGCGACGGCTCCGGTGGCGGCGGGCAGCAGCGCGTACACGGCGGCGAACCACGCCCGGACGGCGGTGACGGGGACGCGGCGGCCGCTCGCGCGGGCGCGCCGCCCGGTGCGGGGCGCCTCGGCCACCAGCAGCCGGGACGCGCGGTAGGCGGTGAGTCCGGCGAGCGGCACGCTGCCCAGCAGCAGGACCGACACCGCCAGCCACGGTTTCCCGAACAGCACCGTGGACAGGACGGCGAGGACCCCGATGTAGGGCGGGCTCCCCGCGTCGCTGCCGAGTCCGACCGGATGCCAGCCGGACAGGTACTGCGCCCACAGGTCGCTCGCGCCGCCCCACGCGGGGACGAGCGCGCCGCCGCCGAGGTGTCCGGCGGCGGTGAGCAGGGAGCGTTCGGCGGCGATCGCGACGGCGGTCAGCACCAGGACGAGCATGACGCCGGGACGGGCGAGGAACCGGCGGACCGGGCCCGGTTCGTCGGAGATGCTCTCGTCGGCCGGGTCCTCACCGCCGGGGTGGCGGGCCCCGTCGGATCGGTGGGCCCTGTCGGATCGGTGGGCATCGTCGTGCTCGTGGGCGGCGAAGTACTCCGAGATCGCCTCGACCGTCCGGCGCGCCACGACCCACCGGGGCTGGAAACGCCGGACGCTGCGGTGCACGCGTGTGCGGCCGTCCGCGCGGGCGGCTCGTGCCCGCCGCAGCCGCCCCGGGGCGCGCAGCACGTCGCCGAGCGCGCGAACCTCCTCGCGGGCCGCCACCGGCCGTTTGGTGGCCGCCAGGTAGAGCGCGTGAACGAGCGACGCCCAGATGTTGCGGGCCAGCGCACGCAGCATCGCGGGCATGGGCTGGTTGGCGAGCAGCGTGTGGATGGCGTTGCGGCGGTCGCGGCGGGCCGGATGCTCGGCGGTCATGCCGATCTCACGGAGCCCGCGCCGGGACGCCTCCGCGTGGTACACGACGGCGTCGCTCGCGGTGACGACCCGGTGCCCGGCCGCGTGGACGCGCCAGCAGAAGTCGAGGTCGTCGCGGAAGAGGCCGTACTCGACGTCGAAGCCGCCGAGCCGGTCCCAGACGTCGCGGCGGACCAGCATCCCGGCGCTGCCGACGGCCAGCACGTCGCGGACGCCGTCGTGCTGGCCCTGGTCGAACTCGTGCCGGTCCAGGCCCGTCTCGCGGCGTCCGGCGGCGTCGACGGTGACGCCCAGCTCACGCAGGACGCGCCGGTCGTCCCAGTCGCGGACCTTGGGGCCGAGCACCGCCATGCCGGGGTCGGTGTCCGCGGTCCGCAGCAGCTGGGCGAGGGCGTCGTGGGCGGGCTCGCAGTCGTCGTGCAGCAGCCAGAGCCATTCGGTGCGGGTGTTCCCGGGGTCGTCGTCGGGGACCGGGGCGGACGCGGCGTCCTGGCGGAGCGCCTCCGCGACGGCCTCCCCGTACCCGGTGGTGCGCGGCAGCGTGAGGATCGCGGCCTCGCCGACGACCTCGGCGAGGACGGCGGGCCCCCGGTCGCGGCTTCCGGTGTCCACGATGATGAGGCGCTGCGCCGGCCGCGCCTGCGTCAGCAGCGCTTTCAGCGTCTCCGGGAGCCAGCGCGCACCGTCGTGGGTGACGAGGACGGCGGTGACGACGTGGCGATCGAGAGTGGGGGCCAATGATCGCTCGATCTGTGGGACGACGGGTTCGTGGCTGAAATGTCCGTGCCGGACGACGGTGTTGACCGAAACGACATCAGCCGTGCCGACCCTGGGGCCGGCACGGCTGACAACTGTACGCGTGGCCGCGCGGGGCACGCCTTGGATCCCTGAGATCCGGGTGCGCGGCCGCCGTCACCCGCGGCCGCCGCTAGACGGCCTGGCGCTTCAGCTTGCGGCGTTCCCGCTCGGAGAGCCCTCCCCAGATGCCGAAACGTTCATCGTGCTGCAGCGCGTACTCCAGGCACTCCGTACGCACCTCGCATGCCCGGCACACCTTCTTGGCCTCGCGAGTGGAGCCGCCCTTCTCCGGAAAAAACGCCTCCGGATCCGTCTGCGCGCACAGTGCGCGCTCCTGCCAGCCCAACTCTTCACCGTCTGTGCCGTGCGCCAGCGGGATGACCACCTCGCTCACAGCGCACCTCCCTGCCCGTGGAACCCCCTGGTCAATGCCGTCCCTCCGGTTTCTTCCCCCGGGAAGGCATTGAAACTACACGGACGAAATTACACGCGTGTAGCGCCCGCCCCGTCAAGCCGGATAGCCATCCAGGGCGACTTAGCGGGTTATGCCGGGATGCACGGGCTGACCCTTGGCTGAAGATCAGTTAATCCGCCGGTCACCGTCGGAGCAGGTGCCTTACTGCGGAGGCGGGGGACGGTTGTCGCGGTACCAGTCGCCGCCGTCGTCGGGACGCTGCTCGCCGCCGGGCGCGGGCTGGGTCCCCTGCGGGCCCTGGTCCTGGCCGGAGCCGCCGTAGGCCCGGGTCCACTCGCCCATCTCCTCCTGCTCGGAGGGGGGCTGCGCGCCCTGCTGCTGCTCGTAGCCCTGCCCGCCGGACTGGTAACCGCCGCCCTGACCGCCGTACTGCTGGTAGTCCTGCTGGCCGTACTGCTGCTGGGGCTGCTGCCCGTACTGCTGCTGGCCGTACTCGCCCTGCTGACCCTGCTGGCCGTACTGCTGCTCGTAGCCCTGCTGCGCGGCCTGCCGGCCCTCGGCGCCCTGCTGGCCGTACTCCTGGTACTGCTGGTACTGCTGCTGCCCGTACTGCTGCTGCCCCTGCTGGCCGTAGTCCTGCTGGCCGTACTGCTGCCCCTGCGCGCCGGGCTGGCCCTGCTGCCCCTGCTGGTACCCGAAGTCGGGGTAGCCCTGCTGCATCTGCGGCTGGGCCTGCGGACGCGGCGGCTGCATGCCCTGGAAGACGGTGTAGACGTACCAGCCGCCGACACCGACCACGGCGAGCTTCCCGGCGCCGATCAGGAACGCCGAGAGCTTCGTGAGCGCGCCCGCGGACTCGGAGGCGGCGAGCATCCCGCTGAGCCAGCTGACGACACCGAACAGGGCGATGCCGCCGAGGACCCCGAGCGCCCCCATGACGATCGTCCGGGCCTGCGGCGTGGGACGCTCGCCCCAGGTCACCAGCAGGACCGCGAGGACGAGAAGCCCGACGATCCCGATCTGCAGGAACATCCCGTCACGGGTCTCGAGCAGGGCGCGGAAGGTGAAGGTGCCATCGCCGCCCAAGAGCGTGATGATGCCCGCGAGCAGTTGCACGCCCGCCGAGGCGAGCAGTACCCAGGCGGCCGGTTCGCGCAGGCGCTGGACGGCTTCCTTGTTCACGGTGACATCTCCAGTCCGAGGCAGTGCGATTACACGACAAAGCTTTGCATAGTTCGGCGCCGTTCACCCAGTGGGGGCGCGCCCTTCCGCCGCCCGTTCTCCGGGGGGCCGGGGGTTCGGCCTGCCGAGGGCCGGGCGACCCCCGTAGGCTTCCGTCCATGAAGATCGTGGTGCTGGCGGGCGGCATCGGCGGGGCCCGCTTTCTACGCGGGCTCCGGTCGGCGGCTCCCGAGGCGGAGATCACCGTCATCGGCAATACCGGGGACGACATTTCCCTGTTCGGGCTGCGCGTGTGCCCCGACCTGGACACCGTGATGTACACCCTCGGCGGCGGCATCAACGAGGACCAGGGGTGGGGGCGGACCGACGAGACGTTCACGGTCAAGGAGGAGCTCGCCGCCTACGGTGTCGGGCCGGGCTGGTTCGGGCTGGGCGATCGCGACTTCGCGACCCACATCGTCCGGACGCAGATGCTGGGGGCCGGATACAAGCTGTCGGCGGTGACCGAGGCGCTGTGCGACCGGTGGAAGCCGGGGGTCCGGCTGATCCCGATGACCGACGACCAGGTCGAGACGCACGTGGTCGTCGAGGACGAGCAGGGCCGGCGCGCGATCCACTTCCAGGAGTGGTGGGTGCGGCTGCGGGCGTCGGTCCCGGCGCTGTCGATCGCGGCGATCGGCGCCGAGGAGTCCACGCCGGCGCCGGGCGTGCTCGCGGCCGTCGAGGCGGCCGACATGGTGCTGTTCCCGCCGTCCAACCCGGTGGTGAGCATCGGGACGATCCTGGCGGTGCCCGGCATCCGGGACGCGATCGCGGCCAAGACGGTCGTCGGCGTCTCCCCGATCATCGGCGGCGCGCCCGTGCGCGGCATGGCGGACGCGTGCCTGACCGCGATCGGCATGGAGACCTCCGCGCGCGCGGTGGCCGAACTGTACGGGCTGGGGTTGCTGGACGGCTGGCTCGTCGACGACGCGGACGCGGACGTCCGGGTGGAGGGCATCGAGGTTCGGCCGCGGCCGCTGCTGATGAGCGATGAGCAGGCCACGGCCGCCATCGCCCGGGCGGCCGTGGACCTCGCGCTGGAGCTGAAGCGGGCGGAGGAGGCCGGGTGAGGTTCGAGGTGTTCGGGGTCGCGGGGCTGCCGGAGGTCGCGGAGGGCGACGACATCGCGGCGCTGATCCCGGCGGACGCGGTGCGGGACGGCGACGTCCTGGTCGTCACGTCCAAGATCGTCAGCAAGGCGGAGGGGCGGATCCTGGTCGCCGGCGACCGGGAGAAGGCGATCGACGCCGAGACCGTGCGGGTGATCGCGCGGCGGACGCACGCGCGCGGCGAGACCCGGATCGTGGAGACGCGGCAGGGGCTCGTCCTGGCGGCGGCCGGGGTGGACGCGTCCAACACGAAGCCGGGCACGGTGCTGCTGCTGCCTGAGGACCCGGACGCCTCGGCCCGCCGCATCCGCGCGGGTTTGCGCGAGCGGACCGGTGCGGACGTCGCCGTCATCGTCTCCGACACGCTCGGGCGGCCCTGGCGCAACGGTCTGACGGACGCGGCGATCGGCGTCGCGGGCCTGGAGCCGCTCAGCGATCTGCGGGGGCGCGACGACGCGTACGGGAACCGGCTCGACGCCACGATCACCGCCGTCGCCGACGAGATCGCGGCCGCGTCGGAACTGGTCAAGGGCAAGCTCGACGGGGTCCCCGTCGCCGTCGTGCGCGGCCTGTCCGGGCTGGTCACGCGGGAGGACGGGCCGGGTGCGCGGGCGCTGATCCGCCCGCCCGACGAGGACATGTTCCGTTACGGGTCGTCGGAGGTGCTGTACGCGCGGCGGACGATCCGCGAGTTCACCGCCGACCCCGTCGACCCGGCGGCGGTGCGCCGCGCGGTCGCCGCCGCGATCACCGCGCCGGCGCCGCACCACACGACGCCGTGGCGGTTCGTCCTGCTGGAGTCGGCGCGGGCGCGGACGCGGCTGCTGGACGCGATGCGCGACGCCTGGGAGGCCGACCTGCGCCGCGACGGCTTCTCCGACGAGTCGGTCACCAAGCGGCTGCGGCGCGGGGAGGTGCTGCGGCGGGCACCGTACCTGGTCGTCCCGTGCCTGGTCATGGACGGTTCGCACGACTATCCGGACGAGCGCCGGGCCCGGGCCGAGCGGGAGATGTTCGTCGTCGCGACCGGCGCGGGCGTGGAGAACCTGCTGGTCGCGCTGGCCGTGGAGGGGCTTGGTTCGTGCTGGGTGTCGAGCACGATGTTCTGCCGGGACGTCGTCCGCGAGACGCTCGCCCTGCCGGACGACTGGGATCCGATGGGCGCCGTCGGCGTCGGGCATCCGGCCGCGCCGCCGCGCGAGCGCCCGCCGCGCAGCCCGGAGGCGTTCATCGAGGTCCGGTGACCCGGCCGGTGACGCGGGAATAGATCGCGCCCATCCGGGGCTACCACACATGCCGGACAAATCGGGGCCCCGACGCGGTGCAAATTATGACGATTGGCATAGAGTGCCCGCATGGACGCCACGAGCTCCGCGCTTCGCCGGGCACTGGCCCGCGCGCGTGACGGCAAGACACTTGACCGATCCGAGGCCACCACACTGCTGCACGCCCGCGGGGCGCAGCTCGACGACCTGCTCACCTACGCCGCCCGCACCCGCGACGCCGGACTGGACGCCGCGGGCCGGCCGGGTGTCATCACCTACAGCCGCAAGGTCTTCATCCCGCTGACCCGTCTGTGCCGCGATCGCTGCGGGTACTGCACGTTCGCCACCGTCCCCCACAAGCTGGACTCCCCCTATCTGAGCCCCGACGAGGTCCTGGAGATCGCGCGGCAGGGCGCGGAGATGGGCTGCAAGGAGGCCCTGTTCACGCTCGGGGACCGTCCCGAGGACCGGTGGAAGCAGGCCCGCGAGTGGCTGGACGCGCACGGCTACGACGACACGCTCTCCTACGTCCGCGCGATGGCGATCCGGGTGCTGGAGGAGACCGGGCTGCTGCCGCACCTGAACCCCGGCGTGCTGACCTGGCGCGACTTCCAGCGGCTCAAGCCGGTCGCGCCGTCCATGGGCATGATGCTGGAGACGACCGCGACGCGGCTGTTCAGCGAGCGCGGCGGCCCGCACTTCGGGTCGCCGGACAAGGACCCGGCCGTCCGGCTGCGGGTCCTTGAGGACGCCGGGCGGACGAACGTGCCGTTCACGACCGGCATCCTCATCGGCATCGGGGAGACCGTCGCGGAACGCGCGGACGCGATCTTCGAGATCCGGCGGACGATGCGGGAGTACGGGGCGATCCAGGAGGTCATCGTCCAGAACTTCCGCGCGAAGCCCGACACCAAGATGCGCGACACCCCCGACGCGGAACTGGACGAGCTGGCCGCGACGATCGCGGTGACGCGGCTGATCCTCGGCCCGAAGGCCCGCGTCCAGGCGCCGCCGAACCTGGTCGCCGACCAGTACGCGCTGATGCTGCGCGCCGGCATCGACGACTGGGGCGGCGTCTCGCCGCTGACGCCGGACCATGTGAACCCCGAGCGGCCGTGGCCGCAGATCGACGAGCTGTCCGAGCAGACGGCCGCGGCGGGGTTCGAGCTGCGCGAGCGGCTGACGATCTACCCCGAGTACGTGCGGCGCGGCGAGCCGTGGCTCGACCCGCGGCTCATCGGCCACGTGGCGGCGCTGGCCGACCCCGCGACGGGCCTCGCCCGCGAGGACGCCGTCCTGGAAGGACGTCCCTGGCAGGAACCCGACGGCGGCTTCGAGGCGTCCGGACGGACCGACCTGCACACCGAGATCGACACGACCGGCCGCACCAGCGACCGGCGCGACGACTTCGACGAGGTGTACGGCGACTGGGACGCGCTACGCGACCGCATGGCCGCCCCCCAGCGCTTCGACGCCGACGTCAAGGCCGCTCTCGCGCGCGCGGAACAGGACCCTGCGGGCCTGTCGGACGATGAAGCACTGGCCCTTCTGCACGCCGACGGACCGGAACTCGACGCCCTCGCCAAGCTCGCCGACGACCTGCGCCGCGACGTGGTCGGCGACGACGTCACCTATGTCGTCACCCGGAACATCAACTTCACGAACGTCTGCTACACCGGCTGCCGGTTCTGCGCGTTCGCACAGCGCCGCACGGACGCCGACGCCTACACGCTGTCCCTCCGGCAGGTCGGGGACCGGGTGGACGAGGCGTGGGAGGCCGGCGCCACCGAGATCTGCATGCAGGGCGGCATCCACCCCGACATGCCCGGCACCGCCTACTTCGACCTCGCCCGCGAGGTGAAGAACCGCGCACCCGGCATCCACCTGCACTCCTACAGCCCGATGGAGGTCGTGAACGGCGCGTCCCGCGCGGACATGTCGATCCGCGAATGGCTGGAGGGGGCGAAGGAGGCCGGGGTCGACTCACTGCCGGGGACGGCCGCCGAGATCCTGGACGACGACGTCCGGTGGGTGCTGACCAAGGGCAAGCTGCCCACCGACCAGTGGGTCGAGGTCGTCACCACCGCGCATGAGATCGGACTCCCGACGACGTCCACGATGATGTACGGGCACGTGGACACACCGTCGCACTGGGTGGCGCACATCAAACTGCTCCGCTCCATCCAGGAACGGACGGGCGGGTTCAGCGAATTCGTTCTCCTGCCCTTCGTGCACCACAACTCGCCCATCTATCTCGCCGGGCTGGCGCGGCCGGGACCGACCGTCCGGGAGAACATCGCCGTCCATGCCTTGGCGCGCATCCTGTTGCACGGCGCGATCCCCAACATCCAGACGTCCTGGGTGAAGCTGGGGGACGAACTGTGCACGCGCGTCCTGCGGGGAGGCGTGAACGACCTCGGCGGCACGCTCATGGAGGAGACCATCAGCCGCATGGCCGGGTCGGAGAACGGTTCCTTCAAGGCCATCAGCGAACTGGAGGAGATTGCGGCGCGCGCGGGCCGTCCCGCCAAGCAGCGCACCACCCTCTACGGCGAAGTGCCCGCAGAGCGCGTGGAAGCATCCCGCAGGACAGACGGCATAGGCCACTTCGGCGCCCTGAACCTCACGCCCGTCTCTCGTTGATCTGCGGCATGCCGCCCTTGTCCGATCCTCCGCAAGGGCGGCACGCCGCGGGTGAACGCCATGTTCAGAAAGACCGGTAGTCCCGGACGGGCAGCCGGGGGCCGCGCCTCGGCGGGCGCCTCCCGGACGATTCCAGCAGCCGGGTGACCCGGTACCGGTGGCCGGCGTAGGGCTCCAGCAGTTCGAGCATCCCCGCGTCGTCGACCTTGCGTCCGGCCAGCGCCCAGCCGACCAGGCCGGGCAGGTTGTAGTCCCCGACGGAGACGGCGTCGGGGTCGCCCACCGCCCGCTGCCGCACCTCGGCGGCCGTCCAGACCCCGATCCCCGGCAGGGACCGCAGCCGCGCCTCGCCGGGCTCCTCCTCCAGCCGCGCCGCGACCCGCGCCGCCCCGATGATCGTCCGCGCCCGGACGGCCTCCAGCCCCGACCGGTGCCACTCCCACGAGGGAATCCGGACCCACACCCCCGGCGGCGGCGGAACCCGCATATGCGGCGCCCCCGGCGCGGGAGTACCGAACCTGCGCAGCAGATACCCCCAGCCCCGCCAGGCCTCCTGCGCGAGGACCTTCTGCTCCATCACCGCGGGCACGAGCGCCTCGAAGACCCGCCCCGTCCGGCCGATCCGCAACCCGGGCCGCCTGCGCACCTGCTCCCGGACGACGTCATGCCGAGCAACGAACCCCTCGGGCACATCGCAGGCCCCCAGCAGCTCAGGCACCCCTTGGAGCAACCACTCGGCCCCGTCCCCCCAGGCAGTGGCCTCAACAACGTCCCCGACCAGCCGAAGCCGCAACGTTCCAGGCCCCTCAGGCGTGTACGAAGCGCGCCAGACGGACCCGTCCCGCTCCACCCGAAACGCCGGATCATGAGCCCCCCGCCGATGCGGCGAAAGCGTCCCCACAAGATCCAGCGGCCACCCCGGCCGCCACTCCCGAACCCGGCCGGGACGATGACCAGCGGTCGTCTCCCCGGCCACACCGAACGACGGGTCAGGCAAGCTCAAAGAGCCAACTCATCCCGCTTGATGCGGACGACCAGATCGGCGAAAGTTTCAAAGGGAAGCGCCAGATTTCCCGTCGCGGGGCTCTTGGAGTCCCTGACACCCACGGCCCCCGACAACCGAGCGACCTCCACACAGCTCGAGTCGTCGGTCATGCCACTGTGACTCGACTTCCGCCACCTGGCCTGGGCAGTCATCTCATGTACTCCATCATGCGCTCGATGAGTCGACGCGAGGGGATCTCGGGAAGCGCCTGCGCGGCGATGAGTTCGAACCCCTTCCCGAACGTCCGAACCTCGGCGGTATCGAGCACCAGTCTGCCACTGCCCAGCGCCTCGACATACGCGACATCACCGTGTTCGACGGTGAGTACCTCGAAGGCACCCATTAGACCGAAATAGGCCCCGACTGATCGGGGGACGACGCGGACGATGACGTTGGGCATCTCGGTAAGTTCACGGAGCTGCGCGAGCTGATCGGCCATGATGCGGCGCCCACCGATCGGCCGGTCGAGGACAGCCTGGTCCAGCAGCACCCAGAGTTCGGGCGGGTCCGGGCGAAAGAGGGCCTCCTGGCGGGCCAGCCTCGCAGCGACCTGCTTCTCGACCTGTTTCGAGCGCGCCGCGGTGAACAGCGCCCGCGTGTACTCCTCCGTCTGGAACAGGCCGGGGATGATCGCCAGCCCGAAGATCCGCAGTTCGGACGCCCGCGCCTCATACCTCTGGTGCTGGCGATGCCCGTTGAGGTCGTAGGCGCGGCGGGCGTACATCAGCAGGCGTTGGAAGTGGCCGCCGGTGTCCCAGCGACGGTCGAGGGCCTTTGCCTGCTCCTCGGTGAGCCTCCGCTCGTTCGCCTCGTAGTTGCATACGGTCTGCTTCGCGGCACCGATGACGCGCCCCAGCCGGGCCTGCGAGATGCCCTCCTTCTGCCGGAGTCTACGCAGGTCATGGGCCATCCAGTGCCAGTGCGAGTCCATCGGGTCGAGCGAGTCTGCGACACCCATCGGGGGGACCTCCTGGTATGCGATGTCCTCTGCTACCTACCGAACATACTTCCGGAGCGTCACGCTATGAGCGCGAAACGTGAAATCCGTATCCGGAGTGCGAGGTGTCGATCACTGTGCGACAACACGATGCTCGCGAGGAGTTCCGATGGGACCTGTTCCCAGTCCCGTCCTCGGTGGGTCTGGGCCGTGACCTGGCCGAGGTCCACCTGAACAAGTGGGGACTAGCGGCCATGGCCGACGACGTGACCCTCATCGTGAGCGAACTGCTCACCAACGCGATCGCGGCCGGTCATGGCATGGTCACGATGCGACTGCTAATCGACCCCGAAGCGCTGACCATCGAAGTCACGGACTCCTCTCCCAGCCGTCCCCGCCGCAAGCGGGCGACGGCGAACGACATCGGCGGCCGGGGCCTGCAGATCATCGAGTTCCTGGCCGAGAGCTGGGGCGACCGGCCGTCCCCGGCCGGAGGCAAGGTCGTGTGGGCCAGGTGCCCGCTCCCATGAACCCACACGAACGCCGGCGTGTGGATCTCCTCGCCTCCGTACAGCTCCTCGTAGACCTCGCGGAGGAAGTTGTGGAAGCCAGAGACCAGCTATGTGCAGCCCGGCCTGCTGGAAACCCAGCACGCCGACGTCCTACGCCGTCTGGGCGACCTGACCGCCGCCCAGGCCTACGTCGAGGAGTCCGTCCGCACCGGGAATGCGACGCACCTTCGAGGCCAAGCCCACCGCTTGGCGACGCTCGCCCAGGTCCAAGGGGAGCGCGGCAGCGCCGATGAGGCCGCCGCGACAGGGCAACGGATGCTGGAACCCCGCTGCTGCGGCGGCTCGCGAGGTAGAGGAGGAGACCGGCTGGCGGCCAGGTCCATGGAGCCACTGACGGTCGTCCATCCCACCCCGGGGATCTCCGACTCGCGGCATCACATCTTCTTGGCCTGCGGCGCCACCCATATCGGCGTTCCTGTGGATGACTGGGAGGCCGAGCGCATTGAGTGGGTGCCGCTCGCCGACATTCAGGGACTTGTCGAGGCCGGTGAGATCGTGAGCGGAACGAGCATGGCGGCGCTGCTGCTGGCGGCTGCGCGCCGCAAGCTGTAGCGCCGCCGGGTTGATACGGAAGTCAGGCGTCGGCGGAGAAGCGGACGGCGGTCGGGGGGAGTTCGATGCCGGGCCATACGCGCAGGCCGTGGCGGAGTTCGTTGCCGGGGCCCACGACCGCACCGTCACCGAGGACGACACCGTCCAGGACGGCCCCGGGGCCGACGCGGGCGCCCCGGCTGAGGACCGAATCGCGGACCGTCGCGCCCTCGGCGACGAACGCGTCGTCCAAGAGCACGCTGCCGATCACGGTGGCCCCGGCCTCGACCACGGCGTTGCGGCCGACGGTCGTGCCGCCGCGGACGACCGCGCCCGGGGCGACGCTCGCGCCGGTGAGGGTGAGCCGCTCGCCCGGCGTGCCCGGCATCGCCGGGGAGACGAGCGTCCCGAGGACCAGGTCGCGGGAGCCTTGGACGAACGCCTCGGGGGTGCCGACGTCCAGCCAGTAGCTGGATTCCACGTGGCCCATGACGACGGCACCGGACTCGATGAGGGCCGGGAACGTCTCCCGCTCGACGGACACGACCTCGTCCTCGGGGATCGCGTCGATCGCCGAGCGGCGGAAGACGTAGCAGCCGGCGTTGATCTGGTTGGTCACCGGATGGGGGGTCTTCTCCAGGAAGGCGGTGACGCGGCCCTGGTCGTCGGTGGGGACGCAGCCGAAGCGGGACGGGTCGTCGACCTCGGTCAGGTGGAGCGTCACCGCGGCGCCGGCCTGCTCGTGCAGTTTGACCTGGGCGCGGACGTCGTGCCCGGACAGGATGTCGCCGTTGAGGATCAGGACCGGGTCGTCGGGGCCGCAGGTCAGGGCACGCGCGGCGTTGCGGATGGCGCCGCCGGTACCGAGCGGCTCGTCCTCGCTCACATAGGCCAGGTCGACGCCGTGCGCGCGGGTGCCGAACGCCGCCTCGAACATCTCGGCGCGGTAGGACGTGGCGAACACGATGCGGGTGACGCCCTCGGCGTGCGCCCGGGCCAGCTGGTGGGCGAGGAACGCCACACCGGCCGTGGGGAGCAGGGGCTTGGGGGTGGAGATGGTGAGGGGGCGCAGGCGGGTGCCCTGGCCTCCCACCAGCAGGATCGCTTCCACTCGGTTCCTCTCTCCACCGGGGCGTGGTGCGAGCGAGCCTAGTGGGTGCGGGAGCCTCGGGATTCTTCGTGCTGGTCGACGGCTCGCCGGTAGGAGGCCAGGTGCGCCTCCGCGGACGCCGACCAGGAGAACTGCCGCGAGCGGACGTGGGCGGCGTCGGCGAGTTCGGCGCGGCGGGACGGGGCGTCGATGAGGGCGTCGAGGGCCGCGCCGATGCCGGGCGGGTCGGGTTCGGTGTAGGCGACCGCGTCGCCGCCCACCTCGGGAAGGGGCCCGCGGCGGGTCGTGAGGACGGGCGCGCCGCAGGCCATGGCCTCCAGGACGGGGAGGCCGAAGCCCTCGCCGCGGCTGGGGAGGGCGACGACCAGGGCGCCGCCGAAGAACCCGGGGAGGGACGGCCAGGGCAGGTAGCCGGGACGCACGACGCGCAGGTCCAGCGGGACGGTGGCGAGGGCGGCGTCGACCTCGTCGTCCCAGCCTCCGCCGCCCGCGAGGACGAGCGCCGGGGCGTCCGGGCGGTCCGCGCAGGACCGCACCCAGCCGCGGATCAGGTTCGGGACGTTCTTGCGCGGCTCCAGCGCGCCCAGGTAGGCGACGTAGGGGCGGCCGTGCAGGCCCAGGCGGTCGGAGACGTGCTTGATCTCGGCCTCGGAGGGCCTGTGGAACACCTTGTGGTCGACGCCGTGGTAGGCGACGTCGATGTTCGCGGGGTCGGCGGCCAGCAGCCGGACGAGTTCGTCGCGGGTCGCGCGGGACGGGGCGATCAGCCGGGTCGCGCGGCGGGCGGCGGTGCGGATCGCCGACTTGATGTAGGTGGTGCGGACCGGGTCGTGCGCCTCCGGTTCGGCGAACTGCGTCACGTCGTGGATCGTCACCACCGTGGGCAGCGCCGCGCTCACCGGCATCGTGTAGGTGGGCAGGTGGATGACGTCCGCGGCGACCTGCTCGGCGACGTGCGGGAGGCCCGACTGCTCCCACGCCAGGCGGGTGGCGCGGTGCGACAGGGCCGCCGGGCCGGCGACGATCCGCGCTCGGGGGACAAGGCCCCCGTAGCGTTCCTCGTCCGCGCGCTGGCAGACGACCGCCAGGTCCGCGCCCTGTGCGTGCAGGGCGCACAGCAGCCCGTCGACGTACCGCCCGAGCCCGCCGCGGTCGGCCGGCACGGCGGTGGCGTCGAGCAGAATCCGAGGCGCCATGGTCGCTCCCCCTCTCGCGGTGGCGTAGATCACTTTTTACTCTTCGAGCCTACGCCCGTGCGCACCCCACTCGGGGCACGTCGTTCAGCGCGTTTCCATCCGGGGGCCGCCCTGCCCCCCCGGAGAACTACCTGTCAATGTGGGGGCCGCCCCCCACACCCCCGGAGAACTACCTGTCAATGTGGGGGCCGCCCCCCACACCCCCGGAGAACTACCTTTTGCGCGCATGGATCAGGACGATGCTGCCGCGTTCGTTCGGGGCCTTGCGGTCGGCGAGGGCGACGAGGGGCGTCAAAGGCGCGGCGGCGTTGAAGCCGACCTTGCCGCCGTAGGTGGAAAGCGACAGGTAGAGGCGTTCCGTGGCGGCCGTGCGGAACTGGTAGCTGTGCCGGACGAGGTCCAGGCCCCGCTCGTCCATCAGCTTGCCGAGGCTGTCGTGGGTGTAGGTGTGCTGGACGTGGTACTTGGCCTTGTGCGCGTCGCGCAGCTTCGGCCACGTGTCGGCGCGGCTCAGCACGTCGGCGGACATGAAGACGTCGCCACCGGGCTTGAGGACCCGCGCCATCTCGTCCAGGGATTTTCCGCCGTCGTCGAAGTGCTCGATCGCGCAGACGGACAGGATCGCGTCGAACGAGCCGTCGCCGAACGGCAGGCGCAGCGCGTCGCATTCGATCAGGGCGGGCGCGTGGGCGAGCGTCCGCCCGTACACCATCTTGGTGCGGGCGAGGTCGATCGAGACCGCGTCGGCGCCGCGTCTGCGCGCCCGTCCCGCCCAGTAGCCGTCGCCGCCGGCGACGTCGAGGACGCGCCGGCCGCGCAGGTCCCGCCCCATCCAGCCGAGGAGCGTCCCCGCCTCGCGGTACCGGCACACGTGTACCTGGTGGCCCATGAAGGCGACCACATCCGAGATCTTCATCGTTCCCAACTGTAGGCCGCGCGGACGGCTGCGATGTCGTGTTCGCCTACGCTGGGCGCGTGAAGATGAAGGTCGTCGCCGTGCGGGCGTTGCGCGTGTTCCTCGTGGTGCTCGCGCTGGCGTTCTGCGCCTACAGCGTGGCCTCCCAGTGGGACGCGACGGTGGACGCGTTCCAGCAGATGTCCTGGGTGGCGCTGGCCGCGGCGCTCGCCGTGGGCCTGGCCGGCCTTTTCGTCTGGATGCTCGGATGGCGGGAGTTCCTCAGCGGCCTCGGGTCGCCGCTGCCGGTGCGCGCCATCTTCCGGATCTCCGGGATCTCCCAGCTCGGCAAGTACGTCCCCGGCAAGGTGTGGGCGCTGGTGACGCAGATCGAGATGACGCGGGAGCACGACGTGCCGCCCGAGCGCAGCTTCGGGTCGACGCTGCTGGCGGTGGCGACGTCCACGGCGTGCGGGCTGGCGGTCGCGGCGGTGACGCTGCCGCTGACGTCGGTGGCGGCGCGGGAGACGTACTGGTTCCTGTTCCCGCTGGCGCCCGTCCTGCTGATCCTGCTCCACCCGAAGATCGTGACGTGGTCCCTGGGACTGATGCTCAGGATCATCCGGCGGCCGCCGCTGGAGCGTCCGGTGAGCCTGGGCGTGACGCTCAGGGCCGTCGGCTGGACGGTCCTCGGCTGGGTCCTGTTCGGCGTGCACACCTGGCTGCTGTGCATGGCCGTGGGAGGCGACGGGAAGGGCCTGCCGTTCCTCGCGACGGGCGCGTACGCGCTGGCGTTCGTCGCCGGGTTCCTCGTCTTCATCGCGCCGGGCGGCATCGGGGCGCGGGAGGCCGCGCTGACGGTGGTGCTGACGCCCGTGCTGCCCGCGGGCGCGCCGGTCGTCGTCGCGATCGCGTCCCGGGTGCTGCTGACCGCCGCCGACCTGATCAACGCGGGGGTCGCGTTGCTGCTCGGGCGCACGACGCCGGGCTCGGGGAATGAACCGCCGCCCAAGGAGCTTGTGAGGGGAACGCAGCCAACGAAGGAGGGACCGTGACGGCCCCAGTCACCGTGACCGACGCGACGTTCGCGGATGAGGTCCTCAGCAGCGACACCCCGGTACTGGTCGACTTCTGGGCCGACTGGTGCGGGCCCTGCCGCATGATCGCCCCGGTGCTCGAACAGATCGCCGCGGAGCAGGACGGCAAGATCAAGATCGCCAAGCTGGACTACGACGCGAACCCCGAGACGCCGAACAAGTACAACGTGATGGGCCTCCCGACGCTGCTGCTCTACAAGGACGGCGAGGTCGTCGAGCAGATCGTCGGCGCCAAGCCCAAGCGCGCCCTGATGAAGGTCATCGAACCCCACCTGTGAGCGCGTCGCCTGTGAGCGCGTCGAGATAGGCGGCCCACACCGGGCCGTGGTCGGCCGGGCGGACGCCGGAGCGCAGCCGCTCCGGCTCCCCCGGTGCGTAGAACCGGCCCAGCGCGTCCGTGAGGGACGCCACGTCGCCGGGTGCGCAGATCAGGCCGTCGACGCCGTCGCGGACCTGGTCCGCGAACCCGCCGGCGTCGGTGGCGATCACCGGCAGGCCGTACTCGTGGGCCATCCACACGTTCTGCGACGCGGTGGCCGTCCGGTACGGCAGGACGAGCGCGTCGGCGGCGGCGAACAGCCCCGGGACGTCGGCGGCCGGGACGTAACCCGGGCGCAGCTCCACCCGCGAGGCCAGGTCCAGCGACCGGACGAGCTCGCGCGTCTCGTCCAGCCCTCCCCAGAACTCGCCCGCGACGGTCAGCGCCACGTCGTCCGGGCCTTCGGCGAGGGCGCGCAGCAGGACGTCCAGCCCCTTGTACGGGCGGACGATCCCGAAGAACAGCAGCCGGCGCCGCACCTTTCCGCCGCCCCCGTCGCCGGACGGGCGGGCGGCCGCCACGGGCAGGTGCGCGGGCATCTCCGCGACCCTCACGGGACGCCCGGTGAGCGTGCGCGCCAGTTCCGCCTGCGCCTCGGAATGGACGAGGACACCGTCGGACTTCCGCAGCAGCCGTCTCATCAGCGGCTCGTCGTACGGCTTGCGTTCGTGCGGCAGGACGTTGTGGCACAGCGCCACCACCGGGGCGCCGCGCCGGAGCCCCGACAGGATGCCCAGGTAGGACGGCACCTGAACCGGGCTCAGCACCGCGAGGACGACGAGATCGCAGGCGCGCAGGCCGCGGCCGGTGCGCCACCAGCCGTCCGGGCGGCGCCAGTCGAGCCGGTGCCGGGTGCCGGGGAACGGCTCCCCCTCCGGCTCGGAGATCGTCTGCTGCCCCGGGTACAGGAACCCCGGGTACTGGGCGCGCCACGACTCGATGACCACGTCGTGGCCCGCGGCGGCCAGCCGGTGCGCCAGCTCCGTGGTGTGGTGGGCCCCGCCGCCCTTGTAGGGGAACGCGGGCCCGACGATGGCGATCCGCCGTTTTCCGGGCATCCCGCTAGACGTCGCCGCGCGACCGGACGATCAGGTCGGCGAGCAGCGCCAGGGACGCGATGATCAGCCCCGTCACGAAGATCATGATGGTGTTGTTGGCGAAGTAGCCGAAGTGCACCACCATGTCGAACACGCCCTTGAGCAGCCCGATCACGATCAGCCACAGCGCGGGCGGCATCAGCACCTTGAGCGGGTTGAAGTACATGACCATCCGCAGCACCTGCAGGATGTAGCGGTAGGCGTCCTTGGTGAAGTGGAACTTGGACTTCCCGGCCCGCTTGGCGTAGTCGATCGGCATGTAGTGCACCGGGTGCTGGTTCGACAGGAACGCGATCGTGATCGTCGTGACGCAGGAGAACCCGGGCGGCAGCAGCCGCAGGTACGGCAGCGACACCTCGCGGCGGAACGCGCGCAGCCCCGAGTTCAGGTCGGGGATCCTGCTGTTGGTGAGCCGCTCGGCGACCTTGCGGATGAACCACTTGGCGGGCACCCGCAGCGCCTTGTGCGAGCCCTCCTCGCTCGTGCGCGCCCCCACGACCTGGTCGACGGACGGGTCGGTGTCCAGGAGGTCCACGAGCTCGGGGATCCGCTCGTTGGGGTAGGACATGTCGGCGTCCGTCCACACGACGATCTCGCCGCGGGCCTGCTGGGAGCCGATGCGCCGCACCGTGCCCGACCCGCTGTTGTGCTGGAACGCGATGACCCGCATGTGCGGGAAGCGGGGTGCCGCCTCCCGCAGCCGCGCGAGCGTCGCGTCGGTCGAGCAGTCGTCGACGGCCAGCAGCTCGTAGGTCTTGCCGCCGCCGTCCATGGCCGCGCAGATGCGCTCGACCTCGTCGATCACGTGGTCCTGCTCGTTGTAGCAGGGCAGCACGATCGTGACGTGGACCGGGCCGGACTCCGGCTCGGCCCGCTCCGGCGCGGGCCCGGGCTCGGGCTCGGGTGGCGAGACCTGGGACGCCGGGGCCTGTGGCCCGGGCGGGGCCTCGGGAGCGGGCTGGGCCATCGTCTCGGCGGACTGGGTCTCGGCAGACTGGGTGCTCACGCAGCGCGAGGATACTCGCCCCGGCGCGCTTGGGCCGCCTCAAGCCGGGGAGGGCTCGGCGATCCAGACCTCCATGGCGAGCCCCCAGGTGCTGCCGGGCGGCTCGGTGAGCGTGCGCCCGTCCTGCCGGGTCTTCAGCGACAGGACCCGGGACGGCCGCCCGTACGGGGCCACGTCCCTCGCCTTCGCCCCCATGATCACCGGGCGGCGTCCGGCCTCCCGGACCTTGTAGATGACGCGCCGCAGGTCGGCGGGTGTGGCGGCGTCGGTCGTGCGCGCGGCGGGCACCCCGCACATGCCGCGGACGACCTGCAGGAACCGCTCGGCGGTGGAGCGTTCGACGACCACGACGGAGTCGCCCGGCTTCAGCGCGTCGCACATCCCGTCGACGGCGGCCACCTCGTGCTGCTCCGTCCTGGTCACCAGGTAGCCGCCGGACGTCAGCACGACCGGCACCAGCATCAGCGCGACACCGGCGATGGCGCCGGTCCGCATCGCCCGCGGCGAGTAGCCGAGCCGGCGGACGCGCCGCACCGTCCACGCCGACGCGAACACGGTGAACAGCAGCAGGCCGGGGATGACGAGGCCGATCAGCCGGCGGGACGCCCACGGATGGTCGGGGGTGATCCCCGGCCGGATCAGCACCTGCGTCGTCGTCCAGACGATCATCGCGTAGGGCAGCAGCCACTCCGGGGACCGCCCGCGCATCAGCCGCCGCACCAGCAACGCCGCACCGAACGTCGCGAACAGCAGCGCCGGGACGCCGATGTACCAGGCGACCCAGTGGAGGGAGTTCTCCGAGTACTGGCGGGTGCCGTCGACCGGAAGTTCCTGGATCCGCTGGATCGTCTCGATGAAGCGGACGTTCATCTCGTCGTCCTGCGTGGCCGGGGGGCGGCGGACGGTCTGCACCAGCGGCCGGAGCGCGAACCCCAGCATCACCAGGACGGTCAGGACGGCCGCCGCCCCCGGCAGCCGGCCGCGCGCGACCGCCGCCCCGGCGCGGCGCAGCCGCGACCCCGTCACGTCCCAGCGCAGCAGCACCACCATGACCGTCGTCGCCACGAGGATCGCCACCGTGATGGCCAGCAGCGGCGCGAGCGACGCGTACAGGTAGGCCAGGTACGGCAGGGACAGCGTGAAGCCCTCGGTCAGCCCGGCGCCGGCGCCGAGCAGCAGGCCGGCGGCCGTCCAGTAGCCGATCCACCGTGTGCGCGCCACGCAGAACCCGGCGAAGACGAGGACCGGGAGGACGTCCCGCAGCCCGTCGATGCGGACCAGGACGATGAGGCCGAGCGCCAGGCCCGCGAGGAACGCCTTCAGGTCGGCGTGCCGTCCCGTCTCGCGCCGGGAGTCGTGCATCAGCGACAGCCCGCCCAGCAGCAGGACGATCGCGGGCAGTTCGCTGAAGGTGCTGCGGGACACGTAGAGCATCGGCAGCGTCAGCGCCAGGAGCAGCGCGCCCGCCGGAGCCCAGCGGGGCCCGACGAGGCGGGCGACCAGACCGGCGAACGTGAGCACGCAGCACGCGCCGAGCAGCGGCGCCATCAGCAGGATGCCGTGGGTGCCGCCGATCCAGCCGCCGGGCGCCAGCACCAGGGGCAGCCCCGCCATGAACTGGGGGACGATCGCGCCGTCGTGCTGGTAGAAGGCGGGGCTCTCGAAGAAGAGGACGCCGTCGGGGCCGCCGAACGCCTGCTCCATCAGCGGGATCGGCAGCGACCCGTGCTCGGCCAGCCACGTCGCGAACTGCACGTAGGAGGCCGGGTCGCGGCGGACGATGATCTGCTCCGAGCTCATGACGATCTGGAGCACCAGGAACGCCGCCGTGATGCCGAGGACGGCGGCGACGGTCCACCACGGCACCGCGTCCCCGGCGCCGCGGGTGTCGTCACGTGCGTCGTCGGTGGCGCCGGTGCCGGTGTCATCGCCGGTGTCATCGCCGGCGTCGGTGCGCGGCCGGGACCGCAGGCCCAGCCACAGCACCAGGGCCGCCGCGGGCACGAACAGCGCGACCGCCGGGACCGGGCGGAACACGCCCGCCATCAGCAGCGGCAGCGACACGGCCGGCCACGCCACGATGAGCAGCGCCGGGATCACGGTCACCCGCACGAGTAGCCGACCCGCGTTCATGTTCTCGCCTCGTGCTCGTCCGTCGACTCGTTCACCCGTGCGGAGCGTAGCGGTACCGGCAGGGTGCCGCCCCGCGCTTGATCATGTGGGCATACGCTCGGCCCATGAGCGCACACGCCGGGAACGCGGCCGGGCCCGCGGAGCTGCTGCGGCGGCGGGTGGCGGACGACCCGTCCAACCCGCTGGTGACCTTCTTCGACGACGCGAGCGGCGAACGGGTCGAACTGTCCGCGCGCACGTTCGACAACTGGGTGGCCAAGACGGCGAACTTCCTGGTGGACGGGCTGGCCGCCGAGCCGGGCACGCGGGTCGTGCTCGTCCTGCCGCCGCACTGGCAGACCGCGGTGTGGCTGATGGCCTGCTGGTCCGCCGGGCTCGTGGTGGAGCCGGTCGACCCGGAGACGTTCCGGCGCCGCGGCGCTTCCGAGGCGGCGGGCGCCGCCGAACCGATCGGGGCGGCGGGGCCGTACATCCTGGCGGCGGCGCAGGAGGTGCTGGACGACGTGATCACCGACGAGGTGCTGTCGGGCGGGGCCGAGGAGATCGTCGGGTTGTCGCTGCACGCGCTGGGCGGGCCGCTCAGCGAGTGCCCGCCCGGCGTGACCGACTACGCCCTGGAGGTCCGCAGCTACGGCGACCGGTTCGTCCCGGGCCCGGAAGTGACGCCTGAGACGCCCGCGATGAGTGTGACAAAGACCACACTCACCGCCGCGGAACTCGTGGGCGCCGGCCGCGCCGTCGTCGAAGAATGGGAGCTCGACGCACGGGACCGGCTCCTGGTTGACATGTCGTTCGCCACACTCGACGGGGTACTGACGGGCCTGCTTGCACCACTAATCTCGGGTGCTTCCGTCATAATCCAACGAAACTTCGACAAATCGACACTAGATCGTCGTGTGACCGTGGAGCATGTGACGGTGGTCGCCGGTATGCCCGGACCCGATGACGAATCCGGGCACCTGCGACGGCTCGCCTGACCTACGCTCTCCCTTGCCCTCGTCCAGCACCCGACCCCGGAAAGCGGGCGTACGCCTTGTGGGGGACGTCCCCACGCCCCTGGAACTGCCTAGACCCGGACCTCGGAGCCGATGAACAGCAACCCGATGTACATGGAGTACGTCGACGACGTCGATCCCCAACCGGCGCCTCGTCGTGGCTGGCGCATCCTCGGATGGGTGTGCATCGGACTGTCGGTCGTCATGGTCGCCGGATCCCTCGCCGCCTACGGCCTGTACCGCCAGGCGTTCGGGAACATCTCCCACGAGGACGTCAACGCCCAGCTCGGCCCCGACCGGCCGAAGAAGCTGAACGAGGCACTGAACATCCTGCTGCTCGGCTCCGACACCCGCGCGGGCGGCAACGCCAAGTACGGCCGCTCGCTCAAGAACGAACCGCCCCGCTCGGACACGATGATCCTGCTGCACCTGTCCCCCGGCGGCGGCCAGGCGATGGGCATCAGCTTCCCCCGCGACCTGATGGTCCGGATGCCGTCCTGCAAGGGCAGGAACGGCCAGACGATCCCGGCGCAGTCGCGGGCCCAGATCAACTCGGCGTTCACCAACGGCGGCGCGGCGTGCGTCATCAAGACCATCGAGAGCATCTCCAACATCCGCGTCGACCACTTCATGCAGGTCGACTTCAACGGCTTCAAGGCGATCACGTCCGCGATCGGCGGCGTCCCGGTGTGCCTGCCGAAGGCCGTCAACGACCCCAAGTCCAAGCTCAGGCTGTCCAAGGGCAAGCACAACATCAAGGGTGAGCAGGCGCTGGCCTACGTGCGCGTCCGGCACGGCCTCGGCGACGGCTCCGACCTCGACCGCATCAAGCGCCAGCAGAAGTTCATGGGCGCCCTCGCCAGCAAGGCGATGAGCGCGGGCGTGCTCAGCAACCCCAAGAAGCTCATCAGCCTGATGAACGCGGTCACCGAGTCGCTCACCACGGACAAGGAGCTGACGCCGCAGGTCATGATGGACATCGCCCGCGAGATGCAGGGCATGACCTCCGGCAAGCTGCGCTTCGTGACCGTCCCGTCCGGGCCCGACCCTCAGGACCCGAACCGGGTCGCGCTCAGCGACACCGCCCAGCCGTTCTTCGCCGCCGTCCGCAACGACAAGACCGTGCCCAAGGAGCCCAAGCCGGGCGCCACGAAGATCCCGCCGAGCCAGGTGCGGGTGCGGGTCTTCAACGGCAGCGGCATCAACGGCCAGGCGGGCCGCGTCGCGGACGACCTGGAGTCGCAGGGCTTCCAGGTCACGGTCGGCGGCAACGCCCCTTCCGCCACATCCGCCACCAAGGTGCTGTACGGTTCCGGTGCCGACCAGCAGGCGCAGACCCTGGCGGGGCTGATCCCCAGCAAGCCGCAGCCGGCGGCGCGCGGGGAGGGCGGCACGCCGGGCGTCGTCGACCTGGTCATCGGACGGAACTGGACGAACCTGAAGAGCGCCGGCGCGGGGATTCCCAAGCAGCAGGGCGAGATCCGCGCCAGCGACGACATCTGCAAGGAGACCTGACCGGGCAGCCCATGACCTACACCACCAGGCCATCCGGCGCCGAAACGGCACCGCCCCCGCACGGGGCGGCAGCGGCGCCCGGTGGCACCGGGGTGCAGGAGACCCGCCCGCGCAAGCAGCGTGACCCGTTCTTCGACAACGCGAAGTACTTCGCGATTCTGCTGGTGGTGATGGGACACGCCATCGCCAACGTGCGGTCGGACGTCCCCTTCGCCAAGGCCCTGTACATCTTCGTCTACATGTTCCACATGCCGCTGTTCATCGTGATCACCGGCTACCTCTCCAGGAACTGGACGTTCTCCACCGGCAAGGCGCGCAAGCTCATCACCCATGTCGGCGTGCCGTACGTGACGTTCGAGATCGCCTACGCGCTGTTCGCCTGGCTGGCGGGCGGGGAGAGGCTGGAGTTCAGCCTGCTCCAGCCGTACTGGCTCATGTGGTTCATGTGCGCGCTCTTCCTCTGGCGCCTGTCCACGCCGGTGTGGCAGCAGGTCCGCTGGCCGCTCGCGCTGGCCGTGGCGTTCTCGCTGCTGTCCTACATGAGCGACCTCGGCGGGGCGTTCAACATCCACCGGGTGCTCGGTCTCCTGCCGCTGTTCGTCCTCGGCCTCTCGCTGAAGCCCGAGCACTTCGAGATCCTCAAGAGGCCGATCGCCCGGCCCATCGGCGCCGCCGTGCTGGCCGGCGGGCTGGCCGTCGCGTTCTTCGCCAAGGACCGCATGTCGGAGGACTGGGTCTACTGGAAGAACCCGTACGCCGAACTCGGCGTCGGCAACGCCGCGGGCACCGTGATGATCTCGGCCATGTTCATCTGCGCGGTGGTGCTGGTCGCCGCGTTCCTCGCCGTCGTGCCCCGCAAGCGCTACTGGTTCAGCGCACTCGGCGCCACGACGCTGTACACGTACCTGCTGCACGGGTTCGTCGTCCGGCTGCTGGACTACGCCGGCTGGTGGGAGGCGGCCTGGATGCACACGCTTCCGGGGACGTTCGTCATCATCGCCGCCTCCGCCGCCGTCGGCACCGCACTGTGCGCCGGCCCGGTCGTCCGCACCATGAACTGGGCCCTGGAGCCCAGGATGACGTGGGCCTTCACTCCGCTGCGCCGGCCTGACGGCCGCCCCGGGCGACTCCGGTGAGATAAGCGGTAACCACGTAGAGCGAGCATCGGTCGGATACCATCCGTACGGTCTGTCCGCCGCGTTCGTCCAGCCGTAGAGCGGAATCCCCCATCTTGCCGCGCCCTGCCGGAGAGAGTCGTTGTCGCCGCTTCTCAGCATCGTCGTTCCGTTCTACAACGTCGAGGACTACCTCGGCGCCTGCCTGGAGTCCATCGCGCAGCAGACGCTGAGCGACCTGGAAGTCGTCATGGTCGACGACGGTTCGGCCGACACGAGCGCGACGATCGCCAAGGAGTTCGCGGACCGTGACGGCCGCTTCCGCCTCGTCCGCCAGCGGAACCAGGGCCTCGGCCCGGCGCGCAACACCGGCGTGCGGCACGCCCGCGGCCGCTACCTCGCCTTCATGGACTCCGACGACATCGTCCCCCGCTACTCCTACGAGCTGATGGTGGGCTCCCTGGAGCGAACCGGCTCGGACCTGTGCTGCGGCGGCGTGCGGCGGCTCACGTCCGCCGGGCCGCGCCCGTCACCGATGCACACCGAGATCTTCCTGACCCCGCAAGAGCGGACGCACATCACGCGGCGGACCGGCCTGCTGGGCGACCGGACCGCGTGGAACAAGCTCTTCCGCAAGGACTTCTTCGACGCGCACGGCTTCCGTTTCCCGCCCGGCCTGTACGAGGACGCACCGGTGACGATCCCGGCGCACTTCCTCGCCGAGGCCGTCGACGTCCTGAGCGATGTCGTCTACTACTGGCGGGAACGCGAAGGGGAGTCGCAGTCGATCACCCAGCGGCGCACCGAGCCGGGCAACCTCGAAGACCGGGTGCGGACCGTCCGGGCCGTCAACGCCTTCCTGCACGACCGGTCACCGGAACTGTGGCGCCTCCAGATGACCTCGGCGCTGTCCGGGGAGCTGCCGCTGTACGTCGACGTGGCGGGCGAGGGCGGCCCCGAGTACCGGAAGCGGCTGCGCACGCTGGTGACGGCCATCCTGGACGAGGCCGGCGACACCGCACTGCGCGACCTGACGGCGCTGAAGCGGCTCAAGTACCACTTCATCGCCGCGGGGATGTTCGAGGAGCTGCTGGAGCTCATCGGCTTCCAGCAGGCCCGCATGTTCACCGCCGAGGTGGAGCGCAGGGACGACCGCTGGTATGCGCGGTACCCGTTCTTCGGCGACCCGGAGCGCGCGGTCCCCGACGAGCTCTACGACGTCACCGACGAGCTGAGCCTGCGCGGCCGGGCCGACGAGGCGCACTGGGAGGACGGAAAGCTGCACATCTCGGGCCACGCCTACATCACGCGCGTCCCGATGACCGATCCGGACGCCGGCCCGGAGGCGTGCCGGATCCGGGTGTGGCTGAAGCACTCCCGTTCGGACCTGCGGGTGGAGCTGCCCGTGCGGCGTACCCGCCGTCCCGACGTGTCCGCCGACGCGCGCCGGGCGGCCGCCGACTACGACTGGGCCGGGTTCGCCGTCGCCGTCGACCCGGCGGACCTGGGCGCCGGACGCCGGCGTCTCCGCAGGCTGCTCGACCGGCGGCCGCCGCCGGAGACGCTGCGCGCGGGCACCTGGGAACTGCACGCCGAGGTCACCGCGCCGGGCGGGCTGCGCCGCGCCGGGCAGCTGCGGGGCCCCCGGCGCAGCAGCGTGCGCTGGGCGAACGCGTGGCACCCGTCCCCGGACGTGTCGATCCGGCCGGTCACCACGCCCGACGACCGATTCGGCGTCCAGGTGAAGAGGCTCGTCGCGCACGTCACGGCGGCGCGCGCCGAGGACGACGCCATCGTGCTGGACGGCCGCGTCCCCGGCATCGACGCCGCCGCGTCCGGTGAGCTGGTGCTGGCCCGGCAGCAGGGCATGGCCGAGGCGCGGCTGCCCGCGGACGTCGCCGCGGACGGCGGGTTCAGCGCGCGGGTGCCCGTCGACGTGCTCGTCTCGCACGGCGCCGAGACCGCCGCGATGCTGCACGTCTGGGTGACCGAGGGCCTGGACTGGAAGGCTTCGCTGCAGGTGGCCGGGCATGCCAAGCCGGTCAGGCTCACCATCGGCGACGACGTCGAGCTGCGGCACTCCCTCGGCACCGACGAGATCGTCGTCACCCGCACCAGGTTCGGCAACCTGCGCGTCCTGGAGCGTTCGCGGCGGCCGGCGGTGACCGGGGCGGAGTGGACGCGGGACGGGCGGCTCGTCCTCACCGGGGAGATGGCCGGCGCCGGACGGCCGGACCATCTGCTGGTGCGGCTGCGCGACGGCGGCGACACCCACCGCTTCCCCGTGACCTGGGACGAGCGGGGCTTCACCGCGGAGCTGTCCCCGGCCCGGATCCCGCGCTTCGGCGACGAGCTGCCGCTGGCGAGCGGGCACTGGGGGTTCTTCGCCCCGGCCGCCGGGGGCGAGGTCGCGGTCGCCGTCGCCCGCTCGTCCGTGGCGGGGCTCCCCGAGCCGCGCGTGATCGGCGTGCACTCGTTCAGGCTCGCCGCCTACCAGGGCGACGCGCTGCGCCTGGAATCGCTTCCCGCGCTGGACGACGAGGAGCGCGGCGTCCACGGGCTGAAGCGGATCACGCTGCACGACTACCCCCGGTACCTCTCGGAGCCGCTGCGCGACCTGGCGTTGTTCGAGAGTTTCCGCGGCCGGCAGTACTCCGACAGCCCGCGCGCCGTCTACGAGGAGATGGCGCGGCGGCGTCCCGGCCTGGAGTACGTCTGGGTCACCAGGGACGGCCAGTTCACCGTCCCCGAGGGCGTGCGGACCGTCCTGTACGGCAGCCGTGAACATTTCCGCGCCCTGGCCCAGGCGAAGTACATCGTGGGCAACGACCCGATGCCCGAATGGTTCACCAAGCGGGACGGCCAGCTCTACGTCCAGACCTGGCATGGGACTCCGCTCAAGCGCATCGGCCACGACATCGAGCGGCCCCAGTTCCGCAACGCCCAGGACTATCTGCGCCGGTTCGGCCTCGACGTCGCCCAGTGGGACGCGCTGGTGTCGCCCAACCCGTTCAGCACACCGATCATGAAGCGCGCGTTCCGTTTTGACGGCGAGGTCATCGAGTCCGGCTACCCGCGCAACGACCTGCTGGTCCGCGGTGACGCGGTGCGGGCGGCGCGGGTCCGCGAGCGGCTCGGGATCTCCGCCGGCAAGACGGTGGTGCTGTACGCGCCGACGTGGCGCGACGACCAGGTCCGCCCCGGATCGCACAGCATGGACCTGCGGCTCGACCTCGACGCGGCGCGGAGCGCGCTCGCCGGCGACCACGTGCTGCTGGTGCGCGGCCACTTCAACCTCGGCGGCGGGGTCGCCGGCACCGACGGCTCGTTCGCCGTCGACGTCAGCCGCTACCCCGACATCGCCGAGTTGTACCTGATCTCCGACATCCTGATCACGGACTACTCCTCGGTGATGTTCGACTTCGCGGTGACCGGGCGCCCGCAGCTGTTCTTCACCTACGACCTGGAGCAGTACCGCGACCGGCTGCGCGGCTTCTATTTCGACCTGGAGGCCGAGGCGCCCGGCCCGCTCTGCCGGACCTCGGCGGAGGTCATCGAGGCGGTCCGCGCCGCCGGGACGGCGATGCCGACCCACTCCGACCGCTACGAGGCGTTCCGGAGCAAGTTCTGCGCGTGGGACGACGGACACGCCGCCGCCCGCGTCGTGGACCGCATGCTGGGCCACCCGTAGGACGGCCCGGCCCCGGCCCGGAGGGCGTGAAAACCCCGACTCCGTGACTTCGTGGGAACCGATCGTGGTCACCAGATACGATCGGTTCCGGCCGTGACGGCCCGAGCATGCGGATCAGGGGGCACGCGCATGCCGTGACCGGTTCCCATATCGAGGTTGCGCCACCACGGCGGAGAAGCCTCGTTCACAATCGAAAGGACACCCCTCTCCATGGCGAACTTCACGCTCGAGGACGTTCGGCAACGGACGTACAAGGCGCGTGACGCATGGTGGACGGTACTGCTGGTCGACCCGCTCGCCGCCCGGCTGGTGAAGTTCACCGCCAACCGGACGAAGGTGACACCGAACCAGCTGACGGTCGGGGCCCTCCTCCTCGGCCTCGCCGCCGGCGCCTGCTTCGCCGTCGCCTCCTGGCCCTGGCTCCTGGCAGGGGCGCTGCTGTACCACCTGTCGTTCACCCTCGACTGCATGGACGGCAAGATCGCCCGCCTGAAGGGCACCGGCTCGGTCTTCGGCGCCTGGCTCGACTACATCTTCGACCGCGTCCGCGTCCTCGCCTGCGCCATCGCCCTCATGGCCGGCCAGTACGCCGCCACCGGCAACGTCGCCTACCTCTGGACCGCCCTCGCCGTCGTCTTCCTCGACATGCTCCGCTACATGGACGCCCTGGAGATCTACAAGGTGCGTTCCCAGATGCGCAGCACGCTCCGGGCGGCCCACGCGGAGGCCGGGGCGCTGCGCCTGGCGGCGAACACCCCCGCCGGTGACACCCTCGGCGCCGCCGGCGCGGACGGGCGACTCGTCGAGGACGCACTGTCCGAGGACCCGGAGGACATGGAGAACCAGGTCCTCACCGATCACCCCAACGTGGTGCTCCAGGCCGGATTCAACCAGCGCTTCCCCTGGTATGCGCGAATCCGCAACGTCCTGACCGCCGGCCGCATCCGCCCCCACCTGATCAGCGGCATCGAGTTCCAGATGGGCGTGTTCATCATCGCCCCGATCGCCGCCGCGATCGTCTCCGGCGCCATGATCCCCGTCATCGCCGTCAGCGGAGCCGGGATGCTCGCCTTCGAACTCGTCATCATCTACAAGTTCTGGCTGTCCAGCCGCGACTACAGCCGGACGATGGCCAGGCTGAACGAGGAGATCGAAGGCCACCGGGAGCGGCTGCCCGCCGAGGTGGTCGAGGCCGTCAGCGGCTCCGGCTGACCCCCCGTCCCCGACGTCACCGCCGAAGGCCCCGCGAGCACGCTCGCCGGGGCCTTCGCCGTCCCGTGCGCGGGGAGGTCAGGACGGCCCGCCGCCGAGGACACGGCGCAGCAACCGGGCCGCCCTCTCCGCCACGACGGCGGGCCGGAGCGGGCCGGGACGCCCGGCGGACGTTTCCGTCCCCGGGGCGGGCGCGACCGCGCTGACGCGCAACGCGAGGGACGACGTCCCGGCCGTCAGATACGGCGTCACCACGGGCCGGCCATCGCCCATCGCCGGGCCTCCGGCCTCCGGGACGGCGATGTCCCCCGCCCCCAGCCGTCCTTCGTGAACGCGTCCCCGGTACGGCGCTGACACGAAGACGTCGTAGCGCCCGGGGGCGTCCGCGGCGGCCAGGGGGTCGATCTCCGCGCCGAGGACGGCGCGTCCGTCATCGGTGGTGCCGACCCGTTCGAACGGCGTCCGGTGCTCGCCCGTCCCGCCCCTCCGGCGCACGACGAGTTCACCGGACCAGGCCGCCGCCTCGCCCAGCGGCTCGGCGATCGCGTACCCGCGGACGGCCAGCCGGCCGTCCCGCCATTCGACACCGCTCAGAAACCATTTCTGCTCCGGCGGCTGCGACACGGCGTACACCTCGTCGGGGACGCCGAGCCGCTCATCGCGCAGCCCCGGGTACGCCGCGAAGACACGGTCGCCGTCGAGGAGGTACCTCTGCGGCCCGCCGGCGCGCACCCGCGCCGCCTCGTCGACCAGTTCGTCCATCCGGTGGCGGAGGGCATGGCCGATCAGCCGCGCGTACGGCGGGAGGTGCCGCATGATCCCATCGTTGCCGTAGCGCTCCAGCAGCCGGCGGGCCGCTTCCCGAGTGGCGTGCCGCTCCCCGGCGTCGAACGCCTGGTACCGGGGATCGAACCGGGAGAAGACCTCGACGGCGAAATGGCGGCGCAGCAGCCGGTCGCGCACCGGCCCGGGACCCGTCCGCTCCGACACGAAGGCCATCAGCCGGTCGATCTCCGGGAAGTACAGCTCGGCGGGCGCGCCACCGCGCTGCAACGCGCTGGTACCGTCCTCACGGGCGACCCAGTAGTAGCAGTCGTGGTCGGCCACCACGGACACGCCCCTGGCCTCGAAATAAGCGCGGACGGCGAAGATCTGGTCCTCACCGGACAGGACGCCCTCGGGGAAACGGATGTCGTGCCGTTCGAGTAACGCCCGCCGGTAGAGCTTGAGTGCGGTGATGCTGCCGTAGAGGTTCGGCACGGGATCGGAGATCGTGGCGAACTCCACGTTCTCCTTGAACAGTTCCGGATGAACCCGGCGCCCGACCCCCACATATTTGGGGACGACCACGTCCGTACCGTTCTCGTCTGCCATCGCGCAGCAGCGTTCGAGCGCCTCGGGTCCGAGCCAGTCGTCGGCGTCGAGGAAGAAGACGTACTCACCGGTGGCGCGCTCAATCCCCACGTTCCGGGGCCGTCCCGGACCACCGGACGCCGGCTGGTGCACGACTACGAACCCGGGCCGTCCCGCCGCGAGCCGGTCGAGCACTTCCCCGCCGCCGTCGGTCGACCCGTCGTCCACCGCGATGATCTCGATGACCTCGTCCGGCAGCGTCTGCTCGAAGACGGACCGAAACGTCCGGTCCAGTGATCCCGCACAGTTGTGGACGGGCACGATGACGCTGACCTTAGGGGTCCCCATACGACTCCAAGCACACTGACGGCGGCACCGGGTCGACCGTAACGGGGATGCTCATCGGTTTCATCGACTTCGCATCGAATCGCTGCATACCGGCAAGCCACCACACACCGTGTGGGCGCCGCGTGACCGCTCCGCCGACAGGGCTGCACGGGCGAGACCGCCGTACACCATCTCGAACTGCGCAATCTGCTCCGAATCGGTGAGGACGAGGTCGGTGGTCACCGCTTCCAGAGCCACCACCTTCGGGTCACCGCTGAGGATCACCTCGTAAGACGGGCCGTTCGGACGGTGCAGCATCCGCTGCCGACCGACCCGTCCCTTCAGCACACCGGCGACCTCGGCGTCGGGCGGCAACGGCAGCTCGGTGTTGGCCAAGCGCGTGGAGATGAACTCCTCGGTCTGCAACAGCCCTGGGATCAGGTTCTGCTGGTACTCGCGGATCACGTTCGCACCAGCCTCCAGGTTGGCGAACCTGGCCTGGCGCTCACCGATCCCCGAGGACTCCCACCAGCCGTGCGACGCCGCCTCCTGCGGTGATCTGCACGAGCTGGGTCCATTCGTCGCCCTCGACGCCGAGGACGTCCAGGAGCCGCTGCACGTCCTCCTGGCCTGGTGCGACGTGCGCGTTCTCCAGCTTGCTGATCATCTGCCGGTACACGCCGGAGCTCTTGGCCAGTTCCTGCGCCGAGACCCCGGTCCGCTCCCGCAGCTCGCGCAACTCCGCCGCAAGCCGCAGACGACGCACGTACGGACTGATCAACACCCACCCCGCGTCATAGAACACCGACTGCCACGTACTTGGAACATGCAGCGTATACACGTCCGCCCTCATGGGGCCCTGCTTCATCAACACGGGAGGGTGCTGAGGGTCTCGGAGTCGGGTGCCCCGCGAGAGTCGTTCGGCCGCCAGGGATCTCGTGTAGGCGGCAGACGAGCTGATGGCCAGCACTCAGTGAGCAAGAAGTCGAGCCCTGCGCACTGCCACGGCGGCTGCCTGATCCGGTGATTCGTCGACCGGGGGTCAACACGACCACTCACCGTGCTCCAGGTAGCGGGTGGCGCCGTCCTGTCTGGCGGCGTGGCCGTGAACGATGCGACGGGCCAGACGGCTGATCGTCAGCTCGTGGGCTTGGCCGACGTTATGGAAGCCGTAACCGGTCAGCTCGTTCGGGTCGAGCTCGATGGCGGCGAGCTGGTCGTCAGCGAGTGTGCCGCCGTCGAAGATGAACAGGACTTTGTCGCCTTCGGTGTCGTTCGGCGCCCAGTCGGCGACGAGCAGCCGACCGACGGGCGGGTTGATGGCCAGCTCCTCGGTGACCTCACGGCTCGCGGCCTGCCGGGGCGTTTCCCCGTGTTCGATGTAGCCGCCGGGGATGTCGCGATAGTTCTTGTAGGAGGGGTCGACCAGGAGCACCTGGTCACGGTCGTTGAAGAACAGGACGCCTGCGGCCGCTCGGGCGCGGGTGAAGCTGTCGGCTGGGTCGTCGCTCACGGTGTTGAGCGTAGAAGATCCATCAGATGACGTTCATCCGGTGAGCGAGGTCGGCCAGCGGACGGCTGCGGCGGCCGAGCGTGGTGGCGCGAAGCTTCATCACGAGCTGGCGGCTCATCATGTGTGTGCGGACCTGCTCAGGTGCCCGTCGTTCTGCGGCGAGCAGCTCGCCGATCGCCTCGTCGATCTTGTTGCGCGCCCAGTAGGCACTGAACGGAAGGTAAGCGCTCATTGACCGGCCCGTTGCGCTCGGCGTGCGCAACGGGCCGGGTGTGGAGGTGGTCAGGGCCGGCGGCGGGCGGTTGCCAGGAGGTACTCCCAGTCGGTGGACGTGTTCGAGGTGCCGCGGTTGTGGTTGCGGACCAGGTCGGTCAGGGCCTCGTCGAGGGCGGCCACCTTTTCGGGGTCGCCGGCTATGTGGTTGTAGACGGCGATGGTGGGGCCGTAGCGGGTTTTGAAGTAGTCGCGGAAGGCCTCGGGGGTTTCGAAGAGGTCGATCCGGATCTTCTTGCGGCGGAAGGTGAGATCGGTGACCCGGTCGCCGAGGAGTGCCTCGACGTGGCCGGGGCCGCCCCAGAGCGGCGGGGGCTGCGCGCCCGGCGGGGGCGGCGGCGCGAGCGGCTTCATCGTCTTGAACATCTCGCCGATGAATCCCTCCGGCGTCCAGCTGAGCAGGCCGATGGTGCCGCCGGGGCGGCAGACGCGGACCAGTTCGTCGGCGGCGGCCTGGTGGTGGGGGGCGAACATGACGCCCACGCAGGACACGACGGCGTCGAACTCGGCGTCGCCGAACGGCAGCGCTTCGGCGTCGGCCTCCCGCCATTCCAGGTGCGCGTCGTGGCGGGCGGCCTCCTTGCGTCCGGCCTCCAGCAGTTCCGGTGTCAGGTCACTGGCCACCACGTCCGCGCCGGCGATCGCGGCGGCGATCGCGGCGTTGCCCGACCCCGCGGCGACGTCCAGCACCCGGTCGCCGCTTCCGACGCCCGACGCCTCGACCAGGACCCCGCCCAGGTCCCAGATGACCTCGGCGGCCAGCGTCGGGTAGTCCCCGAGCGCCCACATCTTGCGGTGACCGGCCTTGACCGTGTCGATCGTGTCGATCGTGTCCCCCATGGCGGCTCCCCTCGTTTCGTGTGAACCACGCTAGGCACGGGGCGAACCGGCTCCTAGTACAGGATCTGTACTGGTGGCCGGGGCCGCGGCGTCTTAGCCTGCGAAGCATGGGGGCCTCCTATTACCAGTTCTGCCCCGTCGCCAAGGCGATGGAGCTGCTCGACGAGCGCTGGACGCTGCTGATCATCCGGGAGCTGCTGTCCGGGAGCGAGCGTTTCAACGAGGTGCGCCGCGGTGTGCCCCGCATGTCCCCGACCTTGCTGTCCAAGCGGCTGAACCAGCTGGTTCGCGCCGGTGTCGTGGACAAGAGGGTCGACGGGAACGACGTCAGGTACGTCTTGACTCCGGCGGGTGAGGAGCTGCGGCCGGTGGTCGAGGCTCTCGCCGTTTGGGGAGTCCGGTGGGTGGGAGAGCTCGGGGACCGGGACCTCGACCCGAAACTGCTGATGTGGGACATGCGCCGCGGCATCGACCGCGGCGCACTCCCGGACGGGCGGACGGTCGTCCTGTTCGACTTCCCCGACGTCCCCGCCCGGGACCGCCGCTGGTGGCTCGTGCTCACGTCCGGCGAGGCCGACGTCTGCGACGCGGATCCCGGCTACGAGGTGTCGGTGACGGTGACCACCGGCCTGCGCGACATGGTCCAGATATGGCGCGGCGACATCCGCTGGGAGGACGCGCTGCGGTCCGGCGCGGTCGAGGTCCGGGGGCCGGAGGCGCTCCGCCGGTCGGTGTCCGGTTGGCTCGGCATGTCGCAGTTCGCCTCGGTGCCCCGGCCGGGGTAGCTCATCCGGCGAGGAGGTCCGTCCATCGGCGGCAGACCTCGTCCAGGCCGTAGGCGGTCCTGACCTGGCTGCGGGCAAGCGCCCGGTCGGTTTCCCAGCGGTCCTGGGAGACGGTCGCGGCGATGGACGCGGCCATGGCGGACGGGGTTTCGTGGATCCAGCGGGCGTCGTAGATGGTGTCGGCGCCCGGCCACGGCAGCAGGGCCGGGACGGCGCCGGACGCCATGCCTTCGGCGGGTGCCAGGTGGAAGCTCTCGTCGTCGCTGGTGGAGAGGACGAAGCCGATGCGGCGCAGCCAGGACGCCACGTCGCGGCCGTAGGAGTCGAAGACGACGCCGCCGGACAGCAGGCGGGAGCGGCGGATGCGGCGGAAGACCTCGTCGTAGTGGGCGCGTTCCTCGTCCTTCTGCCAGATCCACCAGTACTCCCAGGGGAGCTTGGATTTGACGAAGAGCGTGAAGCGGGGGTCGTCGCGGCGGAGTTCTTCGAGGACGTCGAGGGCCAGGTCCAGGCGTTTGCGGGCCGGCGCGATGCCGATCATGCCGAGGTGGTGTTCGGCGCCGGGCAGCTTGTGCCGGTCGAGCTGGGCGTCGTCGACCCAGTTGGGGACGGTGACGACCTTCTCGGCGGGCCAGCCGGTGATCTCGCGGGTCAGGCCGGTGTAGTGGGGGCTGACGCAGACGACCTGGTCGACGGCGTCGATCTTCAGTTGTTTCGGCCAGTGCGCGTACAGCTCGAAGCGGTGCAGCCGGACGACGAGGCGCTGGTCCGGTCGTTTGCGGTCCGCGTACCAGAGGGCGTTCGGGCCGCACCATTCGCAGATGACGACGTCGGCCCAGTCGACCAGGTCCTGGCTGCGTTTCTCGTCGTGGGCCTTCAACGCGGCCCAGTGGTCGACCCGGACCTCCATGTCGGGGCGTGAACGCAGGTAGTCGAGGAGGCGGCTGAAGAACTTCAGGTCGTGGCCCGCGACGCCCACGCGGAGCCGGCGGTCCTTCACGGACAGGACGGCCTCGGACGGCTCCGGGAACGTCTGGGACAGGTAGGCGCGGAGGCGGCCGGCGGCGGCGTCCAGGGTGTATTCGGCGGCGGCCGACCGGCAGCGGTCCGCGGCGAGGGTGAAGACGTCGGGGTTCTTGCCGATGAGGGCCAGGGCGTCCAGGACGTCGTCTTCGGTGGCGGCGAACAGGGGGTAGTCGGCACCGAGGAGGCGTTCGTGCATGGGCGTCCGGTTCAGGACGACCGGGACCCCCAAGGTGCCGCATTCCAGAACCTTCGTGGACAGTTCGAGGCTCGCGTCCATCTCGGGGTGCCGCCAGGAGAGGCCCACGTCGGAGGCGGCCGTCAGCCGCATCGCCTCGGCGCGGGGATGGCCGCCGTGCCAGACGACGCCCTCGCCGCTCTCCAGCGCGGTCCGCATCCGGGTCGCGAAGCCCGGGTCGGCGGGATCGTCGTGGATCTTGTCGCCGACCATGTGGAGTTCGGCCTCGACGCCGCGGATGGCGAGCAGGCGCGGCAGGGAGGTCATCTCGTAGGTGTTCCAGCGCGGCGCGAACTTGCCGGTGTAGACGAGGCGGAGCGCGCGGTGGTCCGGTGCCCCGGCGGGGCGGGGCGTCAGGCCCTCCGGGAGGACGACGACGGGCGGGAACAGGACGCTCTTGCCGGCCGCGGCGGGCACGGCGCCTTCCAGGAAGCCGCGGAGTTCCTCGGTCTGGCAGAGCAGCACGCGGGACGCGTCGGCGATCCGGCGCAGCTCGCCCTTGGCGGACGCGGTGAACTCGGCGGCGGACTGGGGGACGTCGGTCAGGTACGTCCACAGGCGTCCGGCCAGGGGACCCGCGGCGAGTTTGGCCGCGAGGCGCCGGCCGCGGACGACGACCAGGTCGAACCCGTGCCCCGGCCGGCCGTCTCCGCTCGGCGCGCGCTGCTCGTCGGCGTCGATGCGGGCGAGGATCGTCGCGGCGTGCTTCGGGACGAGGAGGCCGTCGAACATGCCTTCGGCGTGCGGGCTTCGGACGGTGACGCCGGGCAGGGCGCGCAGCGGGTCGACGAGACGTCCGGTCCGGATGGGGGCCTTGAGGACCAGGGTCACCTCGCAGCCGGCGCGGGCGAGGGCCTGGACCATGCCCTGGGCCCAGATCGCCGATCCGTCGATCATGTTGAGATCGACGTCGCCGTAGACGAGGGCGCGTGGTCGCACGGTGGTTCCTTTCAATGGGCCGGTTCAACGATTCGCGCGAGCCGGCCGGGGTCGGTGGCGCCGTCGGCGATCACGGCGTCCCAGGTCAGGCAGGCCAGGGTGGCGGGCGGCGCCTCGCCGCACAGGACGAGCGGGAGCGAGCGGGCGGCGGCGATCCTGCGGACGCCGTCCAGTGCGGCGTCCCGGTCGTACATGCCGGGGACGCCCAGGTACGCCCAGGGGCCGCCGGGTTCGCCGGCCGCCGCGTCCACGACGACCATGTCCACGTCCGCCCGGTCGAGGACGATCGCGGCGTCGTGCGGGTACAGCGGGACGACCTTGGCGTGCTCGGCGAGCCGCGACGCGGTGCGCGGGGTGAGGATGCCCGCGATGATCAGGGTGTCGCACGGCCCGGCGACGAGCAGGCGGTTCTCGGGCCGGTCGACGCGGTCGGGCTGGACACCGCCGCCGGCGGCGGACTTCGACGCCGCGGCGGGCGCGTTCCGGGTGCGCCACAGCCGGTACAGGTCCTTGGGCAGCCGCCGGCCGCGCCTGGGGTTGCGCGCGGCGCCGGCGACGAGGCGCCCGAACTGCAGGGCCGTCGAGCGCTCCAGCGCTGCGAGCTGCTTCTCCAGTTCGGCGACGCGCGCCTCGCGTTCGCGCAGCGTGGACTTCAGGCGTCCGAGCTGCTGGTACGCCCTCGCCTCCTGCCGCGCCGCGTCCTTCGCCTCGTCACTCACCCAGGAACTCCATGATCACTTCTGCGATGCGGGGGCCGGCGTGGCCGTCCCACAGCGGCGGCTTGCGGTCGCCCGCGCGCGCCTCCGCCTCCAGGACCTTGCGCACCCCGGGAACGAGCTCCTCGAACGTGACGAGGCGGTTCGTGCCGTGGGTGATGGTGATGGGCCGCTCGGTGTTGGGACGGACCGTCAGGCACGGCACGCCGAGGATCGTCGTCTCCTCCTGCAGGCCCCCCGAGTCCGTGACGACCGCCGCCGCCCCGCGCACGGCCGCGATGAAGTCGATGTACCCGAGCGGCTCCAGGATGTGCACGCCGTCGTGGTCGCCGAGGCCGGCGGCCATCAGGTTCGCCCGGCCGCGCGGGTGGACGGGGATGATCAGGTCGGCGAGGTCGGCGACGCCGTGCAGGTGCCGGACGAGGGCCGCCGCCGTCTCGGGTGCGTCCACGTTCGCGGGCCGGTGCATCGTCGCCAGGACGTACCGTTCGGGCAGCCCGTGCGTCTCCCGGACCGCGCCGGTGTCGAACGAGCCGAGGTTCGCCAGCAGCGTGTCGATCATCGGGTTGCCGACGAGGTGGGCGCGCTCGACCGGGACGCCCTCGTTCGCGAGGTGGCCGATCCCCTCCGGGCTCGTGACCAGGCAGAGCGCGGAGAGCTGGTCGGTGACGCGCCGGTTGACCTCCTCCGGCATGGACATGTCGAAGCTCCGCAGCCCGGCTTCCACGTGGGCGACGGGGATCTGCAGCTTGGCCGCGACGAGGGCGGCGGCGATGGTCGAGTTCACGTCGCCGTACACGATGACGAGTGCGGGTGAACGGCTCGTGAACTCCTTCTCCAGCCCGACGAGCAGCGCGGCGGTCTGCTCGGCGTGTCCGCCGGAGCCGACGCCGAGGTTGACGTCGGGTTCCGGCAGGCCCAGCTCGTCGAAGAAGATCTCCGACATCCGGGCGTCGTAGTGCTGGCCGGTGTGGATCACCGTCTGCTCGGCGCCCGCGGCGCCCAGCGCGTGGATCACCGGGGCGGCCTTGACGAAGTTCGGCCGCGCCCCCAGGACGTGCACGATGGGTCCCAACACAATTTCCCTTCTGTTCATCGGGGTTGCCTACGCTCGCCCGCCGTGCCCACAAAGAAACACGTCTATCTGGCGGGGCTCGCCTGGCGGCAGGTCAGGGACGATCCCCGCCGGGCGTTCCGGCTGGCCGTCCGGCTGCTCGCCCGGACCCCGGCCGGGGCCCGGCTGCGGCGTTCCCGGCTCGTCGTCGCGAAACCCCGGGACGTTCAGCGCGAGACGGCCGACCTGCGCCGTCTGCTGGCCCATTCCCCGTCCGCTCGCGCGCGCGGCGCCGCCCCTTCCGGGAAGGCCGCCCCGTCCGGGAGGACGGTCCTGCAGTTCGTGACGAACGCCCTGCCGCGCACGAACGCGGGATACACCGTCCGGACGCACCGGATCGCCCTCGCCCAGCGGGAGGCGGGCCTCGACACGCACGTGGTGACGCGGCTCGGATACCCGCTCAGCGAGGGCGCCGGCGACGCGCGGACGCGGGTGGACGTCGAGGGCGTCCCCTACCACCGGCTGCTCCCGTGGCTGCCGCCGGCCGATCCGCTCCGGGCCGTCGGCAGGAGCGCCGATCTGGCCGGACGCCTCGTCGAGGAGCTGCGGCCGTCCGTCCTGCACGCGGTCAGCAACCATCTGAACGCGGCCGTCGCGCTGGAGCTGGGCCGCCGGCACGGCCTGCCCGTCGTGTACGAGGTGCGGGGATTCCTGGAGGACTCCTGGCTGTCGCGCGACCCCGCGCACAGCGAGGCGGACGACTTCTACCGGCTGACCCGCGAGCTGGAGACGCGCCGCATGGCCGAGGCGGACGCGGTGGTGACGCTGGGCGAGGCCATGCGGGCGGAGATCGCGTCCCGCGGCATCCCCGAGGAAAAGATCTTCACGGTGCCGAACGGTGTGGACGAGGTGTTCCTCGAACCGCTCCCCGACCCCGGCGGCCTGCGCGACCGGCTCGGCATCCCGGAGAGCGCGACGGTCGTCGGCCTCACGTCGTCGTTCTACGGCTACGAGGGCATCGACACGCTCATCGACGCGGCGGCGCTGCTGCGCGACCGCGGCGCGCCCGTCACGCTGCTGCTGGTCGGCGACGGCCCCGAACGCGGCGCGCTCGAACGGCGCGCGGCCGGGCACGGCGTTCACGCCGTGTTCACCGGCCGGGTGCCGATGGGGTCCGTTCGCCGGTTCCATGCCGTCCTCGATGTGTTCGCGGTTCCGCGCCGGGCGGACCGGGTCTGCCAGCTGGTGACGCCTCTCAAGCCGATCGAGGCGATGGCCGGGGGACTCCCGGTCATAGCCAGTGAAGTCGGGGCACTTCGGGAAATTGTGGAACCTGGCGTAACCGGCGCGTTAACAGTTCCGGAAGACCCGGAAGCATGGGCGAATTGCCTGGAAGATCTGGCTTACAGTCCCGAAAGAAGGCTGAAAATCGGGCAGGCGGCCCGGGAATGGGTCCGAGCGGAACGCACCTGGCGCACCGTGACGGCCGGATATCTGGCCGCGTACCCGTTCACATAACGCGCGAAGGGAGCCACCGGCGTGGATCTGGTGGTCATCGGACTCGGCTACGTGGGACTGCCGCTCGTGCGGGAGGCCGTCCGGGCCGGCCTGCGGGTCGGCGGCCTCGACCGCGACGCGCGCGTCGTCGCCGGGCTCAAGGCCGGGCTGTCGCACATCGACGACGTCTCGCCGGCCGACATGGAGGAGATGCTGGAGGCCGGGTTCGTCCCGAGCCTGCAGGAGGACATCCTGGACGGCGCCCGCACCGTGGTCATCTGCGTGCCGACGCCGCTGTCGCCCGAGGGCGGTCCCGACCTCACCGCGGTGCGCGGCGCGGCCGAGACGGTCGCCCGGCACCTGGAGCCGGGGATGCTGGTCGTGCTGGAGTCGACCACGTACCCCGGTACCACCGAGGAGGTCGTCCGGCCGATCCTGGAGACGTCCGGCCTGGTCGCCGGGGACGAGTTCCATCTGGCGTTCTCGCCGGAGCGGATCGACCCGGGCAACCCGGTCTACGGGGTGCGCAACACACCGAAGATCGTCGGCGGGCTCGGCCCGGCGTGCGCGTCGGCGGCGGCGGCGTTCTACGGCAAGTTCGTCGACCGGGTCGTGCAGGCCAAGGGCACCCGCGAGGCGGAGATGGCCAAGCTGCTGGAGAACACCTACCGGCACGTCAACATCGCGCTGGTCAACGAGATGGCGGTGTTCTGCAACGAGCTCGGCATCGACCTGTGGGACGCGATCGACTGCGCGGCCACCAAGCCGTTCGGGTTCCAGGCGTTCCGGCCGGGTCCCGGCGTCGGCGGGCACTGCATACCGATCGACCCGAACTACCTGTCGTACAAGGTCCGCTCGCTGGGCTATCCGTTCCGGTTCGTGGAGCTGGCCCAGGAGATCAACGACCGGATGCCGCGGTACGTGGTGGAACGCGCGCAGCAACTCCTCAACCGCGAGGGACGCGCACTGAAGGGCGCCCGGGTGCTGCTCCTCGGCGTCACCTACAAGGCCGACATCGCCGACCAGCGCGAGTCCCCGGCCCGCCCGGTGGCCCGGCGGCTGGCACGGCTCGGTGCCGATCTGTCGTTCCACGACCCGCACGTCTCGTCCTGGCAGGTCGACGGGACCGAGGTCGCGAACGCGGGCGACGATCTGCGGGCCGCGCTGGAGGCGGCCGACCTGGCGATCGTCCTGGCCGGCCACGCCGCCTACGACGCGGCGACGCTGACACGGCACGCCCGCCTGCTCTTCGACACCCGCGGCCGGACCCGCAACACCCAGCAGGACACCGTCGAACTTCTCTGACAGGGATGAATCGCCTGGCGGCGTCCATGTCGGGGACAGCGGGAATTCATCGGCAATTTCCATGAGCAACCGAGACTCGGCCGTAGGCATTGATTCGGACCGGAGTGAGAGTAATGCGGGTCTGCGTTTGCACGGTGGTGCACCATCCCGAGGACGCGCGCATTCTGCACCGGCAGATACGCGCGCTGCTCGATGCCGGCCACGAAGTCACATATATTGCGCCATTTCGGGCATGTAATGCGACGCCGTGGCGGGAGATCAGCCCGGTGGACGTTCCGCGCGCCACCGGGCGGCGCCGCCTCCGGGCCCTGCGCGCCGCCCACCGGGCCCTCACCGAACACGCCGCCTACGCCGACGTGATCCTCCTGCACGACCCCGAACTGCTGGTGTCCCTCCCCCGCGAGGTGCGGGCGCGGACCGTCGTGTGGGACGTCCACGAGGACACCGCCGCCGCCCTCAGCGCCAAGGGCTGGGTGCCCGCGCCGGCGCGTCCCCTGCTCCGACCCGCCGTCCACCGCCTGGAGCGGCGCAGCGAACGGCGGCACCGTCTGCTGCTCGCCGAGGAGGGCTACCGGGCCCGGTTCCGCGACGAACATCCCGTCGTGCCCAACACCACCTACGTCTCCGACGTGCCGCCCGGACGGCCGGACGGCCGGCGCGCCGTCTACGTCGGGCAGCTGTCCCGGGCGCGCGGCGCCCTCGACATGATCGAGATGGCCGGGACGCTGGCCGCCGAGGGCGTCCTGGTCGAACTGATCGGGGCCGCCGACGCCGACATCAAGGACGCGCTCCGGGGCGCGCAGCGCGAGGGGACCCTGCGCTGGTACGGGTTCGTCCCCAACGACCGGGCGCTGCGCATCGCCGAGGGCGCCATGGCGGGGCTGGCGCTGCTGCACGACGAGCCCAACTACCGGCACTCGATGCCGACCAAGGTCGTGGAGTACATGGCCCGCGGCATCCCCGTCATCACCACGCCGAACCCGCCCGCCGTGGACATCGTCGAACCCGCGGACTGCGGGCTGATCGTCCCGTTCGGGGACCCGGAGGCCGCCGCCAAGGCCGTGCTCCGGCTGCGCGACGACCCGGAGATGCGTGCCGGCCTCGGCGAGCGCGGCCACCGGGCCGCCCGCGAGCGGTTCCACTGGCCCGTCCACGCCGAGCGTTTCGTCGCCCAGCTCGAAGCGTGGGCGGGCCGCTCCCCCGCCACGGTCCCGGAACCCCTGCCCGAGCCCGAGCCCGTCCCCGAGTACTGAGCCCCGGCGCCGCCGGGCAGCAGCACGTCAGGACGGGTTGTGCAGGCGGTAGGCGACGGAGCGGGCCAGGCGGGCGGCGACGCCCGGCGGGCGGTCGGCCTCGACCACCACGACGTACCGGCCGACGCGCAGGGCGATCATGCCGGCGGCCGGGCCGATCTCGTACGCCTCGTCCGCGCCGATGTCGCGGCGTTTGCGGGCCTTCGCCTGCGTGGCCTGGAGGGCGTCCAGCATCTGCGACGCCTCATGATCGGTCCTGGCCACCCAGCGGACGCTGACGGTGAAGCCGCCCACGGTCCGCACCGGATCGCCGCCCTCGCCGGGATCCGCCGTCGGGGACCTCGACCCGGCGGACTCCGCCCCGGTCGGCCGGGGTCCGGCCGATTCGGGTCCGGCCGTCCTGGATGAGGTCGGTTCGGGGCCGGTCGGTTCGGGGCCGGTCGGTTCGGGGCCGGTCGGTTCGGGGCCGGTCGGTCGCGGGGTGGCCGGCTTCGACCGCTTCGGCTCCTCGCCCTCCGGGTCGCCGCCGGACCCGGTGTCCCCGTCGCCGTCCCCGTCCCCGGCGTCCTCGTCCTCTTCCGGCGGCTCGTACCTGCAGGACACCGGGCGCGGCAGCCGGACCGGGCCGGCGGCCGCGTCGGCGGGCTCGTCGACGTGGCCGGCCACGCGCGCCGCGACCAGGTCGGGCTTCTCCAGCAGTGTGCAGGCGTCCGGCCAGTCCGCCTCCGGTACCCCGCCCAGCTCCGCCGGGCCGGTGCCCGCGAGCCCGCCGCGGAGCGCGACGAGCCGCGCGGCGCCGTCCGGACGCGGCGCCGCCTGCGGGACGGCCGCGTACAGCAGCCCGCCCGCCGCCGCCAGCCACGGCCGCGGACCGGGCAGGTCGGGGTTCATCGAGATCGGCGCGGGCGCGGTCGTGGTGTGCCCGTCGCCGGGCTCGACGATGTCGACGGCCGCCGGCAGCAGCCGACCCGACAGCCGGGGACGCAGCGCGTACACGTCGCCGCCCGCCTCCGCGAGCGCCGCGTACGCCGGGGACTCGCGCCGCCACTCGACCTTGCCGGACGGCACCCGTACCGCCTCCATCCAGGTCTCGCCCCGCTTCGCGCCGTCCGGGTGGTAGACGATCACGAGCCGTCCCGACCTCAGCACTCCCGGGCACATGGTGTCGCCGCACACCCCGTCGCCCTCCCAGACGGCGAACTGCTCGCCGTCGGCGTCGAACGCGCGCAGCGCCGTCCCGTCCGAGGCCAGCGTCACGCCGTCGAGGATCGACACCTCGGGTGACTCCTTCGAGCCGAGCCGCCGGTCCCAGCGGACGGCGCCCTTGCCCGGCTCGACGGCCAGCAGCCGGCTGTGCCGCTCCTCGCCGGCGCAGTCCAGGGCCAGCGCCGCGAGATCCTCCCGTGCGGCGGACGGCCGCGCGCCGCCCTCCAGCAGCAGGCAGCCGCGCGGCAGCGGCAGCCGCCACACCTGATTGCCCGTCGCCGCCGAGACGCCGAACAGCGTCCGGCGCTCGTCGTCGGTGGTGAACACGACGTCCGAACCGGCGGGCCACTGCAGCGTCGTCCGGGAGACGGCGGCGGGACGCAGCCCCTCGCGCCGCCACAGCAGACCGCCCGACAGCGCGTCGAACGCGATGATCAGCCGGTCGCCGCGGTCGCCGTCCCTCTCGAAGTAGCCGAACAGCCGGGACCGCGTGGACGCCCAGCCGAGCATCGTCCACCCGGAGCGGCGGTAGCTCCAGCGGCCCGTGCCGGTCCGCGCGTCCCGGACCTCCAGCCCGTGCCCGGACGCCGTCACCACCTGGCCCTGCGCAACCGCGTAGGCGACTCCGTCGTAGCCGGCGACGGACCCGTGGTGCGTCCGGGTCGTGTGCTCCCAGCTCACCGTGAGCGGACCGGGCGGCGGGCCCACCTCACGCTGCGGTGTGACGGGATCGGCGGTCACCGTATGCCGGACCTGCCACCATTCCGCGCCGAGGACGAATCTGTCGACGAGCACGGCGACGAGGGCGATGGCCACCACCCCGGAGATCAGGCCGAGGGCCACCCGGACCCCGCCCACGGACTCCGGCCGGCCACCGGGGCGCTGCCGGCTTTCGCCCACGACCGTGCCCCCTCCTTCCGCGTACCGTGCCTGTGTGCTTTCACTGCCCTAAAGGACGACATCCACCTTGCCCTGTGCGTGGCGTCCGCGCGACTGAACGGAGGAACCGTGGAGGTCTTCACCCACTGGCGAACCTGGGACGAGGCCAGGGCGGGCCTCGCCGCCGGGAAGATCGGCGGCGAGATCGACCTGGACGGCCTCGGCAGGGCCGCGGAGGCCGCCCGGCGCTGGCACGGCGACCAGCTGCGCCCGACCGGCGACCCGTACATCGTGCATCTGCTGGAGGCCCTGGAGGTGCTGACCCGCGGCCCCGGCGTGACCGACCCGGCGATCCTGTCCGCCGCGCTGCTGCACGACGTCGTCGAGGACACCCCGGCCACCCTCGCCGATGTTGAGGCCGAGTTCGGCCCCGAGGTGACCGAACTGGTCGACTGGGTGACCAAGCCGCCCGCCGCCGGTACCGGCCGCCAGGCGAAGCGCGCCGCCAGGTCCGCCTATCTGCGCCGCCTCCGGGACGCCCCGCGCGAGGCCGTGCTGGTGAAGCTCGCCGACCGCGCGAGCAACGTCCAGACCCTCGACCGGATGCCGCCGGACTTCCAGCGCCGCTACTACACGGAGACGCTCACCTACATCGTCCCGCTCGCCGAGACGGAGCCGTGGTTCAGGACCTGGTACGCGTCCTGGCGGCGGCAATTCGCCCACCTGTTGTGACCGGACGGTCATGAAGTGGGAGGATCCGGTCATGGAACGGGAGTGGGTGGTCGAGGAGAGCGTGTCCGTCGCGGCGACGGCGGAGGCCGTGTACGCCGCGGTCGCCGATCCGCGGCGGATGCGCGAGTGGAGCCCGGAGGTGTTCGCCGCGTGGGTGCGCGGGCGGAGCATCGCGCCGGGGACGAGGTTCGTGGGGTTCAACCGGATCGGCTGGCGCGTGTGGTTCACGACGTGCCAGGTGACGGCCGCGGTGCCGGGAGAGGCGTTCGCGTTCCGGGTGTCGAGCTTCGGGATGCCGGTGGCGCTGTGGGGTTACCGCATCGAGGACATCGCGGACGACCCGTCCGAGCCCCGGACCCGGCTCACCGAGTACTGGGAGGACCTGCGGCGCGACGGCCGGGGCGCCGCGTTCGTCTCGCTGCTCGGCAGGCTTTTCACCGGTGTGCCCGCCGACCGGCGCGCCGCCGTCAACCGGGGCGGGATGCGCGCCACCCTTGACCGCATCGGGACGGCCGTCGAGAAGGGCTGACGAGACGGGCCGCCGTCAGTCCTTGGAAGTAAAACGAGAACCTGTTCTACTAAGCGGTGTGACAAGTGCCGTGCACGCCCATGCGATCCAAGGGGAACAGGTCGATCTGCCGGTCCGGATCCGCGAGGCCGCGGTGGCGTCCGCCATGTTCGCCGTGCCCGCGGACGCGGCCCAGGCCGTCATCGCCTACTCCGGGCTCGACGTCGCCGAGCCGCTGCCGGGCAGGGCCGTCTGCTCGCTGGCGTTCGTCCGGTACGCGGACGGGGATCTCGGGCCCTACCACGAGTTCGCCGTCGCGTTCCTGGTCCGGCCGCCCGGGTCGGCGCCGCCGTCCGGGACGCTCGGGAGGCTGCGCGCGTTCACCGGCGGCGGCATGGCGGGGATCGGGGCGTTCATCCACTGGCTGCCCGTCAACCAGGAGTTCACCCTGGAGGCCGGACGGACGATCTGGGGTTTCCCGAAGGAGCTCGCCGACATCCCCATGGACCTGGCGGGACGCGTGAAGCGGTGCGCCGTGCGGCTCGGCGGCCGCACGGCGATCGAGGTGGCGGTCAAGCCGGGCGCGCCGATGCCGAGCGGCTCCGGGACGCCCAGCGTCGAGGCGTACTCGTGCATGGACGGTGTCACACGCCGGACGCCGTGGACGGTCACGCCGTCCGACGTGCGGATGCGCCCGGGAGGGGCGAAGGTCGTCCTGGGCGACCATCCGGTGGCGGAGGAGCTGCGCGGGCTGGGCCTGGACCGGGCGCGGGCGCTGAGCACGAGCACCGTCGGGCACCTCATGATGACCTTCGAGGCCGCCGAGGAGGTGCGCGGATGAGGCGGACGGCGCTGGTGACGGGTGCCGCGCGCGGTCTCGGCGCGCTGGCGGCGCAGCGGCTGGCCGCGGCCGCCTGGGACGTCGTCGCGGTCGACGCGGACGGCGGCGGCCTGGCCGCCACGGCGCTGCGTTCCCCGAACATGCACGTGCGGACGTGCGACGTCACCGACCCCGCGGCCGTCGCGGACGTCGTGACGATGGCGGGTCCCGTGCAGCGGGTCGTCCACACCGCCATGATCGCGCCGGTCGCGCCCGCGCTGGAGCAGCCCCTGGACGAGGTGGAGCGCGTCCTGCGGACCGGCGTCCTCGGCGCCGTCCACGTCGTGCGGGCGACGCTGCCCGGCATGCTGGAGCGCGGGCGCGGCGAAATGATCTTCTGTCCGGCCGCGCCGGTGCCCGGCGCGTCGGCCGGTGCCGCCGCCTCCGCGGCCGTCGCGGCCTACACCGAAGCGCTCTGGGCGGAGCACGGCGGGCGGGGCGTGACGTTCCGCTGCACCCGCGCCGCCGCCGATACGCCGGCGCGGCTCGTCCTCGACGCGATCGACCGGTCGCTCGCCCGCCCCGAGGGGGAACTGCACGTCCGCGCGGAGGGCGGCGGCGCGTTCCCATGCGGTCTGGTGTCCCGGCTGGCACGCCGCTCACCTGCCGGAACGTCCGGGCCACGCTGAAGGTCCGGCGGACCGAATAAGCTGTCTCTTTCGCCCCTTCGGGGCGCCGGGGGACGTCCCCGGGCGCGATACACGTGCGAGGAGCAGCCTGCATGTCGTCCCAGGTCACCGGGCGGCCGACCGGCCCCGGCGGCACGGTCAAGGATCAAGAGATCGCCGCCGAGCAGCGCCATGTCGACATCGCCTACGCCCGCCTGGAGGAGATGCGCGCCGACGCCCAGGCCATGATCCAGGAGGGCTACCGCCAGTCGCTCGCCGGCACCAAGGGCTCGCTGGTGGACCGGGACGCGATGGTCCACCAGGCCGCCCTGCGCGCCCAGGCCCTCGACGTCGCCGACGACGGGCTGGTGTTCGGCCGGCTCGACCTGGCCTCCCGCGAGGTCCGCTACATCGGCCGCATCGGCGTGCGGACCAGCGAACACGACTCCCTGGTGATCGACTGGCGGGCGCCCGCCGCCGAGGACTTCTACCGCGCCACCCCCGAGGACCCGCGCGGCGTCGTCCGCCGCCGCGTCCTGCACTCGCGCGGGCACACGGTCGTCGACCTGGAGGACGACCTGCTCGACCCGGACGCGGCCGACGGGATGACGATCGTCGGCGACGGCGCGTTCCTGGCCTCGCTCGCCCGCACCCGCGAGGGCGAGATGCGCGACATCGTCGCGACGATCCAGCGGGAGCAGGACGAGGTGATCCGCGCGCCCGCCGACGGGACCGTCCTGGTGCGCGGCGCCCCCGGCACCGGCAAGACGGCCGTCGCCCTGCACCGCGTCGCGTACCTGCTGTTCCGGCACCGGCGGCGGTTCGGTTCCCGCGGCGTGCTGGTCATCGGCCCGAACCGCCGGTTCACCGCCTACATCGAGCGGGTGCTGCCGTCGCTCGGCGAGGGCTCGGCGGCACTGCGCTCGCTCGGCGACCTCGTCGACGGCGTCACCGCGACCGTGCACGACGCGCCGCGGGTCGCCCGGGTCAAGGGCGCCGGCACGATGGCGACGGTGCTGAGGCGCGCCGTGACCGACCACGCGCCCGGCGCCCCGGACGAGCTGCGCGTGGTGTTCAAGGGCGTCGTCGTGGCGCTGGACCGGGGCCGCCTCGACCGGATCAGGAGCGAGGTCCACCGGCGCAGCCGGGGCAGCGTCAACGCCGCGCGCGGCCGGGCCGCCGAACTCCTCCTAGACGCCCTCTGGGAGCGTTTCAACGACGTCGGGGGCCCGGAGGCGGCCGAGGAGGCGGAGGGCGCCGAAGCGGGCCTGTGGAACGCGATCCTCGCCGCGGACGGCCTCGCCTCGATCGACGAGGAGCCGGCACGCGGGAGCCGCGGGAACGGCGGCGACCCGAAACGCGACCAGTTCGACGCCCGGGTCCGCGAGCAGCGCACGTTCACCGACTTCCTCGTCGCGTGGTGGCCGCTCCGCCGCCCGCTGGACGTGCTGCGCTCGCTCGGCGACCCCGACCGGCTGCGCCGCGCCGCCGGCCGCGACCTCGGCCACGCCGACATCGCCCCGCTCGCCGAGTCCTGGGCGGGGGACGGCTCGCCCCTCAGCTACCAGGACGTCGCGCTGCTCGACGAGCTCGACGCGCTGCTCGGTTCCCCGCCCCGCCCGTCCCGCCGCCGCAGGGCCCCGTCCGAGGACGACCCGTTCGTCGTGGACGGCGTCAACATCCTCACCGGCGAGGATGTGGTGGACGAGACGTGGGAGCCCGAGATGCAGGAGCTCACCACGTCGATCGAGCGGCTTGAGCGGTCCCGGCGCGTGGACGACGGCGTGGTGGAGGAGCGTCCCGAGTACGCGCACATCGTCGTGGACGAGGCACAGGACCTCTCCCCCATGCAGTGGCGGATGCTGGGCCGCCGCGGACGCCAGGCCAGCTGGACGATCGTGGAGGACCCCGCCCAGAGCGCCTGGGAGGACCTCGACGCCGCCCGGGAGGCCATGGAGGCCGCGCTCGGCGGCGAACGGCCCGCGTCCCCGGGCTCGTCCCGGGGATCGGCGCGGGGCCGCCGCCGCACCCGCAAGCCCGCCCCGGCGACCCCCCGGACCCGGCACGAGTACGAGCTCACCACGAACTACCGCAACTCCACCGAGATCGCCGCCGTGTCCGCGCGGGTGCTCGCGGTGGCGCTGCCCGACGCCCGCCCGGCCCGCGCCGTCCGCACCTCCGGCATCGACCCGGTCGTCCGCGTCGTCCCCGGCCTCGGCGTCACCGCCGCGTGGGAGGCGGCCGAGGAACTGCTCGGACAGGTGGAGGGCACCATCGGCCTCATCGTCCCGCTGCCGCTGGAGGAGCCGCGGCCCGCGGACACGCCGGACATGCCGGACGGCCAGGAGTCCCTGTTCGACGATCCCGCGTTCCACGCCCCCGCGGCCCCCGCCGCGAACCCGGTGCCCGGCGGACCCGCCTGGACCGCCGCCGACCGCGAGCGCCTCGCCGCCGACCTGCCCGAACGCGTCCAGGTGCTGGACGTCCTCGACGCGAAGGGCCTGGAGTTCGACGCCGCGGTGATCGTGGCGCCGGAGACCATCGCCGCCCAGTCCCCGCGCGGCCTGCGCGTCCTCTACGTCGCCGTGTCCCGCGCGACGCAGCGCCTGACCGTCCTCACCACCGACCCCGAATGGCGCGACACTCTCCTCACCGGCTGAACGCGTGAAAAGTGGCCGGACGCGCGGGTTAGGCTAACGCTGCCCCATTCGCACGGGTGGACGGAGAGCGATGACCGGCCGAAATCCCGCGCCCAGACGCAGCTACGGCGGCCGCACGGCCGAGGAGCGCCGCGCCGAACGACGGGAGCGCCTGCTGGCCGCCGGGCTCGAACTGTTCGGTACCCGCGGCTACGCGGCCACCTCCATCGAACGGCTGTGCGCGACGGCGAGCGTGTCGACCCGCAACTTCTACGAGGAGTTCTCCGGACGCGAGGAACTGCTCGCCGCGCTGCACCACGACATCAACGAGCGCGCCGCGCAGGCCCTCACCGCCGCCTACGCCGAGGCGGCGGACGCGGACCTGCCGGCCCGCGTCGAAAGCGCCGTGCGCGCGTTCGTCACCGTCACCGCCAGCGACCCGCGCTGGGCCCGCATCGCGTTCGTCGAGATCATCGGGGTGAGCACCGACCTGGAGCGGCACCGGCTGCGCAGGCGCGCCCGGTGGGAGGAGTCCCTGGTCGCGATGGCCCGCGAGGCCGTCGAGCGCGGCGAGGCCATCGACCGCGACTACCACCTCACCATGATCGCCGTCATCGGCGCCGTCAACAACCTCGTCCACCACTGGTCCGCCCGCGACCAGGACATCCCGCTGGACGACATCGCCGCCGAACTGGCGCATCTCATCCTCGCCGCCGTGACGACGCCCCGATGACGAGCGGTGCCCGGGTGACGGGCGGCCGGGCCTAGATGATCGGCGGGCGGCCCGTTCTCGTCATGCGCCAGGCGGTGCGCCACGAGATGGGGCGGCGGGGGCCCGCGGGTTTGCGCCAGCCTTCCGCGAAGCCCTTGAACCACGGCTTGAGGGCGCTCGGCCTGCGCTCGCGGAGGACGGTCATGGCGACCCACACGGCGAGGTAGGTGAGGGCGAGCGGCCACGGCAGGTTGCGGCGGGCCAGCCACACGCGGTTGCGGGCGTTGTAGCGGTAGAACATGTCGTGCCGCGTGGGCAGGACGGCGGGGTGGAACATGACCGCGGCCGCGTCGTAGACGATGCGGTACCCGGCGTTGAGGATCTGCCAGGCGAGGTCGGTCTCCTCGTGGGCGTAGAAGAAGTCCTCGGGGAGGCCGCCGCCGGCGTCGAACGCGGCGCGGCGGACGGCGCAGGCGCCGCCGAGGAACGTGGTGACGGCGGAGGAGCGTTCGGGGTCGCCGGCGCGCAGCCGGGGGACGTGGCGGCGTTCGCCGCGTCCGCCCTCGGGGTCGCGGACGCGGAACGAGACGACACCGAGGTCGGGTTCGGCGGTGAACCTGTCACGCAGGTGCGCGCCGAGGCGGGTGGAGCGGTACCAGCCGTCGTCGTCGAGGAAGAGGATGACGTCGCCGGAGGACGCCGCCACGCCGCGGTTGCGGCCGGCGGGGATCCCGACGTTGCCCGGCAGGCGCAGGAGCGTCACGCGCTCGTCGTCGAAGACGGGGTCGTCGCCGGGCAGCCAGTCGCCCGCGACGCCGTTGCCGACGAGGACGACCTCGACGGCGACGTGTTCCTGCTCGAAGGCGCTGCGCACCGCGCGGGCCAGTTCCGCGGGACGATTGCCCATGGTCAGGACCACGACGCTGAGCGCGACGCCCCCGTCCGCGCGGGAGGACTGTTCTCGCGGGTCCACGGCTTCCTCGTCGAGGTCGGCGGTCACTTCAGCCTCCGGGAGGCGAGGATGCTGACCAGGTGCAGCAGCGTCTGGACGACCGCGACGGCGGCGACCGCGGCCATGAGGACGCGGGTCGCGGCCGGCGTCTCGGTGCCGAGGACCGTGTCGACCACCGCGGCCGCGAGGATCAGCAGGGACAGCTCGACCGCGCCGATGATGCGGTGGAAGCGCAGCATCGACACCGCCTGCCGGGCGAGCGCGATCTTGGTGGAGCGGGGACGCAGTGCGCGGTCGCCGCCGGTGGGGTCGGCGGGCAGGCCCGACTTGGCCCGCGCGACGACGACGTTGTCGGTCTCCGCCTTGATCAGCGCGGCGCCGAGCGCGGCGACGAGGCCGAGCTCCACCCAGCCGCCGCTCTCCCAGCCGCCCTGGGCGGCGAAGCCGAGGCCGATGAGCAGCGCGATCTCCGACAGGTAGTGGCCGATCCGGTCGAGGAACACCCCGGCCACCGAGGTCTGCCGCAGGTAGCGGGCGACCTCGCCGTCCACGCAGTCGAGCAGCAGGTAGACCTGGATGAGCACGGCGCCGCCGAGCGCCGTCCACAGCGCGCCGGTACCGGACGCGGGCAGCGACACCACGACGCCGGCGAGGACGCCGCTCGCCATCATCAGGTAGGTGAGCTGGTTGGGGCTGAACCCGAGGCGCAGCGCGATCCAGCCGAAGTACGGGGACAGGTCGCGCATGTAGAGGCGGCCGGCCCAGTGCTCCTCGTTGCGCCGGTCTCTCAGTCCGGGGGGCTGGCCGTACCGGCGGACGTCGGCGACCTTGGCACCTTTGCGGTGCGGGCGCTCGTCGTCGCCTGGGGGCTCGGGGGATCGGCTCCGCCCGGGGAGCTCAGCCTCCATGGGCCTGGACATACTGTTCCACCGCCTTGAGGGTCTCACCCTTGTCGAGGCCGAGGTATTCCAAGATCGTATAGCGGCCGGGCCGGGTCCGCGGGGCGTGCAGGACGGCGTCCGCGAACTGGTCGACCGACAGCCCGACGTCACCGGGGAAGCGCGGCAGCCCGTGCCGGGCGAGGCACGTGAGGATCTCGTCGAGGCGTCCGGCGCCCTGCCCGAGGCGGGTGGCCCGCAGGTGGTAGCAGAACGCGGTGCCGAGCCCCGCCAGCTCACCGTGGTGCGCGGTGTCCGGGTAGAGCTGGTCGACGGCGTGCAGGATCTCGTGCTCGCCGCCGCTGGCGGGACGGGAGTCGCCCGCGAAGGCCATCGACATCCCCGACAGCACCAGGCTCTCGGCCAGCACGGTCAGGAACCGGTCGGACTCGATCGACTCCGGCTGGTGCAGCAGCGCCTCGGCGGCGGTCCGGGCGACGGTGAGCGCCATCCGGTCGACCCGCTCGCCGCACTGCTCCGCGGCGAGCAGCCAGTCGTCCACGGCGGAGAAGTTGCTCAGCACGTCCCCCACCCCGGCGCGGACGAGGCGCGGCGGCGCGGCGTGCACGTAGTCGAGGTCGACGACCATCGCGAGGGGCATCACGACGCCGAACGAGCCCTTGCCGTTCTCGTGCGTGAGGGAGGCGACCGGGGAGCAGATCCCGTCGTGGGACAGGTTCGTGGCGACCGACACCATCGGGATGCCCGACAGCGTCGCCGCGTACTTGGTGGCGTCGATCGTCCGGCCGCCGCCGATGCCGACGACGGCCTCGTACGACCCGGCGCGCAGCTTGGCGGCGAGGTCGACGGCGGCGTCCACGGTGCCGTCCGCGACGCGGTACACCTCGCAGGCCGACAGGGACGGCCGGACCTGTTCGGCGATCTGGTCGCCCTGGCCGGGCCCGACCGCGATCGCCACGCGCCCTTCGGTGGCGATCCGCTTGTCGGCGAGCAGGTCGCCGAGGGCGGCGACGGCACCGCGCCGCACATCGATGGAGAGCGGCGCGTTCAGCATCCGCGTCAGCAGGGGCATGAGCCTCCTCGTCGTCCGCGCTGTCGGGGGCCTAGTAGCCCTTGGCGATCCGCCGGGCCTTCTCCAGGTCGTCGTGGTTGTCGACCTCCACCCAGTCGACCTCGCCGATGGGCGCGACGCCGATGCGGCCGCCCCGGTTCACGTGCTCCTGGTAGCCGTCCTCGTAGTAGAGGTCGGGGTCGCGTTCCCAGGTGGTCTTGAGGGCGTCGGCCAGCGGCCCGGCGGCGGCGGGCTCGATCAGGGTGGCGCCGATGTACTCGCCGTTCGCGGTGGACGGATCCATCAGCTTGGTGATGGTCCGCAGGTGGCCGTCGCCGTCGAGAATGACCTTCATCTCCTCGTCGGCGAGAGTTTTGACGTCGTCCACCGCCAGGAGGATGTCCGGCCCGCGGTTCGCCAATAGGGTCTTCTCGACGCTCACCGGATGGACCGTGTCGCCGTTGACCATGAGGACGCCCTTGGAGAAGTGCTCGCGAGCCAGCCACATGGAGTAGGCGTTGTTCCACTCCTCGGCCTTGTCGTTGTGGACCAGCGTGATGTCCACGCCGTACCGCGCCTCAAGGGCGGCCTTGCGCTCCTCGACGGCGCCCGCGCGGTAGCCGACGACGATGACGACGTCGGTCAGGCCGACTTCGGCGAGGTTGCCCAGGGCGATGTCGAGGATGGTGGTCTCCCCGTCCACGGGGACCAGGGCCTTGGGGAGGGTGTCGGTGTACGGCCGCAGCCTCCTGCCCGCTCCTGCCGCCAGCACCATGCCGATCATGCTTCCTCTTCCTTCAGGTCGACCATCACGCCGCTCCCGCGGCTGTTGCGCACCCACGTGACGACGCTCTCGCCGCCGAACAACACGCCAAGGTAGGCGGCCAGCGCGGCGTACGCGAACGGGAGCAGACCGGAAAGGCCCGCGGCGGCCGCGAACAGCATCCGGCCCTCCCAGCCGAGCCCGGCGCGCAGGACCCACTCCTGTGGCCGGGACCCGTGGCGGGTGCGGTACACGATGTCGTAGTGGTGGAGCGCGAGAACCGCGATCAGCACGTAGACGAGCGGCGCCGGGACCGCCTGCGCGAACCCCAGCACAGCGAGGTAACCATACTCGATCCCGCGCGACATGGGCGGTACGAGCCAGTCCAGGCGTCCGGTGTGCGGGTGCGCGGAACACGGCCCCGCCAGGAGCAGGACGATGACCGGGGCGAACAGCGCCGGCTGCGGGCCGCCGTCGCCCCGCGGGAACAGCAGGACGGCCGTCAACGCCGCCGCGGCGGCGGTGGCGGGCAGCGGCGGGAGCCGTCCCCTCGCCATCCGGCCGAGGCCGCGGCACGCGGGACCGTCGTCGCGGTAGGCCCGCACGGTGTAGGCCGGCGCGGTACGGGCGGGCGCGGGCGTGGCCGTCATGTGATCGACCTCCTCGATCGTTCGGTCAGGGTGACGGCGGTGGCGGCGGACCCCCAGGCGAGAAGCACGGCGAACGCCGGCCGGGCACCGGCGGACGCGGCGGTGACCGAGATGAGCGCGAACCGCTCGGCGAGCGGCAGCCCGAGGCTGTTGCGGGCGCGCCGCAGGACGTCCCGGCGTGCCGGCAGGGGCGACCGGGGCGGCCGGGTGCGGCTCGCGGCGAACGACGCCTCGATCGTGTGCCGGACGGACAGCAGCGCGGCCGCGCCGATCGCCGCCCACCACAGGCCCCCGCCGGACGCCGCGGCCCCGGCGGCGAGCCCCGCGTACACCGCGTACTCCTCGGCCCGGCCGAGGACGGCGGCCGGGCGCCCGCCGGACGGACCCGCCCGGCCGGCGCGCAGGCCGTCCGCACCGCCCCTGCCCGCGTGGCCGAGGACGAGCGAGACGCACAGCAGCAGCGCCCCGGCGACCAGCCCGCCGCGCGTCCCGGCGGAGAACCACACCGCGGCGAGCGCCGCGGCCGCCAGGGCGATCGCCGAGACCGCGCCCGGCGTGAGCCCGCGCCGGGCCGCCCACCGGGCGACGAACGGCGCGCACGGGCGCACCACGCGGGCGCCGATGAGGCCGTCGTCGTCCACGGCTTCGACCGCCTCTCGGTCCGGGCGGATGATCGCGGGGTGGTCCGGTACGTTGAGCGTGTCCGGACGGTCACACCGGAGCGCCTGATCCATCGGGGCCTCCGGCCGGTCGGAACATCATGTTCAGATGCACAGCGTAGTGGCTCGATGACCGAATGTTGTGGACAACCGAGGTGAGATGGCGACGCGGACCGTTGCGGTGGTGCTGGCGGGCGGGGTGGGCGAGCGGATGGGCGCGGGACGCCCCAAGCAGCTCATCGACGTCGGCGGGCGCCCGATCCTCGCGCATGCGATCGACGCGTTCGACACGCATCCGGGCATCGGCGAGGTGGTGGTCGTGATGGCGGCGGGGCATCTGCGGGAGGCCGCGGCGGCCGCCGCGCCGTTCCGCAAGACGACCGCCGTGATCGAGGGCGGTGACACGCGCACCGCCTCCACGGCCGCCGCGCTGCGCACCCTGGCCGGGCGCCCCGACGACGTCCGGGTGCTGTTCCACGACGCGGCCCGCCCCTTCGTGGACCACCCGGTGATCGACCGCGTCCTGGACGCACTGGACGCCCACGAGGCCGTCGCGGTCGGGCTGCCCGCGTCCGACACGATGGTCGCCGTCGAGGACGGCCTGGTCGTGTCCATGCCGCCGCGCGAGACGATGGTCCGGTTCCAGACTCCGCAGGGGTTCCGGCTCGGTACGATCCGCAAGGCGTACGAGCTGGCCCTCGCCGACCCGGGGCTGCGCGCCACCGACGACTGCGGCATCGTCCACCGCTATCTGCCGGACGTCCCGATCCGGGTGGTCGCGGGCAGCGAACGCAACCTCAAGGTCACCCAGCCCCTCGACGTCGTCGTCGCCGAACACCTCGCCACCGGAGACACCCCTTGACCTCTGCGCGGACCCCGGTCTTCGAGAGCGCCCCCGCGATCATCGGCCACCGCGGCTACGGCTCGGGCGATCCGACGCCGCCCGGCTCCGAGTCGCCCGTCGCCGAGAACACGCTGCCGTCGCTGCTCGCAGCCGTCGACGCGTGCCGCCGTGCCCCGGGCACGCCGTGGATCGAGATCGACGTGACGCGCACCGCCGACGACGACCTCGTCCTGCGGCACGACCCCACCACCGCGGACGGGCACTACATCGTGGACCTGGCCGCCGCGGCCAGCGGGCTACCCCGCCTCACGGAGATCTTCGACGCGCTGCCGGCGGACGTCGCGGTGGACGTCGACGTCAAGACCGTCCTGGAGGACGCGGTGGACGCCCCGTCCCGCCGCACCGGCGCGCTGCTCCTCCCGCTGCTGAAGCGCGAGGCCCGGCGGCGCCGGCTGCTCGTCACCTCGTTCGACCCGTCGCTGCTGACGTTCCTGAAGGACGAGCTGCCCGGCGTCCCGCTCGGCCTGCTGACGTGGCTGCGGTACCCGCTGTGGAACGCCGTCCCGGCCGCGGCGGGCCTCGGGATGGACGTGGTCGCCGTGCACACGGGCTCGTGCGGCCTCGACCACCCCGACACGCGGCTGCGTCCCCTGGCGCACTGTGTCGACGTCGCGCACAAGGCGGGCCTTGAGGCCGTCGTCTGGTGCCCCACCGCGGAGACGGCCCCTGCCTACGCGGCCGCCGGTTTCGACGCGATGGTGGTCAACGACATCCCCGGCGTCCTCGGCGCGCTCTGACCACGGTACGGACGCCGGGTACCCGGACGGTCACGTCGGGCGGTTGCCGCCGTACATCTGCGTCCACTCGCCCGGGTTGTCGTCGTCGGAGTCGCTTCGGGACGACGGCTTGGGACCGTCGTCGGCGGGCGCGGGCGCCGGCGCGGGAGGGGCGGCGGGCAGCGGAGGCGGGTTGGAGGCGCCGGGCTGAGCGGACGGCTGCCCGTACTGGGGTGCGCCGCCGTGGGGTGCGCCGCCCTGGGGCGGGCCGCCCTGCCACGGCGGGTTCTGGCCCGGCGCGGGAGGACCCTGCGGCGTGTGGTGCGCCCCCATGGGCGCCTGGGCGCCGTGCATGGGAGGCGGGCCCATCGGCGCGGGCGGCGGCCCGCCGAAACGCGGTGCGGCCCCGGCGGCGGTCCGGGACTTCCACCGCGACGGCGCCAGGGACGCCACCAGGAGCCCGACGCCGATCACCAGGAAGATGCCGTAAGGGGCGAGCAGTGTGTACCCGAGCCACAGGTCCCCGGGGAAGAGGTCCCGGTCGAAGTTCTCGAACGCCCAGCGTGGCGACGCGACCCAGAGCAGGCCGATGGCCGCGTAGACCGCGCCGGGGATGAGCGATGCGACCGGCGACACCCGCGAGCCCGCCACCAGCCCGAGGAGCACGGCGGCGACCAGCAGCACGGCGGCGCCGACCCATCGGCCGCTCCCCTCGAAGGCGAGCGTCCGAGCGTATCGGCCGAGTTCGCTCGTGCCGTACATCAGGCACACGGCGATGACAGGTGTCATGACGAGGCCGATCACCACGCCTAGGCCGTGACGTGCTCCGCTGGACATGGCGACCTCCGAACAGTGGCGGGCGAGATCCCGCCAAACCTAACCCCCGGACGTGAGGGTACGCACCCATGTTCGCAGGTGGTTTTGTGCTTTCGTCCGTCAGTGGACGGACTGGCCGGGTTTGACCGGGGTGGGCTGGCCGAGCCCCGGCGGGCTGGTGAGGAAACCGACGCCCCAGGTCAGATGCATGGTGGCGAACACGAGCGGAAGGCGGACCCAGGCCGACACCGGCAGCCCCCGTCCCTCCACGGCGGCGCCCGCGATCATCGCGGCCGCGTACCCGCCGGGCAGCAGCCAGCCCGGCCAGAATCCGAACGCCCCGGCGACCGCGCCCGCGGTCATCGCGACCACGGCGATCGGCGGCGCGAGGTAGCGCAGGTTGAGGGTGCCCTGGTGCTCGCGGCCGACGACGCGCCGCCAGCGGCCGGTGTGGAAGTACTGCTTGGCGAGGGCCCGCAGGTTGGGGCGCGGGCGGTAGGTGACCCGCATCCGCGGGGTGAAGAACACCCGGCCGCCGGTCTCCCGGATGCGGTGGTTCATCTCCCAGTCCTGCGCACGGACGAACGTCTCGTCGTAGCCGCCGACGCGGTCGAGTGCGCTGCGGCGGAACGTCCCGAGGTAGACGGTCTCGACCTCGCCCGCCTCGCCGCCGGTGTGGAAGCGCGCGTTGCCGACGCCGAGCTTGGACGTCATCGCGCGCGCCACGGCCTTCTCGAACGGGGTGATGCCCTCCGCCGCCATGATCCCGCCGACGTTGTCGGCGCCGGTCTCCTCCATCGTCTCGACGGCGGCGCGGACATAGTCGTCCGGCAGCAGCGAGTGCCCGTCCACCCGGACGATGATCGAGTACTGCGACGCCTTGATCGCGATGTTGAGGCCCTGGGGAGTGCGTCCCGTCGGGTTCGCGACGACGAGGACGCGCGGGTCCTCGGCGGCGAGCCTGCGGGCGATCTCCTCGGTGCTGTCGCGGGACGGCCCGATGGCGAGCACGAGTTCGAGCTCGCCCGGGTAGTCCTGGGTGAGGATGCCGCGTACGGCCTCCGTCAGGTGGCGCTGCTCGTTGAGGACCGGCATCACCACCGACACGGCGGGCCAGGTGCGTTCACCGGAGTCGGAGCGGGGCTTCACGGCGTACTGGGTTTCCTGGTTCGTGGCGCGCTGGACATGGGGAGACGAATTCATGGTGGGCTCGCGGGCTCTCCGGCCGAGGGCCGGGTGTGGTCGAGACGGCGCCACGTTACTCCAAGGACACGAGGTCCAGGTAGCGAACGGACGGGTGTTCCCACTTTAGAGTGGTGTGGACTCGCGTCAGAACGATGTCCTCGGGAGGCGGCGGCCGGCATGGCAGACGGGCACGACTCAGGTCGCGGCGACACCGGCGGGCCGGAGGCCGATCCGCTGGAGCGCTACTTCCGGCCCCGTCCGGGCTCCCACGCGGCGCCCGGCGACGGCGGCGACGGCGACATCGAGGGCGTGACCGTCGACGGGATGCCGGCGCCGCGGGTACCGGTGGAGAGCCCGCGCGGGCCCCGCCGCCCCGGCCGGGGGCTGAGCCCGCGGGCGGCGATGAGCGCGCGGCGGCAGAAGCGGTTCCTGATGGTCACCGGGACGATGTCGGCGTTCGTGCTGCTCACCTCGGGCGGCGCGTGGGCGTTCCAGAACTATGTGACCGGCATGATCGACAAGGTGTCGGTCGGCGGTCTCGGCGAGGGCGGCGGGCCGAAGGGCGCGATGACGATCCTGGTGGCGGGGGTCGACCGCCGCGACGGGCTGACCAGGGCGCAGCAGAAGGCCGCCAAGCTCGGGCACCAGCAGGGTGAGCGCTCGGACACGATGCTGCTGGTGCACGTGTCCCGCGACCACGACAGCGTGTCGATCGTGAGCCTGCCGCGCGACTCCCACGTCACGATCCCGGCGCACAGGTCGAACGGCTCGGAGGGCGCGAAGGGGGCGCGGATTCCGTCCCGTCCGGGCAAGCTGACCTGGGCGTACCAGTTCGGCGGCCCCGACCTCACGGTCAGCACGATCAAGCGGGCGACGGGCCTGTCGATCGACCACTACGTCGAGGTCAACTTCTACGGGTTCGTGCACATGGTGGACGCGCTCGGCGGCGTGGACGTGTGCACCGAGCAGCCGGTCAGCGACGTCAAGAGCGGGCTGAGGCTCCCGGCGGGCACGTCGCACGTGGACGGGATGAAGGCCCTGGCGTTCGCCCGCGCCCGCTACTCGCTGACGGGCGGCAGCGACCTCGGCCGCATCGACCGGCAGCAGCAGTTCATGGCGTCGATGCTGAAGCAGGCGCTGTCGACGAAGACGCTCGGCGACCCCGTCAAGTCGACGAAGTTCCTGAACGCGGCGCTGAAGTCGCTGCGCGTCGATCCCGAACTCGCCGACAACCTGCCGGAACTCGCCGACCAGATGAAGGACCTGTCGACCGACGACCTGACGTTCGCGAAGGTCCCCCTCTCCAACCCCGACCACCAGGCCGTCCTGTGGAACTCGCCGTCCGCGCAGTCGACCGTCCAGTGGGATCAGGGCAAGGCGCGCGACCTGTTCGCCAAGATCCGCAAGGACGAGCCACTGGCCGAGCGGACCGGGAAGCCGAGCGCCACGCCGTCCCAGAAGCCCGGGAACGAGCTGACGGTGCCGCCGGAGGACATCTCCGTCCGCGTCCTGAACGCGATCGGCACGCGGGGCCTGGCGACGAAGGCGGGCGCGCAACTGGAGGAGCTGGGCTTCGACGTGACCGTCCCCCCGGGCGTGGCGCGGACCGGCCTCCAGAAGACCCAGATCCAGTACGGGCCGGACGGCGCGGACGCCGCCAAGACCCTGGCCGCCGCGATTCCGGACGCCAAGCTGAAAAAGGTGTCCTCGCTCGGGTCGAAGGTGCAGGTCATGGTCGGCGCGAACTGGGACGGCGTGAAGAAGGTCGAGGTGGCGGCGCCGAGCGGATCGCCGTCGCCCCGCTCGGGCATCGACACCGACACCGCCACGCAGAAACTCTGCGGCTGACCATGTCTAGAATGCTGTTCTAGATTTGGAGGGAGCCGCATGACCGAGGACGCGCCCGCCGAGGCGTTCTACGAGCCGCTCGGCGACGGGCGGTTCGCCAGCACCCCCGCCACGGCCGGGCCGTGGTCGCCGGGGTTCCAGCACGGCGGGCCGGTCTCGGGCCTGATCGGACGGGCCTTCGAACGGCACGACCCCGTCCCCGGCACCCGGGTCGCACGGGTCACGGTCGAGCTCCTCAGCCCCGTCCCCGTGGCGGTGCTGGACATCACCGTCCGCGTCGTCCGCCCCGGCAAGCGGATCACGCTCCTCGAAGCGGAGATGACGCACGAGGGGCGTCCCGTCGTCCGCGCCACCGCCTGGCGGATCATGGCGGCGCCGTCCCACCTGGAACCCGTCGTCCACGCACCCGCCCCTCCGCCCCTCCCCGGCACGACGCCGCCGTTCCCGGAGTGGCCGGGCGTCCACACGGGCGGCTACCTCTCCGCGATGGAGTGGCGCCTCGTCCGCGGGGCCTTCGGGCAGCCGGGTCCCGGCACGACCTGGGCACGCCCCCGCGTCCCGCTGGTCCCCGGCGAGTCCGACACACCGCTGGTGCGCGCCCTGACGCTGGCCGACAGCGCGTCCGGCGTCGGCAGCCAGCTCGACCTCGCCAAGTGGATGATCATCAACACGGACCTGACCGTCGCGCTGCACCGCGACCCGGCCGGCGAGTGGCTGTGCATGGACGCGTCCCTGGATGCGAGCCCGGGCGGCAGCGCCCTGTGCCACGCGACGCTCGCCGACGCCTCGGGCGAGTTCGGCCGGGTGATGCAGACGCTCATCGTCGACGAACAACGGTGACCGCACGTTCTTGATCGAATACCGTGGGTAACAAGGCAGGTGACAGAGAGTAGTCACCCGTCAGGAGTCCACAGAATGTCGACCAGGATTCTCACCCTGCTCACCACGGCCGCCGCCACGCTGACCCTCGCCGGCGGCATCACCGCCGCGCTCGCCGCACCGCCGCCGGCCCCGTCCGACGCCGCGCCTTCACCGTCCGCGTCCCCGTCCGCCACGGCGTCGCCCGGCAAGGACGACGCCGCCCTGGAGGAATGCCTTGACGCGGACTGCAAGGTCGAGATCACCGACGGGCAGGAGATCACCCTCGACGACAAGTACGGGGTGAAGCCGATCAAGGTCAAGGTCAACGGCACGCGCGTGACCTTCGCCATCCGCACCCACACCTCGCAGGCCATCACCACCGTGGACGCGGACCGCTCCAACACGAGCACGAGCTTCAACGGCATCACGCTCCGCCCGCGCATGACCAAGGACGGCAAGGTCATGCTCACCGTCTCCCACGATTGAGCGCCGCCCGGCGGGTGGCGGTCACCGGCGACCGCCACCCCGGCGTCGGGAGCCGCGGACGGGCTACTTGAGGAGCTGGCGGGCCATGACCATGCGCTGGACCTGGTTGGTGCCCTCGTAGATCTGGGTGATCTTGGCGTCGCGCATCATCCGCTCCACCGG
>NZ_JBICUT010000018.1:0-181737 GCF_043198445.1 Spirillospora sp. NPDC048823 | reverse complement strand
CCCGACCCGGCCCCGGCCTGAGCACGCCCCATCCAGCGTTGCGGTCACGCAACGCTAATTCGCCATGCCTCAAAGCACCCGAGCTGAATGCTTACGAGCCGCTGAAATCCCCGTACCAAAAGCACACGCTGGGGAAGGAGCGGCGCAGGTCGTCAAGCGCCCGGTCAATGTCGACGTCCAGTCCCAGGTGCTCCAACCGGACACCGGGAGAGGCGACGTTCACCGTGATACCTCCGGTGGCGCGCTCCAGGTAGCGGGGTACATGCGGTGTTTGAGGAGGCCGTCGACCTGATCGGCGGCGTACTTGGTGTCGCCGCAGGGCGCCAGGTAGCCATGCTTGCCACGTCCGGCCTGGTAGTAGCCCCAGGTGCCACCGGGGACGGCGTGGACGGTGACGGCGACCCGGACATGATCGTCCACCCCGAATGCGAACACCCACAGGACGGGCGGACGGGTGGGCAGGTCGTCGGCCTGATAGAGCTTGACGCACCGGTATCGCTTGGCCTGGGCCGCAACGGTGAGCAGGTCCAGGTAGCGGATCGCAGTGGAACGCCCGCGCAAGGTCCGCCACCGAAGGACGTGATGCTGGACGTTCAGCGGGCGCAGCGAGCCCATGTCACCTTGCCTTCCTCCTCGAGCGGGCGGGCGCCCCAGTCGTGGACGAGTTCGGCCACGAGCAGAAGGCCGCGTCCGGTGACGGCGTCGTCGTCCGCATGTCCGATGACGGGGAGTTCCGGCCCCTCGTCGCACACCTCGATGACGCTGAGAGGCTCGCCTGGGTCGGGCTGGATGCGGACGACGATGTGCCCGAATCCCACGTGCTGGTAGCTGTTGGTAACCAGCTCGGTAACGACGAGGCGGCCGACGAAGTCGTCGGCGTGCCCGAGTTCACGAAACCGCTCGGTCAGGTAGCGCCGCGCCAACGCGGGCGCCCGATCATTCGGCTCCAGGACAAGCGCCGGCCTCTCCGGCGCCAGAGCAGCGGGTGGCATGACCCCTCCGTGTGGACGGTGGTTGATCTCGGATGGGCCCTCCATGACAAACCGGAAGAACCCAATGAAATCACTCTCTGTTATCGATTGGCAACATTCAGCCACAGGGAGGCGTAGGATCCTGTGTTAGTGGCGTAGCAGTACCGAATCGCTCACATTCACTGTCTGGACCGTTTGCACACCGGTAGGAGACGCGATCTCGATGCAGAGCAGGATCAAGCCCGAGTTTCTGAGCTTCGGCGCGGAAGTCAGGCGCCTCCGCAAGGCCGCCGGTCTCAACCAGCAGCAACTCGCCGACCTGGTCAATGTGACGCGCAGCTACATCACTCAGGTCGAGGTCGGCCGGACGCGCTGCCGTCGGGACTTCGCCCTGCGACTCGACCGTGCGCTTAAGTCCGGCACGACTCTCGTCGAAGCCTGGGACGAGCTACTAGAATCGATCAAGTCCGACAAGTACCCCCAGCACTTCGCCAGCTATCCGAAGGCCGAGCAGTCCGCGATCATGGTCCGCGCCTATGAAGAGCGACTGGTCCCCGGGCTATTGCAGAGTGAAGCTTATGCTCACGTTCTTTTGAAAGACGAAGACGCAGTAAAGAACAGGATGCGACGGCAAGAGATTCTGCACAGAAACCCCGCCCCGATCATCTCTATTATCATGGACGAGACGGTTCTCTCACGCGAAGTTGGGGGGCCGGAAGTCATGAAGGAACAACTGGAACATCTATTTGAGCTGTCTCTAAATGGAAGAGTCCAGCTGCAAATTGCGCCAATCCGTTACATAAGAAATGTCTGGGGATCATTTCATATCGCAACCAGGCCCGACCACAGACAGGTAGCGTACGCGATCAAAGCATGGGGAGGAGAAACCACGACCGATCCAGATGAGATCGCCACGGCAAACGAAACCTTCGTGATCCTGCAATCGGAAGCACTGAATGTAAGGGATACGCGTTCCCTGATTAGAAAGGTAATAACCGAACGATGGACATGATTGATGCAACGTGGCGCAAGTCTTCTTTTAGTAGCGAACAAGGTGACGCTTGCGTCGAAGTTGCAATGGCTGTAAATATCATTGCCATCCGCGACAGCAATGACCCCGGTGGCCCCAAGCTCATCATGAACCGCAGCGACTTCCGGCGCTTCACTGAGATCCTCAAGGACCTATAGCCGCATCACGAAGACTTACGCTCGACCGAACCTGGGGCGTGTTCCGGGTTTCCCGCACGCCGCACGTGCCGGACTGGCAAGGGTGTTTCGCGCTGCACCGGTTCCGTCACTCCGCGCTCAGGACCACGATCGTCGCGCGCGAGGACTTCGCCTTCTGCCCAGAGGTGCGGCCTGCTGGAAATCCGCGACGAGCACCACGGCGGCGAGGACGAGCGGGCCCGGGCGTGGAGCCCGGTGGGTTCGGTGCGGAACGGTATCGCGGGAACGGGCGTCCAACCTCGGCCAGGTGATGATCGTGATACGACCGGCCCTGTATCTGATCTCCGCGTTCATATTCCTTTTGGGGCTGATGAGCCTCTATTCGGCGAACGCGGGGGGCGATGCCACCGCCAACATGGTGGTCCCTTTCAATCTTTTCGGGGCCGGGGTGGTGTTGCTCGGTGTGGGCCTGCTTCCGCCGCGCTGGAAGGGAGAGCCGCGGCGCGGAGAGATCGATATCGACGGCACACCGGCCGCCGCGCTCGTCTTCCCCTTCATGCGCAGGCCGCTGATCGCCTGGACGGGCGCTCTGACGTTGTTGGCGTTGGCCGCGATGTACGGCTTGGCAGCGGCGTTGATCGTAGGGGGGCTTGCGCAGGTGGCGGGGGCGGCGATCTTCGTCGCGCTGCTCACATGGGGTGCGGTGGCAGCGATACGCACGCTTCGGTCCCCGAAGCATGTGGCGCTGACACCGGAGTCGCTGTCCTTCCGGGCGCCCGGCGGCCGTCTCGACGTGCAGTGGGTCGATATCGAGGAGATCGGGCTTGTCGTTCGCGGCATGAGATTCCGGTGCTGGATCGAACTGCGTGCCGGGGCACCCGTTCCGTTCCGTGACGGTGACGTGCTCAAGACGTATCGGGTCGTCGGGGCGGACGTCCTGGAGCTGAGCTGGCTGACCTGCCATCCGAGGCGGGTCTTCACCGAGATGGAGTCCTTCCTGGAACGGGCCGCCCCAACCCGATGAACTCCTGAAGCATGGCCGAACCACCCGGGTCAGAAGCTTGGGCCGTCCAGGTGGGGCACGTGTTCTAGGGCCTGTCCCGTGATCATGTGATCGGACAGCCAGACCTTAAGGGGTTGGGGGACACGGGGCCGAGAAACTGCGAACGTGCGCGGATGCTAGTTTCCTTCCCCGTGATGGAACATCAGGACGACACCCGGGCGGCCTACGACGGGGTCGTCGAGCTGTATGCGTCGATGTTCGCTAATCAGTTGGAGACGCAGCCGTTCTCGCGGAACATGATCGGTACCTTCGCTGAGCTGGTGCGCGGGACGGGGAACCTGCGGGCAGTCGACGTCGGGTGCGGGCCTGGACATCTGACGGCCATGCTGCACGATCTGGGGCTGGACGCCTTCGGGCTCGACCTCTCCCCGGGCATGGTCGACCACGCCCGGCGGGCCCATCCGGCGCTGCGGTTTGATGAGGCGCGGATGGAGGCCCTGCCGGTCGAGGACGGCGCGCTCGGCGGCGTGCTGGCCCACTACTCGATGATCCATACCCCTCCTGGGGATTTGCCCGCGCTGCTCGCCGAGCAGGTGCGTGTGCTGGCACCGGGCGGCCTGCTCCTGGTCTCGTTCTTCGCGACCGACGGATCGGAGCCGGTCCGCTTCGACCACAAGGTGACGCCCGCCTATAGCTGGCCAGCGGACCGGTTCGCCGAGTTGCTGGCCGGGGCCGGGCTCCTCCCGTTCGCCCGGCTGCTCCACGACCCGGCCTCCGAGCGGGGCTTCCTCGACGCCCACTTGCTGGCCCGCCTCCCCTAGATCGTGCCCGTGGCCTTTGGGGGCGGTTTGGTGTAGATCATCCATGTGGATGAGGAACGTCTGAACTACGGCCACGCCGTGGCGTGACCTGCCGCCCTGTTATGGCAGGTGGAAGACGGTCTACAACCGGCATCGCCGGTGGTCGCTGGATGGGACGTGGGAGCGGATCCTGGACGGGCTGCGGGCGGGCTGCGACGAGGTCGAGGGCGAGGATTGGACGGTCAGCGCGGACTCGACTGTGGTCCGCGCGCACCAGCACGCGGCCGGGGCACGGCACGCTCCGGCCGTCGACCTGCCTTCAAAGGGGCTTACAAAGATCACGAAGTGACGTCGGCGGGTCGGGAGGCCCTGGGACGGTCACGGGGCGGGCTGTCCACGAAGATTCACCTGGTGGCCGATCGGCGGTGCCGACCGATCAGCCGGATCCTCACCCCGGGCCAGCACGCGGACTGCCCGAAGTTCATCCCGCTGCTGAAGTCCATCCGCATCCCGCGCCGTGGCCCTGGACGACCCCGCAACCGGCCGGCCAGGGCGATGGCCGACAAGGCCTACTCCTCTCGCACCAACCGCCGCTACCTGCGCAAACCCAACATCAAGGCCGTCATCCCGATGAAGAAGGACCAGGCCGCCAACCGCACGAGACTCGGCTCCAAAGGCGGCAGGCCCCCGGTCTTCGACCGGGAGGCCTACAAAGAACGCAACACCGTCGAGCGCTGCGTGAACAAACTCCGCCAGCATCGTGCCGTGGCCACTCGCTACGACAAACGACAACGCATCTACCAGGGCACCATCGACGTCGCCTCGATCCGCATCTGGCTCCGCGACCCCGTCACATGATCACGGGACACGGCCTAGGGCGGCCAGGTCTTCGGCGTCCAACCGGATGCTGTCGACGGCCAGGTTCTCTTCCAGGTGCGCCACCGAGCTTGTGCCGGGGATCAGGAGCATGCGGTCGTAGTGGGCCAGCAGCCAGGCGAGCGCGATCTGGGACGCCGAGGCGTTGTGCTTGGCGGCCACTGACGCGATCGATGGATCGGCGGCGAGCGCCTTCGGGCCGCCGGTGAACGCGGAACCCAGGGGGTAGTAGGGGACGTAGGCGATGCCGTGCTCGCGGCAGAGGTCGACGACCGGCTCGTCCGTGCGGTTGGCGATGCTGAACGCGTTCTGCACCTCGGCGATCGGGGTGATCTCCAGGGCGGCCTTGACGACGTCGGCCGAGGTGGTCGAGAGGCCGATGAGGTCGAGCTTGCCCTCGTCCCGCAGGTCGGTCAGGGCGCCGAGCTGCTCGGCGAGCGGGACGGTGTCCGGTTCGGGGCCTCCGACGCCGAAACGCATGTTCACCAGGTCGATGCGTTCGAGCCGCAGGGTGCGCAGGTCCTGCTCGACGGTCGCCCGCAGCTGTTCCGGACGGGACGCCCGGACCCATCCGCCTTCCGCGTCGCGGGCGCCGCCGACCTTCGTGGCGATGACGAGGTCGTCCGGGTAGGGGTGCAGCACCTCGGCGATGAGTTCGTTGACGACGTCGGGACCGTAGGGCTGCGCGGTGTCGATGTGGTCGACGCCGAGTTCGACGGCGCGGCGCAGCACGGCGCGGGCCGCGTCCGGGTCCTTGGGCGGGCCGAGCACCCACGGGCCGGTGAGCTGCATCGCGCCGAAGCCGATGCGCCGCACGGTCCTGTCGCCGAGCCGGGAGGTCTGAGTGATGGTGGTCATGCGTCGACTATGCGGGCGTGTGCGCCGTCCCCACGAGTGGCGGCGGCATCCTGGGACGCGCAGACCCACCCAGCCGGGCACGTCCGGCGCATACCGTTGGAGCATGGCCAAGAACGATGAGCTGCGGGAGTTCCTCCGCACCCGGCGGGCGCGCGTGCGGCCTGCGGACGTGGGCATCGAGACCGGCGGCCGGCGCCGCGTCCCGGGCCTGCGACGCGAGGAGGTCGCGATGCTGGCCGGCCTGAGCCTCGACTACTACGCCCGCCTTGAGCAGGGCCGCCGGCACCTGCAGCCGTCCGATCAGGTGCTGGACGCGATCGCCCGCGCCCTGCGGCTGGCCGAGGTCGAGCGGCTGTACCTCCACAACCTCGTCCGGTCGACCGTCGTGCCCAAGCCCGACGAACTTCGGCTCCCGCCCCTCGACGCGGGCATGCGGCTGATGCTCGACAGCCTCCAGTTCCCGGCGATCGTCGTCGACTCGCGCGGAGACGTCCACGCGATGAACCGCATGGGACGGGCACTGCTGGTGGGACTCGAACCGATGCCGTCCGCGGCGGCGAGCCACCCCCGCTGGCTGTTCCTGCAGCCGGCGGCGCGCGATCTCCTGGCCGACTGGGAGATGAACGCGCGCGTGAGCGTCGGGGTGCTGCGGGAGGCCGCGGGCCGCTACCCGCGCGACAGGCGGCTGCACGCGCTGATCGGCGAACTGTCCGTCGCCAGTCCCGAGTTCCGCAGCTGGTGGGCCGAGCACGACGTCGACGTGCGTTGCCGCGGCCCCAAGCGGTTCCACCATCCCGTCGTCGGCGACCTCGTCATGCACGTTGAGGCGCTGCAACTCCAGGACGGGGAGCGCTGGCTCTACACCTATGCGGTGGAACCCGGATCGCATTCCGCGGAGGCGCTCCGGCTGCTCGGCACGTGGGCCGCGACGCAGGACGCCGAGGAAACGGACGACCAGGCCGAACTCCCGCGCTCCACCCTCCACGCGTCCAGCGAGTAGCGGCAGCGCCACAGACGGCACCACCCGGTGAGCGGGTGTCAGGGGCGGTGGGACGTGTTGAGGCGGGCGGCCTGGCGGGTCAGGTGGGCGCGTTCGGCGAGGTTGGGTGCCTTCTGGGCCGCCTCCGCGTAGAGCCGTGCCGCCGTCGTCAGGTTGCCGTCGCGTTCGTGGAGGTAGGCCGCCACCGCGGTGTGGCGGGGCAGCGAGTCGTCCAGGGACGCCAGCGCCGCCAGGCCGGCGCGGGGGCCGTCGGCCTCTCCCACGGCCACCGCGCGGTTGAGGCGGACGACCGGGCTGTCCGTCAGGCGCACGAGTTCGTCGTACCACTCGACGATCTGCACCCAGTCGGTCTCCTCGGCGGCCTGCGCGTCGGCGTGGAGCGCCGCGATGGCCGCCTGGGCCTGGTATTCGCCCAGGCGGTCACGGGCGAGGGCCGCCTGCAGGATGCCGATGCCCTCGGCGATCGAGTCGGTGTCCCACCGGCGGCGGTCCTGCTCGGCGAGCGGCACCAGGCTGCCGTCGGACGCCGTGCGGGCGGCGCGCCGGGCATGGTGGAGCAGCATGAGGGCGAGGAGGCCCGCCACCTCGGGGTGGTCGATCGCGGCGGCGAGCTGCCGGGTGAGGCGGATGGCCTCGGCGGCCATGTCCACGTCGCCGGAGTAGCCCTCGTTGAAGACCAGGTAGAGGACGCGCAGGACGGTCGCGACGTCGCCGGGCCGGTCGAACCGCACGCCGGAGACGGTGCGCTTGGCGCGGCTGATGCGCTGCGCCATGGTCGCCTCGGGCACCAGGTAGGCCTGGGCGATCTGGCGGGTGGTCAGGCCGCCGACGGCGCGCAGCGTGAGCGCGACCGCGGACGACGGCGTCAGCGACGGGTGGGCGCACAGGAAGTAGAGCTGGAGCGTGTCGTCGCGCTCGGGTGCGGGGCCGGGCGGCGGCTCCTCGTCGGCGGTGTCCTCACGCCGGCGGCGGGCCGCGTCCGCGCGGGCCGCGTCGAGGAACTTGCGCCAGGCCACGGTGACCAGCCAGCCCTTGGGATCGCGCGGCTGGTCGCCGGGCCAGACGCGGATCGCCTCGACCAGCGCGTCCTGGACGGCGTCCTCGGCCGCGGCGAAGTCCGCTCCGCGGCGGATGAGGATCGTCAGGACGTTCGGCGTGAGGCTCCGGAGCAGGACGTCGTTCACCCGAGATGACAGTCTGTGACGTCGGGCTGCGCGGTCAGGAGCGGCCGGACCTCCAGCCACTCGTGGATCGGCTCGCCGCCCGCCCCGGGAGCGGCCGACAGCTCCCCGGCCAGCTCGATCGCGCGCTCGTAACTGTCGACGTCGATCACCGTCCAGCCGGCGATGAGGTCCTTGGTCTCGGCGAACGGGCCGTCGGTGACGGGCGGACGGCCCTCGCCGTCGTAGCGGACCCACACCCCCTCGGGCGCGAGCGCCCGGCCGTCGACGTACTCGCCGTTCGCCTCCAGGCGGGAGGCGAAGTCCTCCATGTACTTCACGTGGGCCGAGATCTCCTCAGGCGTCCACTTGTCCATCGGCACGTCGTTGACCGAGGCGGGAGCGCCGCGGTAGTGCTTGAGCAGCAGGTACTTGGCCATCGTGATTCTCCTAAGTGCTGGTGCCACCCTCGTGCTCGCCCTCACCACGGGGACGAAGCCGGTCACGGGTTCTCGACATCGCCGTCCGAACCATTCTGGCTCTCTGGACGAGCCGCCTCGCATCCACGGCGCGGCGCGCCCCAACGCCGACCCTCTCCTCGTGCGGCTCGTCCGATGTTCCATGCCGCCGAGCCCGTGTGTCAGTCTGTCGGCGTGATCATGGTGCGGCGGGTGTGGCTGATCCGGCATGGGCAGAGCGAGTCGAACGCCGGGCTGCCGACGAACGGGCCGGCAGCCTCTCCGCTGACCGCCCGCGGACGGGAGCAGGCCCAGCGGATGGCCGCGGCGTTCACCGCGCCGCCCGCCCTCATCGTCGGCTCGCCGTTCCTCCGCGCACAGGAGACCGCCCGGCCGACCGCCGAGCGGTTTCCCGAGGTGCCCTACGAGGAATGGCCCGTCCAGGAGTTCACGTTCCTGGGCGGGTTGCATGCGCCGAGGACCACGGGGGCGCAGCGGCGGCCCCTCGCCGACGACTACTGGGAACGACTCGACCCCGATTACGTCAACGAAGGTGACGGAGAGTCCTTCCGTGCGCTCATCACGCGGGCCCGTGCCTTCCTGGAGCGCCTCGCCGACCGTCCCGAGGACGGCCTGATCGCGGTCTTCTCGCATGGCCTCTTCATGAAGGCCGTGATGTGGTCGCTGCTCACCGGGGTCACCGACCCCGACGTGGCGGCGATGCGGGGCTTCCGCCATTTCAACGGCACGTGCGTCGTCCCCAACTGCGCCGTCGTCGAGCTGTGGCGTCCGAGCGGGGAGTACGGGCTCCGCGTCGTCGTCGGCGGCGGCACGATGCATCTGGCCGAGGCGTCCACGACTCAGGAGACCACTCCGTCCGCACACCTGGATTAGGTGCACGGGGCCGGTTCGCGGGCCGGGCGATAGACTCCTTTGTGCGGATGGTTCACCCGTGCCCTGTGGGGGTCCGGGTGTCGTAAGAGGGAACCCGGTGTGATTCCGGGACTGCCCCGCAGCGGTGAGCGGGAACGACCGCCGTCATCACGCACTGGGCCACGCGGCCTGGGAAGCGACGGCCAGTAGGACGCCTCGGAAGAGGCGGTGCCCGCGAGTCCGAAGACCTGCCTCCGCCCGCGCACCGGCCGGTGCGCGGTGGTCTGCGGCCTCGTGGGACGGTCTGCGGCGCGGGGTTCGCCGTGCGCTCGTCCTTCCGAAGGCCGCCTGTGGCACAGCGAGGGAAGCCGCCATGAGCACGACCATCCTCGGATATCCCCGAATCGGGGCCCGCCGGGAACTGAAGTTCGCCACCGAGGACTACTGGGCGGGACGCGCCGACGCCGACGCGCTCGCGAAGGCGGGCGCCGAACTGCGCGCGACGGTCTGGAACGAGTTGCGCGACGCCGGCCTGGACGCCGTCCCGTCGAACACGTTCTCGTTCTACGACCAGATGCTCGACGCGAGCGTGCTGGTCGACGCCGTCCCGGACCGGTACCGGCATCTGACCGGGTTCGACCGCTACTTCGCGATGGCGCGCGGCGTCCAGGACGTCCCGCCGCTTGAGATGACCAAGTGGTTCGACACGAACTACCACTACATCGTCCCGGAGCTGGGGCCCGGCACCAGGTTCCGGCTGGCCGAGGGGGCGGCGGCCAAGCCGCTGGCGGAGTACCGGGAGGCCAAGGCGCTCGGCGTCGAGACGCGGCCGGTGCTCGTCGGTCCGCTCACCTACCTGCTTCTGGCCAAGCCCGAGGCGGGCGCGCCCGAGGGGTTCCGTCCGCTCGATCTGCTCGACGGGCTCGTCGACGTGTACGCCGAGGTGCTGGAACGCCTGGCGGGCGCGGGGGCGGAGTGGGTGCAGCTGGACGAGCCCGCCCTGGTCGCGGACCGCAGCGAGGAGGAGATCGGCGCGCTGGCGCGGGCGTACGCGCGGCTGGGGCGGCTGACCAGCAGGCCCCGGCTGATGGTCGCCACCTACTTCGGGACGATCGGGGCGGACGCGCTGCGCACCCTGGCCGGCGGCCGGGTCGAGGCGATCGGCCTGGACTTCGCCGCCGGGCCCGGCAACGTCGACGTGCTCGCCTCGGTCGGCGGGCTGCCGCGCAAGACGCTCGTGGCGGGCGTCGTGGACGGCCGCAACGTGTGGCGCGCCGACCAGCGGCGGGCCAGGGCCGTCTGCGCGTCGCTGCTCGGGCTCGTCGACCAGGTGGTGGTGAGCACGTCCTGCTCGCTGCTGCACGTCCCGATCGACCTGGACTCCGAGACGTCGCTGAACGGCGGCGTCCGGGGCCGGCTCGCGTTCGCCCGGCAGAAAGTCGCCGAGGTCGTCGCGCTCGGCCGGGCGCTGCGCGAGGACGTCCCGGCCCCGGCCGACACGCCGGCGCCGGCCGCGCGCGTCGACCGGGCCGTCCGGGAACGGCTGGGGTCGATCGGCGACACGCGCCGCGGCGACCGCGCCGCCCGGTTCGCCGCCCAGCGGGACGCCCTGGGGCTGCCGGAACTGGCCACGACGACGATCGGTTCGTTCCCGCAGACCCCCGAGATCCGCCGGGCCCGCGCCGACCGCCGCGCCGGGCGCATCACCGCCGACGCCTACGAGCGGGCGATGAAGGACGAGATCGCCCGCGTCATCGCGCTGCAGGAGGACCTGGGGCTGGACGTCCTCGTGCACGGCGAACCCGAGCGCAACGACATGGTGCAGTACTTCGCCGAGCAGCTCGACGGGTACGCGGCGACCGAGCACGGGTGGGTGCAGTCGTACGGGTCGCGGTACGTCCGGCCGCCGATCCTGCACAGCGACGTCGCGCGTCCCCGTCCTATGACGGTGGAGTGGGCGACGTACGCGCAGTCGCTGACGGACAGGCCGGTGAAGGGGATGCTGACCGGCCCGGTCACCATGCTCGCCTGGTCGTTCGTCCGGGACGACCAGCCACTCGCCGACACCGCCCGGCAGGTCGCGCTCGCCCTCCGCGACGAGATCGCCGACCTGGAGGCGGCCGGGATCAGGATCATCCAGGTGGACGAGCCCGCGCTGCGCGAGCTGCTGCCGCTGCGGGACGCCGACCGGCCCGCGTACCTGGACTGGGCGGTCGGCGCGTTCCGCCTCGCCACCTCGGGCGTCACCGACACCACGCAGATCCACACCCACATGTGCTACTCGGAGTTCGGCGAGATCATCGGCGCGATCGGGGCGCTGGACGCCGACGTCACCAGCGTCGAGGCGGCCCGCTCGCACATGGAACTGGTCGGCGACCTGCGCGCCGCCGGGTACGAGAACGGCATCGGGCCCGGCGTGTGGGACATCCACTCCCCGCGCGTCCCCGGCGCCGGGGAGATGGAGGAGAACCTGCGGCGCGCGCTGCGGGCCGTCGAGCCGGCGCGGCTGTGGGTGAACCCCGATTGCGGGTTGAAGACGCGCGCCTACCCGGAGACGGAGGCGTCGCTGCGGAATCTGGTCACGGCGGCGCGGCGCGTGCGGGAGGACGTGGCCGGCTGACGGGTTCCACGTGGTCTGACCGTCCCCCCCGTACGGTCAGACCACGTGGACGTCGTCCAGCGCCTCGCAGAGTTGGACGACCTGCTCGCACGCCTCGGTGATGTCGGCGACCGGGAGTCCTCCGCTTTCGCCGGAGCCGGCGCGCCAGCGGAACATCGCGTCCTCGCACCACACCTTCAGGTCGCCGTACCCGGACAGCCCGCAGACGCCGAGCTCCTCCTCGGGCGTGAAGCCGTCGATGCCGCGCTGGACGAGCAGCGAGTGGAGGACCTTCGCGGCCTGTTTCCCGTCGACGGCCCGGCCGCTGCGGCGGCCGCGTGCGATGCGTGTGCGCGGGATCGGCAGGGCGAACCAGGTCGCCTTCCCGCGGACGGACGGTGAGCTCAGCCGGGACCGGGTCGGATGGTGCCCCCACCGGCCCTTGGCGAGGATGTCGATGATCTCCAGGCCGCGGCCGTGGTCGAGCCTTTCGGCGGGGCGGTCCTCGTGGGAGGCCCGGCCGCCGTCGCGCCAGTCCCTGAGCGTGTCGAACGCCTTGACGACCAGTTCGTCGTGGCCTCGTCCGTCGCCGCGCTGGTAGACCCAGAGTTCGGCGACGGGAGGCCGCTCGCCGGACGTGGCGTGCTGCAGGACGTTCGTGGCGAGTTCGCTGACCATGAGGGTGACGTCGTCGACGTCCTGGACGGACAGCCCGAGCGCGGGCAGCAGACCCGCGACATGGCCCCGGGCCACGGCGGCGATGGACTCGTCCCCGGGCAGGGGGAGCGCGGCGCAGCCGCCGTTCTCCAGTCTCCAGGGAATCCCGCACATCGTCGCGGTCTTCGTCATGACGCCCACCCTCAGAGTTCGCGGAGTCATTCATGATTCAGACATTCGCGACATGAACCTTGATGGTTCGCGACTCGCTATGTGTGAATCACAGATCCAAGCTTCGCACATTCCGGGGGGTAAGGCCCGGCACACCACAAAGGTCACCCAAGCGCAGTTGAGACGTTCACCGAATGCCCCCTAAGGCATACAAAACGCATCTCCCCGCGGCGATCTGAGCGTGTACCGGCGGAGGCGCGACCGGCCGGCGCCGGCGCTGTAGCGTTGACGACGCCTGAGAGAGGGCCGCACACATGAAGATCCCCCAGGGGTGCAGCCCTGGGGGATCTGGTGTGCGGCCCGGTCAGCGGTCGTAGCGGCCCGCACGCACATCGTCGAGGAACGATGCGAACGTGGACCGGGCGACGACGTGCGCCCCGGCCTCCGGTGTCCTGCTGTCGCGCAGCCCGGTGGCCGTCTCGAGGTCGGCGACCTCGACGCACCCCCCGTTGCTGCTCGCGCTGGCGGTGGCCTTGAACCACCGTGCCTGAGAGAGGTCCATGTCGGTCTGCTCCAGCGTGTCGGTCTGCTCCAGCGTGTCGGTCTACTCCAGCGTCGTGATCAGTTTCTCCAGGTGTTCCGCGGTGCCGGCGGTGCTCAGCGCCGCCTCGCGGATCTGCTCGAAGATGCGGTCATGTGCCTCCACTTTGCCGGGGTCGTCGATCTGGTCGATGGCGGCATCGTTCTCCAGGAAGACCATGGGCGGCTCACTGCCGGGGAACCGGAAGATGTTGACCAGCGTCGACATGCCCGGGTGCAGGCCGTCCGACAGGCGCAGCAGCCTCAGCTCGACGTTCTGCCTCCCGGCCATGGACAGCAGGTGGCGGAGCTGGGCTCGGCGGTCCCCCGCGTCGCCCCACTCGTACATCAGGGACGCCTCGGTGACGAGCGCGACCAGCTTCGGCGCCGTCCCGTCGTCCCGGTCCAGGGCCTGCTGCCTCCGCAGCCGTGCCCGCAGCGACCGCTCCCGCCACTCGGGCGGCTTCGATCCCGAGCTCAGCAGCGCCTGCATGTACGGCAGGGTCTGCAGCAGCCCCGGCAGCACCAGCGGCATGACCACCCGGATGTCCGACGCGTCACCCTCGAAACCGGGGAACTCGTTGTCGAACACTTCCGGGTAGTCACGCCACCAGGCCCGCTGCCGCGCGCGCGTCGCCAGCTCTTCGAGCTCGTCGAGATCACTGCCGCCGTAGATGCGCGCCAGGTCGCGGATGTCGCTGAGCTCGGGCCGCACCCAGGTGTTGGCCTCGAACCGCCCGACCTTGCCCCGACCCCAGTTCAACCGGTCGCAGACCTGGTTGGCCGTGTATCCCGCCTCGACGCGCAAGTCCCTCAAGCGGCGTGCCAGCCCCCGCTTGGCGACGGTGGCCCCGTACGCGTCGCTCACAGGAACCACCTCCCTTGACATACGGCCGGCATCATCATACGCCTTCCGAATTTGTGAATCACAGATCTGTCGGGGAGGAACCGGCGTGATCGAACTCGCCGTTCCTGACGCCGTCCAGGAAACAGGCCCACTCGTGCTCGTCGAACACCGAGACGAGGTCGCCTGACGTGCGCAAAAGGGTCCACTCGCCGACGAAAGCGACCTCGATGACGCCTTCGTCACTCTGCGAGCGCTTCCAGTCCAGGGTGTCCGGGTCGACGCCCAGTTCCTCCACGGACGGCTTCTTCATCTCTTCCTCACTCTGACTTCCTCGCCACAGCGCAGTAGCCCCACCGCGACCCATCACTGTCCGCGGCTTCGGGGTCTTCGGCGCCCCACATGCCGACGTAGGTGAGGTCCGCCCGCGCCCCCTCGTACGGCGGGACGATCTCCAGGCCGGTGAAGAAGCGCTCGATCTCCGCGCGGGTCCGCGGACGGGCGCCGGCCGAGGCGCGGGAGTACACCTCCCGGACCGTGCCGACCGCCCTGTCGACCTGCCGGTCACTGGTGATGGACGACAGGGCCAGGTAGCTGCCGGGCACCAGCCGGTCCATGTAACGCCGGATGAGGCCCCACGGGTCGTCCTCGTCCGGCACGAAGTGGGTCAGCGCCACCGCCAGCAGCGCGACCGGCTCCCCGAAATCGATCATCGCCAGGGTGTCCTCGTGCCCGAGCAGACCCTCCGGATCGCGGAAGTCCGCCGCGATGAACGCCGTCCCGGACGAGCCGGCCAGCAACTCGTTCGCATGTACCGCGACCATCGGATCGTTGTCGGCGTACAGGACCCGCGCGTCGGGCGCGACCGCCTGCGCCGCGTCGTGAGTGTTGTTCATCGTCGGCAGGCCCGCGCCGATGTCGATGAACTGCCGGATGCCCTGCTGGGCCATCCACCGCACCGAACGCTGCAGGAACCCCCGGTTCGCCCAGGCCGCGTCCTCGAGCTCGGGCATGTGCGCGCGAACCGCCTCCGCGGCCTTCCGGTCGACCTCGTAGTTGTCCGTGCCGCCGAGGATGTAGTCGTACATTCGGGCCGGGCTCGGGACCGTGATGTCCACACCAGGTGGAGCCTTTTCGATGTCGCTCACCGTTTCGCCTCCGTCGCCGCAACTTGTGATGCACGAATTATGAAACATGTCCGTTCCCCCGGGGATGGTTCCGCCGGGTCCGGCCGCCGGTGACGGTTCGCCGCGTCCGGCCGCCCGGCGAGGATGCGGGGGTTCGACCCGCAGGTCAGGGGCATGACCGGGGCTATCGCATCGGACGGAGGGGGGACGACCATGAAGACCGCGCCGGAACTCGCGCTGAGGCAGCTCACGATGCAGTTCATCGGCAACGCGACCACGCTGCTGCGCTGCGGGCCGTTCACGCTGCTGACCGACCCCAACTTCCTGCACCGCGGGCAGCGCGCGTACCTCGGGCACGGGCTGACCTCGCGGCGGCTGACCGAGCCCGCGCTGAGCGCCGACGAACTACCGCAGCTGGACGCCGTCGTCCTGTCCCACCTGCACGGCGACCACTGGGACCGGGTGGCCCGCGCGAAGCTCGACCGGGGCCTGCCGATCATCACCACACCGCACGCGTCCCGCCGCCTGCAAGGCCGGCACCGGTTCCGCCACACGGTCGGCCTGCGCTTCTGGGAGTCGCACACCCTCGTCAAGGACGGGGCGCTGCTGCGGATCACCGCCATGCCCGGCCGGCACGCGCCCGGCCCCGCCAAGATGCTCCTCCCACCGGTCATGGGCAGCCTCCTGGAGTTCGGCCCCGCCACGGGCGACGTCCAGTTCCGCCTCTACATCACCGGCGACACCCTCATGTTCGACGGAATCCAGCAGATCGCGCGCCGCAACCGCGACATCGACCTGGCCGTCCTGCACCTGGGAGGCACCAAGCTGCCCGGCGGGCTCCTCGTCACCATGGACGCCGCGCAGGGCGCCGACCTGCTGGAGACGATCCGCCCCGCGAACGCCGTCCCGATCCACTACGACGACTACACCGTGTTCACGTCGTCGCTGGACGACTTCCGCCGCGAACTCGAGCGCCGCGGCCTGGCCGGAGACGTCACCTACGTCGACCGCGGCCAGACGCACACGTTCACCCCCCACCGGAGCTGACCTCGCTCGGATCGCGAGTGGTCTTCCATCGGCCGGGCCGATGCTGCGGCCATGCGCGAATCGACCCAGATCCTGATCATCGGCGGCGGGCCCGCCGGATCCACCGCGGCCTCCCTGCTGGCCCGCGAGGGATTCGAGGTGACCCTGCTGGAACGCGACGCCTTCCCCCGCTACCACATCGGCGAATCCATCCTGCCGTCCTGCCGTCCGATCTTCGAGCTGACCGGGGTCTGGGACAAGGTGCAGGCGCACGGCTTCCAGCCCAAGGGCGGTGCCTACTTCCAGTGGGGCCCCGAGGAGTGGGAGGTCAACTTCTCCGACCAGGGCTCCGACAACGTCAACGCCTGGCAGGTCGTCCGCAGCGAGTTCGACAAGATCCTGCTCGACCACGCCCGCGAGCTGGGCGTGGAGGTCGTCGAGGGCGTGGGCGTCCGCGAGATCGAGTTCGACGGCGACCGGGCGGTCGCCGCGCAGTGGCAGGAGGCCGGGCGGCCCGACGTCCGCGGCCGGATCGCGTTCGGGCACGTCATCGACTGCTCGGGGCGCGGCGGCGTGCTGGCCACCCGCCACCTGAAGAACCGCCGCTTCCACGGCGTGTTCCGCAACGTCGCGACCTGGGCGTACTGGAAGAACTTCAAGCCGCTCGGCAAGGGGCCGGAGGGCGCGATCGCCATCCTCTCGCTGCCGAACGGGTGGATCTGGGGCATCCCCCAGCACGACGGCAACCTGAGCGTCGGCCTGGTGACCGGGCGGGACCTGTTCAACGACAGCCGCGCCCGGCTGGACGGCGACATCCAGGCGGTCTACGACGAGGCGCTCGCCCAGTGCCCGGCCATCCAGAACATGCTCGACGGCGCCGAGCAGGTGACCGGGATGAAGACCGAGCAGGACTACTCGTACGTGTCCGAGAGCTTCGCCGGCCCCGGGTACCTGCTGTCGGGCGACTCCGCGGCGTTCCTGGACCCGCTGCTGTCGTCCGGCGTCCACCTCGCCACCTACAGCGCCATGCTCGGCGCGGCGTCCGTGGCGAGCGTGCTGCGCGGCGAGGTCGCCGAGGAGGACGCGTGGCGGTTCTACGAGACCGTCTACCGGCACGCCTACGAGCGGCTCCTCCTGCTCGTGTCGGTGTTCTACGAGAGCTACCGGGGCAAGGAGTACCACTTCTACAACGCCCAGCGGCTGACGTCCGACGAGCGCGACCACCTGCACCTCCAGGACGCCTTCGACCGCATCATCACCGGCATCGCCGACATGGACGACGCCGAGAACGCCTACAAGGCCGTCCGGGAGCACCTGCAGGGGGCCGACAGCGGCGACCCGAACCCGCTGAACAACCTCAACCGGGTCCACGAGATCAAGGCGTCGCCGTTCGACCCGGACAACGCCGTCGGCGGCCTGTACCTGGTGACCCGGCCGCAGCTCGGGCTGGGGCGCGCCGACGCCGCGAAGGCGAGCTGACCGGGAACGCGAGCCGATCGGGGACACGCGAGCGGCGCACCACGCGGGGGGCGTGGTGCGCCGTTTCGCGTCCCGGGCGAGGGACGGGCTCAGGTGAGGGACGCCGCCTGGGCCAGGCCGCGGACGGTCCCGGGCCGGTCGGCGAGCGGCGGGAGCGCGGCGAACACGCCCGTCAGGCCGGCCGCCTCGAGCCGGCCGAGATGCTCGGCCACCTGCGCGACGTCGCCGGTGATGCCGGTCATGCCGAGCGCGAGGTCGACGAGCCCGAGCTCTTCGAGGAGCGTGGCGTTCTTCCCGCCGACGGTGTGGTCCCACACGTCGTAGCGCCGCTCCATCTCCTCCACCGCGCCGAGCAGCTCGGGCGGGACGGTCCCGCGCATGTGCGGTGACTTCAGCCGCAGCGCGACGTCGGAGGCCAGCGCGGCACCGATCTCGGCGTTGGCCTCGGCGCGGGTCCCCTTGACCGAGATGAAGCTGAACCCCCAGATCTGCACGGCCCCCGGATCGCGTCCGGCCTTCTCCGCCGCCTCCCGGACGGCCGCGACCTTCCGCGCCACCCGCTCCTCCGACATCCCGACGGTGGTGACGACCCCGTCCGTCAGCTCACCGGCCAGGCGGAGGCTCGCCGGGTAGTCGGCGGCGACGAAGATCGGCATGGGGCGGACGCGGGTCAGGGCCTCGGTGTCGTACCCGTCGACGTGCGCCGACCCGCCGTCCAGGACGGCGCGCACGGCCGTGACGTAGTCGCGCAGTTCGGCGGGCGTCGCGACCGGGGAGCGCCCGACGACGCGCCGGACGCTGCCGCCGTTGCCGAGGGCGAGCATCATCCGCCCGCCGGTCAGCTCGTCGAGGCTGGAGACGGCGGTGGCGGTGGCGACGGGGTGGCGCAGGAACGGCGTGGTGACCATCGGCGTCAGCGTCGCGTTCCGGCTCTCCTGCGCGGCGACGGTGAGCGAGACGTACAGCTCCCAGGCGCGGGCGGGCGTGTCCCCGACCCCGATGACGTCATAGCCGAGGGCGTCGGCCAGCCGGACCAGATCCCGGAATTCGGTGAGATCGTCCGCCCATTCGATGATCGCTCCCAGTTTCAAGAATCAGCCCTCCCGGAATTAGCCGCACACCGATTCCTTAAAGATAGATATGGCCGATAGGGCGCGCAATAAGGCTCAAGGCGTCGTCGAGTCGTCCTCGACCGGCGACTTACAGAGCGGGCGGAACTCCTCCGGCGGCGCGGATTCCATTTCCATCGAGGCTCGACCGGCACCCCATCCCTTTTCCGGACGATGGCGGCCACAGCCAGTCCGTGCACGAGTGCGAGGAGAGTTCGAATGGACATCGGAGTCTGCCTGCCGACGACCGTCCCCGGTGCCGGCGGCGCGCAGCTGATCGAGTTCGCGCGCCGCGCGGAACGGCTCGGATTCCACAGCCTGACGGTGGTCGACCGGGTGGTCTACGACAACTACGACCCCATCGTGACGCTGTCGGCCGCCGCGGCGGTCACCGAGCGGATCAGGCTGACGACGGCGATCCTGCTCGCCGCGTCCCGGCCGAGCACCGTGGAGCTGGCCAAGCAGCTCGCCAGCCTGGACCGGCTGTCGGGCGGGCGGCTGGTCGTCGGCGTGTCCTCCGGGATGCGCGAGGACGACTACACCGCCACGGGCACCGACCACGCGAGCCGCGGCCGCCGGCTGGACGCGATGATCGAGGAGCTCCGGGAGGTGTGGCGGGGCGAGGGCCCGGTGCCCGGCGTCGGCCCCCGCCCGGTGAACGGCGACATCCCGATCTGGGTCGGCGGCCACTCGCCGGCCGGGCTGCGCCGCGCGGCCCGGTACGGGATCGGGTGGATCTCCCCCGGCGGCCCGCCGCAGAAGTACCCGGAGGTCGTCAACCGGGTCAAGGAGCTGTGGGCGGAGGAGAAGCGCGACGGGTCGCCGCGGATGGGCGCCAACTGCTACGTGGCGCTCGGCCCCGGCGGCAAGGAGGCGGCCACCGAGCACATGATGAAGTACTACTCCTACATGGGCGAGATGGCCGCGCACCTGGCCAAGGGCGCCATCTCGGACGAGTCGATGCTCCGGGACGTCGTCGACGGCTACGCGGCCAACGGCTGCGACGAGCTGCTGCTCCTGTCCGTCACCGCCGATCCCGATCACCTGGATCGGATCGCCGGCGTCGTGTTCCGCTGAGCGGGGTGGACCCCATGGAAGCGACCCCGGGACCGGCCCCGCGCACGATCATCATCGGCGGCGGCATCGGCGGGCTCGCCCTCGCGCAGGGCCTGCGGCAGGCGGGTTTCGACGACGTCGTCGTGCATGAGCGCGACCACTCGCCGGTGGGGCGGATGCAGGGCTACCGGCTGCGGATCAGCCCCGAGGGCGAGCGGGCGCTCCGCGAATGCCTGCCCCGCCGGGCGCAGGACCTGCTCGTGGCGACGTCCAACGCCCGCAGGCAGGAGGGCCTGGTCGCCTACGACGAGCAGCTCGTCAAGGCGTGGGCTCCCGAGTTCAGCGACCCGCGCGGCGACGACCCCGACAAGGTGGACGCCGTCGACCGGGTCACGCTGCGCCGCGTCCTGCTCGCGGGCCTCGGCGACGCGGTGCGCTGGGGCAGCCGGTTCACGCACTACGAGGAGGTGGGCGGCAAGGTCGTGGCGCACTTCGCCGACGGCCACCGCGACACCGGCGACCTGCTCATCGCCGCGGACGGGGCGAACTCGCAGGTGCGCGCCCAGCTGCGGCCCGGCGACCGGCACCACGACCTCGGGGTGCGGGCGATCCTGACCCGGACGCCGCGGGCGACGGCGATCGGCGCCGGCATCCCGGACGTGCTGCGCGACCAGTTCGTCAACGTGACCGCCCCCGACGGGGTCCGGCTCGCGTGGATGCCGATGGTGTTCCGCACCCCGCCGCGGGAGGCGGCGGCACGGCTGTGGCCGGGCCTGGAGTTCGACGAGACCGACGACTACTACATGTCGGTCTTCAGCGTCCACCAGGACCACCTGGGGCTCTCCGACGACGCGTTCTTCGCGATGAGCGGCGCGGACCTGTGCCGGCTGGTGCTCGACAAGACCGCCGGCTGGCACCCGGACCTGCGCGCCGTCTTCGCCCACGCCCAGCCGGAGGAGACCTACCCGCTCGCGCTGCGGGCCACGATGCCCGTCGAGGCGTGGCCGGCCGGGCCCGTGATCCCGCTCGGGGACGCGGCGCACACGATGCCGCCGACCGGCGGGGTCGGCGCCAACACCGCGCTTCGCGACGCGGCGGGTCTGTGCCGGGCGCTCACCGCCGCCTTCCGGGGCGAGCGGGAACCGGCGGACGCCGTCACCGGCTACCAGCGGGAAATGGTCGGATACGCGACGGAGGCGATCGACATGTCGCTGCGGATCGCCAAATGGTCAATGAAGAAGATCGACGTCAACGAGACCGAGCAGTCCACCACACCGGCGCAATGAGGCAATGAGGCAATGAAGCAATGCGGAGAATGAGGAGAACGCAGTGACGACCACCGCCCCGGACACCGGAACCCCATCCGGAATTCTGCAACTCGCCAACGCCTTCTGCGACGCGAAGGCAGTACTGACCGCCGTCGAACTCGGCCTGTTCACGACGCTGCACGACAATCCGGCAGGGCAGGAGGAGATCCGGGGGGCTCTCGGGCTGCACGGCCGGGGCCTCGCCGACTGGCTCGACCTTCTCGTCGAGCTGGACCTGCTCGCCAAGGAGGACGGCCGCTACCACAACCGGCCCGGCGCGGACCGCTACCTCGTGCGCGGCCAGGAGTCCTACATCGGCGGGTTCATCGAACGTTCCAACCGCAACCTGTACCCGGCGTGGGGGCGGCTGTCCGAGGCGCTGCGCACCGGCGAGTCGCAGACGGGCAGCAGCTTCGATGCGGTCGTCCAGAACCCGAAGATCCTCGGCCAGTTCATCCACTCGATGGACGCGTTCACGCGCGTGCTGGGCCCGCAGCTCATCTCCGCCTACGACGGCTGGTCCGGGTACGGGTCGGTGCTGGACGTCGGCGGCTGCCGGGGCGCGCTGACGGCGCAGATCGTCAAGGCGCACCCGCACCTGTCCGGCAAGGTGTTCGACCTGCCGCAGATGGAGCCGTTCTTCGACGAGCTGGTGGCCGAGAAGAGCCTCGCCGACCGGGTGACGTTCCACGGCGGCGACTTCTTCGCCGACCCGCTGCCGTCCGCGGACATCGTCGTCCTCGGGCACGTCCTGCACGACTGGGACCGCGACCAGCGCGGCCTCCTGGTGCGCAAGGCGTACGAGAGCGTCAACCCCGGCGGGGTGCTGCTGGTCTACGACCGCATCCTCGACCGCGCGTCCAGCCGGTCCGCGAACCTGCTGGTCAGCCTGGACATGCTGCTCGTCACCGACGGCGGCTCGGAGTACGGGGTCGGCGAGCTGCGCGAGCACATGGAGGGTGCCGGGTTCACCGGCGTCACCGCGCAGGACCTCGGCGAGGACGACACCCTGGTGATCGCCCGGAAGGCGCGCTGATCCAGGTCGGAAAACGGATCCAGGCCAGGGAGCGGCCGTGCCCGCGGCTCCGCCGGGCGCGGCCGCTCCGCTCTGTGTCCGTACAGGCATCACCACAGGCATCACGTTGAGGAGGCGACCGATGTTCCTGGTTTTCGGATCGACGGGTGGGGTGGGGCGGCACGTCGTGGCCGGGCTCGCCGCCGCCGGCGAACGGGTCCGCGCGTTCACCCGCGATCCCGGACGGGCCCGCCTCGGCGGGTCCGCCGAGGTCTTCGCCGGAGACCTCAAGGACTCCGGCGCCGTCCTGGAGGCCCTCCGGGACGTGGACGCCGTGTTCATGGCCACCAGCCCGGACGCGCTCGAGCACGAACTGGCCGTCGCCGACGCGGTACGTGAACGCGGCGTCGGCCGGGTGGTGAAGCTGTCGTCGGTGGCGGCGAACCCGCCCGTCGCCGGCACCGACTCCTACGGGCGGGCGCACGCGGCGTCCGAGGAGGCGTTCGCCAAGTCGGGCGCGGAGCTGACCGCGCTGCGCCCCGCCGGGTTCGCCACGAACGTCCTGCAGTGGCGCCGGTCGATCGCGTCGCAGGGCAAGGTGTTCCAGCCGTACGGCGACGTCGCCCGCGCCATCATCGACCCGGCGGACGTGGCGGCGTGCGCGGTCGCGTGCCTGACGGGCAGCGGGCACGGCGGACGGTCCTACCAGCTCACCGGCCCGGAGGCGCTGACGGCGCCGGAGCTGACGGCGCGGCTGGGCAAGGCGCTCGGGCGGCGGCTGGAGTTCGTCGGCGTGGACCCGGCGCAGGCCAGGGAGGGGATGACCCGCGCCGGGATGCCGCCGGACCTGGTGGACGGGCTGCTGGCCTCGATGGCGGAGCCGGGCCCGCTGCGCGGCGGCGTCCCGCACCCGGACGCGGAACGCCTCCTCGGCCGGCCGCCCGCGACGTTCGAGACGTGGCTGGCCCGCCACCTGGACGACTTCCGCGACCAGACCCCGTAACCACGACCAGACCCCGTAACCACCGGGAACTGAGCGGGCCCCTCGGAGATGACCACCCGAGGGGCCCGCCGCCTGTGCGGGCTTTCGCGCTGTGCGGGGTCTCGCGCTGTGCGGGGTCAGACGGTGGCGCCTGGCCTGGCCGCGCGGATCACCTTGCGGAGGCCGGGTGCGGTGGGCGGGGGCCCGTCCGCCTCGGAGTCCTCGCGGCGCTGCCGGGCGCGCACCGCCAGGTCCGAGTTGCCGAGGACGGCGTCGGCGGGGCCGACGAGGTTGACGCGGCGGTTGAACGCGCGGCCGAGTTCGACGTCGAGCAGCACACCGCTCGCCACGCCCTCCGCGATGAGCCGCTGCCGTTCCATCTCCACCCGGTCGTGCTCCGGTACGTCCTCACCCGTGATGCGGTAGATGCGGGCGCGGTCCATGGCCGCCGACTCGCGGTAGACGGCGTCGGCCTCGCGTCCGACCGCGTCCTCGTACGCGACGGCCATCGCGGCCGGGTCGCCGCCGTGGCGCCCGACGCAGGCCGCGGCCGTGAAGGCGTAGGTCAGCGCCATCGCCGCGCCCCACCCGTAGGCGGGGTTGGTGGTGCACAGGGAGTCGCCGACGGGCAGGAGGCCGAGGACGGCGGGCTCCCCGTCCATCACGTAGCGCCTGCGGACGTTGTGGTGCCCGCCCATGATCTGCACCCCGTCGAGCGGGGTGCCGTTGGACGGGTCGACCCAGGGCGCCACGTCCGGGACGGCGCACGCGGCGGCCTCGAACGCCCACGTGTTGCGCAGCAGCCGCAGGTCCTCGTCGCCGGGATGCCCCTCGAAGCAGATCGCGAACGTGTCGTTGTCGCCCGGGAAGCCGATGTAGGAGATGCCGTCGGCCTCGCCGCGCAGCGTCGCGACGGCCGTCTTGGGCAGGTCGCAGCCGGGTGTGAACCGGTAGTAGCGGCTGAAGTAGACGGTCTGGCAGTCCTGGACGTCCGCGGCGACGGGCACGCCCTCGGCGGCGAGCCAGCGGGGTATGGGCGTGCGCTGCCCGCCGCAGTCGAGCACGACGCCGGCGGGCAGCTCGCCGCCGCCGGCCAGCCGGACGCCCGTCACGCGGGGCGGCTCGCCGGGCGTCCGCAGGAAGGTCAGGCCGGTCGCGACGGCCGGGCATGCGAAGGTGACGCCCGCCTCGGCCTCGGCGGTGCGGCGCAGCGCGAGCTCGAACGCGGCGCGCCGCGCCCACAGGTTGGCGAAGTCGTCGTCGGACGGCCGCCACAGCTCCTCGGGGATGAGCCGCTTGAAGAGGTTGATCACCTCGATGCCGCCGCCGCGGAGCCGTTCCAGGACGTCCGGCGCGTGCTCGGCGAGCAGGTTGCGGGTCCTGGCGGAGAAGCCGTGCGGCAGCCGGAACTGGGGGACGCCGCGCCGCCGCCAGTCCATGAACGGGTCCCGGTCGTCCGGCGGGGCGGGGTCGCGCTCGACCACCGTCGCGGGCAGGCCGCGCCGGGCCAGGGCGATCGCCGCGGCGAGGCCGGCGACGCCACCGCCGAGGATGACGATCCGTGGGTCGTCCGTGGTCGCCCGGGCTTGCGTCACGGCTGCTCTCCTCGTGCTGGGCAGGGCGCCGGCGGCAGGGACGGCGCACTTCCGGATCGTCGCCGGGGAACGTCCACGCCCGGTGGAGGAGCGCTCGAAGGGCACTCGCCGGAGGCGTGGCGTCGCTCGCCGGAGGCGAGTGCGCCTCTAGCCGCCCGTGCGAGCCTCGCCGTGGGAAGGATGGAGGTCGATCATGGACGAGACCGTTCCGGTGCTCATCGTCGGCGGCGGCTACGCCGGGCTGGCGTCCGCACTGTTCCTGGCGCACCACGGGGTGCGCTCGATTCTGGTGGACCGCCATCCGGACGTGTCGGTGCAGGGCCGCGCGCGCGGGATCAACCAGCGGACGATGGAGCTCTACCGGCCGCTCGGCGTCGAGCCGCTGATCCGGGAGGCGGGCCGGCCGTTCGACGGGGAGTCCGGCGTCGTCCGGTGCGAGTCCCTGTCCGGCGAGTGGAACTGGCTGCTCGGCGAGGAGGCGCGGACGTCGCTGCCCGACGTGACGGCGTGCGAGTTCGAGATGGCCGACCAGCGCACCGTGGAGCCGATCCTCATCGAGGCCGCGCGGGCGAAGGGCGCCGACATCCGGTTCGGGACCCGGTGCCTCACGGTCAACCCCGACGCCGGCGGCGTCACCGTCGAGATCGGGGACCGCGACGGCGGGCGGCGGCGCGTCATCCGCGCCGGCCACGTCATCGCGGCGGACGGTTTCCGCGGCCGGACCGGGCCGTCGGCGGGCATCGTCCGCGAGGGTCCGGGCGTCACGCAGAGCTGGGTGACGTTCGTCGTCCGGGCCGACCTGTCGGACATCGTCACCAAGCGCGCGATGTTCTGGATCGTGGTCAACCCCGAGATCGGCGGCTTCGGGTCGTTCCTGACGACCGCCGTCCCCGGCCAGTGGGCGATCAGCTTCACCTACGACCCGGCGGAGGAGTCGCCGGACGACTTCACCGACGACCGCTGCCGCAAGGCGGCCCGCGCGGTGATCGGCGCGGACGTGCCGCTGGACATCGTGGATATCGCCTGCTGGGAGGAGGCGGTGGGCGTCGCGGACCGGTTCCGCGCCGGGCGGGTGTTCGTCGTCGGCGACAGCGCGCACGTGTGGCCGCCCGCGGGCGCGATGGGCGCGAACGCCGCCGTGCAGGACGCCCACAACCTCGCCTGGAAGCTCGCCGCCGTGACCGGCGGCTGGGCGTCGGACGGGCTGCTGGACACCTACGAGGCGGAACGGCGGCCCGCCGCGCTGGCGCTCGCGGACATCACCGTCCGCCGCCAGCAGGCCAGGTTCGGCGACGAGCCCGACGGCGACGACGTGGACGACGTCCTGTGCACGTTCGGGCAGCGCTACGACTCCGCCGCCGTCATCGGCGCCGGGCACGGCCCCGTCTACGGCGGCGGCCTGGACCAGGGCGCGGCGCCCGGCACACGCGCACCGCACCTGTGGCTCGACATGCTCACCGGGGCCACGGACGGCGGGCGGATTGACGGCGAGCGGATCACCGTCCACGACCTGTTCCATGACGCGTTCGTTCTGCTCACCGGCGAGGACGGCGCGGCGTGGACGGACGCGGCGGACAAGATCGCCGCACATTCCGGCGTCCCGCTGCGCGCGTACCGGGTCGCCGGGCCGGCGGACCGCGGGCGCCGGGACGCCGCCGAGCTCTTCGATGTCGAGGGCGTCTTCGACGCCCGCTACGGGCTGGGCCGCGCCGGCGCCGTCCTCGTCCGCCCGGACGGGTACGTCGCCTGGCGGTGCCCGTCGGCGGCCGGTGACCCGCACGCGCAGCTCACCGAGGCCCTGCACCGCGTCCTGCACCCGTCCGCGCGGGCCTGAACGGAGGTTCCGCCCCGGCCCGGCGCCGCGGGGGCTCGGCGTGGGCCGGGGGCGGAACTTGGCTAGCTTCCGGCGGCGGCCGCCGTCTGCGGCGACGTCACCGGGGCGTCCCAGTCGATGAGGTAGCGCTGCTCGGGACCCAGCGTCTTCTCCGGGTTGAGGAACGTCTTCATCATGATGGGCATCATCAGCTTCATCATCGCCTTGGCGAACGTGCCCATCGTCTTGCTGCTGTTGGTCTTGTTGCCGCGGTCGATGACCTTCTCGACCCGTTCGCGGCGCAGCTCCTCGTAGGTGGCGAAGGCGCTCTGCGGGTCGGGGAGGTCGCGCAGGCAGCGGGCGAGCTGCACGGCGCTCTCGATGGCCTGCGAGGCGCCCTGGCCGGAGCTGGAGGACGGCGCGTGCGCGGAGTCGCCGACCAGCACCATCCGCCCCCGGTGCCAGGTCGGCACCTTCGGCATGTTCTCCAGCGAGCCGAGCACGGCCAGGTCGCCGGCCTCGGTGCGCGCGAGGATGTCGCTGCACGGCTTGTCGTCGGCGTACAGCTCGCGCAGCCGCGCGAGCCAGTCGGCCTTGGACGTCTCGCGCGCCTCCGCCGACGACAGCGGCCGGTCGTGGGGCAGGTTCGCGAACCAGGCGGTGCGGTCGTCGGGCTGCACCCAGTAGCCGAAGAAGCCGCGCTTGCCGAAGACGAAGTACGACGACTCGCGGTCGGACGGGACGGCGATGTCGGCGGCCGCGCCGAAGTTCAGCAGCCGGGTCGTGTCGGGCTCCGGCGCCTTCGGGTCGATCAGCCTGCGGACGGTCGACCTGATGCCGTCGGCGCCGACGAGCACGTCGGCGGTCGCGGTGGTGCCGTCGTCGAACCGGGCCGTGACGGCGTCCGGCGACTCCTCGACGTCGACGAGCCGCTTGCCGTACTCGACGCGGATGCCCTGCCCCGCGGCGGTCTCGTGCAGGACGCGGCACAGCGTGTCCCGCCACAGCCCGCGGCTCGGCGGCAGGCCCTCCAGCCCGGGGAACTCGCCGATCTTCTCGCCGAACCCGTCGTACATCTGCCCGCGCGTCAGCGGCTGGCCGATGCCGAGCGCGGCCTCGTACGCGCCGATGATCTTGAGGGCGTTGAGCCCGTTCGGCGCGATCGTGAGCGTGACGCCGACGCCCTCGGCGGTGCTCGCGTACGCCTCGTACACGGTCGCCTCGATGCCGGCCTTCTTGAGCGCCATCGCGGTGGCCGGTCCGGCGATCCCTCCGCCGATGACCAGTGCCGTCCTTGCTGCAGTCATGTTCGGCTCCCAAACAGTTCTTTCCATGTGCGGATGTAGTCCGGGTGCTCCATCGCCTCGATGAGGTCGGCCACGAAACGGCACTCGGCGTCCAGCATGGTGACCCTGTACTGCTCCTCCACCAGGAACACCCACGTGACGCCCTCGGCGGTGGCCGCGTCCACCCGGCCGCGGATCTCGTCGATCTCGGCGGTCAGGGCGGTCAGCCGCGTGTTGAGCAGCCCGGCGGTCTCGTCCGGGGACAGGACGCTCAGCAGCGACAGCGCGACCCCGAAGTGCGGGTACTCGTGCCGCGGCTGCGCGACCAGCTCGCTGAGCCAGTCGTGGAGTTCGGCGCGTCCCTCCCCGGTGAGCGCGTAGACGGTGCGTTCCGGGCGCTGGGTGTCGCGGACGGTCTCCTGCTCGACGATGAAGCCCGCCTTGGCCAGCTGCTTCACCACCATGTAGAGCGAGCCCCGGTTGTAGTTGATGCTGCGGTCCTGCTCGGTCTCCTTCAGCCGCCGGCCGAGCTCGTACGGGTGCATCGGCTCCAGCATCAGCCAGGCGAGCACGGCCAGGGCCAGCGGGTTCCCCACCTTGCGCCGTCTCTCCATCGAAGCCTCCTCACCTCTAGCCAGCTCTGATTATCCAGCCATAAATAGTCAGTGTCAACTATGACATCGCGGACGTACGCCGAAGCCGCCCGTCCCCGGACACGTCAAGGCCCCCGACCTGCACGGCCGGGGGCCTGGACGAGAGGAATCAGTCGTTCACCAGGTGACGGGGACCTCGCTGAAGCCCTCCATGAACCCGCCGAGCCCGCGCGGCAACTCCTCCGCGGGGACGGCGAGGCGGACGTCCGGGAACCGGCGCAGCAGCGTCTCCGTCGCCACCTGCAGTTCCATCCGGGCCAGCGCCGCACCCACGCAGTAGTGGATGCCCGCACCGAACGTCATGTGGTGGTTCTCCTTGCGCCGGATGTCGATCGTGAACGGGTCCTTGAACACCCGTTCGTCGGTGTTGGCGCCCTCCTCCGACAGCAGGACGCTGGTCCCCTCCTTGATCACCGAGCCGTCGGACAGCTCGATGTCGGTCAGGGCGTACCGCAGCGTGCCGATCGACGACCCCATGATCTGCGTGCGCAGCAGCTCCTCGACCGCCGGCTCCACCAGCGACGAATCGGCCTTCACCTGCTCGAACAGGTCCCGCCGGTGCAGCAGCACCGCCGTCCCGGTGCCGATCTGGCTGGCCGTGGTGACATAGCCGGCGATGAGCAGGCTCTGCGTCCAGTGGTGCAGCTCGTAGTCCGACAGCCGGTTGTCGTCCTCGTCCCGGATCTTGATGAGGCTGCCGATGAGGTCGTCGCCGGGATCGGCCCGCTTGGCGACGATCAGGTCCGCCAGGTACGACCACAGGCCCTTGCGGCACTCCTCGACCTCCTCCGGCGGCAGCTTGCTCACCGAGAGGAAGCCGTCCACCAGCCCGCGGAACTTGTCCCGGTCCTCCGGCGGCACGCCCAGCAGCTTGCAGATCACCAGGATCGGCAGCGGGAAGGCCAGCGCCTCGTTCAGGTCGGCCGGCTTCGGCCCGGCCTCCATCGCGTCCAGCAGCTCGTCGGTGACCGACTGCGCGAACGGGCGCAGCAGCTCGATCCGGCGCGCGGTGAACGCCCGCGTGACGAGCCCGCGCATCGCGGTGTGGTGCGGCGGGTCACCGTCGATCTTGGGGTCGACGAACAGGTCGTTGTCCTTGGACACCCGCGCCATGCCCGGACGGGCGATGTTCTTGCTCAGCCGGGGATCGGCGAACAGGCTCCGGACGTCCTTGTAGCGCGTCACCATCACCGCGGTGTCGCCGCTCGGGAGCCGCACGTCGACCTGGGCCTTCTCGTGCAGGCCGCGCAACCGTCCGGGGACCTCCATGACCGGGGTCCATTCGAAGGGATAGGGAATCGGGGTGCTCGAACTCATCTGGTCGGCGACCTTTCTCGTCGGCTGCCCGTGATCTGGCCGGCCCCGCCCGTTCACACCGGCCAGGACGGCCGCCGCAGGCAGCATTCGGCGAACGCCCATTCGTAACGGACGCTGATGGAGAACTGCTCGATGATCAGTTGGCGCTGCCGGGCCGAGCAGCCGTCGCCGGCCCGGTCGACCATGTCCAGGAACGCCTGGACGGCGTACCCGTACGACTCGCCCGGGTGGTAGACCTCGATCCACGGCGCGTACCGCGAACCCGGCTCGACGCCGCGCTTCAGCCCGTCGGAGACCTCCGCGTTGAACCACACCATGGGGAGCAGCGCGCCGAGACCGTCGTGGAACGACCGTGCGCTCGCGGCGGCGAAGAACGACGCGTGCGCGTGGGTCGCCGGGTCGACCGGGGCCTGCTCGCCCAGCTTGGGCAGCCCCAGATCGCCGGCCAGGCCCGCGTACGCCTCACGCAGCCGGCCGGCGGCCTCCAGCGTCCCGACGATCGACTGGCCGAGCAGGCAGGCGTCGAGGTCGTCCGGCGCCACCGCGGCACACCGGGCCAGTGCCCGCGCGTAGGCGGGCAGCAGGTGCCCGGTGTCCTGCTGGACGAAATGGGCGAGCGACTCACCCGGCAGGGAACCGTCCCGGAGACCGGACCAGAACGGATGGTCGTGGACCTTCCGCAGGACAGGGTCCCTGATCTCCCTGAGTTCGTCGTGAAGCATCCGTCTCCCCCATCGCAAGGCACGGCTCGGGCTCCGACGCGGACGCTACGGACCGGCGCTCGAAATCTCCTGGAAGGCGTCCCGAGGTCTTGGAACGCGTCCCGAGCCGCCTTCGAGCCGTCCGATGGACATTGCGTCCATGGATCTCGGATTGACGGACAGGCGGGTGCTCATCACCGGCGGCACCCGGGGCATCGGGCGGGCGACCGCGCACGCCTTCGCCGCCGAAGGCGCAAGGGTCGCCCTCACCTTCCACAGCTCCGACACGGCCGCGAAGGATCTCGCGGAGGAGCTGGGCGGCGACGGGCGGGCGCTCGCCCTGCGCTGCGACCTCGCCGACCCCGGCTCCATCCGGCGGGCGGTCCGGGACGTCGAGGACGCCTGGGGCGGCGTCGACGTCGTCGTGGCCAACGCGCAGACCTGGGTGTGGGTCGACCCCGAGAACGTCCCGCCGTACCAGGACCAGCCCATGGACCACTGGCTCGGCCTCTTCCGGGAGAACGTCGAAGGCCATATGTGGACGGTGCGTGAGGCCCTCGGCGGCATGAGGGAGCGCGGCTGGGGACGGATCGCTCTCCTGTCATCCATCACCGCGCACTACGGCAACCCCGGCTCGGAGTTCTACAGCGCGGCCAAGGCCGCCCTGCACGGGTTCGCGCGGTCGCTGATGTGGACGCGCGACGGCGTCCTGGCCAACGTGGTGGCCCCCGGAGCCACCCTCACCGAGAGCCTGGACGCGGTGGACCCCGTCCTCCTGGAGAAGGCGACGGAGGAGACCCCGAGCGGCCACCTCAGCACGGCCGACGACGTGGCCCGTCTGATCGTCTTCCTGTGCTCCGAGGCGAACGGCAACGTCAACGGCGAAGTAGTCCACACCGCCGGCGGCCGCTGACCAAACCCCGCTCGCCTTGTCAGCATCACCCCAGCCGATCCCGAACCACGAGCCCTGCCACGTACCGGTATCAGCGTCAGCCGGTGCACACAGCCGTGATCCATCACGCCTATGCAAGAGCATCCTGCCCTGGCGGCCCCGGCTGCTGCACTCCTCCGTTCTCGATCAACGGAACTCCCGACGTCGACGAACATGAGGCACAGAAGATTCGAAGGCGGATGCGGCAGCACGATGCCAAGGTGACCGCACGACGGGAAGAGGAGGACTGATGAGCACCTACTGGTTCGAGCTTGAGATCGGGCCGGTCAGCGATCTTGAGGAGGCCGCTGAGCGGCTGTACTCGCGTTGCGGTGACGGTCAACTCTCCGGCGACGAGCAGGGTGGCACCATCCTGTTCTCACGCGAGGCGCGCAACGCGACCGAGGCGATCCTGTCGGCCATCGACGACAGCGAGCGCAGTGGACTGTCGGTGACCGGCGCCATGGAGGACCTGGTCACCATCGACGACATCGCCGAGAAGACCGACAGGTCTGCCCCAGCGTTGGACACTGGACGACCGGTGAACGCGGTCCTGGAGGTTTTCCCACTCCGGCCATTCATCGCGGCAGTCGCATCAAGCTGTACTCCTGGGCACAGGTGTCTCGTTGGCTGGCTGATGCCGGATTCAACACGTGCGACCAGCGAGCGATCCCGGTCGATGATCGCACCTACTTCGGCCAGCGAGAGGTCTCGCTCGTGTCGCTGTCTGCGCAGTTCAAAGGCTATGTGATCCCACAAGTTCCCATCTGGATCGAACGGGGGGAGCGAGCTGCTGTTGAAGCACCGCATGTCCCCGCCCCGGGAGTGGGCCTGATTGCGGTGTTAGCGGCGCCACTCGACTAGGTCTTCGTTGGGCCTGCGCGTCGCCGCGCCCGGGGGGACCGGGGTCTTCACGGTGTCGTCGAGGTGGCCGACGGTGATGATGCCCGCGAGGGACACGTCTTCGGGCAGGTCGACCACGTCGGCCAGGGACTTCAGCTCGTCGGTGTAGACGGAGCTGACCATTCCCGTCGCCAGGCCCTCGTTCAGGGCGGCCAGTTGCAGCAGCATGAACAGGGCGCCGCAGTCGAACCACCAGAACGGGACCGGCCAGGGGATCTCGGAGTATCCCTCCCGGATGTCCCCGGCCGCGTTGTAGCGCTCGTGGTAGGAGTCCTCGCGCGTGCACACGTAGAGGTGGACGGGCGCCGAGGCGATCCAGCGGGGGAAACCGAGTTCCACGTAGCGGGCTTCGGCGATGTCGGCGGCCGCCTGGCGCAGCTTCGGGTCGGTGACGACGACGACGCGGTGACCCTGGCTGAAGCCCGCGCTGGGCGCGCGGCGCAGCCCCTCCAGGATGCGCAGGATCGCCTCATCGGAGACGGGCTCGTCGGTGTAGCTGCGCTCCATCCGGCGCCGGCGCAGGACGTCCGAGAAATCCATGCTGGTCTCCTCTTCTCACATGACGCCGTCAGATGGCCAGTTCGACGCCGTAGGTTTCGAGCCACGTGTTGAACTCCAGTGCCATCTCGATGTTCATCCTGCTGACCCACTCGTGGGCGATGCTCGACGGCTCGTCGATCGTGCGGCGCATGGCGGCCGTGTCCAGGAACGGCAGCGCGGGGGACGACGGGTCGGCCAGCATGTCCCGCAGCTCCTCGTGGAGCATCGCCGCGTAGGCCGGGTCCTGGGTGACCGGCCACGGGCTCTTCGTCCGCTTCAGCACCGACTCCGGCACCAGGTCGGCGACGGCCGCGCGCAGGATGCTCTTCTCCCGGCCATCGAACGTCTTGAACGCCCACGGCGTGTTGTACATGTACTCGACGAGCCGGTGGTCGGCGTACGGCACGCGCAGCTCCAGGCCGTGCGCCATGGAGAGCCGGTCGCCGCGGTCGAGCAGCATCGGCAGCCACCAGGTGAGGGTGGTGTAGGCGACGTCGCGCATCCGGCGTTCGCCGTCGCTCTCGCCGTCCTGGTGCGGCGCCTCGGCCACCGCTTCCTGGAAGTGGTCGGCGTAGTAGACGCCGAGTTCCAGCTTGTCCATGAGCCCGCTGTCGAACAGGCCGCGGCCCTGGCCCTTGGGGGAGCCCGGCTGCCGCGGCTCGTTCGCCGTCCACGGGAACGTCCCGGCGTTCAGCAGTTCGGGGTCGTGCATCCAGTTGTAGCCGCCGAAGATCTCGTCGGCGACCTCACCGGCGAGCGCCACCGTGGAATGCGACTTGATCCGGCGCGAGGTGAGGTAATTGGACGTGTCCATGTCGCCGAGCGTCGTCGGCATGTCCTGCGCCAGCAGCACCTGCCGGCGCGTCTCCCGGTCCATCAGATCGGCGGTGCCCAGCACGATCGGGACGTGGTCGGTGCCGAGATGCCGGGAGACCTCGGCCGCGTACGGCTCGTCGGGGGAGAAGCGGACGTCGTCCGGCTGGAACTTCTTCGCGTACTCGTCGAACGTGGTCACGAACGTCCGGACGCGTTCGCCCTCAAGTTGCCAGCGCCATTTCGCGGCGATCGCGGTCAGGGCACTGGAGTCCACGCCGCCCGAGAGGGCCGTGCACAGCGGGACGTCCGCGACGAGTTCGCGGAGCACGATCTCCTCCAGCAGCGACCGGACATGCCGGACGGTGCCGTCGACGTCCTCGGTGTGCGGACGCGCCTCCAGCCGCCAGTACGTCGTGTCGGTCACGCCGTCGCGTCCCACGGTCAGCAGGTGGCCGGGACGCAGCTCCGCCATGTCGCGGAACACCGCCTGCCCCGGCCTTTTCGCCGTGGCGAACAGCTCCCGCAGCCCGTCGACGTCGACGACCGGGCGGACCAGCCGGTTCGCGAGCAGCGCCTTCGGCTCGGAACCGAACAGGACCCCGTCCGGCCGCATCGAGTAGAACAGCGGCTTGACGCCGAGCCGGTCGCGGACCAGCACCAGCTCCTCGCGGCGCACGTCCCAGATGGCGAACGCGAAGATGCCCTCCAGCCGCTCGGCGAAGCCGGTGCCCCACTCCAGGTAGGCGCGGAGCACCACCTCGGTGTCGCTGCGGGTGCGGAACCGCTGCCCGCACGCCTCCAGCTCGCTGCGCAGCTGCTTGAAGTTGTAGACCTCGCCGTTGTAGACGATCACGGCGAGGGGACGGCCGTCCTCCTCGACGGTCAGCGGCTGCGCGCCGCCGGCCAGGTCGATGATGGACGTCCGGGTGTGCCCGAGGGCGGCGTGCCCCCTGATCCACACGCCCCGCGCGTCCACGCCCCGTTTCGCCAGCGTCTCGGTCATGGCCCGCAGAGTCGGTGCCTCTCCGGCGAGATCACGCCCGAAGTCCACCCAGCCGACGATGCCGCACATCCACGTCTCCCTCTCAGTCGTTCCGGCTGCGGGTCCGCAGCGGGCCCGCTCGATGTGGATCTGATCGATGTGGATCTGGTCGATGGATCTGATCGATGTGGAAGTGGACCTAGTCGATGTGGATCGACCGGGTCGGGCAGCCTCGCGCCGCGGTCCGGACCGCCTGGTGCAGATCGTCCGGCGGGTCCGCGTCCAGGAGTTCGACGGTGCCGTCCTCGTCCTGGTCGAAGACTTCGGGGACGCGGTAGACGCACAGGCTCGCCACCGCACACGTCTCCTTGGTCACGCTCACACGCACCGCACATCACCGTCCCGGATCTTCACCGCCGTGTGGGTCCTGCTGGGCCCTGTTCCCGGTGGAACTGTGCGGGGTGGAGGTCGCGCGACGCTCGAAGATCGGTACAGCACCGGGCCGGGACGTCCGGGCGTCTCGACCGAGGCTCCACCCCGGTGCGGCACGGTCACCGGGACGTGTCGGCGACGGAAGGACGTCCGGTGACTGTGCGCACGGCCCCAGACATCGGTTCTGTGCAGGGCATCCTCCGCCTCGGCAACGCCTACTGCGAGGCGCAGGCGCTGCTGACGGCGGTCGAGCTCGGCCTTTTCACCGCGTTGCACAAGGCGCCCGGCACCGAGCAGGACGTCCGTGACCGCCTGGCCCTCGACGGGCGCGGTCTGCGCGACTTCCTGGCGCTTCTGGCCGGGCTCGGCCTGCTGGAGGAGGAGGGCGGCCGGTACCGCAACGCCGAGGGCGCCGACCGCCACCTGGTCAGCGGCACGCCCGGGTACGTCGGCGGGTCCCTGCTGGGCGCCAAGGCGAACCTGTACCCGCTGTGGAACGGGCTGACCGAGACGCTGCGCACCGGAAGGCCGCGCGCGGAGGCGGACGGCTTCGACGCGATGCTCGGCGACCCCGCGGAGCTGCGGCGCTACGTCCGGATGATGGAGGGCGCGCTGCGGCCGCTCGTCCCGGAACTGCTGAAGGCGGTCGACTGGCCGGCGCACCGGTCCGTCCTGGACGTCGGCGGCTGCGCGGGCGACCTGGTGGGACGGCTCGTCGCCGACCATCCGGGGCTGACCGGGCACGTGTTCGACCTCCCCCAGATGCGGGCCCCGTTCGACGAGCGGATGGCGGCGCTGGGGCTGTCCGGGAGGGCGGTCTTCCACGCCGGTGACTTCTTCCGCGACCCGCTCCCCCGCGCGGACGTGCTGGTCTTCGGGCACGTCCTGCACAACTGGTCGCCGGGACGGCGGGAGATCCTGATGCGCAAGGCGTTCGAGGCCGTCAACCCCGGCGGTGTGCTGCTCGTCCACGACCGGATGCTCACCGAAGGCGGCGCCGACGGCGGCGCGGACGGCGGCGCGGACGGCGGCGTTGACGTAGACGCCCATGTCGCGAGCCTCATCATGGCCCTGGTCACCGAGGAGGGGTCGGAGTACGGCGCCGGCGAACTGACCGCGCTGGCGGACGCGGCAGGGTTCACGTCGACGTCGTGCCGGCCGCTCGCCGAGAACGAGACGCTGGTGCTCTGCCACAAGGGCTGAGCGGCGGCCCCACCCGGGCAGGCGGGTCAGCCGCGCCGGAAGACGGCCACGGCCAGGCCCGCGAAGACGACCATGATGACGGCGCACCAGGCGAGCGCCCGCGGCACGAAGTAGCCGGCGTCGTGCCCGAGGACGTGGACGGCGTGGTCCCCCAGCGTCAGGGCGCGGACGGCGTCGGCCATCGAGGTCATCGGCTGGTTCTCGGCGAACGCGCGGAGCCAGCCCGGCATGGTGTCGACGGGCACGTACGCGCTCGACCCGAACGTCACCGGGAAGACCAGCAGGGACAGGCCCTGCGCGGCCTGCCCGTTGCGGGCCAGCAGGCCCAGCGTGATGAAGACCCAGCTGAACGCGAGCCCGAACACCAGGCACAGGCCGAACGCCGCCAGCGCGGCCAGGGCCGTGCCGTGCGGGCGGAAACCGATGCCGAACCCGACGAGGGCCGCGATCGCGAGGCTCCACGCGAGTACGGCGGTGTCGGCGACGACCCGCCCGGTCAGCACCGCCGCGGACGGCGACGGCAGCGACCGCAGCCGGTCGACGAACCCGGTGTGCAGGTCCTCGGCCATCACGACGGCGGTCCCGATGAGCGTGAACGGCACCCCGGCGGCGATGAAGCCGGGGACGGCGAAGTCGACGTAGTCCAGGCCCTTGTAGGTGCCGAACGCCCCGCCGAACACGTAGCGGAACGTCACCAGGAACCCCACGAGCTGCACCGTCCCGACGATGACGAGCTGGGGGGTGCGCAGGAAGGTCAGCACTGCCCGTTTCGCAACGAGGAACGTGCCCATCGCCAGGCCGGCACCCCGGCCCCCGGCGGTCGCGCTGACGGTCATGGTCGTCTCCTCAGGCGTCGGTGGGGCTGTCGGTGGCGGTCTCGGTGGGGCTGTCGGCCGGGGTTTCGGCGGGGGTTTCGGTGGGGGTCTCGGTCGGGGTTTCGGTGGGGGACGCCTTTCCGGTGAGGGCGAGGAACACCTCGTCGAGGCTCGGGCCGCGCACCCCGATGTCGGCGACCGTCACCCCGGTCGCCTCCGCCGCGCGCAGCCCGTCGACCAGCGCGTGGACGGCCCCGCCGTCGCCGACGCCCGCGCTGACCCGGCGCACCGCCGCGTCGATCTGCGGTTCGTGGCCCGCCCGCGCGAGCACCGCGGCGATCGCCGCCAGGTCCGCCTCGTCGCGCACGTGGACCTCCAGCACGTTGCCGCCCACCCGGCGTTTCAGCTCGGCGGGCGACCCCGCCGCCACCGCGCGGCCGTGGTCGATGATGACGATGTGCCCGGCGAGCCGCTCGGCCTCGTCCAGGTACTGGGTGGTGAGCAGCACGTCGGTGCCGCGTTCGACGAGCCCGTCGATGGCGTCCCACAGGTCCAGGCGCGCCCGCGGGTCGAGGCCGGTCGTCGGTTCGTCGAGCAGCAGCAGCCGCGGCTCGCTCACCATGCTGGCGCCGAGGTCCAGCTTGCGCCGCATCCCGCCCGAGTACGTCCGGACGAGCCGGTCCGCCACGTCCGTCAGGCCGAAGCTCTCCAGGACGGCCGTCGCGGCGGCCCTGGCCGCTCGGGCGGACTGCCCGTACAGGCGCGCGACCAGCTCCAGGTTCTCGCGGCCGGTCATGGCGGGCTCCACCGACGCGAACTGGCCGGCGAGCCCGATGGCGCGGCGCACCGCCCGCGGGTCGCGGCGCACGTCGTGGCCGGCGACCCGCAGCACGCCCGCGTCGGGCTTCACCAGCGTCGCCACGGACCGGACGAACGTCGTCTTCCCCGCCCCGTTCGGCCCGAGGACCGCGACGACCTTGCCCGGCATGACGTCGAGGTCGAGCCCGTCCAACGCCGTCGTCCTGCCGAAACGCTTCACCAGGCCACGCGCCTCGATGGTCGGTCCGGTCATGGCCTGCTCGGCCTCGGTCGGTCTGGTCACCGCCGCCTCCCTCCGCACACCCGGGGGCAGTCGATCACCGCGGGCTTGAGCGGCACTGGAGCCGACGGCGAGCGGCCGGTGGTGCGGTGGTGGCCATGCGCGTCATCTTCGCCACCTGGGCGTGGCCGTCACATCTGTACGCAATGGTCCCGCTCGCGTGGGCCTGCCGGGCCGCCGGGCACGAGGTGCTGATCGCGAGCGAGCCGGAACTGACCGGGACGATCCTGCGCACCGGGCTGCCCGCCGCGCCGGTCGGCCGCGACGTCGACGCGGTCGCCGTCTTCCGCGACATCGTGCATCCGCCGGAGGGGCGGCCGGGCAAGGGCGGCGGCGGCCCGCGCGTCCTCGGGCTGCTGGGCGACCTGGCCGAGTCCATGACCGGTGATCTCATGAAGCTCGCCGAGGGCTGGCGCGCGGACCTGATCGTGTACGAGCCCACGGCGTTCGCCGGGCCGCTGGCCGCCGCCGCGGTGGGCGTCCCGGCGGTCCGGCACCTGTACGGGGCGGACCTGCTGAGCGGTGCGGGCAGGTTCCTCCCGGACGTGCTCGCCCCGATGTGCGAGAAGCTCGGCCTGGACGGCGCCGAACCGTTCGGCGCCGCCACCGTCGACCCGTGCCCGGCGGGGCTGCAGGTCCCGACCGGCTCCCGGCGGCTGCCGATGCGCTACGTCCCCTACAACGGGCCGGGGGTCCTTCCGCCGCCGAGCCCGCGTCCCGCCGCCCGCCGCCCGCGCGTGTGCGTCACCTGGGGCACCACCTACAGCAGGCTGGACCCGCGGCTGTTCCTCGCCGGGGACGCCGTCCGGGCCATCGCCGCACTGCCGGTGGACGTGATCGTGGCGGTCGCCCCCGGGCAGCGCGACCTCCTCGGCCCGCTCCCGCCGGAGGCGCATGTCGTCGAGGGCGCGCCGCTGCACCTGCTGCTGCCGAGATGCGACGCCGTCATCGCGCAGGGCGGCGCCGGGACGATCCTCACCGCGCTGGACAGCGGGCTGCCGCAGGTACTCGTCCCGCGCCTGCCCGACCATGTGCGGCACGCGGCCCGCATCGCGGAGACCAACGCCGGGGTGGTGCTCCCCGCACCGGGGGTGGAGGCCGCCGCGATCCGGGACGGGCTCACCGCCGTCCTCGACGACCCCGCCCACCGGGACGCCGCGCGGGCGCTGCGGGACGAGATGCGCGACCAGCCGCCGCCCGCGCGGGTCGTCGCCGAACTCGCGCACATCGGCGTGGGCGCCACGGCCGGCCGGTGACCACCGTGACCGCATGGACCGCCGCATGACGTCCGCGTCGAGCCGTTCGCGAGCCGCCTTCGATCTCGCGTGGACAGGCTCGGTGCGGGCCGTCCCGGCCGTACGCAGACCACGGACACGAGCAGGCCACACGAGCAGGCCACACGAGCAGGCAACGAACACGAGCAGGCAACGAACACAACGGGAGCACACGGTGGGTTCCTCCCCGGAATTCGAGCACGAGTCCTTCGCGCGGCGGCACCGCGGAGGGATGCTGCTGGAAAGGCACGGCCTCGACCTCTATCCGCATCCCTTCCTGGGCTTCACCCTCTCCCCCGGCCACCGCTCCGACGTCATCAACATCGACGACGAGGGGTTCCGGCTGTCGGACTCCCCGTCGGGCACGGTCGACTGCGCCGGCTGGCTCGCCGGCGGCGGAGGCGGCATCGTGCTCGGGAACTCGGTGGCGCTCGGCCTCGGCGCGACCGCGGACCGGTTCACCCCCGCCTCGCACCTGGCGGACCTGACCGGGATCAGCTGGCTCAACCTCGGCCTGTGCGCGGCGATCTCGCTGCAGGAGGTCATCGCCGCCGCGCCGTTCCTGCACGCCGCGTCCGACGTCGCGATCATCGGCGGCGGCACCGACCTGGTCAACCAGTTCGGCTCACTGACCCCGGACGGCGCCTACGGGACGATCTCCTACGAGCGGACGTTCGACGACCTCGTCCGCGTCCCGGTGTTCGACCTCGCCGCGCTCGCCGCCGGCAAACCCGTCCCCGACCTGGACGAACGGCGCCTCGCCCCGCGGGCGACCCGGCCGTGGGACCTCGCCGAGGCGCAGGCCCGGATGGAGGACACCGCCCGCCGCAGGCTCCGCGACCTCGCGCTGCTCGCGCGGGCCGCCGCGCCGGGCACCCGGATCGTCCTGTGCCTGCAGCCCCTCGCGACCCCCCGCACCCGCGACCTGACGGCAGCGGAGCGGGAACGCTTCGACTTCGACGCCCCCGTCTTCGGCATCCTCCACAGCACCCTGGAGAAGTGCTGGGACGCCTACGCCGCCCTGCTCGCGGAGGGCTGCGCCGAGCTGGGGGTGTCGTTCCTCAACATGTCCGCCGACCGGTTCGAGGGGGACGCCTTCGCCGACATCGTGCACCCGCACGACGACGGCAACCGGCAGGCGGCGCGGATGATCCAGCGGACCCTCGACGAAGCGCCCCTCCCCACCCTCTGAGCCCCCACCCTCTGAGCCCCCACCCTCTGAGCCCCCCACCTTGTGAAAGGCATATGCGATGACCCAGGCGGCGACCACCCGGACCGAGCAGATCCAGCAGTTGCGCGACATCCTCACCGACGTCCTGGAGGTCGAGCCGGACGAGCTGACGGAGACCAGCCACTTCGTGAACGACCACGGCGCCGACTCGCTGATGGCCATCGACATCATCTCCAGCATCGAGCGGGACATGGGCGTCCACCTGCCCAACGAGGTGCTGCCGGAACTGACGACGCTGACGGCCGTGCTGGAGGTCCTGGAGCGCTACAGCAGGGCGTCCGATGAGTGAGCGACCCATGAGTGAACGTCCCATGAGTGAGCGTCCGATGAGTGAGCGCGTGGTCGTGACCGGGCTCGGCGCCGTCAGCAGCCTCGGGACCGGCGCCCACGTGTTCGCGCGGGCCGTCCGCGAGGGACGCAGCGGCGTGTCGCCCATCCGGAGCTTCGACACCACCGGGTTCCCGTACACCTACGCGGGGGAGGTCGGCGACTTCGAGCCGGAGCGGATCCTGCACCGGCTGGAGACCGGCCGGTGGGGACGCAGCGCCCTGTTCGCCGCGTCGGCCGCGCGGCTGGCCGTCGAGGACTCCGGCATCGACCCCGGCCGGATCTCCGCCGAGGTCACCGGCTCGGCGATGGGAACGACGTTCGGCGAGTCCGCCGTGATCGAGGCGCTCACCGGCCAGTCGGTCGAGGGCGGCATGAAGGCGCTCGACCCGGCGCTCGTCCCGCAGGCCCCGGCCGGGCGGATCGCCGCCGCGGTCAACGCCGAACTGGCGCTCACCGGCGAGGCCCACACGATCGCGACGGCCTGCTCGGCGAGCAACTACGCGCTCGGCTACGCCTACGACATGATCCGCACCGGCGAGGCCGCGTTCATGCTCGCGGGCGGCGCGGACTCGGTGAACCGGTGGTCGCACGCCGGGTTCTACCGGCTCGGCGCCCTCGCCGAGTCGGTGTGCCGCCCGTTCGACGCCGGCCGCTCGGGGATCCTCACGGCCGAGGGCGGCGTCGCGCTGTTCCTGGAGACGCTCGACGGCGCGGTGGCGCGCGGCGCGCGCGTCTACGCCGAGGTCCTCGGCTACGGCGTCAACTGCGACGCCAAGCACCCCGTCGCGCCCGACCCGACGAGCATCGCCGCGTGCGTCCGCGCGGCGCACCAGGACGCGGGGGTGCGCCCGGCGGACATCGACTACATCTGCGCGCACGGCACCGGTACGCCCACCAACGACGCCACGGAGGTCGCGGCGATGCGGACCGTGTTCGGTGACGCGCTCCCGCCGATCAGCTCGATCAAATCCATGATCGGGCACACGATGGGCGCGGCCAGCGGGTTCGGCGCGCTGATCTGCTGCATGGCGCTGCACGAGGGCTTCCTGCCGCCCACCGCGAACGTGGCCGCACCCGATCCGGCGCTGGGGGACGGGCTGGACTGCGTCCCCGGCACCGGACGCGCCGCGTCACCGCGGATCGTCCAGAACAACGGGTTCGCGTTCGGCGGCAACAACGCCATCACCGTGCTGGGACGAGTGGCATGACGCCCGCGCAGGCCCCGACCCGGGCACCGGCACGGGCGGCGGCGACCACGATCGTCGCGCCGCTCGTCATCACCGGCTGCGGCGTGGTCTCACCCGCGGGCCACGGCCTGGCGCCGCTCACCTCGGCGGGCGGGCCGCAGGCCGCCGACCTCGACGCGATCGGCGGCGACTTCCCGCCGATGGCGCTGGCCGCGGCACCGGACCTGCGGGTCGCGGAGTCCCTCGGCACGAAGGGGATCCGGTCGCTGGACCGCACCACCCTGCTCGCCCTGGTGGCCGCGCACCACGCCCTCGGGGGGCTCGGCGCGCCCCTGGCCGACGCGGAACGCGCGCGGACCGGCGTCGTGATCGGCAGCAGCACCGGCAGCGTCCGCAGTTCCAGCGAGTTCTCCCGGGAGACGCTCGTGCGGGACAAGCCGTACCTGGTGCGCGCCAACCGCTTCCCCAGCGCGGTCATGAACTTCTGCGCCGGCCAGCTCGCGATCTGGAACTCCCTGCGCGGGGTGAACGCCACGATCGCCGACGGCCGCCTGTCGGGGCTGGCCGCCGTCCGCTACGCGCGCAACGCGATCGCGCGGGGGCGGGTCGACCGTGCCCTGGTCGGCGCGGCGGAGGAGCTGTGCGCCGAGTCCGCCTGGGCCTGGCACCACTCCGGCGCCCTCGCGCCGGGGACGGCGGTCGGTGAGGGCGCGGCCGTGTTCGTCGTCGAGACACCGGACGGGGCGGCGGCGGCCGGGCGGACACCGCTGGCCGAGCTCCTCGCCTGCGAGGTCGGAACCCCAGGTTCCGGGGGTATGCGCACGTCACTGGCGGGATGCGTCGACCGTGCGCTGCGGCGCAGCGGCGTCTCCGCCGCCGACGTCGACACCGTTTCGCTGGGCGCGACGGGAATCCGGGGGCTGCGGGCCGCCGAGGAGGACGCCGTCCGGGCCGCCCTTCGCCGTTCGCCCGCGGACGGGCCGCCGCCGCACTGGATCCGGCCGGCGGCACGGCTGGGCGAGAGCTACAGCGCGAGCGGCGCACTGCAGATCGCCGCCCTGATCGCCGCCTGGCAGGCCACGGACGCCGCGGAGGACTCGGTGGCCATCGTGACCTCGCTCGGAGACGACGGCCACGCCGGATGCCTCGTGATGCGCCGCCCCCAGCCCGCTTCAACCGGCCATTGAGCCCGCCGGGTCACGCTTCAGACGTGACTGCGCCAACTGCGGTATGGACCCGCTGCCCCCAGTGCTCAGAACTGATCTACGGCGGCCGCTACGAACGCATCCTGCGGACATGCCCCGGATGCGGCCGCCACGACCGGCTCACCGCCGGGCAACGCGTCGAGCAGCTCCTGGACGCGGGCTCGGCCGAGCCGCTGGCTCCCCCGCGGGTACCGGACGACCCGCTCGGCTTCACCGACTCCCGCCCCTACGTGGAGCGGCTCCGCGAGGCCCGCGCGGAGACCGGCATGACCGACGCCGTCCTGTGCGTCACCGGCGAGGTGATCGGGCGTCCCGTCGTGGCGGCGGTCATGGACTTCCGGTTCATGGGCGGCAGCCTCGGCGGCGGGGTCGGGGAGGCCATCACCCGCGCGGCGGAGACGGCGCTGCGGCTGCGCCGGCCGCTCATCATCGTCACCGCGTCGGGCGGCGCCCGGATGCAGGAGGGTGCCCTCGCGCTGATGCAGATGGCGAAGACCAGCCAGGCGCTCGCCGAACTGGACGAGGCCGGCATCCTCACCATCTCGCTCATCAGCGACCCGACGTACGGGGGCGTCGCCGCCTCCTACGCGACCCTGGGGGACGTCATCCTGGCCGAGCCCGGCGCACGCGTCGGCTTCGCCGGGCCACGGGTCATCCGGCAGACGATCCAGGCCGACCTGCCCGAGGGGTTCCAGACGGCCGAGTTCCTGCTCACCCGGGGGCTGGTGGACGCGGTCGTCCCCCGCACCGCGCTCCGGACGACGATCGCCGACCTGCTCGAAGCCCAGCATCCGGTGCGTCCGCGCAAGCGGGGCGGCCCGCCCGCCACCGAGCCGCCGGCCACGACGACGCCGACGACGGCGGCGGCGAGCACGCGGCTGATCCGCGACCCGGCGCTGCTTCCCGACCTCGACCCCGAACAGGTGATCAAGGCGGCGCGGCACGAGAACCGCCCGAACACCCTCGAATACGCGAACCAGCTGCTCGACGGCTTCCAGGAGCTGCGCGGCGACCGGCTCACCGGCGACTGCCCGGCCATCGTGGGCGGCGTCGGGCGGCTCGGCGACCGGCAGGTCGTCCTGATCGGGCACCAGAAGGGCCGCGACACCGCCGAGCGGGTGCGGCGCAACTTCGGCATGGCGCTACCGGAGGGATACCGCAAGGCCGCGCGCCTCATGCGGCTGGCGGTCAAGCTGGGGCTGCCGATCCTCACCCTGGTCGACACGCCGGGCGCGCATCCCGGCATCGGCGCGGAGGAGCGCGGGCAGGCGTGGGCGATCGCGGAGAACATCCGGCTCATGTCCGGGCTGCCCGTCCCGGTCATCGCGGCGATCACCGGTGAGGGAGGCAGCGGCGGCGCGCTCGCGCTCGCCGTCGCCGACCGGGTACTGGCCTGCGCCGGCGCCATGTACTCGGTGATCAGTCCGGAGGGCTGCGCGGCGATCCTGTGGAAGGACCAGTCCGCCGCGCCCCGGGCCGCCGCCGCGCTGCAGATCGGCGCCCGCGACCTGCTCGGCAACGGCATCGTCGACGCCGTCGTCCCCGAGCCGGACGGCGGCGCCCACCACGACCCCTCCCAGGCCGCCGAGCTGCTGCGCGCCGCGCTCGACGAGGCGCTCGCGGAGGTCGCCGGCCTCCCCCCGGCGGAGCTGGTGGCGCAGCGCCGCCGCCGCTTCCGCCGCTACTAGGAGCCACCCGCCACCAGGCCACCCGCCACCAGGAATCCGCCGTCCGCCGCGCCAGCCCGCGCGGTCAACGAGAGGAAGCCCGTTGTTCTCGACCATCCTGATCGCCAACCGAGGTGAGATCGCGCTCCGCGTCGCCCGCACCTGCCGCGATATGGGCATCCGAACGGTCGCGGTGTGCTCCGACAGCGACCGCGGCACGGCGGTGACGCGGTTCGCCGACGAGTGCGTCCGCATCGGACCCGCCGCAGCGCGGCACAGCTACCTCAACGCCGCCGCGATCGTCACGGCGGCGCTGCAGACCGGCGCGGACGCGATCCACCCCGGGTACGGGTTCCTGTCGGAGGACCCCGACTTCGCCGAGATCTGCGAGGCGGAGGGGCTGACGTTCATCGGGCCCTCGGCCGAGCTGCTCGGCCGGCTCGGCGACAAGGCGCGGGCCCGGGAGATCGCCAAGGCCGCCGGGCTGCCGGTGCTGCCGGGCAGCCCGGAGTCGCTGACGACGCTGGAACAGGCCCGCTCCATCGCCGCCGAGGTCGGCTACCCGCTGATCCTGAAGGCGACCGCGGGCGGCGGCGGACGCGGCATGACCGTCGTCCGGAACGCCCGCGAGCTGCCCCGCGCGTGGGCGCAGGCACGCGCGAGCGCCCAGGCCGTCTTCGGGGACCCGCGCCTCTACCTGGAGCGGTACCTCGAACACGCCCGCCACATCGAGGTCCAGGTGCTCGGGGACGGGCGCGGCGGCGTCGTCCACCTCGGCGAGCGGGACTGCTCAGTGCAGCGGCGCCGGCAGAAGCTCGTCGAGGAGACGCCGGCGCCCGGCCTGCCCCGCGAGCTCGCCGACCGCATCTGCGCCGCCGCGGTGCGGGCCGCCGAGCAGGTCGACTACCCCGGGGCCGGCACCTACGAGTTCCTCGTCGACGACGACGGCGGCTTCACGTTCATGGAGGTCAACTGCCGCATCCAGGTCGAACATCCGGTCACCGAGCTGGTCACCGGCGTCGACCTGGTCCGCGAGCAGCTGCGGGTCGCGGCCGGGGACGGGCTGTCGGTCACCCAGGACGACATCGCGCCGCGCGGCGTGTCGATCGAATGCCGCGTCAACGCCGAGGACCCGCGCCGCGGGTTCATGCCGACGCCCGGAGTCGTCGACGAGTTCCAGCCGCCCGCCGGCCCGTTCGTCCGGGTGGACACCCACGGCCACCCCGGCTTCCGGGTGACGGCCGACTACGACCCGCTGCTGGCGAAGGTCGCCGTCTGGGCGCCCGACCGGCGGCAGGCCATCGAGCGGGCCGGGCGGGCGCTGGAGGAGTTCCGCGTCTCCGGGCGGGGCGTCCGGACGACGCGGGAGTTCCTCCGCGAGGTGCTGGACGACCCCACCTTCCGCGCGGCCAAGCACACCACCAGCCTCGTCGACGAGATGGGCGTCGCCGAGCTGCGCCAGGCCGGCTGACCGCGGAGCCCGGGGCCGGGCATGCGAAAGGGGCCGGTGGTGGCCTTCCCCGGGAGGGGCCACCACCGGCCCTTCGCTTCACCGCCCGCTAACGCGCGCAGCGCCCCTGGTAGACGCCGATGTTCGGCGGCGAGGGGATCCGGTTGCCGAACAGGTCGCGGCCGCCGTCGCCGGCGACGTCGACTCCCGCGCCGATGGCGGGGGAACCGCAGCGCAGGCGGTAGCCCCACGGTCCCGAGCCCGGGGCGGTGAACCTCGGGTCCTGGGTGATCGCGTGCTGGTCGCCCGCCGGGATCCCGGTCACGTTCCGGTAGACGTTGTGGTCGTAGACGCCGACGTCGTCCACGATCGACGCGCCGGCGTCACGGCCGGAGAACACGTTGTTGCTGAACTTGATCGGCGTGTGCGGGAGGCTGCGGACCAGCCGCCCCGCCCGCTCGCTGTGGATGACGTTGTTGTAGAACTCGACGTCCTCGATCGGGTTGTCGCAGCCGTTGGACACGATGGGGATGGTGAACGTCCCGATCGCCAGGTCGAGGTCGTTCTCGCTGAGGTTGTAGCGGATCTTCGCACCGTCGCCGGACGTCCCCGCGAACGCGCAGAACAGGATGAACGGGCCGTCGTTGTCGTGGCTGTAGTTGTACTGGTAGACGAGGTCGCGGTTGCCGGCGTCGACGCTGAACGCGAACGACGGCGGGTTGCTCGAACCGCCCGTCACCTCGTTGTACTGCACGACCGGGCGGTCGGAGTTGAACGCCAGGATCCCCGCGTGGGCCTGCACCCCGCGAAGCCCGAAGCCGTCGACCTTGTTGTGGGCGGTCACGGAGTCGACGCCGTTGGACACCAGGATGCCGTCGCCGCCGGTGTTCCTGACCTGGTTCCAGGTGACGTGGACGTTCCTCATCGGCACCCAGTGGTTGGTGCCGCCCGGGTACAGGTCGCGTTTCACCCACTGCGACACGGTGCCGATCCCGACGTTGTCGATGTCGCTGATCTGGTTGCGGGTGACGCGGATCCCGTCGAAGCCGGTGGGCGTCTCGGACCCGGCGGCCTTGAACACGATGCCGCCGCTGTTCTCCTTCTCCGCCTGGAGGCAGTCGCAGCCCGGAACGTCGTGGATCTTGACGTTGTCGACCACGTAGTGCTCGCCGGTGCCGTAGTCGTCCAGCAGCACGTAGATGCCGATGCGGGGGGCGCCGTCGTCGGGGCCCGGGTTGGTGATCTCCAGTCTGCGGATCTCCCAGCCCTGGACGTCGTGCAGGAACACGGCCGCGCGGGCGCCGCCGCCGTTGATCACCGGGCGGGCGCCGTACCCGTAGGCGTCCAGGCTGATCGGTGCGCGCGCCGTGCCGGAGCCCTTCGGTTCCAGCGTCCCGCCGCAGGTGGTGCCGCGGCGCAGGGAGATGGTGTCGCCGGGCTCGAACGTGACGGTGTTGACCTTGGCGAGCGTCTTCCACGCCTCGCCGGGGCTCGTGCCCGGCGCGCCGTCGTCGCCGGAGCCGCAGTCGACGTAGTACCGCGTCCCGTCGTTCCACCAGCCGCGCTCCTGCTGGGCGGCGGCGGTCCCCGTCAGGGCGGACGTCGCACCGAGAACGGCTGCCATGACGACGGCGGCGGCCCGGGGCGTCCGGCGGACTCTGCTTCGGATCTTCTCGCGAGCGGGGTGTCTGACTCTGCCCATCAATCTTCTCCGTGCCGGTGTGGTTCCGGATGCTGACCGTGCGAGTGTGGAACCGTCGGCTCGAAGAACACTCGAATCGTGAGACGACTGAACGGGCCTTCTGGACCGGGCCGGCCCGGGGTTATGTCGGCCACTCCCGGAGCCGCCATGCCGAATCGGCGAACGCCAGCTCCAGCCGGGCACCGAAGAGGAACCGCCGGGCGAGCAGCCGCCGCTCGCCGGACGTGGCGCCGGCGGCCACCTCGTCGATCATGTCGAGGTAGCCGTCCACGTACTCCTGCAGGTAGTCGCCGTCGGGGAGGTACCGCGCGATCCACTCGGCGTAGCGGGAGCCGGGGTCGTGGCGTTCCCGCAGGTCGTCGGAGACCAGGAGGTGGAACCAGGTCATCGGCAGCAGCCCGCCGATCCCGCCGGCGAACGGGCCGGCGGGAGCGGCGAGCATGAACGAGGTGTAGGCGTGCACGTCCGGGGCGGGACCCGCGGCGGCGGCCGGGCGTCCGAGCGACGCCGCGAGCTTCCCCAGCTCCTCGTCCAGGCGGGGCAGCGACCCGAAGGTGGCACTGGCCGCCGAGGCGAGCAGCGCCCCGTGCGCGTCGGCGTCGGCGATCGCCGCGCACCCCGCCAGCGCCCGCGCGTACGCGGGCACGACGTGGTGCGCGTCCTGCTCGGCGAAGTGCCACAGCGCCGCCGGCGGCAGCGCGCCGCTTCGCAGGCCCGCCCAGAACGGGTGCCCGGTGATCCGGGCCACCGCGGACCGGGCGATGGCCGCCAGTTCCTCGCGCATCATCGGCTCTCGGTCACCGCGCCGCCGCCGCGGCGCCGACGCCGGCCGTCCGGCCCGGCACGTCGGCGTCGGCCATCTGGCCGAGCACGTCCGCGAGGACCATCTCGGGCTCCGGCGACCGGTCGGAGGTGCGCCAGGCGACGAACGCGTCCGGCCGGACCAGGACCGCGCCCCGGGGCGACACCCCGAACGCCGACGTCCAGTCCCGGTCCACGGCGGTGTAGTCGCCGCCGTCACCGATCTGCACCGCCCGCAGCGGGACGCCGGTGCGCCCGGCGATCCGGACCGCCGCCTCGTGCCACGCGCCGCCGTCCGGCCCGGTCAGCAGCACGAACGAGTCCCAGAACAGGTCGACCGTGGAGATCTGCTTCCCGTCGCGTTCGAGCCAGAGGTGCGGCGCCCGCGTCCCCGGCTCCCCCGTCAGCGTGAGCGGCTGCGTGAGCACCGGGCCGCGCTCCGCCGACGCGACGGCCCGGGAGCCGTAGCGGTAGCCGAGCGTGATGACGATGTCGTCCACCATCTGCGCGCGGACCTCGTCGTCGGCGTAGCCGTGCCGGATGCGGTTGCGGACCATCGCCTGCTCGGCCATGGCGCCGCCGACCGCGTGCCGCTCCTCGTGGTAGGTGTCCAGCAGCGCGTCCCCCGCCCAGCCGCCCAGCCGGGCCGCCAGCTTCCACGCGAGGTTGTGCGCGTCGTGGATGCCGGTGTTCGCGCCGAACCCGCCGGCCGGCGGATGGACGTGCGCGGCGTCCCCGGCCAGGAACACCCGGCCGTCCCGGAACCGCTCCGCCACGAGCTGCGCGCCCTCCCACGGCACCTTCGCCATGATCTCGACGTCCATCTCGGGGAGCCCGGACGCCTCCCGGACGATCTCCACGCAGCGCTCGTCGGTGAAGTCCTCGGGCGTCTCGCCCTTCTCCGGGTGGTAGACGGGCGCGGCCAGCCACGGGTCGCAGCCGTGCAGCCGGGACAGCCCCGTCATCGACCCGCCCGCGGTGGCGTAGCAGAGGATGAACGGACGGTCCGCCAGCGCCGCCTCCAGCTCCGCTGCGCGGAAGTAGATGCTGAGCGCGTTGAACACCGTGCCGCGGCCGGAACGCTCGATCCCGAGCACCCGCCGGACCGTGCTGCCCGCGCCGTCCGCGCCGATCAGGTAGCGGGCGCGGACGGTGCGGACCGCGCCGGTCGCGGTGTCCTCCACCTGGGCGGTGACGCCGTCCGCGTCCTGTTCGAGGGACCGCAGCCGGACGCCGAAGCGGATCTCGGCGCCGAACTCCCGGGCCTTGCCCGCCAGCACCACCTCGTAGCGGTCCTGGCCGCAGCCCATCACCCGCTCGGGGCTGATGTCCGGGCCGTCCAGGGACGGGGCCTCCACGACCTCGGCGTCCGCGATCTCGGAGTAGGTGTTGACGCGCAGGATGCCGCCCTCGAAGAAGACGTGCGAGTCGCCGATCTCCAGCGCCCGCACCTCCTCGCCCATCCCGGCGGCGCGGAAGATCTCCATGGTGCGGGCCTGCAGCCCCGGCGCACGCGGCAGCACGGAGGTGTCGGCGCGCTTCTCCACCAGCAGCGTCCGCACGCCGTACCGGCCGAGGAACGCCGCCGCCGACAGCCCCACCGGCCCGGCACCGACGATCAGAACGGGAACCTCGTCGTCGTAGTCACTCACCGTTGGCGTCCCAGACGTAGAAGGGTTCGGCCATCGCGTCCCGGGGCTCTTTCCAGTTCGGGTCGTACGGCCGGATGTGATGCGACAGCCGTTCGTTGATCTCGCCGTAGAGCGGATGGCTGCGCGCCTTGTACAGGTTCGGCGCGATGTCCTCGTCCGCTTCGACGAGATGGAAGTACAGGTCGTGGAAACGGAAGAGCGTGCGTCGTGACACGCCGATCATCCGGGGCAGGTCGCTGGCGTCGGAATCCGCGAAGATTCGCGCCACGTCGCCCGCCTCGGCCGGATCCATGTGCGCGACGATCAATGTCCGGTGCACGCCGGCCTCCTCTCGTGGTCGTCGCCATGCTCGGGCGCGGCCCTCCGGTCCCGGTCGAACCCGGCTCGAATCGCCGGGCGGACGGTGGGAGCGGGCCTCCAGCCCGGCGCGAGCGTCCCGGGGCATCGTCGGCGGCGACGTCGCCACAGGCGCCATCGACATCGCCGCAGGCGCATCGACATCGCCGCAGGCGCGCGCCATGTCCCCGTGCGAGGAGGGAAAGCCGTGGATCTCGGATTGGCCGGAAAACGCGTCCTGATCACCGGCGGCACCCGCGGTATCGGCCGGGAGACCGCGGTCTCCTTCGCCCGGTCCGGGGCCGCCGTCGTGGTCTGCCACCGCAGTGCGGGCGAGGCCGCGGAGAGCCTCGCCCGCGAGTTGAAGGCGCTCGGCGGCGACCACCGCGTGGTCCAGGCCGACGTGACCGACGCGGACGGCGTCGCCGCGCTGGCGGACGCCTGCCGGGACGCGTTCGGCGGCCTGGACGTCGTCGTGAACAACGTCGGCATCGACGCGCGGTCGCCGCTGGAGGAGCTGACCGCCGCGGAATGGAGCCGCGTCCTGGAGACCAACCTGACGAGCTGCTTCACGGTGACGCAGGCGGCGCTGCCGCTGCTCGCCGACGGCGGCTCGATCATCAACGTCGGCGCCGTCGCCGGGTTCCGCGGGCGGCCGGAGAGCTCCCACTACGGCGCGTCCAAGACGGCGCTCACCGGGCTGACCCGATCGCTGGCCAAGGAGATCGGGCACCGCCGCGTCCGCGTCAACGTGGTCGCGCCCGGCGTGATCGTGACCGAGCCGGGCGGCGGGCCGCCGCCCCCGGTCGCCGACATCATCCGCAGCATGACGGCGCTCGGCGAGCTCGGCTCGAACGCCGACGTCGCCGGCGCGGTGCTGTTCCTGGCGAGCGACATGTCCCGGTACATCACCGGCGCCACCCTCAACGTGGACGGGGGCATCTGATGGACATCGGGATCGGGCTGCCGACGATGATCCCCGGCACCCCCGGAAGCGCGCTGCTCGGCTGGGCGCGCCGCGCCGAGGACCTCGGGTTCTCCTCGCTGGGCACCCTCGACCGGCTGATGTACGACGGGTACGAGCCGCTGACCACGCTCGCCGCCGCGGCGGGCGCCACCAGCCGCATCCGGCTGGCCACGACCATCCTGATCGCCGCCTACCGCGGCGACCGCGCGCTGCTGATCAAGCAGCTGGCGAGCGTGGACCGGCTGTCGGGCGGGCGGCTCACGATCGGTGTCGCGGCCGGCGGGCGCGCCGACGACTACGACGCCTGCGGGACGCCCTACGCCGGGCGGGGACGCCGGCTCGACACGCTCCTCGGCGAGCTGCGCGGCTTCTGCGACGGGACGGGCGACGGCCCCGTGCCCGGCCCCGTCCCGGCGGGCGGCTGCCCGCCGCTGCTGGTCGGCGGCCATTCCGACGCGGCCATGGAACGCGCCGCGGCCTACGGCGACGGCTGGATCGCGGGCGGCAGCTCCGCCGCCGGCTACGGGGAGCTGGCGGGCCGCGCCCGCAAGGCGTGGGCGTCCGCCGGCCGGGCGGGCGAACCGCGGCTCGTCGCCATCGCCTACGTGGCCCTGGGCGCCGGGGCGCGCGAGCGCGCCGAGAGCTACCTGGTCGACTACTACTCGTTCATCGGCTGGAAGGCCGAGATGGCGGTGAAGAGCGTGATCACCGACGAGGGCCGGCTCCGCGACTTCGTCGCCGGCTACCGCGACGTGGGCTGCGACGAGCTGATCCTGTTCCCCTGCGTCGAGGAGCCCGCCCAGGCGGACGTGATCGCCCGCGCCCTGCGCATGTGACGCGCTCGCCCCCGAGCCGGGCACCGCCCGGATGTGACCGGCCCCCGGCCGCTGCTCGATCGCAACGACCGGGGGCGATGTCCATGACTCTCCGCGGCTCTCCGCGGCTACGCGTTCGCCGCGGCTACGTGTTCGCCGCGGCTACGTGTTCGCCGCGGCTACGTGTTCTTCAGCAGCCCGGCGTCCACCGACAGGTCGGTGCCGGTGATGCTCGGGACGCGGCCGGACGCCAGCAGCACCACCAGCGCCGCGATCTCCGACGGCTCCACCATCGCCCCCGTGGTCAGCCCGGCCCGGCCGGGCACCGCCGCGACGAACTCCTCCGCCGACATCCCCGACTTCTCGACGATCTCCGGCTTGGTCCAGATCCGCGTCCGGACCGGGCCGGGGGAGATGGTGTTGACCCGCACTCCCTTCGGCGAGAACTCCAGCGACAGCGACTTGCCGAGGTTGGACAGCGCGGCCTTCGCCGCCGCGTAGTGCGCGAGCTGCGGGTCCGCCGCGCGCGAGTTCGCCGACCCGATGTTGACGAGCGTCCCGCCGCGCTCGACCAGGCTCGGCAGCGCCGCACGGCTCGCCCGGACCGTGCTGAAGAGGTTCAGCTCGAACGACCGCCGCCACACGTCGTCGTCGATGTCGAGGAAGCTCGCCGCCCAGCTGACGCCGCCGCCGACGTTGTTGACGAGGACGTCCAGGCCGCCGAACTCCTCGATCGCCGCCTCCACGAGCAGCCGCGGGCCGTCCTCCGTGGCGAGGTCGACCTCCATCGTGTGCTTGGTGACCGCGCGCAGCTCCGGGCCGACGGTGCGCGCCCCGCCGAACACGTCGGCGCCCGCGTCGGCGAGCGCGCCGGCGACGGCGAGGCCGATCCCCTGGCCCGCCCCCGTGACCACGGCCTTCTTTCCGGCCAGTTCCAGTTCCATGCCGTCTCCTGTTCCCGCGCCGCCGGGCTCAGCCTGGGCCGCGCTTGTCGGTGAGGAATCCTCCGGTCGGTCCGTCCGCCGGGAGCGTCGCCGCGTCGGCGATGAACGGGGCGACGTCGTCGGGGGTCCGCCGCTGGCCCGGCATCATCCGGGTCCGGACCCGTCCCGGGTTCACCGCGTTCACCAGCACGCCGGTCCCCTCGGTCTGCGCGGCCAGCAGCGAGGCGAGCCCGTTGAGGGCGCTCTTGGAGATGGAGTAGCCGGGGGCGCCGCCGAACAGCCTGCCGCCGAACTCCGCGGTGGTGCCGCTGGAGATGATCACCACGCGGCCCCATCCGCGCTCGACCATGCCGGGCACGAACGCCTGCGCGACCCGCCACGTCCCGAGCAGGTTCACCTTCAGCGTCTGGTCGACGAGGTCCACCGGCACCGACAGCGGGTCGGTGCCCGCGTCCAGCAGGACGCCCGCGTTGCACACCAGCACGTCCACCGGGCCGATGCCGGCGGCGACGCGCTTGGGCGCGTCCGGGTCGGTGACGTCCAGCTCGCGGCCCTCGACGTCCGGACCGAGGCTCGCGGCCGTCTCACGGGCGTCGCCGGCGGTCCGCGCGGTCACCACCAGCCGCAGGCCGCGGCGGTGCAGCTCGGCGGCGACCGCGCGGCCGATGCCGCGTCCCGCGCCGGTGATCAGGGCGGTGCGCGGCGTCGCGGCCGCGTGCGCGTCATCCATCCGCGCATCGTCGCCGGGGCGGCTCGATCCCCGCTGGAGTCCCGCTCGCGGACGCGCCTCGACGCCACCAGGACGGGACCGCGGGCGGAGCTCCAGCCGCCCTCGACCCGGGCTTCAGGCGCTCGGCCGCAAAGTCGGTGACAAGGCGGAGCGGCACGCGCTCCTAGATCCCCAGCGGAGACACGATGCACCACACACTCGCGGCGGCGCAGACCGACCCGAATCTGGAACTCACCCTCAAGGTCCTCCCGGCCGTGATCGTCATCCTCATCGTCTCGGCCGTGTGCGGGCGGCTCGCGACCCGGCTCTGGCAGCCGCGCGTCCTGGGCGAGATGATCGCCGGCGTCCTGCTCGGCCCGACGCTGTTCGGCTGGCTGTTCCCCGACGTCCAGGCCAAGATCTTCCCGTCCGAGGTGACGCCCATCCTGTACGTGCTGAGCACCATCGGGCTCACGCTGTACATGTTCCTCGTCGGCGCCGGCATGGAGCACGGCGGCTCGGGGCCGCGGCAGCCCGCCCACCAGCCGGCGATCGTGGCGATCGCGGGAATCCTCCCGGCGATGATCCTCGGCATGGGCGCCGGGCTGCTGCTGTGGAGCACGCTGTCCGACCCCGGCATCGGCCGGTGGTTCTTCGCCGCCTTCATCGGCGGTGCGCTGTCGATCACCGCCTTCCCGATGCTGGCGCGCATCCTCTACGAGCGCGGGCTGGAGAACTCGCCGCTGGGGAAGCTGTCGCTGATGGCCGGCGGCGTCGACGACGCGGTGGCCTGGTGCACCCTGGCGGTCCTGACCGCGATCCACGTCGACTCCGGCCCCGGCGGTGCGGCCCGCACGATCGGGCTGGCGGCCCTGTTCGCGGTGCTGATGCTGACCGTCGTGTCGCGGCTGCTGCGCGCCCTCGGCCGGCATGTGCTGCGGTCCGGGCAGATCAGCAACGGCGCCATGTACCTGGTCGTCCTGGTCCCGCTCATCTCCGGCTGGTTCACCGACTGGATCGGGATCTACTCGGTGTTCGGCGGCTTCATCGCCGGGCTCGCCATGCCGCGCGACGCCGCGTTCCGGCGGATGCTGCACGGGCGGATGATGGACGTGGTGTCCACGCTGCTACTGCCGATCTTCTTCGCCTTCTCCGGGCTCAACACCCGGCTGGACGGCCTCGGCGGCGCCACGATGCTGCTGGCGTTCCTGACGATCCTGCTGGCCGGGTTCACCGGCAAGTACCTCGGCTGCTCGCTGGCCATGCGGTCGCTCGGGTTCGGATGGCGTGAGTCCAACGCGGTCGGCGCCCTGATGAACGCCCGCGGGCTGATGATCCTGATCTTCATCAACATCGGGCTGGCGCAGGGAATGATCGGCCAGCAGGTGTTCTCGATGCTGGTACTGGTGGCCGTGCTCACCACGGCGGCGGCGCTGCCGCTCTACAAGGCGGCGCTGCCGGACCGCCTGGAGAGGGCCCAGCGGAACGAGCCGTCCGGGGAGAAGGAACTCGCGGCCGCCGCCTGACGGCCCGCCGATCCGGGACCGGCACGCGCCGGCCCCGGATCAAGCGGTCACGCGGTCACCAGGTCACGCGTCATCAACGTCACGCGTCATCAACGTCACGCGGTCACACCTGCCGCTGGTAGACGCGGAGCGCCAAGGTCGACAGCCAGAAACCGGCGACCGCGACCACCAGCAGCCCGAAACCCCGGTCGAGGACATGACTCCATGCGACGTCGTCGCGGATCGACTGCCGTCCGACCTGGACGAGCCAGTTCACCGGGTTCACGGTGGCGACGGTGCTCATCCAGCCCGGCATCTCGTGGCGCGGGACGAAGATCTCCGAGAGGAACACCAGCGGCAGCACCATGAGCTGGGCGATGCCGACCACCGCCTGGTGGCTGCGGGTGAGCAGGCCCAGCATGTTCGACATCGAGGCGAACGCGACGGTGCTGAGGGCGATGCAGGCGAAGAACGTCAGCAGGATGGGAAGGCCGCCGGGGAACCGCGCCCCGAGGGACACCCCGATGACCAGGATCAGGGCGCTCTGCGCGAGCACCACGATGGCCTGCTGGGCCAGCCGCCCGGCGATCAGCGCCCAGCGCTGGACGGGCGTCACCAGGAACCGGTTGAGCATGCCCTGGTCCATCTCGGTCACGAACAGCATCCCGCTCCAGCCGCTGGCGAACACGGCGGTCAGCGCGACGATCCCGGGGGTGAGGAAGATGATGTAGGAGCCGTCGACGATCCGGGTCTCCATGACCGGCGCCAGCAGCTGGCCGAACAGCAGCAGCCAGACCACCGGCTGGATCAGGGCGGCCAGCACGTAGGACGGCTGCCGGACGGTGTTGCGGAGATCGCGGACCGTCATGTGGTAGAGGTGCGCGGCGCCGTCACTCATCGGCTCGGCGCCTCCTGGGCGCTGCGGAGCAGGCGGCCGGCGTGGCGCAGGTAGACGTCCCCGATCGTGGGGGCCGACAGGGTCAGCGACACCACCCGGACACCGGCCGACTCCAGCGCCGCCACCAGGTAGGGGGCGCTCACGGCGCCGCGCTCGACCCTGGCGCTGAGGCCGCAGCCCGCGACGACGATGTTGCCCACGCCCTCGACACCCGCCAGCGCCTTGCGCACCTTGCCCTCGCCCGGCGGTTCCACCAGCTCGACGCGCAGCGCGTCGCCGCCCGCCTCGCGTTTGAGCTGGCTCGGCGACCCCATGGCGACGATCTTGCCGCGGTCGAGGATGGCGAGCGTGCTGGCCAGCTCGTCGACCTCCTCCAGATAGTGGGTGGACAGCACGACCGTGATGCCGACGGCGGCCATGCCGAAGATCTCGGCCCACAGGTCGGTGCGCGTCTCCGGGTCGAGCCCGGTCGTGGGTTCGTCCAGGAACAGCACGTGCGGCTCGTGCACCAGGCCAAGGGCGACATCGAGCCGGCGGCGCATGCCGCCGGAGTACGTCCGGGTCGGCCGGTCGGCGAGGTCCGCCAGGGCGAACCGTTCGAGGAGGGAGTCCACCCGGTTCCGCAGGAGCCGCCCGTTCAGCCCGTACAACCGGCCCTGCAGAGTGAGGGCCTCCCGGCTGGTCGCGCACGGGTCGACGCCGCTCTGCTGGGTGACGCAGCCGATCCTGCGGCGCGCCTGCGCCGGCTCCCGGACGACGTCCACACCGGCGACCCGGACGCCGCCGGATCCGGGCCGGGCGAGCGTTGTGAGGATCTTGATAATGGTGGACTTGCCCGCGCCGCTCGGCCCGAGCAGGCCGAACACCGTGCCATTCCGGACCGAGAACGAGATCCCGTCCACGGCGCGGACGCCGTTGGGGTAGGTCTTGGTGAGGTCCGTGACCTCAATGGCCGCGCCGTTAATGGCCGTGCTGTCAAGGGTCGTGCTGTCAAAGGTCATCAGCGCACTCCCACAGAGATAATCGTCCGGCGATCATGGCCGGGGAGGCGATCCGGCGTCGCAGGGGAGCATCGCCGTTCTCTCGGATCGCCCCCGCCGGCACCGTCAAAAGGTCATTGCCCCCGCCGGCACCGTCAAAAGGTCATTGCCCCCGGCGGCACCCACCGGCCGCCGGGGGCCGATCGTCAATGCATGCTCTCCTCCTCGGTGAACCCGCGGTCGGCGATGACCTCGGCGTGCCAGCGCCGCCAGGCGTCGAGGTCCTCATAGGCGCCGCCCTGGAACTCGGTGACGAGCGCGCGCACCCAGCACTGCTCGGCGCGCAGCAGCGCCTCGTGGTACTCGGTCTCGATCATGAACAGCCGGCGCAGCCCGGTCTCGCGCATCCGCTCCATGAACCCCCGGACCTCGGCGAGCCGGCCGTCCAGCGCCTCGATCCGCTCTTCGAGCAGCCGGATCACCTCCTCCGGCAGCAGCACCGGGAGCAGTGACAGCCCCGACTCGAACTCCGGGTACTCCTTGGCGGGGGTGCGCAGGATCTCGCTGAGCCAGTCCTTCAACTCCGTCCGGCCGGACACGGTCAGCGCGTACACGGTCCGTTCCGGGCGCCGCCCCTCCCGGAAGGTGTCCACAGGTTCGATGTACCCGGCGCGGGCCAGCGCGTCGACAACGGTGTAGAGCGATCCGTAATTCATCCGGACGCTCTGCTCCTTGCCGCGCGTCTTGAGCAACCCGGCCAGTTCGTACGGGTGCATGGAACGCTCGAAAAGCGCCGCGAGCACGGCTAAAGCCAGCGGGTTCGAGACTTTTCGTTTCGCCACTGAAAACTCCCCGTGAACGGATACTCCAGCACGAGTATACGGAGCCGGAGATTCAAATACCAGATGACAATCTGTCAAGGTCACTCTGAGTTTTTCAGAACGTCAGAAATGAGTCAGCACCAATGAGTCAGCACCATCGCCGGCAGGCAATGGTGCTGAGCTGCGAATATGTAAACCGAACCCGGCGGGACGGTGAAATGTGAAGGGCTATGTACCGACGGTCACATGATCAGGACGATGGCCGCGGAGAGGTTGACGGCCAGCGCGGACAGGGCCAGCGCCGAACGCACCGCGTTCCACCGCCGCCATCGGCTGCGCCGCTCCGGCCAGTCGGCCGGAAGCGACGCCGGGTCCTGCGCCGCCACCCAGTGGTTGATCGGCACGTTCTTGGTGATCGACACCGTGATCACCGACGCCATCACCAGGCCCGCCGCGCCGCCGAGCAGCCGCAGCGCCGTCCCGGGCCCTGCCGCGGCCAGCGCCAGGTCCGCCAGCACCGTCAGCAGGATGGTGACGGGCATGAACGGGTCGTAGCGGGTCGCCAGGAACCCGTGAGCATGCACGTACTGCTCGCCGGGCAGCGCCAGCAGCAGCGGGACGCCGCCCAGCACGGTCGCGCTGAACACCCCCACCGCGATCGCGTTGCCCATCAACGCGATCAGCATCAGGATCTCCGACATCCGCGCCTCCTTCCGTCCTCCGCGCTTCCGTTCCGCCGCGCGCCGTGCCTCAGGTGGCCGCGCGCACCACCAGCGCCGAGTTGAACCCGCCATAGCCCCGCGCCACGACCAGTGCGCACCGCACCGGCGCCGGGCGGGGCCGCCCGATCACCAGGTCCAGCCCGCCCGCGCCCTCCCGGACGCCCACGGTCGGCGGGATCACCGCGTCGCGGACCGACAGCAGCGCCGACACCGTGTCCAGCGCCGCACCGCCCGCGTACAGGCGTCCGGTCATCGTCTTCGGCGCGGTGACCGGCACGCCCCCCGGGCCGAAGACGCCGTTCAGCGCGTCCGCCTCGACCCGGTCCAGGTCCGGGACGCCCATCGCGTCGGCGAACACGACGTCCACGTCACCGGGCTCGGCGCCCGCGTCGGTGAGGGCGTTCTCGATCGCCCGCCGCAGCGCCGGCGGGCGGCTCGACCCGGGCGGCGGGTCGAACGTGACGCCGTACCCGGCGATCTCGCCGTAGACGCGGGGGGCGCCCCGCCGCGCCGCGTGCCCGGCGTCCTCGACGATCAGCAGCGCGCCGCCCTCGCCCGGCAGATACCCGCAGGCGTCCGGGTCGAAGGGCAGGTAGGCCCGCGCCGGATCGGTCCGGACGCTGAGCCGGCCGGAACTGAGCTGCGCGACGAGCCCGTACGGGCACAGCGACGCGTCGGCGCCGCCGCTGACCGCGACCCGGGTGCCGTCGCGCAGCAGCCGGCGCGCGTGCGCGAGCGCGTCCAGCCCGCCCGCCTGCTCGGTCGCGATCACGCCGCACGGGCCGCGCATGCCGTGCCGGATGGAGATCTGGCCCGTGGTCGCCGCGTAGAACCACGCGATCGACTGGTAGGCGCCGACGAACCCCGGGCCGCGCCCCCACAGGTTCACCATCTCCCGCTGCCCGAACTCGGTGCCGCCCGACGAGGCGGCGGTGACCACCGCCATCTCGTACTCGGGCAGTTCCGCCGGGTCGACCTCGGCGTCGGCTAGGGCGAGCCGCGCCGCCGCCAGGCCCATGTGGGTCCAGTGGTCGGTCTGCGGGATGGCGCGGCTCGGCACATGGTCCGCCGCCGTGAACCCGCGGACCTCGCCGGCCAGCCGCACCGGGTACGACGACGGGTCGAACCGGGTGATCGGGCCGAGGCCCCGGCGTCCCTCCAGCGTCGCGGCCCAGTAGTCGTCCGTCCCGAGCCCCAGCGGCGTGATGACGCCGAGGCCCGTGACGACCGGCGCGGCCACGCTCGTCCGGGGACGCTCCATCACCCGGTCCGGCGCGGTCACGCGGCCTCCCCCGGCCGGGCCAGCAGCATCGCCGTCTGGAAACCGCCGAAGCCGCTGCCGACGCTGAGCACGACGTCGGTGCGGTGGTCGCGCGCCGTGAGCGGCACGTAGTCCAGGTCGCACTCGGGGTCGGGTGTGTGCAGATTGGCGGTCGGCGGCACCACGTCGTGCTCGATCGCCAGGGCGCTCGCCGCCACCTCGATGGAGCCGATCGCGCCCAGCGAATGCCCGACCATCGACTTGATCGAGCTGACCGGCACCTCGTAGGCACGCCGCCCGAGGCTCCGCTTGAACGCCGCGGTCTCGTGTCGGTCGTTCTGCTTGGTGCCCGACCCGTGGGCGTTGATGTAGTCGATGTCGTCCGGCCCCAGCCCGGCCTGCCGCATGGCAACGCTGATCGCCTCCGCCATCTCGCGGCCGTCCGGCTTGAGGCCGGTCATGTGGAAGGCGTTGCTCCGGCTCGCGAACCCGGCGATCTCCGCATAGACGTGGGCGCCCCGGGCACGGGCGGCGGACAGTTCCTCCAGCACGAAGACCGCCGAGCCCTCGCCGAGGACGAAGCCGTCCCGGTCCCGGTCGAACGGACGGGACGCGTGCTCGGCGTCGGCGTTGTTGGGCGTCGTCGCCTTGATCGCGTCGAAGCAGCCAGAGGTGATCGGGGAGATCGGCGCGTCCGTCGCCCCGGCGATCATGACGTCGGCGGCGCCCTCCCGGATGAGCTGCGCGCCGTGCGCGACGGCGTCCAGCCCGGACGTGCAGCCCGTGGAGATCAGCGACACCGGCCCCTCGGCGGCGGCGCGCCAGGCCACCTCCACCGCCAGCGTGCTCGGCACCATGTACCCGTACAGCTGCGGGACGCCGTACTCGTGGTCGACCTCCCACTGCCGTCCGCCGTCGCTGAGGACGATGTACTCCTGTTCGAGGCCCATCGTGCAGCCGACCGCGCTGCCGAGGCTCACCCCCACCCGCTCCGGTCGCAGCGCGCCCTTGTCCAGGCCGCTGTCGGCGATGGCCTCGTCGGCGGCGACGGACCCGAGCTGCGCGGCGCGGTCCATCCGCCGGATCTCCTGCGGAGTGAGTCCCTGCGCCGCCGCGTCGAAGTCGCACTCGGCGGCCACCCGCGACCGGAACCCGGTCGGGTCGAACAGGGAGATCGTGCGGGTCGCGGTCCGGCCGGCGGTCAGCAGGCCCCAGAAGGCCTTCGCGCCGATCCCGCCCGGGGCCACCACGCCGATTCCGGTGATGACCGCCCTGCGTTCGCTCCTCACGGTCAGCCGACCTTCGGCGCCGACTCGGCGGGGTGCGGCAGCGGCTCGGTGTCGACGTGGCCGAGGTCGGGCCGCGGCGCCAGCGGGCTCAGGTGGAACACGACGAACGCCTGCTCCGCGCCGTCGTTCTCCAGCCGGTGCCGGTCGTTGATGGCGACCATGAGCGAGTCGCCGGGGCCGAGCCGGACGGTCTCGTCCTCGACCCTCATCAGCAGCGAGCCGCGCACGACGTAGAGGAACTCCTCGGAGTAGGGATGCCGGTGCTCGGAGACGAACTCACCGGGCTCCAGGGTCAGCTCCCCCATGAATCCGGACGTGGACTTGACGGTCTTGGGGCTCAGCAGCACCCGGATGTCCCCGCCGCGGCGGCGGTTGGGCACGACATCAGCGGCGGTGACCTTCTGAGCTCGCGGTGTGGACACGAAACGGCTCCTTAACCAGACGGTCCCGTGACGGGATCACCGGACCAACGGTGACGTGGGGCGCTTGACCGGCGATGCAGAAGCGCTGGAAGCCCCGTCCTGGACGGGGCCGGGAGACGCCGGCGTGCGCCGCGCGGCCCAAGCGGTCTTCGAGCGGGCGCCCGGACACTGCACCGGACGGACCGGACGGACCGGAACGGGAGAGCCATGCGGATCCCTGACTCGCGGACACCCGACCCCGTGCTCCCGCGGCGGCTCCGCGCGGCGTTCGGCAGATTCGCCACGGGCGTCGCCGTCGTGACCGCCGCGACCCCGGACGGGACGCCCGTCGGGATGACGGTGAACTCGTTCACCTCGGTGTCGCTCGATCCCCCGCTGGTCCTGTTCTGCGTCGGCCGCGGGTCCCGCCTGCACCCGGTGTTCGCCGGGGCGGACGCGTTCGCCGTGAACGTCCTGCGCGAGGGGCAGCTGGCGCTCTGCCGCCGCTTCGCCAGCCCCGGCTTCGACCGCTTCGACACCATCGAGCCGAGGACGGGCCGCACCGGCGTCCCGCTGCTGCCGAGCGCGCTGGCCGTGTTCGAGTGCGTCGAGCCGCAGACCGTCCCCGCCGGCGACCACGACGTCATCATCGGCCGGGTCGCGGCGCTGGAGACCGCCCCGGACGACCACGCCGAGCCGCTGGTGTTCTTCGGCGGCGGCTACCGCTTCCTCAGCACCGAATTCCAATGGTGGTCCGCCTGGCACTCCTAGCCGCGGACGCAGAAAAGGAGAACCCGATGACGAGTCCCGTCCAGGCGCCGCCCTTCGCGCCCGTGAAGGTGTACGCGCTCAGCACCGCGTTCTGGCAGACGAAACTGATCATGACGGCCGGGGAGCTGGAGATCTTCGCGCGGCTCGCCGAAGGCCCCGCCACGGTGGAGGGCCTCGCCGAGAAGCTGTCCCTGCACTCGCCCGTGCTCCACGACTTCCTGGACGCCCTGGTCGCGCTGGGCCTGCTCGAAAGGGACGGCGACCGGTACTCCAACACCCCCGAGGCCGACTACTACCTCGTCCCGGGCAAGCGCTACTACATGGGCCACTACCTCACCTTCGTCGACAAGTTCATGCGGCCGACGTGGGACGGGCTCGGCGAGGTGCTGCGGACGGGCAAGCCGCCGGAGCCGCAGGCGCCGCCGCAGGAGGCCGCGCCGGGCAAGGAGGGCGCCGAGTTCTTCGAGCACACCTACGCGAACGTGGACCTCCAGCGCATGTTCATGGAGGCGCAGGACTCGCTCAGCAGCGAGGTCGCCTGGGAGCTGAGCCGGCGGATCGACTGGAGCCGCTGGACACGGCTCGTCGACCTCGGCGGCGCCCGCGGCAACACCGCCGGAATCCTGCTGCAGGCCCACCCGCACCTGAACGCGACCGTGTTCGACATGCCGCCGATCGAGCCGCTGTTCCACGAGCACATGGAGCGTCTCGGCGTCCAGGACCGGGCGCGCTACCAGGGCGGGGACTGGTTCGAGAACCCGCTGCCCGAGGGCGACGTCCTGCTGTGCGGCCACGCGCTGCACAACTGGACCGCCGAGCAGCGCAAGACCGTGATCGGCAAGGCGTACGAGGCGGTCCGGCCCGGCGGCGTGTTCATGGTCCACGACCTGATGATCGACGAGGACCGCAGCCGGCTGAACCCGCTGATGCTGAGCCTGGCGATGACCCTCAGCGTCGGGGGGTCCGGGTACAAGGCCGCCGAGTGCGCCGGCTGGATGGGCGAGGCCGGGTTCACCGGCGTCGAGACCGTCCCGCTGCAGGACTACGACGGCCACACGGTCGTCATCGGGCACAAGCCGGAGTAGCCGGAGCCGCAACCCGCTCGATCCGGTTCCCCCGACAGGGGCGGGACCGGATCGAGCGCGTTCGGGGTGCGTTCCCGGCTGCGTTCCGGGTGCGGTCAGGCGCGGAGCTGCTCGACCATGGCCCATTCGTCGAAGACGTTCAGGTCGTCGACGACGAGGCCGTCGCGCACCGTCCAGATCTGGACGCCGGACGCGGCGACCGTCCGTCCCGTCGGCGGGATGCCGCGGTATTCGCCCACGTGCTCGCCCCGGGCCGTGAAGTGGGTGACGACGAGGTCCCCTTCGGCCACCTGGAGGTCGACGGCGATCGTGAGGCCGGCGAAGGCCGAGCGGATCCGGCGGATGCTGTGCCGGGGCCCGTCCGGGCCGACGCGCCGCCCGCGCAGCATGAAGCCCGGCGCGAAGACACTGGAGGCGAGGTCGAGATCGCCCCGGCACCAGCCCTCCTGAAGCCAGCGCCGGGCGAGTGCCTTGTTCGCCTCCTGGACGTCCGCGGCGGTGTCCGCGGTCCCGGTCATCGCGAGCCCACGCCCGGCGGCGGCCCCACCTGCTCCAGCCCCTCGACGTGGTACCGCGTCGCCAGCTCGATCATGTCGGGCGGCGACGGCGGCCCGCCGCCCGCCATGAGTTCGCTCAGCCCCTCGAAGAAGCCCTCCACACCGCCCGGCGTGGCGACGACGAGCAGCTTGCTCGGCCCGTCGGAGATGTTGCGGAACTTGTGCGGCACGCCGCGCGGCCCGTACACCAGGCGTCCGGCCGGCGCCTCGTACTCCTCGTCGCCGAGGACGATCGAGTAGCGGCCCTCGATGACGTAGAACGCCTCGTCCTCGGCCTCGTGGATGTGCAGCGGCGGGCCCCCGCCGGGGGAGGTGGTCACCTCGAAGAACGAGTAGAGGCCGCCGGTGTCCTCGGCGCGGAGCAGGAACCGTCCCTCCTCGCCCAGCCAGCGGACCGGCGCCACCTCATCGCGCGCGACGACTTTTCCGGGGGTGTGGGTCATTACCCGGCCTCCATTCAGAATATCCTTTCCCATAATCGTCGGACGCTCACCGGAATTAGTCAACAGTCGAATTCTTCCAGCCATTCACCAGCCAGTCTCAAGTCGTCCGCGAGACAATTGTCGCGCCGACCATGAGGAGCTGGAAATGCCGAACAGCGTCATGACCGACATCGACATAGACGCCCCGCCGGAACGCGTCTGGGAGGTGCTCGCCGACCTCGCCGCATATCCCCGGTGGAACCCGTTCATCGTCCGGGCGGAAGGCACGCTCGCCCCGGGCTCGCGGCTCACCCTGCGCATCAAGTCGTCGGCCGGGTGGAGCGCCACCAACAAGGCCAGGGTCGTGGACGCCGTCCCCGGCGTCGTGCTGCGCTGGTCGGCCCGCCTCATTCCCATTCCGGGCCTGGCCGCCGGCCGCCACGAATTCGCGCTCAGCGCCACGGAGACCGGCACCCGCCTTCGCCACTCCGAGCAGTTCTCCGGCGCGCTCGTCCCGCTGATCGGCAGGCTGCTCGTCAAGACCGAACGCGACTTCCGCCTGCTGAACGAGGCCCTGAAGAAGGAGAGCGAGAACGCCTGACCCCGAAGAAGACGGGCTCTACGACCGATTCGCCTACCACGCCGCCGAACTTTGGAACGGCGGACGTGCCATCGCGGAACTCGCCGCCCGGTAGCAGCACTTGACTGGATCACCACGGCCAACACAACGGCAACAGCCGTGGCGCGGTACGAATCCTTGGCTGAGCGTGCGACGCATGGATGGACGCGCCGAGGTCTCCCGCGCGCCGAACAGGGAACCGGCCGCTCCCGGAGGGTGGAGCGGCCGGTTCCCTCCGGTGGGTCAGGAGATCTTCTTGCGGCGGATCGCCGCCCTGCCGATGGCCTCAAGGGTGCCGGAGGCCAGCTCTTTCGCGGGGGGCGGGCCGCTCTTGATGGCCCACGTCATGAAGCGGGCGAGGTCCATCGTCGTCGGGTGCAGATCGTGGTTGTCCGGGTCCTTGTAGCCGAAGGCCGCCGGCGGGAGGTCCGAATCGAGGACCATGCGCAGGATCTTGTCCGCGGCGTCGTCGGCGCCGACCTCGCCGACCTCGAACTTCGCGACCGTCTCCACCATGGTGTCCCACATGGCCTTCGTCTCCGGCTCGTCCGGCCACCAGAACCCCGTGTTGGGGGCGTCCTCCAGATCCTTGTAGATCTGCTCGTCGCCGCTGAGGTTGTAGCGGAGCTGCGCCCGGGTGAGGCGCATGGCCCCGTAGTTGGAGCTGAAACCCCAGATCCTGAAGATCGCGTCCCAGAGCTTGAAGTGCGGGAACGCCAGCAGCGAGGTGTCGCACAGCTCGTCGTTGTAGGTCAGCAGGCCCTGCTGGAGCCGCTCCACGTACTCGTAGCGCTCCTCGGAGAAGTCGTCGTCCTTGAGCGAGTCGAGGATGCGCCACGCGACCGCGTCGATGACCTCGACGGTGTTGGACATGCCGCGCGAGAACAGCGGGTCGATGAAGCCGGCGGCGTGCGCCATCATGCACCAGCGGTGCCCGACCGTCTTCTTCGACGAGTACTGCACCCGGCCCGTCGAGACCCATTCGCGGACGTGGCGCACGCCCCGGAACTGGCGTTTCACGGCCGGGAACCTGTCGACGAACGAGTAGAACTCCTCCTCCGCCGTCATGTCGGCGGGCTTCGGATGCACACGGGTGTCGAGGACGAGGCCGACGCTGCACAGCGGGTTGGTGGACTTCTTGCGGTTGTCGAACGGGATGATCCAGAAGAAGCCGCGGTCGAACGTGTGGTGCAGCGTGCCCTGGTGCCACGGCAGCGGCGGGCGCTGCGCCTTCGGCCAGTCCACCATGTGGTCGAACGCCGGGACGTCCACCATGTGGGTGAACAGCGACCGCGTGCTGGTCTTGAACCGGCACGGGTCGTCGCGCAGGTCGAGCTTGTCGGCGACCGGGGAGCGGAAGCCGCTGCCGTCCACCAGGTAGCGGGCGCGGATGACCTCGCCGTTCTGCCCGGTGACGGTCACGGCGTCGTCGGCGAAGTCGATGTCGGCCACCCGCCAGTTCTGGCGGGGCACGCAGCCGTACTTGATCGCGACGTGGAACATGTAGGAGTCGCTGTCCTGCCGGAAGATGTGCGTGGCCTTGTAGAGGGCCTTCGGGACGCCGGCCAGGATCGTCTCGTCAGGGTCGGGCTCCTCGCCCGGCCGGTGCGACACGAACGCGAAGTGCCGCTTCAGGCCGAACGTCGTGCCGATCTTCTTGTCGACCTCGTTGATGCTCTCCAGCGTCGTGATCTCGGGCACGCCGTAGCGCGCGGCGAGCATCTGCAGCCGGACGAGGAAATGCGGGATCGTCGACTCGCCCACGGCGAACCGCGGGTGCGTCACGCCGTCGACCAGGACGACGTTCGCGCCGTTCTTCGCCAGGATGGCGCCGAGCATGGAACCCGACATCCCCGATCCGATGATCAGGACGTCGCAGTCGGTCTGCTTGCTCATCTGCCCTCGCTTCTCTCGGTGCGGGCGGACTTCACACCAGCGCGGTCCCGCCGTCCACGAGGAGGTAGGCGCCGGTCATGTACTCGGCGGAGTCGGCCGCCAGGAACGCGATCACCTCGGCGACGTCCTCGGGGACCCCGTTGCGCCGGATCGCGGCGCGCTGCGCGTTGGCGCGCAGCGCCGGTTCGGGGAGCCCGTCGGCGACGCGGGTGAGGATGAGGCCGGGCGCCACCCCGTTGACGCGGACGCCGTGCTGGCCGACCTCCTGCGCCAGGGACTTGACCGCCGCCTCCACGGCCGCCTTCGCCATGGACAGCCCGAGGAACCCGGGCGCGGGGGTGCGGGAGAGCGCGGCGCCGACGGCGACGACGGAGCCCCGCCCGCGTTCGACCATCGCGGGCAGCACCGCGGCGACCGGGTTCAGCATCGCGTGCATCTGCCGCCGCACCGTCCGGTCGACGACCTCGATCGGGGTGCCCGTGAACGGCGCGAAGCCGACGTCCTCGGCGTAGAGCCCGGTCGCGTTCGTCACCAGGATGTCGATGGGCCCGAGTTCGTCCCGGGTCCGCTCCACCATCGCCCGGACCTGCTCGTCGTCGGTCACGTCGGCCTGGACGGCCAGCGCCCGGCCTCCCGCGGCCCTGATCGACTCGGCCATCTCCTTGGCCGGTGTCTCACCCCGCAGATAGTTCAGCGTGACCGCCGCCCCGCGGGAGGCGAGCATCCAGGCGGTCGCGGCGCCGATGCCGCTGCTCGCCCCGGTCACCAGCGCGACCTTGCCGTGGAAGGACGGCGTCTGCGGCTTCACCGGAAGCAGGTCCATGGTCACGATCCCTTCGTCTCGGGGACGCCCGACGCGTCGTAGGAGACCCCGGTGAGCTTCTCCGAGACCTGCCACAGCCGCCGGCCGAGGTCGGGGTCCTCGGCCCGGTCGGGCGTCCTGACCCTGCCGACGGGGCCGCGGATCTGGACCCGTCCCTGCGGGGCGTAGCTCTCGCCGGGGACGACCCCGGGCGCGCAGGCCGCGTACAGCGACGGCCATGCGCCCTGCTCGGTCGGCTTGGCGACCAGCGCCGTGGTGAACCGGTACCAGAGTTCCTGGATCCGGTTGTTCGCCATCCGGGGCCCGACATAGAGGACGTCGGTCGCCGCGTACCCGGGGTGCGCCGCGACTCCGGCGAGCCCCCGGCCGGCGTACCGGCGCGACAGTTCCTTGGCGAACACGAGGTTGGCCATCTTGGCCTGCGTGTAGGCGGCGGACTTGTTGTACTTCCGCTCACCCTGCAGATTGTCAAAGTCGATCTTGCCCCAGTAGTTGACGCCGAAGGTGGTGAGGCTCACCACCCGGCCGCCGGGACGCGCGAGCAATACCGGGAGCAGCAGGCCGGTCAGTGCGAAGTGCCCGAGATAGTTCGTGGCGAACTGCAACTCGAAACCGTCCGGCGTGAGCGTGAACGGGGTGGCCATCACGCCGGCGTTGTTGATGAGAATGTCGAGACAGGGCCGGTCGGCGGTGTATCCGGCGGCGAACTCGCGCACCGACTCCAGGTTCGCCACGTCCAGCGGGCGGTACTCGGCCGCCGCGCCCGGGGCGAGGCGCCGCAGTTCGGCCAGCGCCCGCTTCGCGCGTTCTTCGTCGCGGCAGGCCAGCGTGACCTCCGCACCGCGTCGCGCCAGCTCCAGCGCGGTGTGAAAGCCCAGGCCGGCGTTCGCTCCGGTCACCACCGCCGTCCGGCCGGAAAGGTCGGGCAATTCGTCCGGTGTCCACTTCGGCATCGTCGATCCTCTCCGGGCCCGCCGCTGCGCCCACGGGCCACCCGGCCAGTGTGACGGGTGCCGATAAAACGGCGGCTAAGCAACGGAAAGGCGATGCCTCACATCTTGACAGCATAATTGCGGCTGGTTAGCCTCGAAATTGATTGATGCGATTCCACGTCCCGGAAGGTGTTTCAGCATGCCCGAAAAAAGCCAGCAGGAAAGGAATAAGGAAATCCTTGTCCGCTCGCTGGACATTCTCCGCGGAAAGGCCGACCCGGAGATGGCCAAGAGCCTTTACACGGCGGACTACGACGACCACAGCGGCGCCCCGCAGCGCGGCCCGGACCGGGTCCTGGCGGTGGGCGAGGCGGCGCGTACGGCCTTCCCCGACCTCGACTACGACATCGAGGAGATCATCGCCGAGGGCGACATCGTCGCCTGGCGGATGGTGATGAAGGGGACGCACGAGGGTCCGCTGCCGGGATCCGGGCTGCCCGGCACCGGCAAGCGCGTCAACGTCCGGCAGCAGCACATGGTCCGTTTCGAGGGCGAGCGGATCGCCGAGCACTGGGCGATCCGCGACGACCTGGGAATGATGCAGCAGCTGGGCGTCATCCCCGCCCCCGGCGGCCCGCCTCCAGGCAGATAGCCCCACGGCCGTCCCACGTCGACCTGCGGCGTGCCGCCCTCATGAGGCCGGTGGAAAGGGCGCCACGCCGCAGGTGCGCGGACGTTCACCGGGCTTGCCAGCGTGGGCGGCGCGCGTAGCGGGGCAGCCACACCCTCGCGTAGAGCAGGCGCACCGGCGGCGGGACGCGGCGGAGCACGGCGGCGCGGTCGGCCGGCAGCGCGTCGCCGAGCAGCCAGGGGAAGAACTCCGGCGCCGACTTCAGCGCCGCGAGCCCGTTGCCCCGCATGTCGGCCAGGCACCTCTCCCACGCGGCCGCCGGCATCGCCGCCCGTACCAGCGGCAGCGCGTCCCGCTCCTCGTGGTCGAGGTGCCCGCCGACCTCGCCGGCGAACGCGTGCGCGGCCTTCGCCAGTGCGTCGCCGTCCCCGCCGTCCCCGCCGGACGGGCCGGACGGGTTCGCGAGCGCGGCGTCCACATCGGCGATCAGCGGGTCAATGCGGGCGTGCTCGTCCTCCATCGCGGCCAGCACGGCCAGGTCGTCGGGACGGTCCCGCAGGCCGGCGCGCATCCGCGGCCACATGTGCCGGTCCTCGCCGTCGTGGTGGCTGCCCAGCATCGCCTTCAGCGTGCCCCAGCCGAGGAGCATCGCCTCGTGGCCGCGCGCGTCGCCGGGGCGCAGCCGCTCGGCCGCCCGCGCCAGGTGGTCCAGGTCGCGCCGTAGCGCGTTGTGCGTGGCCTGCATCAGGGCCATGTCGTAGTCGGCGGGCATTTCGGTCCCCCTCAGTACTGGCAGTTGGTGATCAGCGTGTGCGCCGCGGCCAGATAACGGTCGTCCGGATTGAGCGCGTGCTCGCGCAGGCACGCCTCCGTGAGCTTGATGGCGTGCTCCTCGCCGAGGTCGACCGCGTCGGCGGCCAGCGCGCCGCCCGGCGGAGGCCGGTACCCCTCGGCCGCCGCCGGCCCCACGCCCGGCATCGAGGGGACGGCCTTCCACACGGCGGTGGCCACGGTGGCGACGGCCCGGTAGGAGCTCAGCGCGAGATCGTCCGGCAGGACCGGCAGCACCAGGCGCAGCGCGGCGGGCGCCGTGATCGCGTGCACCTGCGGGACGGGCGGGTGCGGCGCGAGCCGGGCGTAGGTGCCGGCGTGCAGGGCGGTGAGTTCGCTCAGCGCGGCCGGGACCTCCGCGGCCGTGGCGACCGAGGGCCCCTCGGCCCGCAGCTTCCGCGGCACCGGTGTGTGCCGCGCCGCCCAGTACGCCATCCCGCGCGCGAGCTCGTTGAGCTGGAGTTCGCTCGGTTCCTTGACGGTGCTCAGCGTCCGCACCGCGTGCGCGGTGCGGATCAGGCCGTGGGTGAACGCCGACAGCGCCCCCTCCATCAGCGACGGCCACCAGCTCACCAGCACCTCGCGCCACGGCCGCTCGCTGAGCCGCCACTCGAAGTACTGGACCCAGTCGGCGACCCGGCGGTAGTCGCCGAGCGCCACCCGGCGCGCCTCCACCGGATCCTCCGGAAGCAGCACGCCCGCGGCGGGCGGCACGTGGTGGCCGCGCCGCCGCTCGTTGGTCTCGATCCAGCGCGGGATGACGTCGTGGCATCCGAGGACCGCGAGCGTCTCGGCGACCATGGGCGCGTGGACGGCGAAGTCGGGGCCGAACTCGAACCCCGTCTCCCAGAGCCGGTCGAGCGCGTCGTTCACGGAGTCGGCATAGCGCTCTGCGCTGGAACCGGCGGGACGCTCGGCGCCGGAGTCGAAGTCGGAGTCGGTACGGCGCTCCGTGCCGGGGTCGGTGCAGCGTTCGAGGCCGGACCTCATTCGGCTCTCCTTCCCTCCGCCAGGACCATCGCCCCGTACATCTGGAAGCCGCCCTGGGTGTCGCGCAGGGAGGCCTCCTCGCGCATGGAGCGGGCGCGGTCGGCCGGGACGACGCCGAGTTCGCCGGCGCGGCGCAGCGCGTCCATCAGGCCGGTGAGCCCGTCGGCCTCCGCGACGGTCCGCAGGACGACGGGCATGACGGTGACGCGGACGTCCCGCAGCCCGACCGCGCCCAGCAGGCCGTGCAGCCGCCGCCCGATCCACGGGTTGCGGATGTTGTTGAACCACCAGGTGAGGACGGTGCGCGCCGCCTCCCGGTCGGTGAGGTCCGGGGCCCACATACCGTGGTCGGGGTCGGCGATGAGGACGCGCCCGCCCGGTTTGACGACGCGCAGCATCTCCCGGACGGCGCCCGCCGGGTCGTCCAGGTGCTGGACCATCCGCTCCGACCGGACCGCGTCGAAGTCGCCGTCGGGGAACGGCAGCGAGTACGCGTCGGCGACGTGGAACAGGGCGTCCACGCCGGCCACCCGGCTCCGGCGGACGGCGCCCGTGACGGCCTCCTCCTGCACGTCGACGCCGACGGCCACGCCGCTCGGGCCGACCCGCCGGGCGATCTCCAGGACGTCGGTTCCGTTGCCGCACCCGATGTCCAGGACCCGGTCGCCCGGCCCGCACGCGAGCCGGCGCAGGATCGCGGCCTTGACGGCCTCCAGTGAGCCGGCCGCCTCGTCCAGGTACTCCTCGGCGGGCCGGCCGAGCAGCGTCGTGGTGTTGCCCGGTTCACCGCCGTTGTTCTCGGTCATGGTCGGTCAAGCCCCCTTCTCCGGCTGGAGCTCACGCTCCGGCACCGGGCCCGGCGCGCTTCGCCGGGCCAGGCCGCTCGGCCACCAGACGCGGTCACCGATGTCGTAGGTGAGCGCGGGAACCAGCAGCGAGCGGACGATCAAGGTGTCGATCAGCACCCCGAACGCGATCACGAATCCCTGCTCGGCGAAGCCGACGACGGGCAGGGTCACCAGGACGCTGAACGTGGCCGCCAGCACGATTCCGGCGGAGGTGATCACACCGCCGGTGCTGGTCAGGGCCTTGAGGGTGCCTTCGCGTGTGCCGTGCGCCCGGGTCTCCTCGCGGACGCGGCTGGTGAGGAAGATGTTGTAGTCGACCCCGAGCGCCACGAGGAACACGAAGCAGAGCAGGGGGAGCTGCGCGTCCTGGCCCGTCCAGTCGAAGCCGTACTCGAACACGAGCGTCGAGATGCCCAGCGTCGCGCCGAACGACAGCGCCACCGTCAGGATCAGCAGGACCGACAGCGTGATCGCGCGCAGCAGGCAGAACAGCACCAGGAGGATGACCACCAGGACGAGCGGGATGATCAGCCACGCGTCCCGCACGTTGGTGTTGAGCTGGTCGAGCCCGATCGCGGCGGGCCCGCCGACCTGCGCGTCGGCGCCGGCGACCGCGTGCACCCGGTCGCGGAGCGTCTCGACGGCCTGCCGTTCCCCGGAGGTACCGGGCTCGGCCTTCAGCGTGACCGCCAGCTGCACCTTCCCGCCGACGCGTCCGACCTCCTCGGCGGTGCCGGCGCCGGCCGCGAGCGCCGCCGCCTTCACCTCCTCCGCCCGGTCCGCGTTGGCGATGAGCGTCGCGGGGTTGCTGTTGCCGGCGGGGAAGTGGGCCGAGATCAGGCTCTCCCCGTGCTCGGATTCGGAGGTCGTGGTGAACATCGTCTGCTGCGGGACGTTGAAGGCGAGCAGCCCCAGGATTCCCGCCGCCAGCACGAGGGAGGTCAGCGTCCAGACGCGGCGCGGCCGGGACGAGACGAGGGCGGCGGTGCGGGTCCAGATGCCGAGGACGCGCTTGGTGTCGCCGAGGTGCGGGACCTTGGGCCAGAACACCCAGCGGCCCAGGATGACCAGCAGCGCGGGCAGCAGCGTCAGCATGGCGAGCACGGCGGAGACGACCGCGATGATCCCGACGGGTGCGAGCGCGAGGGTGGCGTTCAGGTCGGCGACGCCGAGGCACAGCAGCCCGAGGCCGACCGTCCCGCCGGAGGCGATGATCGTGCCGGAGGAGCGGCGCAGGGTCTCGGCCATCGCCTCGTGCCGGTCCTCGTGCCTGCCGAGTTCCTCCCGGTATCTGGCGATCAGCAGCAGGGCGTAGTCGGTGCCCGCGCCGTAGATGAGGATGCTCAGCACACCGGTCGACATCGAGTTGATGACCAGGTCGGTGTTCTTGATCAGGCCGTAGATGAACGCGCTGCCGAGCTGGTTGGCGACCCCGACCGACACGAGCGGCACCAGGAACAGGAACGGGCTGCGGTAGATGACCAGCAGCAGGACGGCGACCACGATGACCGGGATGACGACGAGCGTGAACTCCATGTCCCTGAAGATCAGGAACTGGTCGGCGTCGCGGCCGGCGGGTCCGGTCACCTTGATGTCGAGTCCGGCGGCCGGCTCGCCCAGCTGCTCCCGCATCGCGTCGACCGAGTCGAGGATGTAGGCGCCCTCCTGCTTGTTCTCCGGCGCCACGAGCGGGATCTGGTAGAACAGCGCCTCACCGTCGCGGGCCGTGGCGAGCTGCTCCGGCTTGACCTCCGGGGTGTACGTGCGCATCAGCGCCTGCTGGTCGGCGGCGGCGCGCTGCCGGTCGGCGTCGGTCAGCCCGCCGTCACGCTCGTACACGATGATGGCCGGGTTGACCCTGCCCTGCGGGAACTTCTGCTGCGCTTCGAGGACGGCGGTGGACTCGGCGCTCTTGGGCAGGTAGCCGAGCCGGTCGTTGTTGACGGCGTCGAACAGCTGCCCGGCGAACGGCGCCGCGGCCATCAGGATGATGATCCAGGCCACCAGCACGAGCCATTTGGCCCGCCGGCCCGCTGGAAACGCCAGATATCGAGACATCCCTACCTCCGAAGACGACGCCGAACGAGATCATATACATGGCTATTATTGTCATGACTATCGTCGAATGGGAAGGGCCCGAGGTCTGGACGGGACCCGCGGTGGCACGGCACCCGCGGCGACGCCCGTCGCGGCTGCGGTTCAGTCCGGTTCGGTCCAGTTCAGCCCCAGACCAGCGCCGCGCCGAGGATGGCGACGCCGAATCCGGCCAGCGCGAAGAGCGTCCGCACACGGTTGGCGGCGGCCCACCTCGCCCGGACGCCCTGCCAGCCGTCCGGCGGGGCCTCGGCGTCCCAGCGGTCGACGACGCGGTTGAACCGGACGTTCCACCGCTCCGACACCACCGCGACCCCGACGATGCACAGCCCCGCGAGCGCGATCGCGACCCGCGGCCACAGCCCGCCGGCCACGGCCACCAGCAGCACGCAGACCGCCAGCGCGACCTTGTTCACCCTCGGCATCAGCGGGTCGAACCGCCGGTCCAGCAGCCGGTGCACCTGCACGTAGCGCTCACCCGGCAGCGCACCCACCGCCGGGACGATCGCCACCTCCACCGCGAACAGCACCCCGGCCAGGGTCCCCGACAGCAGCAGGAACACCGCGAGGAGGACATCGAGGAGCACGCCGCCGGCCATCAGAACCGCACGTCCATCATCTGCTGGTAGCTCTGCTTGCGGCCCACCCTGTCGAAGAAGGCGCGCATGAACAGGTCGCGGCCCGCGCACACCGGACGGCTGCGCCAGCGCCCCATCGCACCGATCGTCCACGCGGTCTGCACCATGCCGGCCACCCGCTCATGGCGCAGTTCCTCGTAGGCGGCCACCGCGGCGGGCACGTCGTCGTGCTCGGACAGCATCCGGACCAGGCCGACCGCGTCCTCGATGGCCTGCCCGGCGCCCTGGCTCAGGTTCAGCGTCATCGGGTGCGCGGCGTCGCCCACCAGCACCACCCGGCCGCGGCCCCACCCGCCGCAGCGGTCCGGCGGACGGTCGAAGATGCCGATCGGGAGGATCGCCTCCTCCGCCGTGGACGCGATGATGCGGGGGACGGGGTCCGGCCAGTCGCGGTACGCCTCCGCCATCACCTCGCGCCGGCTCTTCGCCAGCATGTCGAACGAGGCGCCGGCGCTGTCGGCGGTGATGGCGTCCCAGTACACCTCGTCCTCGTTCAGCCGCATGTACAGGAAGCGCAGCCCTCCCCTGCCCCAGAGGTTGAAGAACGTCCCGGTCGGGACGACGTCCTCGCCCGGCAGCCGGGTGATCGCCTGCCAGGCCGTGTAGCCGGCGTACCGCAGCGGAAGGTCGTGGCCCTTGCGGAGGTCGTCGCGGACGGTGGAGCGGACGCCGTCCGCGCCGATCAGCACGTCGGCGCGCAGTTCGGCGCCGTCGTCGAGGCGCACCGTGACACCGTCGCCGTCCTGGGTGAAACCGGCGCAGCGGGTCCCCAGCCGGACGCAGTCGCCCGCCGCCTCCATCAGCACCGTGTTCAGCGCCGACCGCCGCAGCCCGAGGGCGGGCGCACCGTGCCGCCCGGCCTCGGACGCGACGTCCCAGCGGGCGAGCCGCCGGTCCCGGTCGGAACGGAACTCGTGGTGGACGATCTCGACCCCGGCCTCGGCGACCGGCTCGTCGAGCTTCAGTTCGCGCAGGGCGAGCAGCGCGTTGTGCCAGAGCATGAACCCGCCGCCGGTCAGCAGCCGGTCCGGGGTCGAGCGGCGTTCCAGGACGACGGTGTCGATCCCCGCCCGGCGCAGCGCGATCGCGGTCGTCAGACCGCCGATGCCCGCGCCGGCGACGATCGCGTTCCGCACGGCGGCCATGCCGGTCCCTCCCTGTTCGGTGTCGGGTGTCAGGTGACCCTGTGGTGGTGGTGACCCTGGTGACGCTCGGTCACAGGTTGTCGAGCCGCGCGCGGACCTCGTAGATGCGCCGCTCCACGCCGCCGTCCCCCCAGTACGGGAGCATTGGCGCAGCCATCTGCAGGTGCTCGGGAGCGTCCTCCCACGCCCGGAACTTCTCCTCGCTCTCCCACTCCGCGAGCAGGATGTAGCTGTCGCCGTCGCGGAGCAGCTCGTCGTCGAGGTGGCCCGGCGTGCCGCGCACGGTCGCGGTCACCGTGCGGTACGCCTCCTCGAACAGCTCCCTGTCCTCCGCACGCGGGGTCGCTCTGACCAGGACCCGTACGGTCATCGCCGTCGCCTTCCTCTCCGGTCGCAATGGTTCTCCTGCCGCAATGCCTGTCCTGCCGCAGTGCCTGTCCTGCCGCAATGCCTGTGGTGCCGCAGTGCCCGTCTCGCCGCAGTGATCAGATTCGCCGGGTGCCCGGCCGTGCTCAGGCGCGGGCGATGATCTCCAGTACCTGCTTGCTCGCCGACTCGCGGAGCGGCTCGAACGCGGCGGACATCGCGCGCCGGCCCGCGCTCCGCTCGAACGCCCGCAGGGCGTCGCGGCTCTCCCAGTCGCCGGTGATGACGTACAGCCGGCGCTGCTCGGCGTCGCACATCATGGCCTGGCCGAGGCTGCCCTGGACAGGGGCGGCCATCGCGTTCCTCCAGACCTCCTCGAAGGTGCTCTCGCAGCCTTCGCGCACCATCATCGTGAGCACGGCGCGAATCATGGTTCTCCCTTCTCCGGCGGGACGACGCCGTCGAAACGACCCGTGTAATTCGGTTGGCGCGGAATCGGCGTCCCAGGTCATCGGTCCCACGCGCCCCACTGGGGCAGGTCGCGCCCGTCCGCGGCGAGGATCGCCTGATGCAGCGACTGCAGATCGGGACCGGGCTCGACGCCGAGTTCGGTGACGAAGTCGCGGCGGAGCTCGCGGAACACCTGCAGCGCGTCCCCGCGCCGTCCCGCCTCGCTCAGCGCGACCATCAGCTGGTAGTGGATCCGCTCGCGAAGCGGATGGTCCGCCGCGAGAGCGCGCAGGTCGGAGACGACGTCGGCGTTGCCGCCGAGCCGGGTCTCCAGCTCCAGACGCCGCTCGAGCGCGGTGACGCGGGACTCGTCGAGGCGGGCCGCGACCCCCTCCAGCAGCGGAGACGACCGGACGTCCGCCAGGGCCGGGCCCCGCCACAGGGCGGTGGCGCTCCGGTAGTGCCGCAGCGCGTCCGCGAGCTCACCGGCGTCCCGCGCGGCCCGGCCGAGATCGCACAGCCGGCGGAACCGGGACAGGTCGAGGTCGGCGCCGCCGATCTCCAGCCGGTACCCCGGCGACCGCGTCACGATCGCCGGCCGCGCGCCGGGGGCGGCGCCCAGGCCCGCGAGGACCTGGCGCAGCTGCGTCATGTAGACGCGCAGCGCCTTGAGCGCCGTCCGCGGCGGGCGGTCGCCCCACAGCTCGGCGATGAGCGCGTCCGTCGAGACGACGGTGTCCCGGCGGGCCAGCAGGATCGCCAGCAGCACCCTCGGCTTGTGCGCGCGCGGCGTCCGGACGCGCTGCCCTTCGTAGATCTCCAGCGGGCCGAGCACCGCGAACCGCGGCCCCGCCGGGATCAGCGGACCTCGCGCCGGCGGTACCGTATCCGCGCCCACACCGGCGTCCGCGGGGGAGACGGCGGGTGGTTCGGTGATGGCGGCTGAGGTTCTCATCGTTTCCGCCCCCTGCTTCGCCGATGCCGGCCCGGCTCAGTGCCCGGCCGGATGGGTCTCGACGGAAAGCTCCGAGACGCAGCGCATCAGGGCGTTGCGGAAGTTCTCCTGGAACTCCTCGGGCGACGAGGCCGCCTTCCGGTCCGTGAGGTAGGGCGCCAGCTTCTCCTCCAGGTTGTGGACGCCCTGCTGGCGCGCCATGTGCTTGGCGATCGCGATGAAGTCGCCCTCGTAATGGATGATGCGCACCATGAACTCGTCCTTGACGAAGACCGCGGTGCCGAGCAGCCGGCCGACGTCCTCGCCCTTGTCATCGCGCATGTCCGGGGTGTCCACCCGCTGGAAACCCTCGAAAATCTCCGCCAGGGCGTCCTCGCTGCCCACCTTGACCCGGTAGCGGATCGCTGCGTACGGCATCGGAACCTCCAATGTCCGAGGTGTTCTGTCGGTCTTCATCGCACACGGGCCCGCTTGAGGCTCGCTGGACGGGCGGGCACGTCCCGGCGGGGTCAGCCGCGGCCGACGTGCTCGGCCAGGACGGCCAGGTCCCGGTCGCCGTCGCCGCGCTCGACGGCACGCGCGACGATCTCCAGGACGCGTTCGGCCAGCGGGAGCTCCGCCCCGGCGCCGTCCGCCAGCTCGATCGCGTACCGCAGGTCCTTGGCCATGAGGCTGCTGCGGAACGCCGCGGGGGTGTAGCGGCGCTCCCGCATGATGGCGGCGCGGAACGTCATCACCATCGAGCTGACCCCGCTGCCGCCGATGCAGTCGAGGATCTCGTCGCGGTCCAGCCCGCCGCTCTCGCCGAGCGACACCGCCTCCGCCAGCGCCGCGATCTCGGCGCCGATCAGCACGTTGAGCACCAGCTTCATCGTCGCCGCCGCGCCCGCGCCGCCGAAGTAGCGCACCTCCCGGCCGAGATCGGAAAGGACGTCCTGCACCGCGTCCACGTCCGCCCGGTCGCCGGCGGCCATCACCCGCATCTCGCCGGACCTGGCCTGCAGCGGGTTGCCGAGCACGCACGCCTCGACCCGGCGCGCCCCCAGTCCGGCGAGCCGGCCGGCGGCCTCCCGGGCGAACGCGGGGGTGACGGTTGAGGTGTCGATGACCGGGGTTCCCGGGGCCAGCCCGTGGACCGCGTCCCCGAACAGCACCTTCTCGACCGCGTCCTCGTCGGCGAGGCTGACGATCACCACGTCCGCGCCCCGCGCCGCGTCGGCCGCCGTCCGCGCCGCCCGCGCCCCGGCCTCGACCACCGGCGCCGCCTTCTCCGGCGTGCGGTTGTAGACGCGCACCGAACGGCCGGTCTCCAGCAGCCGGGTCGCCATCCCGGCGCCCATCACCCCCAGCCCGATGAACGCGACCTCATGGTTCTTTCCCGGCTTTCCGGCGGGGTTGGCCGGCGCAGGGTTGGTCGGCACAGGGTTCGTCGGCACAGGGTTCGTCGGCGCAGGGTTGATCGGCGCAGTGCTCATCGGCTCGCTCCTCTGTTCAGGCCACCACTGTTCAGGCCACCACTGTTCAGGCCACCACTGTTCAGGCCACCACGGCCAGGGCGTTCAGCAGCAGGGCGGCGATCGCCAGCCCGGTGCGCAGCAGATGCCACCGGCGCCACTCCGCGCGGGGGTCCCGCCAGTCCGCGGGCAGCGGCTCGTCCGGGTCCAGCCCCTTGACCTGCCGGTTCAGCGGGACGTTCAGCAGGTGAGACACCCCGGAGACGGCGACCAGCAGCGCCGCGGCGCAGCCGAACAGCACCCGGGACCCGTCACCGCCCGCGACGACCGCGAGCGTGACGCACGTCAGCGCGGACGTGAGGACGATCGCGGGCATCGTCGGGTCCCAGTTGCGGCCGAGCAACTGGTGGAAGCGCACGTACAGCGGCGGCGACACCGCCGCCATCGCCGGCACCACGCTGATGGCGACGGCCAGCAGCACGCCCGCGGTGAGCCCGCTCCCCGTGAGGCCCACGACGATCAGCGCGTTCTCGAGCACGGCTTCCTCCGATTCGGCTCACCCACCGCGGACCCGGGCGGCATCCGCACCTACGGGCACCCTGCGCCGGTGCCCTCGACGCGTGATCGAGAGCGGCTGGGCGGCCCGGACGCGCCGTCGAGGCGAGATCGCGCGGCCGTCGAGGCCACGCCCGGGGGCGGACAGGCGTCGAGGCCGGGCGCGGTTCGCGCCCGGCCTCGTCCTCGATGAGGTGCCGTCAGGAGCCGAGCCTCCACGGCGGGAACCCGAACCGGGTCCCGGTCGCGGTGGCCTCATGGGTCAGCACCACGTTGCCGGCGGGGTCGAGGAACTGCGCCGTCCCGCTCTCCTCCAGCCGTGTGGTGGACGTGACGGTCCCGGTCATCGCGACCACGACCATCCCGCCGATCTGCCCGTCGGCGATCACGTAGTGCCGGTACTCGATCTCGAACGTCCGCGTGCCGGTGGCCCGCCAGGTGCCGAACCCGGTGACCATCGACGCGTCGGTGCCGGACACGAGGCCGTCCTGCCCGAAGGAGAACATCCCCTTCTCCGGCGGCCGGCCCGACCCGGCGACGGTGACCTCCGTCAGCCACGTCCCCGCCAGCGGATGCGCGTTCCAGGTCTGCGCGTCCGCCCGGCTCGGGGCCACCGCGGAGGCCAGCACGGCGGTCGCACCGGCCGCGGGCAGCCAGCGGCCGCCCTTGCGCAGCATCTCCCTGCGGTCCACTCTCCCCACCTCCCGGTTACGGCCGTACCGGCTCGGCGGCGGTCGCCTGGCCGGTCATCTCGAAGACCACCTGCATCGTCACCATCGACGCCGAGGCCCGGAACGGGTGCAGTTTGGTGCGGTGCTCCAGATGCTGCGCGCTCTGCTCGAACTCGCGGAACCCCGGCTCGTCGACCCAGTCGCTGACGACGAAGTAGGCGTTGTCGTCCCCGTCCTCCCGCGACAGCCACTGCCGGATGTTCGCGGGATGCTCGGTGATCGCGTGCCCGACCCGGTGCCAGGTGTCCTCGAACTCCCGCTCCATGCCCGGGTGAATGCACATCCGGAGCATGACGCGGAAGATGCCCGCCTCGTCCCGCATCTCAGATACCTCCGTCGACGTTGATCGTCTCTCCGGTGATGAAGGCGCCCAGGTCGCTGGCCAGGAACAGCACCGGTCCCGCGACGTCGCCGACCACCCCGAGCCGGCCCACCGAGGTGAGCCGCTCGTACCGCTCGCGGATCTCCGGCGTCACCTCCTCCTCCGTCTCGATCGGCCCCGGCGCGACGAGGTTGACCCGGTACCCCTTCGGGCCGAGCTCCTTCGACAGCGAGCGGGTCAGCCCGATCAGGCCCGCCTTGGACGCGGTGTAGTGGGCCCGCAGCGGGATCCCGACCGTGGCCACCTTGGAACCGATGTTGATGATCGAGGCGCCCGGCGACAGGATCGGCAGGGCCTTCTGCACGACCAGGAACGTTCCGGTGAGGTTGACGTCCAGCACCCGGCGCCATTCGGCGACGTCCAGCTCGCCGAACGGGATGTGGCTGATGCTGCCGGCGTTGTTGACGATCACGTCGATGGTGCCGAGGTGCTCGCGGCACACCGTCATCAGCCGGTCGATGTCGGCCTCGTCGCCGACGTCGGCCTTGACGACCCGGTGGTCGCCGTCCGTCTCGCTCAGCTCCTTGACCAGGCTGTCCACCAGCGGCCCGTCGGTCCGGTGACAGGTGACCACGGTGGCGCCGGCCCGCGCGAACGCCAGCACGATGCCCCGGCCGATGCCCCGGGTGCCGCCGGTGACCAGGACGCGCCGGCCCGAGTGGTCGAGGCGCACACCGCCCCCGGCCCGCGCCGCCGCCTCCTCCACGATCCGCTTGATCCGCCGCATCTGGACGGCGGTGTTGCGGTTGAGGCGCGCGGTCATGCCCTCGTCGTCCAGCGGGGCGGAGGCCTTCATCGTGAAGTCCTGCTGCCAGCGCATCCGCACGCCGCCGTCGACGTGCTCGTACTCCCAGAACAGGTTCATGTACTCGAACACGCCCGTCTCCACGCGGTGGGACCGGACGGTCCGCGTCTGCGGGTCGGGCGTCCGCTCCGACACCCAGCTCCAGACGGTGCCGTTCTCGTCGGGGTGGAGCGAGAGGCGGAACCGGATCGTGTCCCCGTCCCGCTCCACGATCTCGGCGGCGGCGTACTCGCTGAACAGGCCGGGCCAGGACTCGATGTCGTTGGTCATGTCCCAGACCAGGTCCATCGGCGCGTTGATGACGATCTCGTTGTCGGTGTGTCCAGCCATGCTGGTGTCCCTCCATGGACGTGGTCGTGGTGGCTCGAATGCTGCCGACCCGGCCTAGAACCGCTCTGGTGGACCGCTGGTGTCCCCGGTCCGCGCCCGCCGGTCGCCGGTGCCCGGCCGCCGGTCCCCGATCCCGGCCCCGATCCGATCCCGATATATCCGTCAGACGCCGTCAGACGCCGTCAGACGATCTCCGCCTGCGCCATCATCCCCATCGACGAGTGGTCGATCAGGTGGCAGTGGTACAGGTAGCGGCCCAGGTGGCGGTCGTACCGGACCTTGATGCGGACGGTGCTGCCGTGGCCGACGTACACGGTGTCCTTCGGCCCGGTCTCGTGGGCCGCCACCGCCTGCCCGTCGCGGTCCAGCACCTCGAACGACGTGCCGTGCAGGTGCATGTTGTGCGGCACGGACGGGCCGGCGCCCGTGTTGTGCACGCGCCAGATCTCGGTGTCGCCGCGCCGGATCCTCATGTCGACGCGGTCCATGTCGAACGTCTTGCCGTCGATGAGCCAGCCCCCCTTCTGCGGGTCGAAGCCGAAGTGCACGTCCCGTGTCACCTGGGCCTCCCCGAGGTCGGGGGCGTCCACCGGCGACACCGGGATCCGGCTGGGGTCCCAGACCCGCCGCCCGACGTCGAACCGCATGATGTTGCGCGTCGCGTCGTCCGTCCCGAACTCGTTGACGAGCACGATCCGGGTCCCGGGGTCGTGGGCGCCGAAGTCGACGACCACGTCGGCGCGCTCGCCCGGCGACAGCATGACGTTCGTGACCGGACGCGGCGCCGGCAGCAGCCCGCCGTCGGACGCCACGACGGTCATCTCCGTGCCCGTGCTCAGCCCCAGGGAGAAGAACCGCAGGTTGGAGGTGTTGATGAGGCGCAGCCGGTACTTGCGCGCGGAAACCTCGAAGTACGGCTGCGGACGCCCGTTGACCAGGACCGTGTTGCGGAACTGGAAGTCGTCCATCTCGAAGAGGATCTGCCCCGCGTCGTCGAACCGGATGTCGCGCAGGGTGATCGGGACGTCGTGGCGGCCGGCGGGCAGCCCGAGCCGCAGCTCCGCCGGGTCGGTGATGATGTACGTCCCCGACAGGCCGCGGAAGATCATGTCGGCGGACATGTGGTGCGTGTGGTCGTGGTACCAGAGGGTCGCCGCGGGCTGCTCGTTCGGGTACTCGTAGTCGCGGGACGCGCCGGGTTCGATCAGGTCGGACGGATAGCCGTCGCTGCTCACCGGGTTGTGGCCGCCGTGCAGGTGCACGTTGGTGGGCATGTCCAGGGCGTTCGTCTGCCGGATCACGACCCGGCGGCCCTTCAGGGCGTGGACGACCGGGCCGGGGAACCGGCCGTCATACCCCATGATCTTCGTCTGGACGCCGGGCAGGATCTGGGCCTCGGCCTCCCGGACGGTCATCTCGTAGTAGTCCGTCGTCCACGTCCGCCGCACCGGCGTCGCCCGGTGCGGCAGTGCCAGCGGCACCGAGAACGCCTCCGGCGCCGCCGTCTCGCGGATCCGGCGCAGGGAGGCCGCTCCGAGGCCGCCCGGCACGGCCAGTCCCGTGACACCGACCGCGCCCAGTTTCAGCGCGTCCCGTCGCTTCAGCATCCCGTCCAATGAGCGGCCCTCCAGATGGGTTCTTGATCGGATCGGCCACACCGTGCCCCGGCCCGCTTGAGGACGGCTGGTGTCCCCGGCCACCCGGGAAGGCCGCCCAGGTCGCGGATGGGCTCAGTAGGCGGATGGGCTCAGTAGGCGGATGGGCTCAGTAGGCGGCGACCACCTCGTACACGCCGAACGTCGCGGCCGCACCGGCGGCGGCGTTCTGCAGGGGGCGCAGCGGGGCCGTCGTGTCGCGGTGGGAGGCCGTCCTCTCCCACTCGCGGAACGCCGCCGCGTCGCGCCATTCGCTCATCACCGCGAAGGAACCCGGGTCGGCCAGCGACCGGAGCAGGACGTTGCCCAGCAGCCCGGGCGTTCCTTCGAGATCACGGCTGATCGTGTGGTAAGCCTCCTCGACCGCCCGCGCGTCGCCGCCCGGCGCGCTCGCGTAGACCAGGACGTGCACCCGGCCGAGAGCGTCGCCGGCCCGGCGCTCACGCGGCGAGGCGGGGACCGACATAGCCGACGACGGCGTCGGGGGTGGGGAGCTCGGAGACGGTCTCGTCGGGAATTGCCACCAGGAATTCCTGCTGGATCCGCGCCGCCATCTCCAGCACGGCCAGCGAGTCGTAGCCCATCTGCTCGAAGCTGATGGCGCCGATGTCGTCCTCCAGGCTGACGGAGTCCGGCTCGCCCGCGCAGTCCCGCAGGATCCTTCTGATGTCATCCACCGTGAATCTGGACACTGTCCTCACCTTTCCGGAGCCGATACGGCCACTGTCGCGGTGAGGACTTGAACCCCGCTGGATCCGGCTTGGAGGCAGGGCCGGATACAGCTCGAGTCCGATCGGCGGGCGCCCGATCGGCGGGCGCCCGGCCGGCTACCCGGCGCCCTGGCCGGCCAGCCCGTTGGCGTGATGGGACCGCGGCTCCCCGTTGCGCTGGAGCCGCCGGCGCAGCTGCTGCTCGTAGCCGTCGTCGCGGGGCGGCTCGTGGCCGTCCCCGCGCTGCGGCTCGCCGGCCTCGAGCGCGGGGACCTCACCCGCTCGCGGGCCGGGCAGCGACCGGCCGAGGGGGATGCCCTCGGTGTGGGCCTGCGCGCGCATCGGCTCCAGGAAGTCCTGGTCGAGGCGTTCGCGGGCGTAGAGGCGGATCAGCTCGTGCATCCGGTAGCGGATCTCGCCGGCGCTGGCGTCGGCCACCGACAGCAGGTTGCAGCTCGCCAGCCGGACGAGCTTGGCCTCCACCAGATCGGTTCCGGAGCCGACCAGCCGGGCGGCGACGTCGGCGGTGAACTCCGTGGGCGGCAGCAGGCTGACCAGCCGGAAGATGCTGCGGTCCTGCGGTTCCAGGCGCAGGTAGCTGGCCGCGTAGCGGGACCGGACGTCCAGGTCGGCGAAGGCGAGCAGGTCCAGCCGCCCGGCGTCCGGCTCCAGCCGCTTGACCAGCTTGCCGATCGGCCAGTTGCGGGTGGCCGCCAGCCGGGAGCCCAGGCTGCGCATCGCGACCGGCAGCCGGCCGCACAGTGCGGCGGCCCGCTCCGCGAAGCGCCGCTCGGAACCCGCGTACCGCCGTCCGCTCGCGGCCTCGATCAGCTCGACCGCCTCCTCCTCGGGCATCTCCTCCAGCAGCACGTGCCGTACCCCGGGCAGGCTGTACAGGCCCCACCGGCTGGTGACGAGGACCGAGCTGCCCGGCGACGCCGGCATCAGCGGCGCGACCTGCGGAACCGAGGACGCGTCGTCGAGCACCACCAGGATCCGGCGGCCCATCGTCCAGGTGCGGAAGAGGTTGGAGCGCTCCTCCAGACCGTCCGGCATCTCCCGGGCCGGCACCCCGACCGCGCGGAGGAAGCCCTCCAGGATCGGGCGCGGGTCGGCGGGATGCTCAGCGGTGCCGCGGAGGTCGGCGTACAGCTGGCCGTCGGGGAACTCGGCGCGGATCGCGTGACCCGTGCGCAACGCCAGGGTGGTCTTCCCGGCGCCGGGCATGCCGGACACGCACACCGTCCGGCCGGCCGTGCCCTCCCTTCCCGCGGCGAGCAGGCCGGTGCAGACGCTCTCCAGTACGTCCGCCCTGCCGATGAAGTCCGGGATGTCCGCGGGGAGCTGCGCCGGTGACGGCAGCGAACCGGACGACACCGCCACCACCGCGGACGGTCCGGAAGGCGCCCTGTCCTCCGGCTCCTCCGCCTCCTCGGAGTTGAGCAGGGTCAGGTGCAACCGCTGCACCGTCGCCGAGGGCTCCATGCCGAGTTCGTCGACGAGCATCCGGCGCAACCCCTGATACACCTCAAGCGCCTCGTAGCGGCGCCCCGACCGGTCGAGCGCGACCATCAGATGACCGTGGAAGCGCTCGTTCAGCGGCTGCTCGGACACCAGCATCTTCAGCTCGCTCACCAGCTGCTGGTGCCGCCCCAGTTCGAGGTCGGCGGTGATCCGCTGTTCCAGGACGCGCAGTCGCTCCTCTTCAAGGCGTGTCACATGGGCCGACAGGATGTCCCCGACGGAGACGTCGGCGAGCGCCGGACCGCGCCACACGGTCAGGGCCTCCGACAGCAGGGTCGAGGCGCTGGCCGCGTCCCCCTCCTCAAGCGCCGCTCGTCCCTCCTGAGCCAGGCGCTCGAACCGGAGCAGGTCGCCCAGCTCGGCGGGGACGTCGAGCAGGTACCCGGAGATCCTCGTGTGCAGCTCGGCCGAGGGACAGTGCTCCAGCACGTCCTTCCGCAGCTTGTATATGTACGTCTGCAGGGTCGTCATCGCACTGTTGGGCGGCTCCTCCCCCCACAGCTCATCGATCAGTTCACCCACCTGGACGAGCTTTCCGGACCGCACCAGCAGGAACGCGAGCACTTGCCGCACCTTGGGCGCGGTCGGAGTTATCTCCACCCCGCCACTGGCCACCCACATTGGGCCGAGAATCCGAAAATGCATGCGCCATTCACCTCCTGATCCCGTTCATCATGGACACCCTCTAACCCCAGAACGATCAACACGCAAGGATTGTCAGCGCGATCAGTGAATCAGGCAATAAGTCACCGCCTATACGACTGGCCATAGATATCTCACTCAGAAAAGAAGCGGAGCACCCTTGATTTCAAGACGATCACTCCATAGGCTTATCAGTCCACGTCGCACATCATGCGACTAGGCGGCTACTCAGTGCGTTCCCAGGAATCGCCGGCCTGGCGGCCGCCTGCCTCAATGACCGCCACACCATGCACAGCGGCGCCTTGGGGTGCACTCGAAGATTGCTCGCGCAGCGACCAGGCGAAGCCATCTGCGACCCAATAGCTGGCACCAGATATATTCCAGCGCGCTACCTGCGGCGCGGTCTTGCCGGTAAGCCTGGCGATCATTGACAACTGAACCCCCAGTGTGATTCATCGACCGCTCGATCGTAGTTAACAATGCACGGCGCTTGTATGGCCGGATCTGGACCGACCATGACAGACTCCGGTAAACCCGAGACTTTCGGCAACTAATGCTAATCGGCCAGGACGAAATCTGCCGGAAACGAAATGTTGTCCGAAACGGCGCTGGCCGGTCATTTCACCGTCATCCGGCGGAGCACGCCCGCGCGGCGGCGGCGCCGGCGCCCGCGGTCCAGCGGCCCTCGACCGGCCGGAGAGCGCCCCGGGCGACGCTCGGACGCACGATCGAGGGCGGAGGGCCGGTATGCACAAGACAAGCCGCACGGTCGCGGTGCTGCGACGAATCATGAGTCACCTCTTCGTCGGCCTGATGTACTGCGGGACGCACGCCTGGCCGACGGCCGAGCTGATAGCCGCGGTGCGGGCCGCGTCCGCCGAGTCCACCGCCCGGGCGGCGGGGCGCGCTCGACGCGGGGGGCCGCTGCGGGCGTCCCCGGAGAAGGTCACGCCCTTCAACGATCTGCCCGACACGGAGCGCCGCCTCCTCCTGGAGCTCGAGCAGCAGCTCAAGCGCGAGAAGGAGGAGTAGGAGCCGCACCCTGCCGAAGCGAGCCACCGCCACCCTCAGACAGTAATCTCTAAAGTAGAGTTACTCATATTTAGTGTTCCTCTACAAGGGAGGGAAGCAAGGTGATGGCTCGCCCCGGGTACGAGGACATGTGCAGGGACATGCGCACCGAGATCATCCGGCACACTCTGTGGAGCGTGCTGCTCTACCAGGCCCTCGCCGACCGGCTGGGACTGTCCCTGAAAGACGCGCTGGGCGGCGCCGCACTGGCGCTCGACGGCCCGCGCACCCCCGGCGCCCTCGCCCGGCTGCTGAGCGTCACGACCGGCGGCGCGGTCACCGGCGTCGCCGACCGCCTGGAGGACGCCGGCCTGGCCCGCCGCACCCGGGACCCCGACGACGGGCGCCGCGTCATCCTCGAACCCGTCCCGGAGAACCTGGCCGCGCTCCTCGCCCACCTCGACCGGGCCGCCAGGCTCGCGGCACGCACGGACGGCCTGTCCGACGACGAACTCGCGCTCGTCCTCGGCTGGCTACGCGAACAGAACACGTCCGCCGCCCGCCACATCACCGGCTGAACACCCACCGTTGACCACCGGTTCGTGAACACCGGTTCGGCACCGGGCGCGGGCCGTCGGCTCAGGGCAGCAGCGCGGGCCGGGAACGCGCCGGCCGGCGCAGCAGCCACTCCAGGAAGCTCCTGCGCGGCCCCCGCACGATGACGTTCCCATGCCGGACACTGCCCGTGACACCGACACGGAGCCGGGCCGGGGCACCGGTCGCACCCCGCGCCCGGTACGGCCGCACGTTGCCACTGCGGACCGTGACGCTGCCGATGTCGACCTCGACCTCCGGCGGCACGATGAGCCGCACATTGCCGTGGCTCACCGTGACCTCGATGTCCAGAACCGGATGGGCGAGCGTGGCCCTCGTGAAGTCGATGACCACGTTCCCACTGTGCGCCTCGACCTCCAGGCGGCGCGGGACGACCCAGCTCCCGGCCCGCTCGATGTTGCCCTGGCGGGCCTCCAGCCGGAGCAGCTCCGGCACGTCGGGTGCGGTGGGCGCCGGAAGATCGCGCAGCAGCGCCCGCAGCTCGCCGTGCGTGCGCGCCGTCAACGCCACCTCAAGCCGTTCGTCGAGGTCCTGCGCGGTCAGGCGGCCGTCGCCCGCCGCGTCCCTGAGCCGCTCGACGACGTGATCGCGGTCCTCGTGGGACGCGCGCAGCTCGGCATGACCCGGCTCCAGACCTTCACCCGGCTCCAGACCTCCACCCGGCTCCAGACCCTCACCCGGCTCAAGACCTTTGCTCATACCCCGAACCCTAATCACCGGAGTCTCGGAACGCGAGATTCTTCCGGATTGGAGCACCGGGCCCGCCTCAGTCGGATGGTGCGAGCACGAACAGCGGCTGGCCGTACTCGACCGGCTCGGCATCCTCCACCAGGACCTCGACGACGCGGCCCGCCTGCTCGGCCGCCACCGCGTTCATCAGCTTCATGGCCTCCACGATCGCCACCTGCTGCCCCGCCTCCACCTTGTCGCCGACCTCGATGAAAGGCCCGGCGTCGGGCGACGGCGCGCGGTAGAACGTCCCCACCAGCGGGGCGTGCACCACGAAGGTGCCGTCCTCGCGTTCCGGTGCGGGTTCCCCGGCGCGTACGCCCGCCTCCGCCGGCTCGCCTCCGGCGCCCGTCCCCACCGGCTCGCGTCCGGTGGCCGGCGCCTCGGGCCATTCGACCTCGACGCTCATCTCGCCCGCCCGCAGGCGCACGCTCTTCAGCGGCCCGCGCGTCGCGCCGATGAGTTCGGCCGCCCGCCGACACAGGTCGTCCAGGACGGTCTGTTCTTCGTTCATCGGCACCCGGCCCTCCCGCTCGTCACATCGTCGAGCGTGGCGGAGCCGGCTCAATCCCCGCTGGAGTCCGGCTGAAGGTCGGGCACCGCCGCGCCCTTCAACGCGTCGGCGTGCTCCAGCAGCGCCTGCAGCCGGCGCCTCAGCTCAAGGTTCTCCGGACTGTCGGCGCCACCGAGGGGCTCAAGGTAGCGGTCCTCCAGTTCGCGGACGACGGCGAGCGCGGACCTGACCGTCTCGACGCCCTTGTCCGTGAGCGTCACCTGGACGGCGCGCGGATCGGCGGGGTTGTCCTTGCGTTCCACCAGCCCGTTGCCTTCGACCTGGCGGGCGAGCCGGGAGACGTACATGGGCTCCAGCCCGCTGTAGTCGGCGAGCTGCCGCTGGCTCGGCCGTATCCCGCTCTGCTCCATGCTGTAGAGCGACGCGACCACGGCGTACTGCGCATGCGTCAACCCCAGCGGCCCGAGCACGCGGTCCATGGCCACCCGCCACCGCAGCGAAACGTGCCACAGCAGGTAACCGCTGCTCGGGGGGCCGTCGAACTGCTTCGCCATGCGAACAGTGTACTTGTTTACTATTCGTCCCTGCCGAATCGTCCGACGTGCCTGGTACACCTCGGGTATGAGCGTTGAGGAGTTCCTGACCATCGTGCTCGGGCTGCCGGAGGTGACGCAGAACGACCGGCATCCGAAGCTGACCGGCTTCCGGGTACGCGACAAGGGCTTCTGCTACCTCAACGAGGCGGAAGAGACCCTCATGCTCAAGGCCACCCGCGAAGAACAGGCCGCCCTGGTCGCCGAGGCCCCCGAAGTCTTCGCCCCCTCCTGGGCGGGCGGCCGCTTCGCCTGGATCGAGATCGACCTCGCCAAGGTCGACCCGGAGGAGCTGGCCGAACTCGTCACCGAAGCCTGGCGCCTGTCAGCCCCCAAACGCCTCTCGAACACCAAACGCCTCAGAACACCATCGACGCGCCCTGAGACGAACCCCTGAAAACGACCGGGCCCCAAGACGTCCTCGGGCATGGCGCCTGACCGACGCGCAAGGAGGCCGCACAGATCATCGACCAGCCGGCCTGCCGGAGTCCCGCCGGCCCTGAGCATGCAGGGTGAGCGTCGCGGGGAGCCCGGACCGGGAGAGCACCTCGCCGTCGAGGAAGCGGGTGACGGCGAGGTTCGGGCCGACACCGGTGTCTCAACTCACATCGGTACCACGCCATGGAACATCAGAGAGGAACACCGATGGACAGCTCCGCCCTGAAGACAGCGCTGGCGTACCACGACTCGTGGACCGGCAAGGACTTCGAACGAGCCATGACCTACATCGCCGACGACATCGTCTGCGACGCCCCGGCCGGGCGGATCGAGGGCGCCGCCGCGTACCGCGCGTTCATGGGCCCGTTCGTGGAGATACTCGTCCACGCGGAAATGATCGCGGCCTACGGCGACGACGAGACCGCCCTGCTCATGTACGACACCGAGACGATCCCGGTGAAACGAGCGCCGGGCGCCGAATGCGTCACCGTCAAGAACGGCAAGATCACCTACAGCCGGTTCCTCTTCGACCGCGCCCCCTTCGACGCCGCCCGCCGAGCGGCGACCTGAACCGCCCGCCCGCACGGCCGCGTTCCGCGCCCCTTGCACCCCGGCGAACCACCCAGCATGCTGAAACCACACCCATCCCCTTCGAGGCAACACCGGTGGAATCCTCGGCATGACAGCGCAGGACGGCAAGGACGCTGAGCCGGATCAGGCACCGCGCCCCGGAAACGGCCTCCTCGCCGTCCTCCTGCTGAGCACGTTCATCGTGGTGTTCGACACCGCCGGCATGGTCATCCCCCTGACCGCGATCTTGGGGGACCTCGGCGGAGCGCTCGACATGGCGACGTGGGCGTACGGCGCTTTCATCCTGACGTTCGCGGTGTTCCTGCTTCCCGCAGCCCGGCTCGCCGGCGGGCATGGACACCGCCGGTTGCTCCTCCCCGGCATGGCGATCTTCACGGCGGCGTCTCTGACGTGCGCCCTCGCTCCGTCGATCGAAGTCTTGGTGGCCGCACGCGCGGTCGAGGGGCTCGGCGCGGCGATGGCCGAACCGGCGGCCTTCGCCCTGATGAAGACGGCCTTCGCAGGGCGGGCCGGAGAACGCGCGGCCACGGCGCACAGGGCGGCGTTCGCCGTCGCCGCGCTCACCGCGCCCGTCGTCAGCGGGCTCATCACCTGGGGCCTGTCCTGGGAGTTCATGTTCTACCTGAACGTGCTCACCGGCGCGGCCGTGCTCGTCGCGGGCAGCAGGCTGATCCCGGCGTCATGGGAAGGCGGTCCCCCACGCTCCCCCAACGTCCCCGGCGCCCTCCTCGGGGGCCTCGCCGTGTTCGCCCTGGCCTTCACCGTCATCGAGGGCACCCGGTTCGGCTGGGATTCCCCGCTCATCATCAGCTTCGCCACCGCCGGGATCGCGCTCCTGGGCCTCTTCGTCCTCAACGAGCGACGCGCCGACGACCCGTTCGTGCCTCGCACCCTGCTGAAGTCACGGCGGTTCCGCCTCGGCAACCTCGCCCGCGGGATCGGCGAGTTCGCCAGCCTCGGCTTGTTCTTCGCCCTGTCACACGTCCTGCAGGTCCAGCACGGCTACTCGGCTCTCGCAGCCGGTGCCCTGCTGATGTCGATCATCGTCGGCGCGGTCATCGTGGCGCCCGTCTCCGAATCGCTCACCGGCAGGGTCGACGTCCGGCTGCTGGTGATCCCCGGCTTCCTGCTCATCGCGGCGGGCACCTTCTGGGTCACGTTCGCATCGCCGGGTTCCGGCTGGCTGTTCTTCCTCGCCCCACTGGCCGTCGCCGGCGCGGGATTCGGACTCCAAGAGGACCCCACCGCCACCACCGCCCTCAAGGACGTTCCGGCCACGCACACGATCACAGGACGCAACATCTCCTATGTCGGCTACCTGCTGGGAATCACCGCCGGAGTAGCCGTGGTCTCCGGCGTCTGGCAGAACCGTTTCGTCACCGACGCCCGCCACACGGAGACCGGTCTGACCGGCAGCCAAGTCAGCGGCGACCCCGCCGCGCACATCACCGGACCGGACGCGCACCACCTGCGCGAACTGGCCGAAGCGACGTTCAGCGACGCGGCCGGCACCGCACTTCTCAGCTGCGCCGCGATGGCCGTACTCGGCGCCACCGTCGCACTGTTCCTCCCCTCATCCCGAACCGGACGGTCCGGCCCGGAGACCGGACGGCAGCGATGACACCGAGCTCGCAACGCCGACCGTCCCCGATACCGTCCCGATCGTGAACGCCCGCGTCGGAGGCGGTGTCACGTGGCGGGGGCTCGTGTGATCGGGCGGCGCCGCGGCCGGTGGGCACGGTCCTCGGATGCGTCGGCGTGGGCGCCCGCCGGTGGGACGCGAACCTCGATGCGTCCGTTCTGGATCCGTGCCTCGTAGCAGGGCTGCGGTGTGCTGGCCGGGCCGCGGACGATGCCGCCGTCGGCGAACCGGAACGTGCTGCCGTGCCACGGACAGGTGACGCAGCCCTCCTCGAACGTCCCCTCGCCCAGCGGGCCGCCCATGTGGCTGCAGGTCGCGGCCAGGGCGTGCACCTTTCCGTCCGTCCGGTGGAGCAGGACCCGGACGCCGTCCGCGTCCGCCGTGCGGTGCTCGCCCTCGGGCAGTTCGGCCGCCGCCAGCACCGGCGTCCACTCTTCCGGGCCCTGCTGCCAGGCGGTGCGGTTGACGTTGACGCCCTTGACGAACGTCAGGTGACCGCCGAGGTAGGCGCTGATCGCCATCACGCCGAGCCCCGCGAACCCCAGGGCCTTCCCCTTGCCGCGGTGACCGCGGACCCGCGCGGCGAGGGACGCCGCGTACAGCGTCAGTGCCGCGCTGTTCACGGTGGCGTGGACCAGCCCCACCCGCCGCTCGGCCCCGAGCGTGTCGGACCAGTCGTTCATCCCGGTGACGGCGGTGGGCACGGCCGCGACCACCCCGGCCGTCACCAGCAGGTCGGCCGCCGGTTCGGCGTCGCATCCCCCCACGGCGTCCAGGAGCCCGGCCATGGTCCACGCACCGATCGGCACATCGGTGAGCGGCGGATGCAGCGGATGCCCGATATTGGTCCCGCTGAGCAGATTCCGGACGAACCGTGGCCGGACCACCTTCTGAGCCACGGAACTGACCGGCTTGGCGACCCTGTCCAGGGCCTCCGCCTTCTCCAGCCGACGCACCGCCCTGTGCGGCATGTTCATAACGCCTCCCCCAAGGCACGACTTCACTCGTCCGCTCTCTTCCCCCCGACACCCCCCGAAACCGTCCGCGCACCGATCACCCGGGCCCGGCCGCGTCACCACCGGGACAAACCGGTCAGGAATCGAGAAGCGCCGCCCATGGAGCCGCGCCTAGCGTCACCGTCATGACTTCCATCGAATCCATCACCCTTGAGGCGTCCGACCTCGACGCCGCCCGCAGCTTCTACACCACCGCCTTCGGTCTGGACACTCAGGTGCTCCTGCGGGCCTCGGACGCGCCGACGACCGGATTCCGCGGCTTCACGATGTCTCTCACGGCGTCCCAGCCCGGAAACGTCAACGCCCTCATCGACGCCGCCCTCGACGCCGGCGCCACCACCCTGAAGCCCGCCGCGAAGTCGTTCTGGGGCTACGGCGGTGTCGTGCAGGCCCCGGACGGGGCGATCTGGAAGGTCGCGACCTCGAACAAGAAGGACGCCGGCCCGGCGACCCGGGAGATCGACGACGTCGTGCTCCTGCTGGGCGTCGCGGACGTGGCCGCGACCAAGCGGTTCTACGTCGACCGCGGCCTCACCGTGGCGAAGAGCTTCGGCCGCAAGTACGTCGAGTTCGCCGCCTCGTCGAGCCCCGTCAAGCTGGCGCTCTACGGGCGCAAGGCCCTCGCCAAGGACGCCGGCGTCACTCCGGACGGCACCGGATCGCACCGCCTCATGATCGGCACCGACGCCGAGTCCTTCACCGACCCGGACGGGTTCGTGTGGGAGACCGCATCGGAGACCGCGACCCTTTGACCCGCTCGCGGCCGCACCCCTGACCCGCCCGCGGCCGTGGCCCCCGACCCGCCTGCGGCCGGCTCGCCCGGCCGCGGACATCGAAGAACGGAGTCATCCCCGTGTGCCACCCCTCGTGGGGCCGCGCCCTCACCGCGGCGCAGCGCCAGAGCGACCTCGCGCGGCTGCGCCGCGTCCGCGACCGGATCGACCGCGAGTACGCTCGGCCGCTGGACGTGGAGGCCCTCGCCCGCGGCGTGAACATGTCGTCCGGGCACCTCAGCCGCCGGTTCCGCCAGGCCTACGGCGAGTCGCCGTACTCCTACCTGATGACGCGGCGCATCGAGCGGGCGATGGCGCTGCTGCGCCGCGGCGACCTCAGCGTCACCGACGTCTGCTTCGAGGTCGGCTGCCAGTCGCTGGGCACCTTCAGCACGCGCTTCACCGAACTGGTCGGTATACCACCCTCCGTGTACCGGCGCCGGGCCGCGCGCGCGAGGGCGGGAATGCCGCCGTGCGTCGCGAAACAGGTGACCCGGCCGGTCAGGAATCGAGAAGCGCCGATTGCCGAGCCGCAACTAGCGTGATCGTCATGGACCTCAGCATTCACACCACCGTTCTTCCGCACGACGACCCGGAGGCGTCCCTGGCCTTCTACCGCGACACCCTGGGCTTCGAAGTCCGCAGCGACGTCGGAAAGGGCACGATGCGCTGGATCACCGTCGGCCCCGCCGGCCAGCCCGGCACGTCGATCCTCCTGGCGCCCCCGGCCGCCGATCCCGGCATCACCGACGACGAACGCCGCACCATCACGGAGATGATGGCCAAGGGCACCTACGGCTGGATCCTGCTGGCCACCCACGACCTCGACGACACCTTCGAGAAGGTCCAGGCCGGCGACGCCGAAGTCGTCCAGGAACCGACCGAGCAACCGTACGGCGTCCGCGACTGCGCCTTCCGCGACCCCGCGGGCAACCTGATCCGCATCCAGCAACTGCGCTGAGCCGGCAAGCCCGGCTCTCCCGCCTCCGGGGGCCCGGTGGCCTGCGGGGCCTGCGCGGTCAGCCCTTGCCGCGGGCGTCGCGGATCATGTCGCGGACGCGGTCCATCATCGCGGCGGGCGGGCCGACGAGCATGTTCTTGGTCGCGCTCTCGGTGCCGGGGTGTGGGCGGGTGGGGGCGATCGCCTCGGCGGCACGAACCGCGGCGGCGAAGCCCTTGAGCTGGGCCGGGCTGAACTGGGCGCCGAGCCGGTCGAACTCGTAGCGTTCCTCGGCGCGGGCGTGGGTCAGCACGTCCATGCGCAGCTTGTCGAGCGTCTTGAGGAACGCCGGGTCGTCCGTGTCCATGCCGTCCAGTTCGGACAGCAGTTCCTTGGCCTGGCGTTCCTCGGCGAGACGGTCGTCCACGATGCCGTCGCCGCCGGGCAGGCTCCGGGCCACCGGATGGACGATCTCCTCTTCGGCGGTTTCGTGCACGGCCAGCAGCCGCACCAGCGCCCGGAACGCCTCCTTGCGCTCCTGCCCTTCGGAGTTCATCACCTGATCGAACAGGTCGCGGATCTGGCCGTGCTGCGCCTTCAGCAGGTCGATCAGATCACTGGTGGACGAGTATTGCGTCGTAGTACTGCTCACAGCGTCTTCCCCACTACGTCTGATGTCCCGACTACTTGATCTCCCGACGTACCCGACGTACCCGACGTACCCGAGGGTCCGGTTACTGGTACCGGTCCCGGCGCAGGCTCGGAACGGGATGGGGCCCTTCGGTCTCCAGGCGGTACTCCTCGCCGAACTTGTGCTGGTGGTCCTCCATCACCTGGTCGCTGGGCGGCCGCTCGGCGTTGATCTTGTCCTGGTACTCCTCGAACCGCTGGTGGGCCTCCTGGACGTACCCGGTGCCGAGCGTGGTCCAGTCGATCTGGGTGGCCACCAGCTCACGGACGAGCTCCTTGTTCGGCTCGAAGGTGACCGGCTCGGGCAGCGACGGCGCCAGAATGCTCTCGGGGTCGCGGCCGTCGTGGCGGCGCATCAGGTCGCACGCGATGCGGAGGTGCTCCAGCTCCATGTTCAGGTGCAGCTCCCAGATCCCCTTAACGCGCGGGTCGGTCTCGGTCTGCATGAACGAGTAGTACAGGTAGCACTCGTTGTACTCGTGGTTGACCAGCCGCTCCCACCACGTCTCCCCCGGGTCGACCAGCGACTCGTAGTGGGTGACGTGCTCCTCCTCCACCAGCCCGATCTCCTGGTAGAGCTGCCGGGCGATCGGCTCCATGTACATCGGGCCGACGTTCATGTAGAAGTTCATCGTCTGCTGCTCGGCCGACATGATCGTCAGCGCGTGCAGCTTCGAGATCGGCGCGGCGGCCTCACGGTCGTAGGGCTCGCGGACATTGTCGACCGGGTGGCGGTGATGCAGCCGCGTGGGCCGTCCCGGCATCGCCTCGGTGAGCTGATCGATGATCTTCTCCGCCTTGCGGTGCTCGATCATCTCGTACAGGTTGGCGTACCGGTACAGGTGGTCGAAGTCCTCCAGCAGCCCGAACTGGTAGGCCTTCTTGAGATACGGGTCGGGTTCCTGCCGCGCCACCCAGCCGGTCAGGTCGACCGCGACCTGCTCATAGGCGATCGTGGTCTCCAGCACCGACGCCTGCCCGGGCAGCAGCCAGTTGACGACCTTCTGCTGCTGCTGCTCGATGTAGCGGACCTGCGCGAGCTGCTGCTTGACCTCCGGATCCGGGCAGACCCGGTTGAAGTGGTGGCTGAACATGATCGCCTCCACCTCGATGCCGTTCATCGCGATGATGCGGCACCGGGTGTAGGGATCGGCATGGTCGGGATCGACGGGCGCGACGTCCAGCTGGCCCCAGTTGCGGAGTTGGTCTTCCAGCGGGATACCGCGGTGTTCGAGCGGGTTGAACGCCACCAGGCTCACCTTCCCGTGAGTTCGTATCGGCCTGACGCCAGGTGCGCCTACCCCGCACGATCCGAACCGCACCCCCACCACCGACCAATTTCAAGATCTTTATCTCGCCTTAGCCCCCCACGGCCCAACCCCGATCGCCTCTCGCATTCCGGCCGGACGGCGTAGGGTCGAAACTGTAGATCTTTAAGGCCCTGCGGCCCTGGCGAGAAACGGGACTGGGAGACATGGACGACGCGCAGCAACCCGCCACAATCGATACGACCGTGCCGCACTCGGCCCGCATCTGGAACTACTGGCTGGGCGGCAAGGACAATTACGAGGTCGACCGGGAGATGGGCAGGACGGTCGAGCAGATCTTTCCCGGGTTCGTGCAGTCGGCGAGGATGACCCGCCAGTTCACCGGACGCGCGGTCCACCATCTCGTGGCCGAGGCCGGGATCCGCCAGTTCCTGGATGTCGGCACCGGGCTGCCGACGGCCGACAACACCCACGAGGTGGCGCAGCGCGTCGCGCCCGAGTCCCACATCGTCTACATGGACAACGACCCGTTGGTCCTCGCCCACGCCCACGCGCTGCTCACCAGCACGCCGGAGGGCGCGACCACCTACGTGGACGCCGACCTGAACAAGCCGGACGAGATCCTGCAGGCAGCGCGGCAGAAGCTGAACTTCGACCGGCCTATCGCGCTGATGCTGATGGGGATCCTCGGCCACATCGACCCCTACGAGCGGGCCCGCGACATCGTCGCCACCCTCGTCGACGCGCTGCCGTCCGGTTCCTACCTCGCCATCGTGGAAGCCGACGACACCCACCCGCCGTTCGTGGAATCCATGCGGGCCTACGCCGAGTCCGGTGCGATCCCGTACCGGCTGCGGAGCCCCGAGCAGATCCGCGGGTTCTTCGACGGCCTGGAGCTGGTCGAGCCGGGACTCGTCCCGCCGTACACCTGGCGGCCGCTGCGGGAGAACGACATCGGCTCCACCGAGCCCATCCCCGGTACAGGCCTGGCCGCGGTGGCCCGCAAGCCCTGACGGGGCGAAGGCCGAATTCTGGCACCGCGTCCACAACCGGCTTGACGTCTCAGTTCCCGAGCCTTGGCGGGATCGTCAACCGCTCCGGGTGCGGAGGCCCCACGCCAGGGTCGGGATCATCACCGCCGCAGCGACGGCGAGGAGCCGGCGGGTGTGGCCGGTCCGGGCCGGTGCCGGGCCTGCGACGGTCCCGGCGGTGTCATTCGTGCTGTTCATGTCGTCCTCCATCGTTCGGTGACCGGCGCAGGGGTGTGCTGACCGGCATGTGGCGTGCCTGGGCGTGATGATGCGCACCCTCGCCGTGCGGCGGCCGGGGTTGCGCAGGGCGCGGACGCCGGTGCCGCGGAGCCAGAACCCGGCGTCGCGTCCGAGGACCGGCCCGGGTTCGCCGTCGCGCAGCTCCAGTTGCACGCGCCCGCGGGTGACGACGCCGAACGCGTCGGACCATTCGGCAGCGTCCACCGCGGCACGCTCACCACCGCGCAGTGCGAGCGTCCGCACCGGACTACTCCGTGCCGTCCGCCGGGAGGCGCTCGGGCAGCCCGAGCCGCGGGAACCGGTCGTCGTGGAACGTGACGATCTCGGTGATCGCCCCACCGGTGACGCGCAGGACGTCGATCGTCAGCGGCAGGTACGCGCCCTCGCGCTCCCGCCACTGGTAGAAGGCGACGGCGGGCTGCCGGTTCACGGAGGTGGGGACGGCGCGCAGGCCCGTCATGCCCTCGAAGCCGCTCTCGACCCAGTCGTTCACCACCGCGTCGCGGCCGACGTACAGGCCCGGCGTGGGCGGCATCGAGCACCGGACGTCGTCGCGCAGCAGTGCGGCGAGCCCGTCGACGTCGGTGGCCAGGCTGGCGTCGGTATAGCGGCGCACCACCTCGCGCGCCTGGGCGTCCTCCTCGCCGCCGGTCCAGTCCTGCCGCTCGGCGGGCAGGTGCTCGCGCATGCCGGCCCGGGCCCGCTGCAGGGCGCTGTTCACCGAGTTGACGGAGTCCCCGAGGAGCTCGGCGACGTCCTTCGCCGGCCAGCCGAGGACGTCCCGCAGGATCAGCACGGCCCGCGGACGCGGCGCGAGATGCTGGACCGCGACCAGGTACGCCAGCTCGATCGTCTCCCGCGCGACGGCGACGGTCTCCGGCTCGTCCGCGTCGCCCGCGGGCACCTCGTCGAGCAGCCGGTCCGGGTATGGCTGCAGCCACCGCACCTCGCCGCCGGTCGCGGGCTCCGGGCGGCGCTTGGCGAGCAGGTCCAGGCAGGCGTTGGTGGCGATCCGGTACAGCCACGCCCGGAACGTCGACCGTCCCTCGAAGGTGTCCCGCCGCCGCCAGGCGCGCAGGAACGTCTCCTGCACCGTGTCCTCGGCGTCCTCGGACGATCCGAGCATCCGGTAGCAGTGCACGTGCAGCTCCCGCCGGTGCCGTTCCGCCAGCCCCGAGAACGCCGGCTCCCCGACCTCGCCCAGCCCGCCCACGCCCAGCCCGCCCACGCCCAGCTCCTCCGGTCGCGTGTCCGCACCCATCACGTCATCCCTCCGTCTCGTCATGTCCCGTCGCAGGTATGACGGGTACGGACGCGACAACTCATCACCATTCACCAGAAACAGCCCTGATCAAGATCTGCCCTGATCTGCCATCTGCCATCTGCCCTCATGACCGAGGACTCACGTATCGAGACCGTGACACATGACCCGGCCAACGGCGTCTATGCCACCACCGACGACTATGCACGCCATGGAGGTCCGCAACGCGCAGCGACTGCTCTTCCTCTCCGGGACGATGGGCGATGACCGTGGACAACATCGTCCGGCTCACCAGCTATCTGCGTGACGCCTCCACGACCGGCCCGACGGATCGTTCACTCCACCGTGCAGTGCGGCGAGACCGGCACGCCGACGCGGAAAACCACGGACCGAGACCAAGTAAATCCGGAGAGATACTTCATGCTTACCTTCACCTGAAACGTGCGCACCCACTGTGCATGTTCGATAACATTGGGTTATGTGTTCGAGTGGGTTCGATCCGGCGTCGATGTCCACCAGTGAGCTGGTGGACGCGGCGGCTGCGATCGCGTCCGAACTCGCCCAGCGTCCCGGACCCGGCTCTCCGGCGGTGTGCATGCGGGACGCCGAGACCCTCGCCCGCGCGACCGACCTGCACGAAAGCGTCCTGGCCGGGCTGATCGGGCGGGTGGACGCCTCCGGTGAGATGCGCCGCTGGGGGTACCCGTCGGTACGAAGCTGGCTGCGGACGCGGCTGGGCATGCGAGAGGCCCGCGCCAAGGAACGCATCGCGCTCGCCCGCGAGCGCCACCGCCTTCCCCAAGTCGCTCAGCGTCTCGCGGCCGGGGACCTGTCGTACGGGTACGCCGCCACCGTGGCCGCTGCCGTGACCCGCCTGGACGATGAGGACTGCGCCAGGGCCGAGGAGATCCTGCTCGACCTGGCCGAGCAGGGGTTCTCCGCAGGAAAGGTCGCCGCGTTCGCCAACCGGATCACTGACCTGATCGCCGAACGCGACGGCACCGAAACCCCCGACCCCGACTCGCGGCGCGGGTACAGGCGGTCCTGGATCGACTCCACCCGCTCCCTGGACGGCGGCCGGTACGTGAAGGGCTGGCTGACCGCCGAGGACGCCGCCATCTGGGACGGCACCCTGGGCCCGCTGGCCAAGCCGGCCGGGGCCGACGACCACCGCGATCTGGCCGAACGCACCGCCGCCGCGCTCACCACCGTCCTGTCCGGCGGGCACCGCGCCACCAAGGTCACCGTCATCTGCGACCTGGACACCCTCACCGGCGGCACCGCCCCCGCACGCCTCACCGACGGCACCCCCATCCCCGCCGAACAGGCCCGGCGCATCGCCCTGGCAGCCGGAGTGTCACCGCTTCTCCTCGGACGCGGCCACATCCCCTTGTACCTCGGCCGCACCACCCGCTTCGCCACCCCGGCCCAACGCCGAGTACTCGAAGCACTCAACCCGACGTGCGCCGTGCAAGGCTGCGAGGTCCCCGGGACGTTGTGCGAAGTCGACCACGTGGCCGGCTGGGCCCTCGGTGACACCCCCACCGACATCGACAACCTCACCTTGACCTGCGGATTCCACAATCGCTTCAAGGCCGCCAGCCCCGACCAGATCCACGTCACCCGAGACCACGACGGCCGCTACACCTACCGGCTCCTACCTCCCGGCGACAAACCCGACCGGCCCCCACCGCCACCCGGCACCCCAACCCCCTGGGATCAACCCGCATCCCACGCTTCGCGCCAACCACCCCGCCACCCACGACACCGGCACAGAACCCGCCCCCCGCGAACCAGCACCGGCGCGCCGGACCCGGGCCGAGCCACCGACACGCACGCCATCGGCGCGCCTCCCACCCGAGGACGCCGCCAAACCGCAGGCCCTTAGTGCGTGATTTCATTCCCAGCGGCTTGATGACCAGGACACCAAGTCGTAGCGTCCACTGGAAGTCGCTACCGCTCGATGGCAGACTCACGGCCCATGCCTGCGCAAGATCCACGCATCCACCTGCTGCAGGCCGGACAGTCGCTCGCCGAATGCGAGTTCCTGCTTCGGCAGTTCAGCGGCGAACCCGCGATCCCTGACCTGATAGCCCAGGCTCGCCACCACTGCGACCAGGCCGGGCAGGGACCGCACGAAGACACCGAGACCGCCGCCACCCTCGCGATCCTGCGTGCGGTCGCCTCGACCTTCGCCCTACGGCACGTGGCGCTGTCCGACGTGTGCTGCGATTTCGACGACGTTGACGGAACCCTACTCAACGGGTTGGAAAAGCACGACGGTAACGGCGTCAGCCGTCCACTCGCCGAGGAAGCCATCCGTACCGCAAAGGCAGCCTTTGACGCGGACCCCCACGACGCCCTCATGCCGCTCTACCTCGGCCATGCCCTCACCTGGACGGGCGACCAGGACGCCGCCATCGCCGCCTACCGGGAAGCCCAACGCCGCGCCCCCGACGACAATTGTGTCCGTTCCGCCCTTTCCTACCTTCACGCTCCGCCCACCAAGAAGCCTCAGAGCGAGAGGAGTCACCCCCGCCACGCCTTCGCACTACTGCGCAGCGCCTACTGGATCAACAACAACGAATGGGAGGACGCCCTCGTCCTATTCGCCTCCGTCGCCGACGTCCGCACGCATCTGGCCACTCTCCTCGGCCCTGGCCCCAACGACTCCCGACCCGGCTGCCTGACTGGTGAAGACCTGGACGATGAGGGCGCGGAGTTGACCTTGCACATCCACCGCCCCGGCCGTCCCATTGCCATGTACGACCTGGACGCCCGTCTCCATGAGAACACCGAGACCACGTCCATCGACTGGACCGACGTGCCGGTGGACGAGTTGCTGGAACCGCCCCTCCCACCGGGCCGCCCCCTTCGCCTTCACTCCAGGGTCTGCTTCCCCACAGGCCGGTAACCGAAGAAGCGCCGTTAGGTGTCGGCCGGCACCGGTTTCCTCGGCCAGTTGGGGGTGGCGCCCTTCCTCGCGAGGCACCTGGTCATGAGGGTGATGGCTGCCCAGGTGATCAGCGTTTCGGAGTGCTGGACGAGGCGTTCGTAGTCTCGGGCATGCTGGCGGGCGTGCATCATCCAGGCCAGGCTCCTCTCGACGACCCAACGACGAGGCAGCACGACGAGAGCAGCACGACGAAGCCGGACGCGTCTTTGGGACGGCTGACGGGCTTGATCGTCAGGTTGAGATGCTGCTTGGCCCAGTCGACGAGCTTGCCCGCGTAGGCGGAGTCGGCCCAGACGATGGTGATCTCTGGGTCCATGAGGCGGAGTCGGAAGAGGACTTCCTTGGCCGCGGCCGCGTCGTGGAGGTCGGCGGGAGTGACCATGACCAGCAGGGGCAGGCCGCGGATGTCGACGACCATGTGGCGCTTGCGGCCGTTTGTTTCTTGCCGGCGTCGTAGCCGCGGGAGTCGCGGCCGACGGTCTCGGCGGCCTTGACCGACTGGGAGTCGAAGACGGTGGCGACCGCGCGGGGTCCTTAGCCCATCTCGCGGCGGATCCGGCCCTGGTGGGCTCTCACGAGGTGATGCGCGAGCAGATCGAGCACCTGATCGCCTCAGCGAGCTGCCCAACGTCACCATTCAAATCGTCCGCAACAATGGGCGTCCGGCGGGCACAGGCGGCGCCTTCGTGGTGGCTACCTTGGAGGGCCGGAGCGAGGTCGCCTACATGGAGACGACCGTACGAGGCATCACGACCGACAACCCCTCGGACCTCGCCAGGCTCTCCGAATCGCTTCGAGAGTTGCGAGCGGGGGCGCTCCCCGAAGACATGTCCCGGGACATGATCAGAGAGGCATTGGAGAAATGGACCTGAGCAACGCCACCTGGCGCAAGTCAAGCCGCAGCGGTGAGAACGGCGGCGACTGCGTCGAGCTGGCGGACGTGGCCGGTGCGGTGGTGGCGGTGCGGGACAGCAAGGACCCGGACGGGCCCGTCCTCCTGCTGACCCGCGCGGCCCTGCGGACGGCCGTCGAGTCCGCCGCCAAGGTGCACTGACCGTCCAGAAACATCCGCCCCGGCGGCCCCCAAATCGTTATGTCGCGGCGAGTCATCCCGTCCCCCCGGGCACGGACGATTTGCCGCAACCACCGAGCCCAACCGCCTGCGGCCAGGGGTGACCACAGCGCGCCCGGTGGCCTTCGGGGTATCAGTCCGCCTCGGTCAGGCTTTTCAGCTGTCCAATCTGTTCCTCTATCTTCTTCTTCTGGATAATGAACACATCCAGATTCTTCCGCATCTCGCTCTCAAGGCTGATCAGGTTCTTTTCGCTCACCGTCGCCTGCTCGTAGCGTTCTGCGATGCCTTCAGCCTCGGATCGCCCCTTCAGGGTTTTCAGCTGGTCTTCGAGCTGACGGCGGGTTGAGCCGGCGTCAGCGACCTTCCGCTGAGCTTCCGCCAGCTCCGCAAGCAGCTCATCGTGCCTCTTCTGGAGTTCCTGGAGCTTCGCACTCAGCGATCCACTGGCGTCTGCGGGCTGCTCGCGACGTTTGCGGCGGCCTCTGCCGAATCTCATGTGACCTGCCTGTCTGTGCCATTCTGTGCCATCGCTCGCGAGATCAGGGCCCCCATCACTCGCGAGCAGGGCTAGGGGAATTGCGGGGGTTCCGGCACTCAGTCCGCCGGGAGGCCGCCGTCCGAGTTCTCGGACGGCGGCGGTGTGCTGTCCGTCATCCCTGGCCACGACGTCGGGGGTGCGCCGAATGCGCGACGACCGGCCCTCACGGTCAGAGTCGCGAGGGCGGCGTTGGCGCCGCCACCGATCACGGCGCCGATACCGAACGGCGTCACTCGGCCGAGAACGATGATTCCCTGCTTGGTCCCGTACTTCGTGACGAAGTTCTTCCCCAAGATCTTGTTGATCTGGCGCAACGTTTCGACCGGCACCTTCGCGACGACCTGACGTCCCCAGTGTTGCCCCGTACGCTCGGCGACCTTGCCGATGGTCTTGGAGCCGGACCCGCCGAGCATTATCCCCATCACGATCGTTCGGCGGCGTTCGATCTCGTCGATGGGGATTCCGTGGACTTCGGCGATCGAGAGCGCGAAAAGGGTGCTCAGTTCGAGAGACGAGAAAACCTCGCCCGCCGACAGCGCCAGTGCGACTCCTGTGCCGACGCCGGGCGCGGCCGCAGTTCCTCCGACTGCGGCACCCGTCCCGGCCAATGCGCTCACGTACATCCGCTCCAGATTGCGGATCACCTGCGCTGGAGTCGCCTCCGGGTCCCGTTGGCGGGCCCGAGCGATGTTCTTGCGCACGAGCGGGCTCTGGATGTCGATTGCCTTGTCCAGTAGGTCGAGAACTCGCTGCCCACGGACGGCTTCTGCCGGAACCGGTCCTTCGAGGTCACCTGATGCCATGCCTTGAACTCCTCGTGGAAGGACGCCTTGTTGTCGGACGGGACGGGGTATCGAGATCGGGTCTACACCAGTTCGCGCGTTGACTGAGTACACATGACCGGAATCGGACTCTCGGGCGGGCCTGCCAGGTAGACGGCGCTCGCGACGGGCGAGCGACCTCGTTCCTTGGCACGGGCGCACCGGGAGGCCAACAACGCCATCTGGCGCGATCTCTGGGGCCGGTGCTGACCGGCGGCGGGCACTCCCGGTCCTTCAGCGGGCGGCTGGGGACCTTCGTCCACTGCCCTGGTGAGGGTGCGGGGCGGACGCTGAAATCCCACGGAGGGGTTGAAGTTCCAAAAGGAGAACGCCGGTGACGCAGATCGTCAAGGACGGCCACGTCGCCTCACCGGCGGCCGGGGACGGCGGCAAAGGGCGGGGGCGTCTCCGGGTGTGGCTCGGCCGCGTCATCGGTCTGCTCATCGTCGCTGCGATCTTCGGGAAGGTCCTGCCGGGCCTGGTCGACCTGGAGCGGGTCGCCGAGATTCTGCGGACCCGGGTGGAGCCGATGGAACTCGTCCTGCCGGCGGCGTTCACGGTCCTGTCGGTCCTCGCCTCGGCGGCCGGTCTCAGCGCGGCGCTCCCGCGGCTGAGGATCGTGCACGCGGCCGTCATCAACGTGGTGACCACCGCGCTGTCCTACGCCCTGCCGGGTGGAGGCGCCGCCGGGGCCGCGCTGAACGTCGCGATGTGCCGGCAGCTCGGGTTCCGGGCGGCCCCGATCGCGTTGCAGGTCCTGGTGACCGGGGTGTGGAACCTCGTCTCACGGCTGACGTTGCCGCTGCTCGCGCTGGGCCTGCTGGCCATGGTGTCCGACGTTCCCGAGAAGGTGCGCGGGGCAGGGGGCCTGGGGTTGGGTGTGGCCGCCGTCCTCGTCGCGCTGACGGGCATCATGCTCTGGAACGATCGCGCGGCGTCCGTCGTGGTGGCCGCCGGGTACCGCCTCGCCGGGCCGTTCCTGCGTTTGCTGCACCGTCAGGTGGGCGACCACGCCGGCGGTGTGGCGCGGTTCCAGGGGGAGGCCCGCGAGCTGATCCGCAGCCGGTGGCCGGCGCTGACCCTGTCGGCGGCCGGCTACCACGTGTCGGTGTTCGCGGTGCTGTATCTGTCGCTTCAGGCGGCGGGCGTCTCCCGGGTGGGTGTCCTGGAAGCCTTCGCCGTCTACACGATCGCCCGGCAGGTGACCGCCATTCCCCTCACGCCGGGCAGCGCGGGCGTGCTGGAGCTGGCGCTGATCGGCGGGCTGGACCTCACCGGGGCGGACTTGCCGGCGGCCACGGCGGGCGTGCTGCTGTTCCGGTTCTTCACTTACCTGCTCTACCTGCCGGCGGGCGGGCTGTTGTGGCTGTGGTGGCGGTGGGTCCGCCCGGTTACGGCGGCGCGGCCGCGCGAGGCCGCGTTCCGCCACCCGATGGACGCCGTCCGGCTGGTGCTCGCCCTGGTTTCGCTGGCCGTGCTGGTCGTGGTGAGCCGGGGCGTGCCCAGCTGGGACGTCGATCTGCTCCGGCTGGTGAACGACCTACCCGACGCGATCGAGCTGCCGGTGTGGCTGGTGATGCAGGCCGGCTGGCTCGGCGCGGTCGTGGCCGCCGCCGTGGCCGCCGTCTGTTTCCGCAAGTTCCGCCTTGCCGTCACGTTGGGCGGCAGCGGGGCGCTCGCGTGGATCCTGGCGAAGGTCGTCAAGGACGTGTCCGGACGGCCGCGTCCCGCCGCGCTGCTGGACGATGTCGTGCTCCGGGCCGACGCGACACCGTGGGGCACGGGTTTCGTCGCCGGTCACACGGCCGTGGCCGCCGCCCTCGTCACGGTGGCCGGTGCTCATCTTCCGCGCCCGTACCGGCGCGTCCTGTGGCTCGTCGTCGCCGCCGCCGGGGCCGCCAGGGTCTACATGGGGGCGCACTTCCCCCTGGACGTGCTGGGAGGAGCGGCGCTGGGCTGGGCCGTGGGTGCGGCGGCGCTCGTCATCCTCGGGACGCCGGGGCATCGGCCTCGGCTCACGGCGGTTCACAAAGCGCTCACCGCGCATGGGCTGACGGTGGCGGACGTGCAGCGGATACCGGGCGACCTGCGGCACGCGGTCCCCTTCGCCGCGACCACGTCCGACGGGCGGCTCTTCGTCAAGGTGATCGGCCGCGACCAGCGCGACGCCGACACGCTTCACCGGCTGGGACGTCTGTGGCGCCGCAGACCGGGCGAGCCGCCGTTCGCCACCGCCAAGCACCTGGCCGAGCATGAGGGCTACCTGCTGATGCGCGCCCGGCGGGCCGGTGCGCGGGTCCCGGCCGTCCGGTTCGTGACCGAGATCGGCCCGGGGAGCTGGGCCCTGGTCATGGACCACGTCGACGCACGTGCCCTGACCGAGGCCGGCGACCCGGACCCGGAGGTCCTGGACGACCTGTGGCGGCAATGCGCGGCGCTGCGACGCGACCGCATCGCCCACCGCGACCTCCTGCCGGAGAACGTCCTGATCGACGGGCGGGGACGTCCCTGGATCGTCGGGTGGGGACGCGCGGAGACGGACCCGGCGGCGGAACTGCTCGACGACGACGCGGCCCGGCTGCTCGCCATGACCGCATCGGTCACCACGCGTGCGCGGGCGTTGGCGGCGGCGCGGCGCGTCCTCGGCCCGGCCGCGACGGCCAAGCTCACCGCCCCGCCCCGAGACCACCGAGACCGAGACCACCGAGACCGAGACCACCGAGACCGAGACCACCGAGACCGAGACCACCGAGAGCGAGATCACGGAGAGCGGGGCCATGGGGGGAAGGCGTCCTCGCGGGCCTTTCGCAGGCGGCTCGGTGTCCCCGGTCTGTCGTCGGCCCGGTTCGGCCTGTTCCCTCCGAGGGCGCCCGCCACGGCGCGGCATCCCGCCGATGTGATCCGTCTCGCCATCGGGCTCGGTGCCTGCCTGTCCCTGGCCATTTTCGCCGCGGACGGTTTCCTGCTGGACGCGGAGGCGGACGTCTTCCGCCTCGTCAACGACCTGCCCGGCTGGTTGTTCTGGCCGGTCAACCTCGTGATGCAGACCGGTGCCCTCGGCGCGGTCGCGGTGACCGCGGCGGCCGCGCTGGCGGTGCGGCGGGTCCGGCTCGCCGTCGACCTGGCCCTGGGCGGCACCCTGGCGTGGCTGCTCGCCAAGCTGATCAAGGACCTCGCCGACCGCGGCCGTCCCGGGGCGCTGCTGTCGGAGGTCGTGCTGCGGGGCGCGCACGAGGGCGGCCTCGGGTTCGTGTCCGGCCACGCCGCCGTGGCCGCCGCCCTGGCCGCCGTCGCCGCCGCGCACGTCCGCCGCCCGGTCCGCTGGGTGCTGTGGGCGGTCGCGATCACGGTGCCGGTGAGCCGCGTCTACGTCGGCGCCCACTTCCCGCTCGACGTCGTCGCCGGGACGGCGCTCGGCTGGGCGGTCGGCGGCGCCGTCCACCTCGTCCGCGGCACTCCGAACCACGTCCCGGTACCCGCACAGGTCGCCACGGGGCTCACCCGCTGCGGGCTGGCCGAGCCGGACGTGGCACCGCTCAAGGCGGACGCCCGCGGCTCGGTCCCGTTCACCGCCGTCACCGCCGACGGCCGCGCCGTCTTCGTCAAGGCGCTCGGCCGCGACCACCGGGACGCGGACCTGCTGTTCAAAGCGGCCCGGTTCCTCCTGTACCGCGAGGTCGAGGACGAGACGCCGATGGCGAGCCCCAAACGGCAGGTCGAGCACGAGGCGTACATGCTGATGCGGGCGTCGGCCGCGGGCGCGCGCGTCCCCGCCGTCATCGGTGTGGCGCCCGCCGGGCCCGGCACCTGGATCCTCGCCGAGGAGGCCATCGACACCGGCGGCCGCCCCGTCCACTCGCTGGACGACCCCTGCCTGCGCCGCCTGTGGTCGCAGGTCGCGAAACTCCACGCGGCGCGTATCGCCCACCGCGACCTGCGGCTGGCGAACGTCCTCATCGACACCGGCGGCCGTCCCGTCCTCGTCGACTTCGGTTTCGCCGAGGACGCCGCCGGCGACGGCCGGCTGGCCCAGGACGTGGCCGAACTCCTCGTCTCCACGGCCCTCGTCACCGGCCCGCGGCGCTCCGTCCGGGCGGCGGTCGACGTGCTCGGGCTTCCCGCCGCCGAGGCCGCCGCGCCCTACCTGCAGCCCCTCGCCCTGGCGGGCGCCACACGGACGATGCTGCGGGAACACCCGCTCCTCCTGGATGAGCTTCGCACGGCGTTGACCGGTGCGGGCGCCACCCGCGTCGCTCCCCGGCCGCTGTCGCGGATCCCGTCCCGGCCCTGGTTCCTGCTGCTGCTCGTCCTCGTCGGATACGTCACCTACCACGCGCTCATCGGCATCACGGGCCCGCGTTCCCCGATGACCGTCCTCGCCGACGCCCACATACGCTGGCTCCTCGCGGCAACATTGCTGGTGGCGGCCTCCTACGCAGCGGGTGCGCTCTCCTTGATGGGCGCCTCCCCGCGCAACCTGGCCTTCGGACGCACCTACGTGCGCCAGGTCGCCGCGTCCTACGCCTCCCGCCAGCATCCGACCGGACGGGGCGGCGCCGTCGTTCTGGGCGGCTACCTCCGCGACCATGGAGCCGGACCACACGAAGCCACCCAGACCGTCGCGCTCACGAGACTGACCGGTGCGCTCGTCCATCTGATCGCCCTGGCGCTGGCCCTGGCATCCGCCGCCGCACAAGGGTGGGGGACGCTGCGCTCTCCGGCATGGTCCGGGCCGCTGATCCTCGCGGTTTCGGCGGTCGCGTTGCTCGGCACGGCCCTCCTGTGGCGCCGCCGGGCCGAGATCATCCTGCCGCTGAGGGCCGTCGCGGCGGGACCGTCCCGGCGGTCGCACAGACCCAGGCGCCTCATCGCGCTCCTCGCCGGCAGCTCCATGGTCACCACGTGCTCGGTGCTGACCTTCGTGGCCGTGGGCCACGCCATGAACGTGCCGCTCTCCGCCGCAACGCTGGCGTCGGTGTATCTCCTGCTGATCCCGCTGCGCCTTCTCGGTCCCCTCCCGGGAGGCCTGGGCATCGTCGAACCCCTCTTCGCGCTGGCCCTGGTCGCCCTCGGGACCGGCCCGACCGAAGCGGTCGTGACCGTCCTGCTCTACAGGATCCTCAGCTTCTGGCTCCCGATCCTGCCCGGCGCCCTGATCTCCCACGCCGCTGCGCCTGGCAGCCCGCGAGGCCCTCGGCCGTCACGCGCGGCCGGACGTCGTCCGCGTCCTGGACGCGGGTGACGCCCCGGCGCCCTGCCCGCTGCGCACCGAAGGCGGCGTGGGCGTGAGCTCCGGCGGCTTTCGAGGCTCGCCGCCCCCAGGCGCGGCGTTCAGGGGGCTTGGGTCCGCCGATCCGGGGGACCTTCGCCCCTGGGGGTACGCGGACGGAGATCACAAGCTGAGGGTGAACAGGAGGTGTGGCCGTGAACATCGGATGCGCCCAGGTGGTCGCCGATCCCGGCGACGGCCGGGGATACGCGGGCGACGGCGGCCGGTCCGGCCGGATGCGGCTGCGGGTGGCGGCTTCGATCGGCACCGGGGAGTACGACGAGCGGTCGGCCGAACTTCGATGACGACGGATCTCGCGCCCTACCGCAGAACCGCCGCCGAGATCGTGCGCGACCTCGGCGGCGACATGTCGCACGGGTTGACCTCGGCCGAGGCCGCCGCCCGGCTGGAGCGCGAGGGTCCCAACGCGCTGCCCGCCGCGCGGGGCCGCGGCCCGGTGGTGCGGTTCCTGCTGCAGTTCAACAGCCCGCTGATCTACGTCCTGCTGGTGGCGGCGGTCGTGACGGCGCTGCTCGGTGAGCACGTGGACGCGGTCGTGATCCTCGGCGTGGTGATCGTGAACGCGGTCGTGGGGTTCGTCCAGGAGTCGCGGGCCGAGAAGGCGCTGACCGCCCTGGCCGCGATGACGCAGACGATCGCGACGGTCGTCCGCGACGGTGCGGCGTCGCGGGTCCCGGCGGCCGGGCTGGTCCGCGGCGATCTGGTCGAGCTGGAGGCGGGCGACAAGGTCCCCGCCGACCTGCGGCTGCTGCGCACCGACGAACTGGCCGTGGACGAGTCGACGCTGACCGGCGAATCGGTGCCCGTCACCAAGGACCCGGCGGCGCTACCCGAGGTCTCTCTCGCCGACCGCACCGCCATGGCCTACTCCGGGACGCTGGTCACCGCCGGCCGGGCCGCCGGAGTGGTGGTGGCCACCGGCGCGGACACCGAACTCGGCGACATCCACCGGCTGGTGCACACCACCACCGCGGTGCAGACGCCCCTCACCCGCAAGATCACCCAGTTCAGCAAGATCGTCACGGTGGCGATCCTGGCGCTGGCCGCGCTGACCTTCCTGATCGGGGTGCTGTACGGCCGGGACAGGGCCGAGATGCTGACCGCCGCGGTCGCGCTCGCGGTCGGCGCGATCCCCGAGGGCCTGCCCGCCATCGTGACGATCACGCTGGCGCTCGGCGTCGCCCGGATGGTCCACCGCGGCGCGATCGTGCGGCACCTGCCCGCCGTGGAGACGCTCGGCGGCACCACCGTCATCTGCACCGACAAGACCGGCACCCTGACCCAGAACCAGATGACCGTCACCGCCGTCACCGCGGGCGGCCGGGACTACACCGTGACCGGCACCGGCTACGCCCCCGCCGGCGAGGTGCGGCTGGACGGCCGGGCGGCCGACCTCGCCGGGCATCCCGTGCTGCGGGAGACGCTGCTGGCCGGCCTGGGCTGCAACGACGCACGGCTCGTCGACACCGGCGGACAGTGGACGATCACCGGGGATCCGACCGAGGGCGCCCTGCTGACCAGCGCCGCCAAGGCCGGCCTCGAACACGCCCCGCACCGCGCCGCGACGCTCCCCTTCGGTTCCGAGCGCCGCTACATGGCCACCCTGCACGAGGACGGCACCGTCTACGTCAAGGGCCCCGTCGAGCGGATCCTGGAACTGTGCGGCGACGCCGCCGGCCCGGACGGCTCCCCGGTCCCGCTGGACCCGGCCGCCGTCACCGCCCGCGCCGAGGACTACGGCGGGCAGGCCCTGCGGGTGCTGGCGTTCGCACGCGGGCACACCGACGCCCCCGGCCTGGACGAGCTGCCCCGGCTGACGTTCCTGGGCCTGCAGGCCATGCTGGACCCGCCGCGCGCCGACGCCGCCCGAGCCGTCCGGACCTGCCACGACGCGGGCGTCCAGGTCAAGATGATCACCGGCGACCATGCCGCCACCGCCCGCGCCATCGGCACCCGCGTCGGGCTGCGCGGCGACGTCATGACCGGCGACGAACTCACCGCCGACCTCTCCCCCGAACGCGTCCAGGCCACCACCGTCTTCGCCCGCGTCTCCCCCGAGCAGAAGCTCCGCCTCGTCCAGACCCTCCAGGGCGCCGGGCACGTCATCGCGATGACCGGCGACGGCGTCAACGACGCGCCCGCCCTCAAGCAGGCCGACATCGGCGTCGCGATGGGACGCACCGGCACCGACGCCGCCAAGGAGTCCGCCGACATGGTCCTCACCGGCGACGACTTCACCTCCATCGAGCAGGCCGTCGAGGAGGGACGCGGCGTCTTCGACAACCTCGTCAAGTTCATCGTCTGGGCGCTGCCGTCCAACGTCGGGCTCGGCCTGGTGCTGGTCGCCGCGATCGCCGTGAACACCGCGCTGCCGATCCTGCCGCTGCAGGTGCTGTGGCTGAACATGACCGCGGTGCTCGTCCTCGGCCTGCCGTTCGCCGTCGAACCCAAGGACGAGCACATCATGCTCCGTCCGCCGCGCGACCCCGGCCTGCCGCTGATCTCCCGCGCGCTGACCGCCCGGATCCTGCTGGTCTCGGCGATCCTGCTCGCCGGCTCCTTCGGCCTCCAGCACTGGGAACGGGCCCACGGCGCGACCCCCGAGACCGCGCAGACGATCGTCGTCAACGTCTTCGCGCTGACCCTGCTGACCTACATGTTCAACTGCCTGTCGCTGGACCGCCCCCTGCTGTGGCGCGGCATCCGCCGCAACCCCTGGGTGGCCGTCAGCGGTCTGGCCCTCATCGCGATCCAGCTGATCTACACCTACACACCCGCCATGAACGACGTGTTCCACTCCGCGCCGCTCACCGCCGCCGCCTGGGCACGCATCATCGTCATCGCCGCCGTTTCCTACATGGCGGTGGAAGCCCTCAAGTACGTCCAACGCGCCCGCTGACGCCGTCCGTGCAGCGAGACGGGACGTTTCGAGACAGGACGTTCGCCCCTAACACCGCACCGGTCCGGCAGCGAAGCTGGACGTGAGATGACAGGCCAGATTGCCAGCCAGACCGCCAGGAGGAGCCATGATGACGCGTCCGCCGCTGGAGCAGCGCACCGCCGGCGAGATGATGACCAGGGACCTGCTCACCATCGCCACGAGCGAATCGGTCCTGATGGCCTGGGAGCTGATGTGCAAGGCCGGGGTGCATCACCTGCCCGTCGCCGATGACGAGGGCGGCTTCGTCGGAGTCGTCGACGCCCAGACCCTGACCGCGACGTGGAACGCCGCCGTCCCCCAGCACGCCCGCCGGCCGGTGACGTCGCTCCTGCCGTCCCCGCCGCCCATGACGGTGCGGCCGTCGGCCACCATCCCCGAGGCGGCACGCGCCATGCTCGAAGCCGGCAACGACCATGTGGCGGTGACCGATGACCACGGCTGCCTGGTCGGGCTGATCACCGCACGCGACCTGATCACCGCCCTGGCCGGAGCCGAGCGGGACATCGCGCCTCCCAGCGGAGGCATGCCGTCCCTCTACCGGATCGAACCCGTCCTGCCGAGCACCGCACCGGCCCACCCGGGTCGAAGCTGACCGCTGCGAGTGCCGTCCGGCTGCGAGTGCCGTCCGGCCGGCATGGCTCAGCGGAGGCGGCGCAGGTAGGGGTCCCAGGCCCGGCGGGGTGCGAGGCGGACGCGTGCGTCGACGGCCACGGTCCCGTCCGGGCGGACGATGGTGGGGTTGAGGTCCAGCTCGGCGATCTCGGGGTGGTCGGCCGCCAGCCGGGAGAGCCGGAGCAGCACCTCGCGCAGCCCCACCAGATCGCCGGGCGGGCGCGCCGGGTGGCCGAGCAGCAGCGCCGACAGCCGGGGGGCGCGGATCAGGTCGTCGGCCTCGCGGCCGGTCAGCGGCGCGAGCCGGGCGGCGCGGTCGGCCAGGGCGTCGGTGTCGACGCCCCCGGCCCCGAAGATCACCACCGGCCCGAACACCTCGTCCTGGACGGCGCCGCACAGCACCTCGACGCCGTCGTCCGCCATGGCCTGGACGAGCGTCCCCTCCACATCGCCGCCGAACCGTTCCGACAGCCGGCCGAACGCCGCGCGGACGGCCTCCTCCCCGTCCAGGCCCAGTTCCAGCGCGCCCGCCGCGGTCTTGTGCACCACACCTGAGACGTGTGCCTTCAGCGCCACCGGCACACCCAGGTCACGTGCCGCCGCGACCGCCCCGTCCTCGGTCCGGGCCCAGCGCCACCGGGCCACCGGCAGCCCGTAGGACCCCAGCAGCCCGAACGCGTCGGCGGGTGGCAGCCAGCCGCCGTCCGGTGCACGGTCGAGGTATCGGGCGATGACGGCGGCCGCCTCGTCCGGGTTCAGGCCGGGCAGCGCAGGCGGCGCCTGCTGCGGAAGGTTCCGACGCCGCGCGTAGGACCAGGCGTGGGCGAGCGCGCGGGCGGCGCCCTCCGGGTAGGCGTAGCACGGGATCGCCTCATCGGTGATCGTGACCGTCTCCGCCTGTCCGAGGACCACCGCCGCCAGCGGCTTTCCGATGCCGCCGAGCGCGCCCCGCAGGTCGCCGAGCGCGGTCGGCGCCACCAGCGCCAGGACGACGTCCACGGCGTCGTCGGCGGCGACCGCCTCGATGGCGTCGCGGAACCGTTCGGCGGACACGGCGGCGGTGGTGTCGACGGGGTTGGCGACCGCCGCGCAATCTGGCAGCAGGCCGGCCAGGACGTGCCGCGTGGCCGCGTCCAGGACCGGCACGACGAGCCCGGCGTCGGCGCAGGCGTCGGCGGCCAGTACCCCGGCGCCGCCCGCGTTGGACACCACCGCCACCCGCGGCCCGGCCGGGAGCGGCTGGGTCGCCAGCAGCGCGGCGGCGTCGACCAGCTCACCCAGATCGTCGGTCGCCACGATCCCGGCCTGCTCGAACAGCGCCCGGCGGGTCAGTTCCGGGGTCGCGGCCGCCGCGGTGTGCGACACGGCGGCCCGGGTGCCCGGCGCGGACCGTCCGGCCAGGACGGTCAGCAGCGGCATCCGCGCGGCGACCCGGCGCGCCGTCCGGGCGAACTTGCGGGGGTTGCCGAACGACTCCACATGGACGATGCCCAACCGGGTCGTCTGGTCCGACTCCCACCACATCAGCATGTCGTTGGCGCTGACGTCGTACTTGTCCCCGACGGACGCGAACGTGGAGACCCCGACGCCCAGCCGCGACAGCTCCTCGATCAGGGCGATCCCCACACCGCCCGACTGCACGACGACGCCCGCACTCCCCAGCGCGGGACGGTGCGCGCCGAACGTCGCGTCCAGCCAGATCCCGGTGTTGGCGATGCCCAGGCAGTTCGGCCCGACCAGCCGCATCCCGTACTCGCGGCAGACGGCCAGCAGGCCGTGCCCCTGCTCGGCGGTCAGGCCGGAGCTGACCACCACCAGCGCGGACGTCCCGAACCGCCCGCACGCCGCCGCCACCCCGGGCACCGCGTACGCGGGCACCGTGATGACAGCGAGATCGGGCGGCTCGGGCAGGTCGGCGAGCCTCGCCACGCAAGGGACACCGTGCATGTCCGTCCCCGCACCGTGCGGGTTCACCGCGTACACCGCGCCCTTGAACCCGCCCGAAACGATGTTGTGCAGCAGTTCGGCGCCGACCGTCCCGCGCCTGCGGGACGCCCCGATGACCGCGATGACCCGGGGCCGCAGCAGCGGCTCCAGGCTCGCCACGTCCGCGCTGCGCTCCCGTTCGGCGACCGCGTCCAGATATCCGTCGTCGGACACCAGCGGGATCGTCACCTCGACGACACCCCCCGACATCAGCTGCCGGACCGGCATCCCAGCGTCGGCGAACACCCGCAGCATCGCGTCGTTCCCCGGCAGCGTGTCGGCTCGGAACGCGACGATTCCGCCGGCGCGGGCAAGCGACCCCAGATGTTCCAGGAGAAGCGTCCCGACACCGCGGTGGTGCATCCGGTCGGCGACCGCCATCGCGATCTCCGCCTCGCCCGGCACACCGGTCGGTTCGTACTCCGCCACCCCGATCAGGTCACCGCGCAGCCAGGCGCCGAGCGCCGCATGATCGCGGCCCTCCGTCCGGCAGACCCGCTCGGCCACATGCCCGGCCATGGCCCGGTTCAGGCCGAAGAACCGCAGATACAGGCTTTCCTCGCACAGCCCCTGATGCAGCTCGCGCACCGCGTCCAGGTCCGCCGCGCCGAGCCGCCTGATCTCTATCTGCGTCCCATCGGTCAGCAGCGCGAACGCCCGCGCGCCGGAAAGCTGCTCTGTCATGTCTCCAGCCTCTGACCGTGCGGGTCGCGGATCAGCGTCCCAAGGTCACCTGCGGCCGGGACTTTGGTCCCGTTCTCACCGGACGGGCCGGGGCGTTCCTCACGCCCGGTGCCGACGGTTTGGGGACCGCCCCGACCTCGATCATGGGACGCCGTCCATGCGTCTGCAGTCCCAGTTGCACTTTCCACATGGCCACGGCCAGGGCATGGAACTGATAGAGCATGCGTCGCAGTACGGGGAGGTCGCCGGCGTCGGCCGTCACCGCGGCATGTTCGGCGATGACCGTGAGCCGATTGACGCGGCAGGCGAGAAAATGCGCAAGAGCATCGCGGCGAACGCTTCCCGATAAGGCATCGAGCAGAATCGATTCGGCGGCGTCCAGTTCGACCATGACCTCCGCGGTGGCGGCTCGCACGTCGGTGGCCGTCTCCCAGCCGTCCCTCGCCAGCAGCTTGAGCCTGCTCAAAGCAGGTAGGCAACGCCTGTGATGCTCCCGCAGCCGACCTTCCAGAACGGCCGCATCCACCATTCCGACGCCTGTACCGGTCATGTTTCCTCCCTGGCCCGCCGTGCCCGGCGTTCTGTATGTCCTCGGCCGCCCGAGCGTCTGCGTCCTAGTCGCCCGCGTTCCGCCGAGGCGCGTGCGCGACCGCTACGGGGCAGGGGGCGTGCTGAACCAGGGCGTGGCTGACCGATCCGAGCAGCAGACCGCGGAAGCCGCCCAGCCCTCGCGAGCCGACGACGAGCAGACGCGCGTCGTCCGAGGCGTCCAGCAGAACCTGACGCGGCGGCCCGGCCACGACCTCGGCCCGCACATCGACGCCGGGGTGACGTTCACGCAAGGGGATCATCAGCTGATCCAGGCGCGTGCGGGCCGCCTCACGCATGCCGTCCTCGTCGGCCAGCGGCGGCAGATCGTCCACGGGCACCGACTCCCAGGCGACCACGGCGTGCACGGACGACCCGTGCAACTCGGCCTCGGCGAACGCCATCGCCAGCGCGGCCCGGGAGGCCGGCGAACCGTCCACGCCGACCACGACGCGTCCCGGCTTCGTCCCCGGGTGCCGGTCCACGTCACCTCGGGCGATGACGACGGGGCACGTGGCGTGCGCGGCCACCTGGGCGCTGACCGATCCGAGCATCAGTCCGGCGAACCCCCCGAGGCCTCGCGGCCCCAGCACGATCAGATCGGCGCTCTTGCCCGCCTCGATCAACTCGGCGGCCGCCTGCCCGCATACGAGCACGCCCCGCACCGGCACATCGGGGGCGTGCTTGCGGAGGTGCTCGACGCCGCCGTCCAGGGTCTCCTGCGCCATGGTGCCCAGGTCAACCATGGGCATGGCCACCGGGCTCCCGATGTAGACCTGCCACGCGTGGATCACGGTCAGCGGCAGGCCCCGAGCCCGGGCCTCGCCGGCGGCCCAGTCCAGGGCACGGATCCCCTCGGGGGAGCCGTCATAACCGACAGCGACACCAATGATCTGCTCGGCACTCATACCTGCTCCCACCTCATGCATCGGGTTCCTGCACCAGCGTTTCTCGTGGCGTCCTTCCCACATAGAGGGCATCAGTCCGGAACTGGAGGGACCTTCGGCCTTCCAGCGGGGCGGGGCGGAGCCGGGACCGGTGGATCGCCTGAGAGGGGACGTTGGTCCACCGGTCCCGGGACCGATGCCCGGCGACCGTCACAGGAGCACGGTGATCAGCTGAGATCGCGGCGAGTCCGCCGCTGATCCAAGGAGACGCTCATGAGCGCGCAACCCTCCCGCCGGAGGCTGGGGCTGTGGATGGCCACCGCCCTCGTGGTGGGCAACATGATCGGATCGGGTGTCTTCCTGCTGCCCAGCGCGCTGGCCGCGTACGGGCCGATCAGCCTGGTGGCGTGGGTGTTCACCGCGGCCGGGGCGATCCTGCTGGCGCTGGTGTTCGCCCGGCTCTCCCGGGCCTACCCGAAGACGGGCGGCCCGTACGCCTACGCGCGGCGGGCGTTCGGTGACTTCGTCGGATTCCAGACCGCGTGGGGCTACTGGATCGCCATATGGGCGGGGAACGCGGCGATCGCCGTCGCGTTCGTCGGGTACATGGCGCACTTCTGGCCCGAGCTGGCCGATGACAAGGTGCTGGCCGCCGGTGTGGGGCTGGCGGCGATCTGGCTGCTGACGGCCGTCAACGGCTACGGGATCCGGCAGGGCGGCGCCGTCCAGGTCGCCACCACGGTCATCAAGCTGGTGCCGCTGCTGCTCATCGCGATCGGCGGGCTGTTCTTCGTCAAGTCCGGCAACTTCGGCGAGTTCAACGCCAGCGGCGGCAGCGCGTTCTCCGCGGTGACCGCCGCCGCCGCACTGACGCTGTGGTCGTTCATCGGATTGGAATCGGCCACCGTCCCCGCCGAGGACGTCGAGGACCCGCAGAAGACCATCCCCCGCGCCACCGTCGCCGGGACCGCCGTGACCGCGCTGATCTACATCCTCGGCACCGTCGCCGTCCTCGGCCTCGTGCCCGCGGCGGCGCTGGCGACCTCGACCGCGCCGTTCGCGGACGCCGCCGACGCCGCGTTCGGCGGATGGGCCGCCGACCTCGTCGCGGCCGGTGCGGCGATCAGCGCGTTCGGTGCCCTCAACGGCTGGATCCTGCTGCAGGGCCAGATCCCGCTCGCCGCCGCCCGCGACGGCCTGTTCCCCCGCGTGTTCGCCCGCACCGGACGCGGCGGCACCCCGATCGTCGGGCTGGTCGTCTCCAGCGTCCTGGTCACCGGGCTGATGGTCATGAACTACAACGCCAGCCTGGTCGACCAGTTCACCTTCATCATCCTGCTGGCCACCCTCACCACCGTCATCCCCTACGCCTACGCCTCCCTCGCCGAACTGGTCCTGCTGGCCACCGACCCGGCCGCGTTCTCCGGCCGGCGCCTGGCCCGCGACGCCGTCATCGCCCTGCTGGCGTTCGGCTACACCGTCTGGGCGATCGCCGGCGCCGGCTACGAGGTCGTCTACAAGGGCACACTGCTGATCTTCGCCGGGATGCCGGTCTACGCCTGGCTGAAGTACCGCGACCAGCGCGCCCCCGTCCAGGCCGCCCAACCCGAACCGCCGGCCAAGGCCGCCTGAAAGGACACCGCTCGTGTTCACCGTCTCCTCCGAGGTCGGGCGGCTGCGGCAGGTCCTGCTGCACCGCCCCGACCTGGAACTGCTCCGCCTCACCCCCGCCAACAAGGACGACCTGCTGTTCGACGAGGTGCTGTGGGCCAAACGCGCCCGCCAGGAACACGACGTGTTCGCCGACGCCCTCCGCGAACGCGGCGTCCGCGTGCACTACCTCGCCGACCTGCTCGCCGAGACCCTCAAGATCGACCAGGCCCGCGCCCAGGTCCTCGACCACACCGCCTCACAGATCACCCTCGGCCCCACCCTGGCCGCCCCCGTCCGGTCCGCGCTGGACGACATGGACCCCACCACACTCACCCGCCACCTCATAGGCGGGCTCACCAAGGCCGAACTGGGCGTGCCCGCCCACAGCCTGCTGCTGTCCTCGCTCGACGACGGCGACTTCGTCCTGCCGCCGCTGCCCAACCACCTGTTCACCCGCGACCCATCCGCGTGGATCCACGACGGCGTCACCTTGCATCCCATGGCCAAACCGGCACGGCGGCGCGAGACCGTGCACCTGAGCGCCATCTACCGGCACCATCCGCTGTTCAGCGGGCGGGACGTCCCGATCTGGTATCCCGGCGCCGACTTCACCCTGCCCTCCCTGGAAGGCGGCGACATCCACGTCCTCAGCGACGACCTGGTCCTGATCGGCATGAGCGAGCGCACCACCCCGCAGGCCATCGAACTGCTCGCCCAGCGGCTGTTCACCGCCGGGAGGGTACGCCGCGTCATCGCCGCGCAACTGCCCAAGCGGCGCGCGTTCATGCATCTGGACACGGTCATGACGATGGTCGACCACGACGTCTTCACCGTCTACCCCGGGCTGCCGCCGCTGCGGTCCTACACGCTCACCCCCGGAAGCGACGGCGGGGTGCTCGTCCATGAGAACGACGCGCTGTTCCCAGCGATCGCCCACGCCGCCGGCGTGCCGCAGATCCGCGTCCTGACGACCGAACAGGACGTCCGCGCCGCCGAACGAGAGCAATGGGACGACGGCAACAACGTCCTGGCCGTCGAACCCGGCGTCGTCATCGCCTACGAGCGCAACGTCACCACCAACACGATGCTCCGCCACCACGGCATCGAAGTCATCACCATCCCCGGCGGCGAACTCGGACGCGGACGCGGCGGCCCCCGCTGCATGAGCTGCCCCCTCCACCGCGACGAGGTGACTCGACGATGACCCCGCGCCGCCTACCCGAGCGCGCATCCCGGCACGGGAGAGGCGCTCACGGCGCCGCCACCCTCCGGCCCGGCCACGGTTCAGGCGGCGCGCTCGGCGACGTGCCGGGGCGGCGGGACGATCGCCACTGCGCACGGGGCGTGATGCAGCATCGCCGAACTCGTCGCCCCCAGCAGCAGCGGATCCAGGCCCCCCGTGCCACGATCTCCGACCACCAGCAGATCGGCGTCCCCGGCCGCCGCCGACAGGGCCTCGCGGGGTCGCTCAAGCAGCAGCGACGTTCGCACGCGGACCTTCGGGTAGCGCCGCTTCCACGGGTGGACGGCCTTCTCCAGCATGGCGGCGCGCGTCTCCAGCAGCTTGTTCTCATCGGTGAACAGGGGCAGCTCGAAATCGGGCACCGCCCCGGGTTCCCAGGCCCCGTGGACCACACGCAGATCGGCGTCGCGAAGGGCGGCCTCCTCGATCGCGAAGCCCAGCGCCGTGTCCGCGGCCGCCGATCCGTCGACCCCGGCGACGACGAGCCCGCGCCGCCGGCCGGCGCCGCGGACGGCGATCACCGGGCGATGCGTGCGCGCCGGCAGCTGCACCGCCGTCGACCCGTCGAGCAGCCGGTCCCGCTCATGCGAGCCGACCACGATCAGCTCCGCGTCGTCGGATTCGCGCACGAGCGTTTCGCAGACGGGTTCGCGCCTCAGCCGGGTGTGCACCTTCCCGCCCGCCCCCAGGTCCCGTGCCCGCTGCACGCCTTCGCGCAGAAGATTCTCTCCCGCCCGCTGGATGATCGCCTGGACGTTGCCGTCCACGTGCCCCGGTGGATACGGCCAGTGCCAGCAGTAGCACATCATCAGGTCGAGCCCTCGCAGGCGGGTCTCCTCGACCGCCCAGCGCAGCGCGACATCGTTCTCCTCGGTCCCGTCGTAGCCGACCAGGACGTTCGGCCGCTGAGGCCGTGTCAGCGCGACCATCCGGCCGCCCCCCTTCCTCTGGCCAAGGTCTCAGTTTCAGTTTCGGCAGGCCGCGCGCTCCTTTTCAGGGGCCGAAGGTCCCCGGTCGGCCAGGTCGTCCGGCACTGCCCGGTGTGTACCGGCCGGTGAGAACGTGGCGATGCCGGGAATGCCCTGCCGACGGCCTCGGACGACACCGTGAGGGGACACCATGAACCGGTGGATCCTGTCCTACGACGACTACGACCCTGACACCGAAGGGCTGCGGGAAGCCCTGTGCACACTCGGCAACGGATACCTCGGCACCAGGGGAGCCGCCCCGGAGTCGTCCGCCGACGGCGTCCACTACCCGGGGACCTACATCGCGGGCTGCTACGACCGTCTGCCGGCGGAGATGGCCGGGCGGCGCACCGACAACGCCGACCTGGTCAACATGCCGAACTGGCTTCCGCTGGCCTTCCGCGCCGCCGGGGGCGAATGGTTCGATCCCGACCGTGCCCGGCGGGAGGGCGGGCTTCCGTCCTACCGGCAGGAACTGGATCTGCGCCGCGGTGTCCTGACCCGCCTGGTGCGCGTGCGCGACGCGCAGGGGCGGACGACGCGGGTGGCCCAGCGCCGGATCGTGTCCATGGACGACCCCCACCTGGCCGCGCTGGAGACCACCATCGTGGCGGAGGACTGGAGCGGCACCGTGGAGATCGTGTCGGCGCTGGACGGACGCGTCGTCAACGCCGGTGTGGAGCGGTACCGGAACCTGCCCGAGGTGCACCTGACTCGTGAGAAGAGCCCCGAGCAGAGCGATCCGGAACTGCTCCTGCTGCGCGCTTCGACGGTCTCGTCCAAGATCGGGATCGCGGTGGCGGCACGCACCCGGGTCTCGGTCCCGGCCGAGCGCACCCACCGGGCCGAAGACGGTTGGACGGGCCAGAACCTGACCGTGGACGTCCACGAGGGGGTACCGGTCACGATCGAGAAGGTCGCCGCCGCGTTCACCTCACGCGACCGCGCCATCGAGGAGGTCGGCCAGGCGGCACTGGCGGCCGCCGCGGGCGCCGGCGACTTCGACGCTCTGCTGGAGAAGCACACGCTGGCGTGGACCCGGCTGTGGCGGCGCTGCCAGCTCAGCGTCGACCACGTCGAGGTGCAGCGAATTCTCAACCTGCACATCTTCCATCTGCTGCAGACGGTGTCGGAGCACAGCGTGGACTTGGACGTCGGCGTCCCCGCCCGCGGCCTGCACGGAGAGGCGTACCGGGGCCACGTCTTCTGGGACGAGCTGTTCATCCTGCCGTTCCTGACCATGCGGTTCCCCGAGATCGCCCGCGCGCTGCTGATGTACCGGTGGCGGCGCCTCCCGGCGGCGCGCCGCGCGGCGGCCGATGCGGGGCGCCGCGGCGCGATGTACCCGTGGCAGAGCGCCGCCGACGGGCGCGAGGAGACCCAGCGCGTCCACCTGAACCCGCGTTCGGGCCGGTGGCTGCCCGACCACTCGCATCTGCAGCGGCATGTCGGGCTGACCGTCGCCCACAACGTGTGGCGCTACTACGAGGCGACGGGCGACATCGGCTTCCTCGCCGAGTACGGCACCGAGATCATGCTGGAGGTCGCCCGGTTCTTCGCGGACCTGGCCGCCTACGACCGCTCAACGGACCGGTACGAGATCCACGGCGTCATGGGGCCCGACGAATACCACGACGCCTATCCGGGACGCGACGAGCCGGGCCTGGACAACAACGCCTACACCAACGTCCTCGCCGTCTGGGTGCTGCGGCGCGCGCTGGACGCGCTCGCCGCGCTGCCCGAGGACCGCCGCACGGAACTGCGTGAACGGCTCGCCCTGACCCGTGAGGAGATCACCCGGTTCGAGGACGTCGCCGGCAAAATGTACGTCCCGTTCCACGACGGGGTGATCAGCCAGTTCGACGGCTACGCCGACCTGGAAGAACTCGACTGGAACGGCTACCGGGACCGATACGGCGACATCCGCAGGCTGGACCGGATCCTTGAGGCCGAGGGCGACTCCCCCAACCGCTACAAGGCGTCGAAGCAGGCCGACGTGCTGATGCTCTTCTACGTGCTCGCACCCGGCGAACTCGACGATATCCTGCGGCATCTCGGCTACGAGCACGGCGCCGCCCTGGCCACCAGGACCATCGACTACTACCTGCCGCGCACCTGCGACGGATCGACGCTCAGCTCACTCGTCCACGCTTGGATCCTGGCCCACGTGGACGGGGACGTGGCCTGGCGGATCTTCCTTGAGTCGCTGTTCAGCGACATCACCGACACACAGCGCGGCACCACGGCCGAGGGCGTCCACCTGGGCGCGATGGCCGGGACCGTCGATCTCGTCCAGCGCTGCCACGCCGGAATCAGGACCCGCGGCGGCACCCTCCATCTGGAGCCGCACCTGCCCGGCGCGATCGGCGAACTGCGCCTCGGGCTCCGCTACCGGGGCCACTGGGGCATCGACCTGACCTGCCGGCAGGATCTACTCCGCGTCATGCTCCGCCCCGACGCCACGTTCCCCATCCGCATCTCCTACGCGGACGAGGACGTGGAGATCCAGCCGGGCGCGTCCTGGGAGACCCCGCTCCAGCACGGCAGGACGACGCCGGGCGACCGACCCGGCCGGCCCGGATGAACTCGATCGGAGATGAACTCGATCGGACTCGTGTACGCCGACGGAGGCCACAGCCCTGCGGGACGGGCTGCGGCCTCGCGGTCTCGGCGGATCACCGGGTCAGGACGACCTTGAGCGCGCCGGTGCCGGCGGCGTCGGCGAAGACGTCGTAGGCCTTGAGGAACTCCTCCATCGGGAAGTGGTGGGTGACGAACCGCCCGGCGTCGAGCCCGCCGCCGGCGACCAGCCTCAGCAGCGTCGGCGTGGAGAAGGTGTCGACCAGGCCCGTGGTGATGGTGATGCCGCGGATCCACTGCTCTTCCAGATGCAGGACGGCCGGGCCGCCGTGCACGCCGATGTTGGCGATGTGGCCGCCCGGCCGGGCCAGCGCGACCGCCGACTCGAACGTCTCGGGGATGCCCACGGCCTCGATGGACACGTCCGCGCCCAGCCCGCCGGTGAGTTCGCGGACGGCGGCGAGCGGGTCCTGCCGGGAGTTGTTGATCGTGATGTCGGCGCCGAACCGCTTGGCCGCCTCCAGCCGGCTGTCGGCCAGGTCGATCGCGATGATGTGGCTCGGGCTGAACAGCCGCGCCCCCATGATCGCCGACAGCCCGATCGGTCCGGCGCCCACCACCGCGACCACGTCGCCCGGCCGGACGGCGCCGTTGAGCACGCCCACCTCGTAGCCGGTCGGCAGGATGTCGGCCAGCATCAGCACGTCCTGCGCGGGAACGCCCTCGGGCAGCGGGTGGACGGAGGTGTCGGCGAACGGCACCCGCACGTACTCGGCCTGCGTCCCGTCGATCGTGTGCCCGAGGATCCAGCCCCCGCCGCCGACGCACAGCCCGTAGCGGCCCTGGCGGCAGAACCTGCACGTCCCGCACGCCGTGATGCACGACACCAGCACCTGGTCGCCCGGTTTGACCGTCCGCACTCCCGCACCGACCGACTCGACGGTCCCGACCGCCTCGTGCCCGAGGATCCGCCCGTCGGTCACCGCCGGGACGTCCCCCTTGAGGATGTGCAGGTCGGTCCCGCAGATCGTCACCGCATCGACCCGTACGACCGCGTCACCGTCCTCGATGATCTCCGGGTCGGGGACGTCCTCCCAGGCCTTGTTCCCAGGCCCGTGGTACACCAGCGCTCGCATGACGCGCCTCCTTCATCGGTTCGGCTGTCGTTTCCAGCGTCGATTCCCACGAACGGCCGTTGCAGTGCCCAACGTCCCGGCACACACGCCTAACGTCCCCACCCGGTCACCGCGGCGGCGTTCGCATCGGCGGTGCGCATGGGCGCGCCCGGGCATACCCATGGGGGTATTTGCACGGTCGCCCATCCATCGGCTACCGTGGCACCAGAGATACCCCAGGGGGTATATGACCACGGCCGATGGCCGTGCCCTGGACCGAATCGGAAGAGGTGCCGATGAAGGACATGCCCACGAGACTCGATGCCGCCGGCCTGCGTGCCCGGCTCGACGGCCCCAGGCCGCCCCGCCTCCTCGACGTGCGGACGCCGGGCGAGTTCGCCGCGGCCCACATCCCCGGCTCGTACAACGTGCCGCTCGACCTGCTGCGGGAGCACCGCGACGAACTGTGCCGGCACCTCGACGAGGAGGTGGTGCTGATCTGCCGCTCGGGCGTCCGCGCCGGGCAGGGGGAGCAGGCGCTGGCCGAGGCGGGCCTGCGCAACACCCGCGTCCTGGAGGGCGGGATCCTCGCCTGGGAGACGGCCGGAGCGCCGCTCAACCGGGACGGGCGCAAGCGCTGGGATCTGGAACGCCAGGTCCGGCTCGTCGCCGGGACGATCGTGCTGGTGGCCGTGGTGGGCAGCGTGGCTTTGCCCGGCCTGAAGTGGGTGGCGGCCTTCATCGGCGCCGGCCTGACGTTCGCGGCGCTCACCAACACCTGCGCGATGGGAATGCTGCTGGCGAAACTGCCCTACAACCGCGGCGCGAGCTGCGACATCCAAACGATCAGGGCCCGCCTGGCGGACGACGGGCGACCGGCATGATCCTCGCGCTCACGCTTGCAGCGGCTGTGCTGATCGGGGTCACGCTGGGGTTGTTCGGCGGGGGCGGTTCGATCCTCACCACCCCGGTGCTGATCTACGTGGCCGGTGTCGACGCCAAGACGGCGATCGCGATGTCGCTGTTCGTCGTGGGCGCGACCAGCGTGGTGGGAGCCGTCCCGCACGCACGGGCCGGCCGGATCCGGTGGCGCACCGGCCTGTTGTTCGGCGCCGCCGGGATGGTCGGCGCCTACGCCGGAGGCAGGCTCGCCGCGTTCATCCCGGCGAATGTCCTGCTGATCGCCTTCGGAATCATGATGACCGTCACGGCCGCCGCGATGCTGCGCGGCCGGAAGGAGACCGGGCCCGATCAGCACGCCGGGAACAGGCCGCTCGCCAGAATCTTTCTGGAGGGCTCGGCCGTCGGCCTGGTCACCGGGCTGGTCGGCGCGGGCGGCGGCTTCCTGGTCGTTCCCGCCCTGGCCCTGCTGGGCGGGCTGCCGATGCCGGTCGCCGTCGGCACGTCCCTGCTGGTCATCGCGATGAAGTCCTTCGCGGGACTGGCCGGCTACCTGCAGAGCGTGCAGCTCGACTGGTCACTGACCCTCTCGATCACCGCGCTGGCGGCCGTCGGCGGCCTGCTGGGCTCCCGGCTCTCCGGAAGGATCGATCCCGAGCGGCTGCGCAAGGCCTTCGGCTGGTTCGTCCTGGTGATGTCCGTCTTCGTCGTGGCGCAGGAGCTTCCCGCGCAGGCCAAGCCGATCTTCCTGGCGGCCGTCGCCGTCATCGCCCTCGCCGGGGCGGCCATTCTGACCGCCCGGCGGTCTCGACACACCACACCCAGACTCCGCACCCTTGAGTCGCGAAAGGAAACCGAAGCAATGGAGACTCGGATGTACTTCGCCCAGCACTACCTGGAGTGCCTGTCCCAGGCGTCCTACCTGATCGGCGACAGGCAGACCGGACGCGCCGTCGTCGTCGACCCGCGCCGGGACGTCTCCGAATACCTCGACGACGCCGCCGCCAACGGCCTGCACATCGAAGGCGTGATCAACACCCACTTCCACGCCGACTTCATCTCCGGCCACCTGGAGCTGGCGGCCCGCACCGGGGCCTGGATCGGCTACGGCGCGCGGGCCGAGGCCGAGTTCCAGATCCGGAAGCTTCACGACCGCGAGCGCATCAGCCTCGGCGACGTGACCCTGGAGATCCTGGAGACCCCGGGCCACACCCCCGAGTCGGTCAGCGTCCTGGTCTTCGAGCACGCCGATGACACCGTGCCCTACGGCGTCCTGACCGGGGACGCCCTGTTCATCGGAGACGTCGGCCGCCCCGACCTGCTGGCGTCCATCGGCGTCACCGCCGACGAACTCGGCAGGATGCTCTACGACACCGTCCAGCACAAGCTGATGGCGCTGCCCGACCAGACCAGGCTCTTCCCCGCGCACGGAGCCGGCTCGGCGTGCGGCAAGAACCTGTCGGCCGAACTGCAGTCCACCATCGGCGCGCAGCGGCTCAGCAACTACGCCTGCGTGCCCATGGGCGAGCGGGAGTTCGTCGACATCGTCACCGAAGGCCAGCCCTCGGCCCCGAACTACTTCGTCTACGACGCGATCCTCAACCGCAAGGAGCGGGAACTGCTGAAGGTCGAAGAGCACCTGAAGGAGCTGCCGTTCACCGACGTCCTGGCACGCCGCGACGCCGGCGCGGTCGTCGTCGACGCCCGCGACCCGCAGGAGTTCGCCGCCGGCCACCTCACCGGCTCGATCAACGTCCCCGCGGACGGCCGGTTCGCCGAGCAGGCCGGCATGCTCATCGAACCCGGGCGGGACATCGTCGTGATCGCCCCCGAAGACCGCGCGGAGGAGATCATCACCCGCCTCGCCCGGATCGGACTGGACACGGCCGCCGGCTACCTGCCCGATCCCGAGGACGCCTTCACTCTGGCGCCCGAGGGGAACATCGTCCAGGCCGAGCGGATCACCTTCGCCGACCTGCGCGACGAGCTCGACGGCGCCGAACCGCCGCTGGTGATCGACGTCCGCAACACCGGCGAGCTGGCGGACGGCGCCATCGAGGGGGCGGTCAACATCCCGCTGGCCGAGCTGCCCGGCCGCCTGGACACGATCCCGTCCGACCGGCGGATCGTCGTCCACTGCGCGGGCGGCGTCCGCTCCTCGGCCGCCGCGAGCCTGCTGCGCCGCTCCGGACGCACCGACGTCGCCGACCTGCTCGGCGGCTACGGCGCCTGGGCCGCGGCCCACTCCCCGGCCGAGGCCTGATCGGCCCCAGCGCGCCCTGCCGGGCCTGTTCCGGGCGGGGCGCGCCCCTTCTGGAAGGAGTTCTCCATGTCCGCCACCCCGAACCGGCACCGCGTCCTGATCGTCGGCGGGGGCACCGCCGGGATCACCGTCGCCGCCAGGCTGCGCCGCAAGGGCGTCAGCGGCGTCACGATCCTCGAGCCCTCCGACACCCACTGGTACCAGCCGCTGTGGACCCTCACCGGCGGCGGGCAGGCGCCCCTCGACGTCGCGCGCAGACCCGAGCGGTCCGTCATCCCGCGCGGCGTGACGTGGATCCGCGACGCCGCGGCCGCCGTCGACCCCGACGCCCGGACGGTCACCACCGCGAACGGCACCGAACTCCGCTACGAGTACCTGGTCATGGCCCCCGGTCTCCAGCTGGACTGGTCCGCCGTCCCCGGTCTCACCGAATCGCTCGGCCGCGACGGAGTGTCCAGCAACTACTCCCCGGAGTACGCTCCGAAGACCTGGGAGTTCATCCGGAACCTCAAGTCCGGTACGGCCGTGTTCACCTATCCGGCCGGTCCGATCAAGTGCGGCGGAGCCCCGCAGAAGATCGCGTATCTGGCGGCCGACCACTGGCGCCGCGAGGGCAGGCTGCGCGACATCCGCATCATCCTCGCCGTCAACGAGCCCACGCTCTTCAAGGTCGAGACCTACGCCCGCGAACTGGACAAGGTCGTCGCCCGCTACGGCATCCAGACCCGCTTCCAGTCCGAACTCCTGTCCATCGACCCCGACCGCCGCGAACTGACGCTCGCCGGCGAGGGCGCGGGCGCCACGGAGAAGATCGCCTACGACCTGCTGCACGCCACCCCGCCGCAGAGCGCCCCGGACTGGGTGAAGAAGTCCGTTCTCGCGGACCCGGCCGGCCCTTTCGGCTATGTCGAGGCCGACAAGCACACCCTCGCCCATCCGCGTTACCCGAACGTCTACGCCCTCGGCGACGTCGCCAATCTGCCGACGTCCAAGACCGGCGCGGCCATCCGCAAACAGGCCCCCGTCGTCGTCAGGAATCTCATGGCCGACATGGCCGGCCACTCCCGCACCGCGAGCTACGACGGCTACACCTCCTGCCCGCTCGTCACGGCCAGGGACAAGATGCTCCTCGCCGAATTCGACTATGACCTGACCCCCACACCATCACTGCCGATCATCAACACGAAGAAGGAACGGCGCGACATGTGGTACCTCAAACGCTACGGTCTGCCCGCCCTCTACTGGCACGGCATGCTCAAGGGCCTTGCCTGACCAGTCCGTTGAATGACAGGTCGAGCAGCAGCGCCAGGTGGTCGGCCACGCCGGACGCCCGGTCCTCGGCCCAGTCGCGCATGGCCGCCTCGAAGGTGCGGGCGATCTGGGCGGTGATGAGAGTCGGCGGGATGTCGGTCCGCACCGCGCCGGCGGCGGCGCCGCGCTCGATGAGCCGTTCCACCTCCTCCATGACCGGAGGGCGGGCGCCTTCGCCGAGCAGCGCTGCGTGGCGGATCGGGAGCGTGTAGACGAACCTGGCGAGTTGTTCGTCGGCCACCATCCGGGTGGCGGCGGTGGTCAGGAGTTCGCGGACGCGGGGCAGCGCCTCGGCGTCGGTGCCGGGCGGTGTGGGCACGGGCCGGTCTTCGACAAGGCGGGCGAACAGTTCGGCGAGGATCTCCTCGCGCTCGGCGAAGTGCTTGTAGAAGGTCGCGCGCGAGACGCCTGCCTCCTTGGCGATGTCCTCCACCCGCACGCCGATGTAGCCGTGTTCGGCGAACAGCCGCAGCGCCGTGTCGAGCAACTGGGAGCGGACGCGCTCGCGTCCGTCCTGACGGGTCCGGCCGAAGCCGGGTGACCGTACGGTCATCTAGGTCCTCCGGCGGTCGTCGGGTCGGCGCGCGTCGTACCGCGGCCGACATCGAATCTACGCCACTCCGGCGGATCGACTCTCCCCCGAACATGTGAAACACGTGTCTACACACGTGTATAACGTATGTAGACACACATGTTTCTCTGGAGGTGACGCCGTGCTCTCGGCTCTCGGTCGTTTCTCGGCCCGGCACCGCTGGTGGGTGCTGGCCGCGTGGATTCTGCTGGTCCTCGGCGTGGCGGCGGCCGGCCGCGCGTCCGGGGGCTCGTTCACCAATGACCTCACGCTCTCGGGGGCCGATTCACAGGCCGCCTATGACACGCTGCGCGCACGGTTCCCCGATCTGTCCGGGGACGGCATGCAGGTCGTCGTCCGCAGCGAACCGGGAGCGATCTCGCCGGAGGTGCAGCGGAAGGTCGAGGCCGCCGTCGCGGAGGCCCGGCGGCAGCCGGACGTGGCGGCGGCGCAGTCCCCGTTCGGGCAGGCCCGGCACATGGTGTCCGATGACGGCCGCACGGCCATCGCGACGGTCCAGTTCACCGGCCGGGCCAAGGACATTCCCGAGGAGGCGGTCCGGCGGGCGCAGGAGGCGTTCGATCCGGTGCGCGGTCCCGGCGTCGAGGTCGCCTTCGGGGGCGCGGCGGTGCAGGCCGAGTCCGGGCCGTCCGGCCAGGAGATCTACGGCCTGATCGCCGCGGTGGTGGTGCTGCTGATCGCCTTCGGGTCGCTGGCGGCGATGCTGGTGCCGATCCTCACCGCGGTGGCGGGCGTCGGCGTCGGGCTGTCGGTCATCACGCTGCTGTCCGGTTCGATGACGATCGGGACGTCCGGGCCCGTCGTGGCCGCGATGATCGGTCTCGGGGTGGGGATCGACTACGCGCTGCTGGTGGTGACGCGGCACCGTGAGGAGATGTCGCGCGGCCTGGCCCCGCCCGATGCGATCGCCGCGGCGATGGCGACGGCGGGACGGTCCGTGCTGGTCGCGGGCACGACGGTGATCGTGGCCATCCTCAGCCTGTACGTGATCGGTGTCCCGTTCGTGTCCGCCCTGGGGCTGGCGAGCGCGGTGACCGTGGCGGCCACGCTGCTGGCCTCGGTGACGCTGCTGCCGGCGCTGCTGGCGGTGTTCGGACGGAACCTGGACCGGCTGCGCATCGGCCGGCGCAGGGCCGCGAACGAATCCGGGGGCGGCTGGATCCGCACCGTGGTCCGGTACCGCTGGGCGGCGATCGTGCTCGCGGTCGGCGCGTTCGGGCTGCTGGCGCTGCCGCTGGGATCGCTGCGGCTCGGCACCGCCGACGGCGGCTCGCAGCCGCCCGGCACGACCCAGCGGCAGGCCTACGAGATGGTCGACGAGGCGTTCGGGCCCGGCTGGACGGGTCCCCTGCTGGTCACCGTGGACTACGGGCAGGACGGCCGGGCACCGCGCGAAGCGGCCGCTCTGCGCGAGACCGTCGCCCGGACGGACGGGGTCGGGCAGGTGCTGCCTCCGCGGCCGGATCCGCAGGGCCGCACCGCGGTGCTGACCGTCGTGCCCACCGGGTCGCCCGACGCCGAGGCCACCGAGCAGCTGGTGCACACGCTGCGGGCGGACGTGCTGCCGGACGCCGCGCCCGGCGCCGAAGCCCACGTCGGCGGTGCGACCGCCACGAGCATCGACCTGGCCGACCGGCTCGGTGCCAGGATGGGCTGGTTCATGCTCCTGGTCGTCGGCCTGGCCTTCCTGTTGCTGCTGGTGGAGTTCAGGTCGCTGGCGGTGCCCGTCGTGGCGGTGCTGATGAACCTGCTCGCCGTGGGCGCGGCCTACGGGCCGGTCGTCGCGGTGTTCCAGTGGGGCTGGTGGCCGGCCGGGCTGATCGGCGCGCAGCCCGGCCCGGTGGAGTCGTTCGCCCCGGTGATGCTGTTCGCGGTGCTGTTCGGGCTCTCCACCGACTACGCGGTGTTCCTGCTCAGCCGGATCCACGAGGAGTTCCGGCGCACCGGAGACGCGCGGCGCGCGATCGTCACCGGGGTGGCGTCGACCTCGAAAGTGATCCTGGCGGCGGCCTCGGTGATGGTCGCCGTCTTCACCGGCTTCGTCCTCAACGACCAGCGGGTGGTCAACCTGTTCGGCTTCGGGCTGGCCACCGCCATCGCCCTGTACGCGGTACTGGCGATGCTGGTGCTCGTCCCGGCGGTGCTCACCGTGCTGGGCCGATCCGCCTGGTGGCTGCCGCGCAGGGCCTCCGCACGGCGGGGCGAGGACATCGGTGACCGGGAGCCGGCGACGCTGCGGTGACGGCACGGGCCTGGCGCGCAACGGCCGATTAGGACGGCGTCGATCGCCTCTGCTAGTAAGGAGGCGTGCCGGCACAACCGCATGTCCCGCGCGAGCGCAGCGACGTACGACGCAACCGGCGGGCACTGCTGGAGGCCGCCGCCGAGGCACTGGCGCAGAACCCGGGCGCGTCGATGGTGGAGGTGGCGCGGGCGGCACGGCTCACCCGCGCCACGGTGTACCGGCACTTCAGCAGCCGCGGGCAGTTGATCGAGGCGATGCGCGCGGAACTTCTCGAGCGTGCGCGCCTGGCCATCGCCGACGCCCGGCTGGACGAGGGCCCGGCGCTGGACGCCCTCCGCCGGGCCGTCGACGCCCTCGTCCCCCTCGGCCTGCGTTTCCGGGCGCTGCTGGCCGAGGGGGGCGTCCTGGAGCCGGATTTCGTGCGTGAGCGGGGCGAACTGCTCGGCCCCGTACTGGACGTCATCGACCGCGGACAGCGGGCCGGCTCCATCCGGACGGATGTTCCGGCCACCTGGGTGCTGACGGTGATGGCGGCGACCCTCGCCGCGGCGGTGGCGACCTCGCCCGCGACACCCGATACGGCCGTCGCCGATCTGGTGTTCAGCACGCTCACCGAGGGTGTCGCGGCTGCGCGCTGAGGCGCGCGTCCCCACGATCACGACCGGCGGTGCCCGCACCGGCCACGCCCTCGCCTCCGTTTGTCCGGACACGTGCGTCTTCGGGCTGCCTTCAACCGAGAACACCCATGTCGCGAATCGAAACGATACTTTAGTGTCTCATTTTCCGTATGCTGGGGCGTCCGTGGCCCATGCACCCAGGAGACGCCATGTCACCGTTTCCCCCGTCCTCTCGCGATGTACTCCCGGCAAGCCCGCCCCCGTCGGCCGACGTCGATGTCCTGGTCGTCGGTGGCGGCCCCACCGGGTTGACCGCCGCGCACGAGGCGCTCCGCCACGGGCTCACCGTGCGGATCATCGACCGCAAGCCGGAACGCGAGGCCATCTCCAAGGCACTGGTCGTCCACGCACGGACCATGGAGGTCTTCGAGGCCATGGGACTGGACGGGGCCGTGCTGGCCGAAGGCCTCCCGTTCGCCGCGCTCAACGTCCACGCCAGTCGGAGCGAGCCTGTACGGATCGACATGCGCCGGCTGCCATGGGGAGACACTTCCTACCCCTTCTGGCTGTCGATCCCCCAGTACGTCACCGAACAGATCATCGAAACACGTCTCCGCGCGGCCGGGACCGCGGTGGAATGGCTGGTCTCCCTGGAGAACCTCCACGACCACGGCGACCACGTCGAGGCGAGCCTGGCGCATCCGACCGGACGGATCGAAACGGTCCGCGCCCGCTGGCTGATCGGCTGCGACGGCGGACGCAGCACCGTGCGCGAACGTGCGGGGCTCAGGCTGAAGCGGTCGGACGCCGGAGCCTCCTTCGTCCTCGCGGACGTCAGGACCACGGCGCCGCTCGCCCACGACGAGGGGCACGTCCACCTGGACCGGGCGGGGCTCCTGCTCATCGTCCCGATGCCCGAACCGGGACGCCGCCGGATCATCGCGCACATGCCCGGGGCCGTCCCGGATGCCCCGCCCGCCGTCGACACCGCCTTCCTGGACCGGCTGATCCGGGACCGGACGGGCATCGAGTTCGGCGGCCACGACCTCACCTGGGTTTCGCGGTTCGACCTCAGCCACGGCCTGGCCGACCGCTACCGCCGGGGACGGGTCTTCCTCGCCGGAGACGCCGCCCACGTGCACAGCCCGGTGGGCGGGCAGGGCCTCAACACCGGCGTCCAGGAGGCCCACAACCTGCTGTGGAAACTCGCGGCGGCCGACCGCCTCGACGCGGAGGCGGCGGAGCGGCTGCTCGGCAGCTACGAGGCCGAACGGCGATCCATCGCCCAGCGGATGGTCAAGGGCACCGCCAGGGCGACCGGCGTGATGACCTGGAACCTCCGAGTCGCGCAGAGACTGCGCACCACCCTCGCACCGCGCGTCATCAGCCGCCCCTCCGTCCAGGCCAGGCTCGGGCGCCAGGTCGGGATGCTGGAGACCGCCTACCGTGGCGGGCGCCCTGCCGCGGGCGCGTCCGCGGGCCGCAGGATGCCCAACCCGGAACTGCGCTCCGGCGGCCGGATCTACCCGCGGCTGAGCGGCCTCGGCCACACCTGGGTGGCCTGGGTGCGCCCGGACGAGCCGGTCCCCGACCCCGGTGACTCCAGGTGGAGGGGACTGCCCGTGCTCTCCCTGACGGAAACGACCCTCGCCGCCGGACAGCCTTGGCCGGACGAAGGCGAACGCGTGGCACTGGTCCGCCCCGACCGATATGTCGCGGCGGCCGGGACGAGCCCGGAAGCCGTGTGGTCAGCGCTCCAGCACCGCGGCTACGGAACTCCGCTCGGCGACGTCAGGCGAGGGTGACGTCAGGCGAGGGTGAGGAACAGCCTTTCCAGCTGGGCCCGGTCGATCTCGGCCTGCTCGGTCCCAATGTTCTCGCCCGTGACGCACTGTTCCAGCCCCGTAGCGATGATCTTGAATCCCGCTCGGTCGAGTGCACGGGACACGGCCGCGAGCTGGTTGATCAGGTCGGCGCAGTCACGCCCCTCCTCGATCATCTTGACGATCCCGCCGATCTGCCCCTGCGCACGCCGGAGGCGTACGACGACGTCGGCCAGGGACTCCTTCTCCAACTCCATTCGCGCTGCCCTCCTCAGGAGGCGTGCCGGTGCTCACCGGCACGCCGGCGCACGTCGTCCAGGTCGACCGACCGGGCCTCTTCGATCAGCTTCTCGAGTTCGGGCTCGCGCAGCGCCCCGGGCTGGGCGTACAGGACCACCTTGTCCCGGATGATCATCAGGGTGGGGATGGAGCTGATCTGGAACGCGCCGGCCAGCTCCTGCTGGGCCTCGGTGTCGACCTTGCCGAACACGATGTCGTCGTGCCGTTCGGAGACCCGCTCGTACACGGGTCCGAAGAAGCGGCAGGGCCCGCACCAGCTCGCCCAGAAGTCGATCAGGATCATCTCGCCGCCGTCGAGGACCTCTTCGAAGTTCTCGCGCGTCAGTTCGGTCGTGGCCATCGTCGCCTCCAGCTCTTGGATGGATACCCCTACGGGTATGACAACACGCCTCCGCCGTCTCTAATTCCAGGCTCGCAGCCGGTTCGGTTATACGGGTAGGGGTATCATGGATGGAGTTCACCGAGGATCCATGACACCCGAGGGAGAGACCAATGAGCTACGGCATGACCGTCCGGCTGCACCGGCCCTTCGCCGACACCGTTGAGGAGGTCAGGGCGGCACTGAAGGAGCAGGGGTTCGGCGTTCTCACCGAGATCGACGTGCGCGCCACGCTGCACGAGAAGCTCGGCGAGACGATGGAGGACTACCTCATCCTCGGCGCCTGCAACCCGCCGCTCGCGCACCGCGCCCTGGAGGCCGACCGGCAGATCGGCCTTCTGCTGCCCTGCAACGTCGTCGTCCGGGCCGACGGCGACGACACCATCGTCGAGGCGATGGACCCCGAGGTCATGGTCACGGTGAGCAAGAACCCCGACCTCGAACCGGTCGCCGGCGACGCGGCCGGCAGGCTCACCAAGGCGCTGGACTCCCTTCACTCCTGAGTCACCACTCACTCCTGAGTCACCACTCACTCCTGAGTCACCACTCACTCCTGAGTCACCACTGGCCGCGGCGGCACCGGCGGCGACGGCGCCCGGCGGCCCGTTCGATCGCGACGCACACCGGATACCCTGGCGGGTATGAGGAGGGTGACGTGAAACTCGAAGCGGACACGCTGGCTGACGCCCTCGTGCGTCTGCGGCGCGCACAGGGCCAGCTCGGCGGTGTCATCCAGATGATCGAGAACGAGCGGGACTGCAAGGAAGTGATCGCTCAGCTCGCCGCGGTCTCACGGGCACTGGACCGCGCCGGATTCAAGATCATCGCGACCGGTCTGGAGAAATGCGTCCGGGAGGGCACCGACTCCGAACAGGCCCAACTCGACCGTGCCCAGCTGGAAAAACTCTTCATGAGCCTCGCCTGACCCCGGACGGCGACGCGGACGGGCGTTGCCGTCCGCGGTCCACCGCAGATGCGCCTAGGCCGCGGGACGCGCCACCTGCGCGACCTCTGCCTTCGTGTCAGGAGGCCGGGCGGATGAACTGCATGAACCAGTGGCCGGTGAAGTACTCCGCCGCGCTGTAGAAGGGGCACTCCGGGTCGGTCATCTGGCGGAACAGGAACTCTGTGGCCGTGCACTCGAACCGGGTCCCCTCATCGGTCTCGTTCACGGCGTAGACGGGCCAGCGGTCGGGGTCGGGGCCATCGGTGATCCAGAAGAACGTCTCGTGGTGTTCGTTGTCCGACCAGGGGATCAGCCCGCCCGGCAGGGGGAAACCCGGAAGTCCTCCCGCCGCCGGGTCGTCGCCGGCATAGTCCTGCCATCTGTCGATCAGCTCATCGGGGTCGCAGACGCGGAAGAACACGTCGAACCGGCCGTCGCAGCCGAAGACCTCGACGAGCCGTCTGTAGTCGCTCGGCAGCGGCGTGCCCAGCCGGGACTCGACCGCCGCCCAGTCCGGCGGGGGCGGCGGTGACGACGGCCCCCCAGTGATCGCGGCCAGGCGGTCCACCCAGGGCATGTCCGCAGGCAACTCGTCCGGGCCGGGCATGTTCCGCTCCGTGACCGCGAGGACGGGACGGCCGTTCGCGCCCCGGCCGAGCGCGATCGCACGGGAGGCCCATGTCCAGGCGTGCGTCCACTCGTTCTGCTCCGCGACAGGAAGCGGCGGGAGCCCGTGGGAGCGGGTGCGGGGGGCCGAGAACCGCCCGGTGAACGCCTTGACCAGGTCGTCCGCGTCCACACCGGCGGACACCGGCAGGCACGTGTGCCCACCCGGGTGCCCCGGCTCGTCGCACACCAGGCCGGCGGGACGATCCGCGCCCGTGAGGTGGGACGCGGCCTTGAACAGTTCCTCATGGTCCATGACCAGACCCAACCATCCGCCCCCGACAACCTCCGCCGTTCTCACGTTTCCGGACGCGGCCTTCCCTGTGGTCGGAGAGGGCCTGTGGTCAGAGAGGGAACGAACGGCCGGCGTGCTGGACGCTGACCCAGTGGTCGGTGGTGAACTCCTCGATGGCCCAACGGCCGCCGAAGCGGCCGATGCCGGACGCCTTCTCGCCGCCGAACGCCGTGTTGGAGTCGTCGTTCACCGGTGAGTCGTTGACGTGCGTCATGCCGGCGTCGACGCGCAGGGCGAAGCGCACTCCGCGTTCGACGTCCTCCGTGAACACCGCGCTGGACAGGCCGTACCCGGTGTCGTTGGCGATGCGGAGCGCGTCGTCCTCGCCGTCCGCGCGGATGATGGTGATGACCGGGCCGAAGACCTCTTCGCGGGCCGTGGCCGCGTCGTTCCCGGCGAGCAGGACGTGCGGCGGCAGCACCAGGCCGGACGGGCCGCCCGGGTCGCCGCCGAGCACCTGCTCGGCGCCCTCCTCGCGGGCGCGGGTGAGCTTGTCGCGGATCCCGTCGAGCTGGCTCTGGTTGATGACGGGCCCGATGTGCGTCCCCTCGTCGGACGGGTCGCCCACCGTGAGCGCCTGGACCCGTTCGACGAACCGGCCGACGAAGGCGTCGTGCACGGACGCGTCCACGATCACACGGTTGGCGATCATGCAGATCTGGCCCGCGTGGAAGAACGAGCCGAAGACCGCGGCGTCGACGGCGCGGTCCAGGTCGGCGTCGTCCAGGATCACCAGCGGGCCGTTGCCGCCCAGTTCGAGCGCGACCTTCTTCACCCCGGCCTTCTTGATGATCCCCTCCCCGACCGGCGTCGATCCCGTGAACGACACCATCCGCGCGAGGGGATGCTCGACGACCGCGTCGCCGATGTCGCGGCCCCGGCCGATCAGCACGTTGAGGACGCCCGGCGGCAGGCCCGCGTCCTCGAAGATCTTCGCCAGGAGCAGCCCGCCCGTGACGGGCGTGTCGCCCGCCGGTTTGAGGACGACGGCGTTGCCCACGGCGAGCGCCGGCGCGACCGAGCGGGCCGACAGCTGCAGCGGGAAGTTCCACGGGCTGATGACGGCGACCACGCCGACCGGCCGCCGGTAGACGCGGCTCTCCTTGCCGGGGACGTCCGACGGCATGATCCGCCCCTCGACGTGGGACGACATCGACGCGGCCTCGTACAGGACGGACCGCACGAGGCCCCACTCCAGCTCGCCCTTCGCGACGGTCCCGCCGGACTCGCGGACGATCCAGCCGACGATCTCGTCCTTGCGCGCCTCGAAGATCGCGGCGGCCGTGCGCATGACCTCGGCCCGTTCCGCCGGCGCCTGCGCCGCCCAGGCGGGCTGCGCCTCATGGGCCATGCGGAAGGCCTCGTCCACGTCTTCGGCGTCGGCCAGCGGGATCTCCACGAGGGTGTCGCCGCTCCACGGGTCCAGGTCGGCCTTGGACCCGCCGCTGCTCCCCGCCCGCCACGTGCCCGCGATCGGCATCTTGTCGAAGCCGTCGTAGCGCTCGGATGCTCTCAGCTGCGGGGACATGGTCTGAGTCATGCCGTTGAGCTACCCGAGCACGGGCACCCAAACGCGACGTGACCTGCGCACCGGTCGTCCGGCGGGCGCCCGGCCGGCGGTACGACCCGCGGCCCCGGCCTGCCGGCGAAGACGGGCCAGGGGGGCCGCGGGCGGGGGAAGGGTCAGCGGACCTTGCCGAAGAACTGCCGGATGTCGTCGACGAGCAGGTCGGGGGCGTCGTGCGCGGCGAAGTGGCCGCCCCGGTCGTAGACGTTCCAGGAGACGATGTTCTTGTGGTCGCGGTCGGCGAACGTCCGGATCGACTGGTAGTCCCAGGCGAAATTGGCCAGTCCGAGGGGCACGGTGGTCGGCTCGGGCACGGTGGTTCCGCGGCCGTTCGACTTCTGCCGTGCGGGGGCCGCCGCCGCGTCCTCGTAGTAGAACCGGGCGGCCGAGGCGGCGGTGTTGGTCAGCCAGTAGAGCATCACGTTGGTGAGCACGTAATCCGGGTCGAGCGTGGCGCCGAGCAGCTGCGCGTGCCAGCCGAGCAGGCCGGCCGGGGAGTCGGCCAGGGCGTGCGCCAGGTTCTGCGGCTCGGTGGACTGGAGCTTGTCGTAGGCGCCCCGGTTCTGGACGAACCACTCGGCGAACGCGAGCTTGCCGCGCTCCTCCTCGCTGAGGTCGGCCAGTTCGGCGGGGTCGCCCGTCGGGAACGAGAAGACCTGCGTCACGTGCACACCGCAGACGTGCTCGGGGTCGGCCCGTCCCACCTCGGGTGAGATCAGCGATCCGCCGTCGTTGCCGGCCGCGCCGTACCGGTCGTATCCGAGGCGGCGCATCAGCTCGGCCCAGGCCCGCGCGACCCGGTACCGGTCCCAGCCGCGCTCCCGGGTCGGCCCGGACAGGCCGAAGCCCGGCACGGACGGAATGACCAGGTGGAACGCGTCCGCCGGGTCCCCGCCGTGGGCCCGCGGGTCGGTGAGCGGGCCGATCACGTCCAGCCATTCGGCCACCGAGGTCGGCCAGCCGTGGGTCAGGATCAGCGGCGTCGCGTCCGGTTCCGGCGACCGCACGTGCAGGAAGTGGATGTTCTGGCCGTCGATCTCGGTGGTGAACTGCGGGTAGGCGTTCAGCTTCGCCTCCCAGGCGCGCCAGTCGTACCCGGTACACCACCGCTCGACGAGCTGCCTGACATAGCCCACCGGGACGCCGTACTCCCAGCCGGGCGGCACCGGGCCCGGCGCGGCCGGCTCGCCGGCGGGTAGTTCCTCCGCCCACCGGGTCCGGGCCAGCCGCTGCTGGAGGTCGTCGAGGTCGGCCTGCGGGATGTCGATCCGGAACGGGGTGATCGTGCTGTCGTTCGTCATGCCCCCTACCGTAGGAACCAATTAGGCACGGATCGTTCCTATTGGACGGGCAGACTCCGAAGAATGCTGGAAACATCGGCGCGGCTGCTGCGCCTGCTCTCGCTCCTGCAGACACCCCGCGAATGGACCGGCGCCGAACTGGCCGAGCGGCTGACGGTCAGCACCCGGACCGTCCGCAACGACGTGGAACGCCTGCGGAACCTCGGCTATCCGGTGAACGGCACCCGCGGCGCGGCAGGCGGCTACCGGCTCGGGGCCGGGGCGGCGCTGCCGCCGCTGCTCCTCGACGACGAGGAGGCGGTCGCGGTGGCGATCGGGCTGCGCACCGCCGCCGGGGGCACGATCACCGGCGTCGAGGAGACCTCGCTGCGCGCACTGGCCAAACTGGAACAGGTCCTCCCCGCCCGGCTCCGGCGCCGCGTCAACGCCCTCCAGCGCTACGCCGTCGCGGTGCCCCGGGACGACCTCGGCCCCCGGGTGGACGCGGACACGCTGAGCGCCCTCGCCGCCGCCTGCCGCGACCACGAGCGCCTGCGGTTCGACTACCGGAGCCACGACGACACCGCGAGCCGGCGCGAGGCGGAACCGTACCGGCTCGTCAACTGGGGACGGCGCTGGTACCTGGTCGCGTTCGACCTCGACCGGGCCGACTGGCGGACGTTCCGGGTGGACCGGCTCCACCCGCGCACCCCGGCCGGCCCCCGGTTCACGCCCCGGGAACTCCCCGAGGAAGCCGTCGACCACGTACGACGGGGCGTGTCGTCGGCGGCCTGGCGGTACAGGGCCCAGGTCGTCGTGCACGCACCGGCGGAACAGCTCGCCGAGCGGATCAACGCCGCCATCGGCGCGATCACCCCGGTCGACAACACACGATGCCTGCTGGACACCGGCGCCGACACCATCGAGGCGCTCGCCGTCCACCTCGGCCTGCTCGGCGCCGACTTCACCGTGACGGAACCCGCGGAACTCGTGGACCTCGTGCGCGAACTCGCCGGACGCTACCACCGCGCCACCGGACCGCAGCCGCAGAAGACCTAGGGTGGGCGGGCCAGGGGCCACCTTGACCTGGAGCCGGCCCCGCCCTGGCGCCGGCTCGTTCCCCGACCGGTCACCCGCTCTGCTCGGCCAGCGCGACGATGATGCCCGCGGGTCCGCGGAGGTAGCAGAGCCGGTAGCTGTTCTCGTACTGCACCAGCTCGCCGAGGAGTTCGGCTCCGTGTGGCCGCAGGCGGTCGAGGATGTCGTCGATGTCGTCGACGGCGAACATGACGCGATGCGCGCCCAGCGTGTTCGCCGGAGCGCGCCGGTCACCCTCTCGGCTCGGCGGCGCGTGGTACTTGGTCAGCTCGAGCCGTCCGTGGCCGTCCGGGGTGCGCATCATCGCGATGTCCGATCGGACCCCCTCAAGCCCGACGAGGCGATCCACAGCGCTGCCCTCGACCGTCGCCTCGCCCTCCAACTCCAGTCCGAGTTCCGCGAAGAACGCCATGGCGGCTGCGAGGTCGTCGACGACGATGGCGACGTTGTCCAGCCGCAGGATCGTCCCTCGCCCGGGTCGGGGGCCCCGCTGGTCGGTGTCGTTCATGATGATCTCCTTTCGGGGCTCGTGGTCCAGGTCGGCTTCACGCGTCAGCGCGCTGCATCCCGCCGTCCAGCAGACACGACCGGGGCAATGCGGACGGGCTCTGACCTGAATGCACCCTAGGGTCGCCGCCATGGAGATGCGACGGAACACGCAACGGACCTACCCCGAGGGAGTCACCTCGTGGATCGATGTCGAGCACCGCGACCTCACGGCCGCCGGTGAGTTCTACGGCGGACTCTTCGGGTGGACATTCCTGGAGGCCGGGGGCGAGGGTCCGGAGTACCTCGTCGCGCAGCTCAATGGCCAGGATGTCGCCGGGCTCGCCGAGAGTGCCGATGTCGCCGGGCCCGGCAGCGGAAATTGGAACACCTACGTGGCGGTCGACGACGCGGACCGGGCAGCGGCCCGGGTGACCGCGGCGGGTGGACGCGTCGTCCTTCCTCCGGCAACGGCCGGCGACGGCGGACGAGTGGCACTGTGCGAGGACCCCGGCGGCGTGCCGTTCCGGCTGCGGGAGGCCGGAACCCGCCCGGGTGCCCAGCTGACCAACGCGCCCGGCACCTGGAACTTCAGCGACCTCCACGCAGCCGAACCCGGGGCGGCCGACTTCTACACCGCGGTGTTCGGCTGGGACGTCTCCGACGCCGGGTTCGGCGCGATGATCCGGCGGCCGGGATATGGCGACCACCTCGCCGCGACCGTGGATCCGGGCATCCACGAACGCCAGGCATCGGGGCATGCCCCACCCGGCTTCGCCGATGCGATCGGCTGGCTGATACCGGCGGCCGCCGGCGAACGGTCTGGCTGGCATGTGACCTTCACCGTGGCCGACCGCGACGACACCGCCGCCGCTGTGGAGCGTCTGGGCGGCACGGTGGTCGCCACCGAGGACACCGACTGGACCCGCACCGCGGTCGTCCGCGACCCGCAGGGCGCCGCCTTCACCGCGAGCCAGTTCACCCCACCGGCGAACTGACCACCGCCCGCACCAGGCGTTGAAGACCGGTCTAGGACCTGCGTGACCAGATGAACGGCTGGACGCCGATCCAGACGACGCCGACGACGATGAATGAGTAGAAGAGGGAGTCGTCCGAGAAGGAACTGTCGAAGACGTCCAGGCCCGATCCCGCCAGTTCGTAGACGGCTTCAGGCCAGAACAGGGCCACCGTGCCTTGGACGAGCACGGCCACGATGATCAGGGCGTAGCGGGCGGGCGGGGCCGTCACCCGTCCGGCGAGCGACGGGTTCACCGCGGTGAAGGCGAGCATCAACGCGAGCGTGCCCAGCATCCAGGAGAGCTCGAACGCGTCGTTGGGGTCGATGGCCTCGGCGGTCCCGTTGTACTGGTACCTGTAAACGACGAGGGCTTCCAGATGAAGGCCGCTGAGGATCGCGAAGACGAGGCCGAGGACGACCGTCGGCCGGCGCGGCTGGAACCACATGACGCATATGAGGATGACCGCCGCGATCCAGGGCAGCGGCAGGATGATCAGCGTCTCCGGCGAATAGAACGTCAGGGTGCGCGTACTGCCGGGTCCGGGCCACGGCCCGAACAGGTAGGCCAGCATGGAGAGCGCGGTGCACACGAGGGCGGCTCTGACGAGGAGGATCTGGCCGCGCCGAAGTGGGACGTCGCCGGGGGACGCGCGAAGGAGCGCGGTGCGGAGCGGCCGGTGAGGGATGCGCGGTCCGGCGCCGGTCGCGGTCCCGCCGGTACCGGTGACGGTGGTGGGGTTCGGGCCGGTGGTGGGGGCGAGGGCGGCGTTGAACAGGTCGCGGACTTGGGCGGGGTGGAGCCGTTCGCCGGGGTCCTTGCGGAGCAGGCCGTTGAGGGCTTGCGCGAGTGGGCCGCCGCAGCGGGGGGCGGGCGGCTGCCGGGTGGCGATCGCGACGAAGACGGCGCCGTGGCCGGGTCCGTCGAACGGGCGGCGGCCCTCGACCGCCGCGTACAGGGTGGCGGCCAGGGACCACAGGTCCGAGGCCGGGGTGACCGGCTTGCCCTCCACCTGTTCGGGGGACATGAACGCGGGAGTACCCAGCACCATGCCCGAACGGGTAATGGTGGCATCGCCCTCCAGCGCGGCGATGCCGAAGTCGGTCAGCAACACCCGGTCACCTTCCAGCAGCACGTTGGCGGGCTTGACGTCCCGGTGGACCACGCCCTGCGCGTGCGCGGTCGACAACGCGTCCAGCAGCGCCAGCCCGATCACCGCGACCTGACGCGGCGGCAGCGCCCCCTGCTCGGCCAGCACCTCCCCGAGGGACCTGCCATCGACCAGTTCCATCACGATCCAGGGACGGCCGTCCTCGCCCATCACCCGGTCATGGACGGTGACGATGCCGGGATGCCGCAGCCGCGCGGCGGCACGGGCCTCACGCTCCATCCGCGCGTACCAGTCACGCCGCTCCTCGTCGGTGACCTGCTCGGGCACCAGAAGCTCCTTGACGGCGACCGCACGGTCCAGGTCGGTGTCATGCGCTCGCCACACCGACCCCATCCCGCCCTGGCCGATCCGGCCGAGCCTGCGGTACCGGCCCGCCAGTACCCCGTCACTGTCCCAACCCATGATCAGAACCTATCGACGCGGAACAGCGGGAAGAAGACGAATCGGGCGACCGCCGGACGGGTGCCACCGGACGGGTGCCATCGGACGGTGCGGGGTTCGGTGCGCTCATGGGGTCGGGCTCGCTCGTTATGCCGGGCCCCGGGTCTCCGGGCGGAGTGCCTCCCGGGCCGCGATCGCCGCCCCTCGGGCGCCCGCCATTCGGCCGGGAGCCACTGCAGCCCCAGGCCGTACAGGGACCCTGATCGGCGTCCCGTGAGGCGGCCGTCCAGCATCTCCCGCAGTTGCGCCGGCTTCAGCAGGCGTCCGCGCAGCGCGCACACCTGTTGACGCCCGGTTCGAAGGGGCTACGGTCCTTTGATGACCTGGTTGAGCGATACCCGCGACTCCTACGACGCCATCGCGGCCGGCTACGCCGAGGAAACCCGCGACCTGCTCGACAGGCTGCTCCACGTCCGCGCGGGGGTGGTGCTGTTCGCCGACCTGGTCCGGGCGATCGGCGGCGGGCCCGTCGCCGACGTCGGCTGCGGGCCGGGGCACACCACCGCCCTGCTGCGGGAGCTGGGCGCGGACGCGTCCGGCATCGACCTGTCACCCGCGATGATCGAGATCGCCCGCCGCGAGCACCCCGGCGCGCGGTTCGAAGTCGGTTCGATGACCGACCTGAAGCTCGCCGACGACTCCCTGGCCGGTGTGCTCGCATGGTGGTCGCTGATCTACATTCCGGACGAGGCGGTGCCGGGCGTGCTCGGGCAGTTCCGCCGGGTGCTGCGGCCGGGCGGGGTGCTGGCCGTGGGATTCCACGTCGGCGACGAGTCGAAGATCGAGACGACCGGTGACGCCGACCAGCCCGTACAGACGTACGTGCACCATCGGCGGCCGTCCCGCGTGGCCGGCTGGCTCCGCGAGGCGGGCTTCACCGTGGAGGCGCAGCACCTGCTGAATCCGGACGGGCCGAAGCCGGGCGCGATCCTGTTCGGCCGCCGGCCCGCGGCACCGCCCCCGTAACCTCCGCCAGGCAAGCCCGCCTGGACGAATTCGCCATCGGCGCGGGGGGCCTGACGCACCCGACGGCGGCCCGGCATCGAGATGGATGACGGCGTGGAGCCGGGGCGTTCCCGGCTCCACGCCGTTATGCGGGCATGTCATTCATGCGGGCGTGTCATTGGAACTGTGCGAAGAACCTCCAGATCTCTCCCTTGGTCCAGGTGGCGATGCCGCTCTCGTTGGTGGAGCCGTCGACCGGACCGGGAATGTGGCCGCCGTCGAACGCGGCCCACTGGACCGGGTACCCGGCGCGGCAGCCCGAGTAGGCAGTGGTGATGTGCGTCCGGCTGCCCTGGGCGGGCTCGCGCGGGCTCTGGGCGGTGCAGCCGTTGTTGGCGACGAACTTGTCGCGCAGGGACCGTCCTTGCGAAATGTTGAGGACGGAGTCGCTGATGCCGTGGATTCCGAAGTAGGCGATGGGCTGGGCGCCGCCGCTGCACCCGCTGATCTGGGCGCCCGAGATGACCGCGACGGCCCTGAATTCGTTCGCGCGGGCGCAGGCGAGTGCGTAGCTCATACCGCCGCCCCAGCTGAAACCCGTGGCGAAGCGCTGGGTCGAGTCGACGCAGAGGCCGCTCTCGATTCGCCGGATCATGTCGTCGACGAAGGTGACGTCCTCACCGCCCGAATTGGCCCAGCCGTTGCCGAGGCCCTGGGGGGCGACGAGGATCGCGCTTTCGTTCGACTGTTCCTGCTGGCCGTAGTAGGACCAGGCGCTCCCGCTCGTTCCACCTGAGGCGACGTCGCCGGCGGTTCCGCCCCGCCAGTGGAACGCGAAGATCAGCCGGTAGGGGTGGCTGTTGTCGTAGTTGGAGGGAACTCTGAGGATGAAGCTGCGGTTCTGACCGCCGCTCTGGATCGTGTGCGTACCGCTGGTGAGCGTCGGGGCGCTGCCACAGCCGCCGCCGTCGCCGCCGCCGTCATCGCCGCCGCCATCGGACGACAGCTCGACCATGGTCCACTGCTGGTTGGCGCCTCCCCAGTCGGTGTACTGGACGACGTTGCCGCCGTCGGCGGTGGAGGCGCCTTGGACCTCCACCGCCTTGCCGCTGCTGCGGCTGATCAGGCGGACGTGGCCCGCGTCGGAGTCGGCCGGCCGGAACTGCTGGTTGGTTCCGCCGTGGTCGGCCCACTGCTGGATCGCGGCGCCGTCGGCCGTCGAGGCACCGGCCACGTCCAGCACCTTGCCGGAATGCCGGGCCTTCAACCGGTAGAAGCCGCCGCCGGAGTCGACGAACTGCCACTGCTGGTTGGTCCCGTCGTGGCGCGTCCATTGGTTGATCCGCGCGCCGTCACCGGTGGACGAGCCGGACACGTCGAGCGCCTTGCCGCTGTTGCGGTTGACCAGGACGTACCAGGCGTCGGTGTCCACCGTCGCCGCCTCGGCCGGCGCCGGGTTCACCGCGACGAGCATGCTGATCGCGAGGGTCGACGCCACCGCGGCGGCGAGCCGGGACCGCCATCGACGCCTTCGCGGAGGGGCGGGGGAAGCCGCACCGTAGGTCTTCATCGATTCGCCCTTTCGCTCTGGGGCGGGTCAGGTGCGGGTCCAGCGCTGGTTGCTGCCGTTCCAGCAGGAGTAGAGCTGGATCGGGGTGCCGTTGGAGCTGCCGGCGGCGTCCAGGCAGAGGCCGGACTGGACGCCGACGATGGATCCGTCGGAGTTGAGCTGCCATTTCTGGTTGTCGCCGCCCCAGCAGCTGTAGATCTGGACCTTGGCGCCGTTGCCGGTGCCGGCGGCGTCCAGGCACTTGTCGCCGTAGACCCTGAGCTCGCCCGCATCGGTGTAGGACCACTGCTGGTTGGCGCCGGTGTGGCAGTCCCACAGCTGGAGCTGGGTGCCGTCGGTGGTGCTGGCGTTGGGCACGTCCAGGCAGCGGCCTGAACCGACGCCCACGATCGTTCCGGCCTCGGGGTCGGTGGGAGGGTCGGTGGGGTCGGGCGGGTCCGTGGCACCGCCGTTGAGGGCGTTGAGGACCGAGGTGTAGGCGGCCTTCTTGTTGCCGTTGCCGTCGAACAGCAGCGGCCTCTGCTCCGAGCGCCAGGAGTCGGTGTCGCGGACGCCCCAGACGGTGATGCCGAGGCAGCGCGGGACGGCCAGGCAGTCGTTGGTCACGTTGGCGTAGGTCGTGGCCGAGGCACCCTCGATGTCGAGTTCGGTGATGGCCACGTCAACGCCGAGGGCGGCGAAGCTCTCCAGGGTGGTGCGGAAGTTGCTGTTGTAGGGGCTGCCGCTGTTGAAGTGGGACTGGAAGCCCACGCAGTCGATGGGCACGCCGCGCTGCTTGAAGTCGCGGACCATTGCGTACACGCCCTGGGTCTTGGCCCAGTTCCAGTTCTCGATGTTGTAGTCGTTGTAGCAGAGCTTGGCGGCCGGGTCGGCGGCGCGCGCGGTGCGGAAGGCGACCTCGATCCAGTCGTTGCCGGTGCGCTGCAGGTTGGAGTCGCGGCGGCCTCCCGAGTTGCCGTCGGCGAAGGCCTCGTTCACGACGTCCCACTGGACGATCTTGCCCCGGTAGTGGGCCATGACCCCGTTGATGTGGTCGATCATCGCCTGGCGCAGTGCGCCGCCGCTGAGGCTCTGCATCCAGCCGGGCTGCTGGGAGTGCCAGGCCAGGGTGTGGCCGCGCACCTCCTTGCCGTTCTGGACCGCCCAGTTGTAGACGCGGTCGGCGGAGGTGAAGTTGAACTGGCCTCGCTGGGGTTCGGTGGCGTCGATCTTCATTTCGTTCTCGGCGGTCACCGAGTTGAACTCGCGGTTCGCGATCGTGGTGTACACCGAGTCGTTGAGTCTGCCCGAGGCGATGGCGGTGCCGAAGTAGCGGCCGCTCTGCGCCGCCGCGGCGCCCAGCGTGGTCTCCGCGGCGGTGGCCGGAGCGGGCGCCACCAGAGCCGCGGCCGCGCTGAGCACCCCGACGGCGCCTGCGAGCAGGGCCCGCTTGCGGATCCCGGACCTGGGCATGGCTTTCGTACGCACGTCTGTTCCTCCATGAATGGATAACGGGGGTTGGAAGCACGGGCACAGCCGTGCGACAGACGCCGCGCTCCATCACGGAAACGCACACACCACCGGGGCGTCGCGGACACAGTGTGCGAGCCCGCGCAGATCTCGTCAATAGTTTCAAAATGTTTCATCGCGCGAATCTGGTCGCCGACGTGATGTGCGCGTCCTAGCAGCTGGTTTGTCGCTCGAAATTTTTCGAGGGTCCGGGGCTCTTGACGATGCCGGTGTGCCTCGTATTTACTCCGGCCACCACCACCCCCCGATCCCCCCCGATGGAGAGAAGGTCCCGCCCGGCTGGAAATGTTAGCGCTAACACTCACGCTGACGAAGGGAAGAAGTTCATGTTGAGGACCGGTGCAGCAGTGCTGGCATCGCTCCTGCTGTCGGTGCTCCTGTCCGTGATGACCGCACAAACGGCCCAGGCCGCGGCAGTGGATGTGAACAAGTGGTACGTCCTGGTCAACCGCAACAGCGGCAAGGCCCTGGACGTCTACAACCTGGCGACCAACGACGGCGCCCGCATCACCCAGTGGACCAGGAACGACCAGAACCAGCAGCAATGGCAGTTCGTCGACTCCGGCGGCGGTTACTACCGCATCAAGTCCCGCCACTCCGGCAAGGTGCTGGACGTCTACAACTTCTCCACCGCCAACGGCGGATCGATCGTCCAGTGGTCCGACCTGAACGGCACCAACCAGCAGTGGCGGCTGGCCGACAGTTCGGACGGCCACGTCAGGCTCATCTCGCGCCACAGCAACAAGGCCCTCGAAGTCCAGGGCGGCTCCACCGCCAACGGCGCGAACATCGTCCAGTACGACGACTGGGGCGGGAGCAACCAGCAGTGGGAGCTCGTCGAGGTCGGCGGCGGCGACGACCCCGGTACGTCGTGCGATCTCCCGTCGACATACCGCTGGACGTCAACGGGCGCGCTCGCGCAGCCAAGGTCGGGCTGGGTCTCGCTCAAGGACTTCACCGTCGCTCCCTACAACGGCAGGCATCTCGTCTACGCGACCACGCACGACACGGGGACGAGATGGGGTTCGATGAACTTCGGCCTGTTCAGCAACTGGTCGGAGATGGGCTCGGCCAGCCAGAACGCGATGTCGAATTCCACCGTCGCTCCCACGCTCTTCTACTTCGCGCCGAGGAGCATCTGGGTGCTCGCCTACCAGTGGGGTGGAACCGCCTTCTCCTACCGAACGTCGAGCGACCCCACCAACCCGAATGGCTGGTCGTCCGAGCAGGTGCTCTTCTCCGGGAGCATCAGCGGCTCCGGGACAGGACCCATCGACCAGACGGTCATCGGCGACAGCACGAACATGTACCTCTTCTTCGCCGGTGACAACGGCAAGATCTACCGGGCCGGCATGCCGATCGGGAACTTCCCGGGCAGTTTCGGCTCCTCCTCAACAGTGATCATGAGCGATTCGACCAACAACCTGTTCGAAGGCGTTCAGGTGTACAAACTCCAGGACCAGAACCGCTACCTCATGCTCGTCGAGGCGATCGGTTCGCAGGGGCGCTACTTCCGCTCGTTCACGGCCACCAGCCTGAACGGTTCGTGGACACCGCAGGCCGCTTCCGAGGGCAACCCCTTCGCAGGCAAGGCCAACAGCGGCGCCACCTGGACCAACGACATCAGCCATGGCGAACTGATCCGCGCCGGCGCCGATCAGACCTTCACCGTCGATCCCTGCAATCTGCAGTTGCTCTACCAGGGGCGCAGCCCCAACTCCGGCGGCGACTACGGCCTCCTGCCCTACCGGCCGGGTCTGCTGACACTGCAGCGCTGAACGACGCGACACGGGTCCGGCTCCACTGCGGACCCAGCGTGGCGGGCCCGGCGTGGCGGGCTCGGCGAAATGCCGGGCCCGCCACCCGGGTCACCGCGGACCAGGACGCCCCCCACGGAACCGGCCTTCGAATCACTGCGGAGCGGTCTCTATGAGAAGGAAACGAATCCGCGCGCTACTGGCGACGGTGGCCACGGCCGCGGCAATGGCCGTGGCGCTCGGCCCGGCTCCCCAGGCCCAGGCGCTGGACAACGGCGTGGGCCGCACCCCGCCGATGGGGTGGAACACCTGGAACACGTTCGGCTGCAACATCGACGAGACACTGATCCACCAGACCGCCGACGCGCTCGTGAACTCCGGCATGCGCGACCTCGGATACCAGTACGTCGTGGTCGACGACTGCTGGTTCGACCCCGACCGCGACTCGTCCGGCAACCTGAGGGCCAACCCGTCGAGATTCCCGAGCGGCATGAAGGCGCTCGGCGACTACCTGCACGCCAGGGGCCTGAAGTTCGGTCTCTACCAAGCGCCCCTGGACCGCACCTGCGCCCAGTACTTCGGCTCCTATCCGGGTGCCACCGGCAGTCTCGGCCACGAGGCCCAGGACGCCCGGCAGTTCGCCGCCTGGGGCGTCGACTACCTCAAGTACGACTGGTGCTCACCCACCGGCACCATCGACGACCAGGTACGCACCTTCGCGAAGATGCGCGACGCCCTGGCCGCCACCGGCCGCCCGATCCTCTACAGCATCAATCCCAACAGCATCCACGAGAAGACCGGCCCTCAGCGGAACTGGGGTGACGTCGCCAATATCTGGCGCACGACCGAGGACATCACCAACGTCTGGGACTCCGGCCAGACCAATGGCTACCCGATGGGCATCCAGAACATCGTCAACGTCAACGTCCCCTTGTCGGGCTACGCCAAGCCGGGGCAGTTCAACGACCCCGACATGATGGTGGTCGGCCGCGGAGGCATGACGGACACCGAGATGCGCAGCCACTTCGCCCTGTGGACCATCATGGCCGCGCCGCTGATCGCGGGGAACGACGTGCGGAACATGGACGCCGCCACCGCCGCGATCCTGAAGAACCAGAACCTGATCGCCATCGACCAGGATTCTCTCGGCCGCCAGGCGAACCAGATCAGCAACGACGGCACCCGCCGCGTCCTGGCCAAACCGCTGAGCAACGGCGACGTCGCGGTCGCGCTGTTCAACCAGGGCGGCAGCACGACGACGATCAGCACCACCGCCTCGGCGATCGGCCTGTCCGGCAGTTCCTTCAGCCTCCGCGACGCCTGGACGAACGCCGTCACCACGACCACCGGGGCCATCTCGGCGAGCGTGCCCTCTCACGGCACCGTCGTCTTCAGGGTCAGCGGCGGAACCCCGAACCCCGCGTCCCAGATCCGGGGCGCGGGATCGGGACGATGCCTCGACGTCACCGAAGCGTCCCAGGCCAACGGAACGCGGGTCGAGATCTGGGACTGCAACGGCCAGAGCAACCAGCAATGGACCGCCACGGCGGCCGGTGAACTGCGGGTCTACGGAAGCAAGTGCCTCGACGTGTACGACAACGGCACCGCCGACGGGACCAGCGTGATCATCTGGGACTGCAACGGCCAGAACAACCAGAAATGGCGCCTCAACTCCGACGGAAGCATCACCGCCGTCGGCGCGAACAAATGCCTGGACGTACCCGGAAACGCCACGGCCAACGGCGTCTACGTCCAAATCTGGACGTGCCACGGCGGCACCAACCAACGCTGGACCCGCCCCTGACCGTCCCCTCGGTGGATGCTCTGTGGTCCAAGGCACATGCGGTTCCTGTCAGCAATCGGGGCGCTGTCCCGCTCAAGTCACCGAAGGAGCAAACGAACCGACAGGAGCGACACATGAAGCACCGCATCGTCGTCCTCGGCGCCGGCTATGCCGGGGCCTACGCGGCCGGGGTCCTGGCCCGCCGGCTGTCCCCCGCGGACACCGAGATCACCGTGGTCAACGCCGTACCGGAATTCGTCCAGCGGCTGCGGCTGCACCATTTCGCGGCCGGCCGCACGATCCGGGTTCCCAAGCTCACCGACGTCTTCGCGGGCACGGGGATACGGCTGCGCGTGGCCCGTGTCACCGCCGTCGACCTCGAACGCCAGGTCGTCGCCGTGGCCGACGCCGACGGCGGCGGCGAAGTCGGCTACGACACGCTTCTCTACGCGCTCGGCAGCCACGTCGCCGACCAGGGCGTCCCCGGCGTGGCCGAGCACGCCTTCAACGTCGCCGGCCGGCCCTCGGCACTGCGCCTGCGCGAGCGCCTGGACGACCTGGGCGGGCGGGGGGACGGCGGGAGTGTGCTGGTCGTCGGCGACGGGTGGACCGGCATCGAGACCGCCACCGAGATCGCCGAAGCCCGGCCCGGCCTGTCGGTGACGCTGATCGCCCGTGGTGAGCTGGGCGCGCGGCTGTCCGCCGGAGCCCGCGACCACCTGCGCCGGGCCTGCGACCGGCTGGGCATCGCCACCGTGGAGCACACCCGCGTCGAAGCGGTCGAAGCGGCGCGGGTGCTGTGCGCCGACGGCACCGTCCTCGCGTCCGACGTCACCGTGTGGACGGCCGGGTTCGAGGTCGGCCCCCTCGCCGCCGCCAGTGGGCTGGAGGTCACCGACAACGGGCAGATCGTCGTCGACCGCACCATGCAGTCGGTTTCACACCCGAACGTCTACGCCATCGGCGACAGCGCGTACTCCCTCGGCGACAACGGCCGGCCGCTGCCGATGTCCTGCGCTTCGGCCGGCTACACCGGCAATCAGGCGATCCATGCGATCGTCGGACGCCTGACCGGCCTCAAGGTCCCCCACACGAAGCTGCTCTACTACGGCAACCACATCAGCCTCGGGCGGCGGGACGGGATCGTGCAGATGGTCGACGGCGAAGGGGCGGCGAAGCCGAAACACGTGGGTGGCTGGAAGGCCGCGCGAATCAAGGCGGGCATCGTCACGACGTCTCTGTGGGCCACTTCGCACCCGACCTTCGGCCTGCCCAAGCGCAAGCGCCGCCTGGCCGCCGCCGCGGCCGCGTCCGCCGGCGAGGCGGCCTTCGCGCCGGATGCGTCCGCCGAGAGGGCGGCCGTGTAGCCATCTAAAGTGGTTCGCGTGGACGGCGCCGCCGCCGATCGCTTCGACACCGGTCGGTTCGAGGCCAGCCGGAACCGGCTGGCCTCGCTGGCGTACCGTCTCCTCGGGTCGGCGGCCGACGCCGAAGACGCCGTGCAGGACGCGTTCCTGCACTGGCAGGCCGCCGACCGGCAGCGGATCGAGGTGCCGGAGGCATGGCTGACCAAGGTCGTCACCAACCTGTGCCTCGACCGGCTCCGCTCGGCCCGGGCCCGCCGGGAACGCACCGTCGGCGCCTGGATGCCCGAACCGCTCCTCGACGGTGACCCGCTGCTCGGCCCGGCGGACACTTTCGAGCAGCGCGAATCGGTCTCCCTGGCCGTGCTGACCCTGATGGAGCGCCTGTCGCCCATCGAGCGGGCGGTCTACCTCCTGAGCGAAACGTTCTCCTACAAGCACGCCGAGATCGGCGGGCTGCTGGACATCACCGAGTCCGCGAGCCAGCAGCACCTCCACCGGGCCCGGCGCCGCATCACCACCGCGCGCCGCCGCGGCGGCGAAGCCGACCCGGCATCCGCCCGCAAGATCGTCGAGGAGTTCCTCGCCGCCGCCTCATCGGGCCGCACCGAACGGCTCGTGGCGCTGCTCACCGACGACGCGACCGCGATCTCCGACGGCGCGGGCCTGACCGAAACGCTGCTGCTGTCCGACACCCCGCAGCGCATCGCCGCCCTCGCACGAGGCGGCTTCAAGCCCACCCCCGCGAAACGGCGATTCGCCGGCGGCACGCCCGCCGTCCACTACGCGCGCGTCAACGGCGCCCCCGCCCTCGTCTTCGTGGTCGACGACCGGGTCATCGGCACCGTGACGTTCGACCTCGCCAACGGCAAGATCGCGACCGTGCGCGGCATCGCCGCCCCGCCCCGCCTCGCCCGCCTCACCGAAGCCTGGCGGCAACACCAACCGGACACGCCGCTCATCCCCGAATGGTGAGCCCTCCGCCTGGGGTAGGGCAAGGCGCACCCGTGCCTCGCTAGTCCCCGGATGCTCGGTGCCCGGATGGATGCTCAGTGCTCGTTGCCCGCGCGCAGCCAGGCGATGTAGTCGGCGACTGCGCGTTGGGTGTCGTGTTCGGGCTTGTAGCCGGTGTCCTGCTGGAGCCGGGTGATGTCCGAGGTAGTTCTGCCGTCCGTCCCCGCCGGTGGGCAGTTCGGCCCTGGCACCCGGCACCACCTGCCCGATCGCGGCGATGATCTCGGCGTTGGTCGTCGCGCGGCCGGACGCGACGTTGTAGGTGCGGTGGTTGAGCCGGTCCGCGAGTTGGAGGAGCGCGATCGCCCGAGCGGTGTCCTTCACCTAGCACAGGTCGATCGAATCCTCCGCGTGCGCGGGCCCGGCGAGCGTGGACAGATCCGGTTCGGTTCCGCGGACGGCGGCATGGACGAGTTCGGGAGCGGCAAAGAACAACGCGCCATGGGGGAACCTCCTTGCAGAAGCTCGTACTTCCCGCAGACGACTAGACCTCCCAAAAAGGTCTCGCGGGTGCACGACACGCTCGCGCCGGACGTCCGCTGTCAGAGGATCAGGTCCTCGGGGCGGACGATCTCGCGGGGCGCTGGAACCGTCTCCAGCCGCTCCAGCGGATCGGCCCGGACGTGCGGGTCGACGTTGAGGCCGGTGAGTTCGCCGATCCTGCGGACCGGCACCTGGAACGTCTTGTACGCGCCGTAGGAGAAGGCCTCCTCGCCGGCCAGATCGTCGATCAGGACCGCCTGGCTGAGCAGGTACCCGGTCGCCGAGAGCCGGCCGGACGCGTCGGCCATCGCGACGATCTTCCAGAACTGGCGGGGCAGGCGGACGCCCCGGTAGACGTCGTCGTCGTCGGCCAGCACCGGCCCGGTGAACACGCTGACCGCCAGGTCATGGTTGTCGGCGTTGTTCAGGACGTAGTCCTCCAGCCCTAGCCACAGCGTCTGGCCGGCGTTGAACGCGTGGTGCTGCGGGGTGGCGTTGGTGAAGTGGAAGGTGTCGTCGTTGGCGGCCTTGGCGATGGCGTCCGTCCCCCAGGCGGGGTCGATCCGGCGCACCAGATGGCCGCGGTCCAGGTCGTTGGCGCGGTAGACGTCCTCGCCGGTCTGCTCTCCGGCGGGCAGCCGCGGGTCGAAGAGCCAGCGGTCCCCCTCGCGCCGGGGGCGCCGCGCGCTGCGGCCGTCGATGTTGCATGCGGTGAACAGCGCGAGCGCCCGCCGCCGGTGCATGACGACGCTGAAGTGGTGATAGCGCAGTTCGGCCGACGCGACGGCGGCCAGGTCGGGCGGCAGTACGGGCATCGGCAGCGGACGGGCCAGGAACGCGGGATCGTACCCTTCGCGGGCGCTGTAGTCGGGGTCGATCGCCCCGGGTTCGCCCGCGGCCTCGGCCGACCGCCCGTCCGCGAGCCGTACCGTGACCTCCATCGGGATCGTGACCATCCCTTCGCGCGTCTGCGCCGCGGGGACGGCGGACAGCGCCCGCGACGCCGCGCGCGAGACCGGAGGCGGGCCGACCGGCGAGTCCTGGGGAGGCACCGTGCGCTCGCTCCCCGGCGGAGCGAACAACTCGTCGACGAGCGCCCGCTGCGCCTCGGGAAGCGACGTTTCCCGCACCGTCCGGCAGATCCGGCTGATGCGGATTCCTTCGTTGACGAACCCGCCGGTCTCCTCCGGATCGGTCACCGGCACGCTCGCGTGGTGCAGGGCGACGACCTCCCACTGGTCGTTGAAAACCGGCGACCCGGACGACCCGGGCTCGGTGTCGGCCGCGTAGTGCAGGAACCGCTCGGGGATGTCGACGATCCGGTTCTCGCGCAGCGCGACCTGCTTCCTGTCCCCGCGCGGGTGCTGGACGATCGTGACGAACTCCCCGATGATCGCCTTCCCCTCGGTCTCGATCAGCCGGTTGTGGCCGAACGCCGCCAGCTCGGCGGCCGGGGCGCCGACCGCCGCGATGGCGAAGTCGAGATCGATGTCGGCGAGGAAGAACCGGTCCGGATCGAGCGGGTACGCCACGACGGCCAGCGGCCGTCCATCGACGCCGTCCTGGTAGTTGAACTCGACCATGCTGGTACGGGCCGTAGAGGCGTCGGGCAGCACGTGGTGGTTGGTCAGGAACAGGGACGGGGACACCATCGAGCCCGTCCCGTACCCGACCGTGCGGCCGCCCTCGTCGCGGATGTTCACCCGGCCGACGGTGCGCGCCGCCGCCACCCCGGCGTCCAGATAGCGGACGCCCACGTAGTCGACCGTATAGATGATCTTCTCCAGTCGCGCGGCGGGCTCCGCGACCCCGGGTTCGAGCAGGGAGCCGTCGCCGTAGAACCGGCTGAGCCTGTCGACCCGCTTGGCGACCCGCTCGGCCGTATCGGCCTCCGCCACGCCGCCGGACGAGGCCAGAACGGTCAGGTGCTCCCGCCGCTCCGGAACGCGCTCGGCCACCCGGCGCGCCGCCGACTCCCGCTGGCCCTCCTGTTCCCGCTCATAGAACCCCATTCCAATTCCCCCGGGTCATTGAATATCCGTGAACCACCCACTTCTCCTAATTTCCTCGCCTTTCACCGGATTTCGCTAGCCCGGGATTGTCCTCTTTACCCGCACCTGGAAACGTTTGACGAAGACGACGCGCGAGAGGGGTCATCAGGGAGCCGCACAGCAAGATCGCCGCGGCCATGACCGGCGGCAGCGCCTGCTCCGCCCGGCCCCCGGCGAACCAGTGGGTGACCTCGTCCATCGCGCCGGGGGTAACGGATGGCGCGAACGGAACGCGTTCGGCTCTCCGGCGATCTGGTTGCACCAGACCTTGTAGCGGCAACGCCGTGATCAAAAAGCGACGAGACTTCCCCATGAGAATGTCAGGCGATCTCGTTGATTCAAATAGCCGTCATAACCTGATCACGCGCTCGAATCCGTTGTCATCCCACAGGTCACCCGATAGTGTGAGCAGGTGTGCGTACCCCTCCGCCCTCATGCCGACCGAGCTGTCGATGTAGGGCCAGCCGAATGCCTGGCTGTCCCCGAGGGTGAAACCCTGCTTGTTCTGACAGAAGAAGTCCCACTCCTGGCGGAGCGGGCCCTGCACGAATTGTTCGACCGGAGACTCCCAGTGGTCTTCGTCGAAGTCGGGTTCGGCGCGGTAGTCGAAGGTCTCCAGGACCGGGTCGCCGGTGTCGATTCACCCGAAACCGCCGGCAGGGTCATGATCGGTGTGGCGTGTAGCCCGACCATGCTCAAGGTGTGCGCCGACGGCGGCACCGGCACCTCCACGGCGCGCGCCGGGTCTGCACAGACGATGGCGCATTCCTCGGAAACGCTTCCGACCGCGCTGAAGACGTTGAGCAGGCCGAGCCGGGTGGGCATGTGGTCGCCGAGCCACGGGGCCAGTTCCTCGGTATCCAGCACGGCGAACTCGATTTGACGGTTCCACTGGCTGTGGCGGCCTTGGCCGACGGTGACCGTTTGCACGTTTCCGCGTTCTGCCGGCTCTAGCCGGCCAAGGTGTCGTCGTAGTCGCGCCGGGCCTGATCGACCTGGTCGAGGTTGGCGGCGGCCCAATCGGCGAGGTGAGCGAACAGCGGGGCGAGGCTGCGGCCGAGGTCGCTGATCTCGTACTCGACCCGGGGCGGAACCTCGGGGTGGTAGGTGCGGACGACCAGGCCGTCGCGTTCGAGCTGCCGCAGGCGCTGGGTCAGCACCTTCGGGGTGATGGTGGCGATCCGCCGCTGCAGCTCGACGAAGCGCTGCCGGCCGTGCTGGTGGAGCGTCCACAGGATGGGGGTGGTCCACCGGCTGAACACGATGTCGACCACCGGGGCGATCGGGCACGCCTGCTCCGGGCCGGCTGCGGCGGTCTCCGGGTTCCACGCCGTGTCGGCCATGGGGCTCCCTAAGGTAGTCACTTTCCTCTAGGTACCTACTATATTCAGGATGTTAGCGTCGCCTGCGTCCAGCAACGGACCGCCCGTCCCGGGCGGCCGGAAGACGACAGGAGAACGACATGATCATGGTGACCGGAGCGACCGGGAACGTCGGCGGCGCGCTCGTGCGGGCGCTCGCGGCGGCGGGCGAGAAGGTGACCGCCACGTCCCGCAACATCGCGGAGGCGGACGTGCCCGAGGGTGTCGAGTTCCGCCGAGCGGACTTGGCCGACACCGAGAGCCTGCGCCCGGTGTTCGACGGCGCCGACGCCCTGTTCCTGCAGAACGGCGGTGCCAGTGCTCACACCCTGAACGTCGGCGACATCCTCGATGTGGCCAAGGCCGGCGGTGTCGAGCGGGTGGTGCTGCTGTCCTCGCTGGGGGTGGCGACCCGGCCGGAGTCGGCCTCGCACGGAGTGCTGGGATTGTCCATCGAGGAGGCCGTGCGAGGGTCGGGCGTGGATTGGACGATCCTGCGGCCCGGCAACTTCGACTCCAACTCCTACGCCTGGGCTGCGTCGGTGCGTGCCGAGCGGACCGTCGCCGCGCCGTTCGCCGACGTCGGGCTTCCGGCCATCGACCCGGGCGACATCGCCGGTGTGGCGGCCGCGGCGCTGCGGGAGGACGGCCACGACGGGCGGATCTACGAGCTGACCGGCCCCGCCTCGGTGACGCCCCGGGAGCAGGCCGAGGCGATCGGCGCTGCGCTGGGCGAGCCGATCCGGTTCGTGGAGCAAACCCGCGACCAGGCGCGGGCCCAGATGCTGAACTTCATGCCGGCGGACGTAGTGGAGACGACCCTGGCCGTCTTGGGCGCGCCCACCCCGGCCGAGCAGAGGGTCAGCCCAGATGTCGAGAAGGTGCTGGGCCGAGCACCCCGCACGTATGCCGACTGGGCTCGTGCCAACGTCGCCGTCTTCCGCTGATCAGCACACTCGATGTCAGTTTGCGGTCAGTCGTTTCGATGAGGGTGCGGCTGATCTCCTGCAGTTCTTCGTCGTCGTCGATGCTGTCGTATCTGCCGCGACGCTGGGTGTGGTGCAGTTCGGAGCGGAGTCGGGGCAGGGCGGGTCGTGCGGCGGGTCCCATGCGGTCCAGGCATGCAACGACATGGTTGGCGGTCGAAGGGTTCTGTTCCCAGGCTTGGAGGAGCGTGTCCAGCACGGCCGGCGCCTCGGCGTCGCCGCCGATTTCCCAGAGCGCGGCCGCGCAGGGGACGCGGACCCATTCGTAGCTGTGGGTCAGCAGGTTCCGGAGGCGAGGCAGCGCTTCTCGCGCGGGAGGGTTGATGTCGGCGAGTACGTCGGCCGCCTCGTTGATCCGGAACGGGATGGAGTCGTCGAGCAGGTCGAGCAACGGCTGCATGACTTCGTCCGGGTCACCGACGATGCCCACAGCGCGGCGACGGCGGCTGTACGCACATGGGCGTCGGAGAACGTGGTCAGTGACCGGGGAGGACGAGCAATGTTCGACAACGTCAACGGGCTGTCGGCCGAGCAAGCGGCGCGTTGGACCGCGCTGGTCGAGGAGTGCCGTCCCGTGCTGGCGAACGAAGGGATGGAGGCCGTTCAAACCCTCTTGGCCGAGCGGGGCATGGGCACGATCGCCGCGATCGCGATCACGAAGGCCCTGCTCGGCTGGGCGGAAACACCGCTACGAGTGGCCATCGACACCGTGACCAGCAGCGCTGCCCAGACTGCCACCATGAACGAATCACCACCCGCAACACCCCCCAGCCATGAGGCAGGCCCATGACCGAGCTCGAACGAGTGCTCGCCAAGACCCTCATGGAGCCGGCGACCAACGGCCCTGGACCTGCCCGCCGCACTGGGCCTCATCTAGCTGCCGCCGCTCCATCTGGCACAGGCCGCCTGCGAAAGGCTCGGGTGGTGTTCGCGCGTCCTGACGGATCTGCCCTCCGTTCAGAGTGGATCTCCCAACGCTCAGAGACCTGCTGAACCTGAGGTACGACCGATTCACTCTGCCGAATACCTGGATCGTTGGGATCGCCGCAGCCGCCTTGATCCGCCATGGCTCCCTTCAATATGTACGAAGCCCTCCATTGTTGCTCCGGCGTCTGGCCCTGGAACGGGCGGTGGCCGATAACGATGTGGTGCTGCTCGCGCGGCTGGTGGCGATGGGCTGCGACCCGGCGGAGGAGATTCGCAGCGGGCTGAGTCCGCTGGAGGTGGCCCTGCTCCATCGGGCCTTCGAGGTCATCGCGTGGCTGCTCGAACAAGGTGTTCCGGTCGAGAACTCCTTGCGGGTCGGTCGGCGCGCACGCCGTCGATGTGGACCTTGCCTGGACTCTTCTTGACCGTGGCGCGTCGGTCGATGCGAGCACGGTGACGAGGGCGTTGGAGAACGAGGACCCGGAGGTCGTGCACCTACTGTCCCGCGCTGTGCGGCCGGACGAGGGGCTCGCCCGACTTGGGCCGCGGCTGCGGATGCTGGCCGCCCAGGCCGCGCTCGCCGGTGACCGGCTATCGACCCGATCCGACCCAACGGCTGCCGAGCGTGAGCAGCGCCGGTCTTCGGTACCGACAGAACTCGCGGACCGATTCGACCCCGACCGCCGCACCTGACCGCCCAACCGCGCCGGTGAACGCCATCACAGACATCAACGCCAGCATGCTCTCCGCGGCAGTAGAGGATGTTCGCAGAGTCGGGTCGCGGGGATGGACGGTGGTCAGTGGTCCTGCTGGGTCGTGTGGTGCTGGCGGTAGTGCTCGGCCAGAACGTCGTCGCCGAAGTCGTCGGCGGGGTTGCGCCAGACCGAGTGGATGTGGGCGCCATTGTTTTGAGAATTGTCGTGTTCGATCAGCAGGACCGGTCCTTGGATTCGGAAGTAGTGCCGGTCTCCGGGTGAGGTGCCGCCGGCCCAGGCGAATACCAGGTTCTGCAGGCCGGCGTGCTCAATGTTGCGGAGCTGCGCTGCCGCCACGTCCGATGGCAGCCGCCCGGCGAACGCTTCGACGATGGCGAACAGGGCGCTGAGCTGGTGCTCGCGCAGCGCGTTTCCGGGCAGCCCTTTGGGGGCGTCGCGAACGTAGCTGAGGATGTCGCGCTCGGCCTCGTCGAGCACGTAGTCGGGTTCTGGCGCGAACACCGGATCCGGCCGCTCAAGGTGACCGATCTTGGGTGTGATGCGGGTCGCCAGATCCGGCGGCGGTCGATGGTGGATGATCGCGGAGGCGCGTTGGTCAGGGTCGAGGGAGTTGACGAACCGGTAGCCGGCTTCCTCGTCATCGGTGAGCGGGGAGAGTGTGCCGAAGGTCGCCGGCTGCGAACCGAGCAGGGACGGGGTGGGAGACACATAACGTCCGTCTACCACGGTCAAGTTGAGCGAGACGTGGTGCCCGGCGAGCTGCCACCCCCACGCGCCGGTGTCGCCGGGGCGGCCGAACACCTTGAAGCAGTACCGTCCCGGGTCGAACAGCTCCGCGCTCGCCGGGCTTTGCAGCGCAGCCAGCGCGTGGAGTACATGCTCCATGGCGATCACCGAGACGACCTTGGCGTAGCCGGGCATGCTGGTACCGGCCACGATCAACTCGTGCGCCAGCTTGCGTTGCGCCTCGTCGAGCGCGCCGAGCGGCAAGCCGTCGCGTTGCCTGGCGGGCAGGAACGACCAGTCGCGCCGCTGAGCCTCATCGGCGAAGTCGAAACCGACTTTGTCCCGCTGCACTTCGGTCAGCGCCGCAAGGAAGTCGGCTGCAGCGCCGGCCATCGCGCTCGCGGTCTCGGGAGCAGTCAGCGGCAGTTCATTCACTGTGTCCATCCTCGGTCTCGAAGTCTGCACAAACCCCCAGAGCCCTGTCCAGCGCTCGGCATCGTCCGAGAGGTGAGTATGTGCAGCGGTCGCAAAGGCTCGAGCATCGTCGCGATGGCCGTCTCACGTCACGCGCCACGCCTCGACCAGGTCAACCTCCTACACCACCTCCGTGGACCGCAACCGCCACAACGTTGTTCCAAAGGTCCCATGCGCGCTGTGACTTTCGCGGCGCACCAGGAGTTGCGAAAGACTTGCTCCGAAACCTTCAGGCGATTCACTCTGACGACAGCCCGAGATCGTGATCAGGTCGTCGAGGTGACCGCCGGCGGCCTCGGTCTCTACGATTGCGGCGGCAGCGCCCCACAATCATTGGTCCTCACATACCAAGTCATCGGGCGGCTGTCTCGTGTCGCACGCCCTGCCGATCCAGAGAGATCGCGATCTTCGACCATACGAGGAGGATGATGAACGGCTCCGCACCGTTCCAGGAACGCTATGTCCGCGTCGTTGAGCAGCTGGCGGCAAGCCCGCTCGTCTCTATCGACCATGAAAAGTCCGGTGAGGACGTGCTGGACGGGGCCGCGGCCGACGTCGTGTTCGCGGGGTTGGCCGCGGACTACGACCTTCACCTGGATGAGGCCTTCCGCCGCCTGTACTTCACGTCCAAGCAACTTCACGTCGCGTGGCGGCTGACAGCCGACAGCACGTGCACCGGAGAAGTCTGCCTGCAGAACATCACTGAATGGGCGGTGGGCGAGTGGGGTCCCGACGAGGGGGCGCTGCCTCCCGAGGAGCACGCCATAGTGGCGGACCTCTACACCATCGACTACGAGCCGCGCAGCGGGACGGGGTCGGTCACTGCGATCTCCGTACCCCACGCGCGCCCGCTGTCCCTCCGAGCGGACAGGAAGATCTGGTACTGCGATGGCGGTCACCGGCTCGAACAGTTGGACGTCGACTACGCCGGCTACCTCGACGCGGTACTGCTCACCGTGGGCGCCCCCGGGTGGCATTACCTTTTCGCCGACGTCAACCTGCGGCGCGAGGTGACGCCCAGCGTCGTCGCGGCTTTGGAGCACTGTCTCGCCGTCCTTCCGGAAATCTTTCCCGGACACGATTACGAGCCGCTTCGCAGGCGCTTCGACGCCCGCATGTGAGCCGCGCGGCCTACCGGCCCGGTACCGGTCGTCCAGTCGTGCGGGCAGGTTGACGGCAAGCACTTGCCAGCCCACCGCCAGCGCGACGTCGCGTGCAACGCTTCCTGCTCGTCATGGATGACGAGGAAGCCACCGTCGCCGCGCCAGTTCCACAGGGCGACCCTGGCGCAGCCCTTGTTGGCTGCCAGTTCCCGGATGATGCCCCAGATCCGGGCTGCGGCCAGGTCGTGGACCGAGCCGCGCAGCGGTCCCGATACCCACAGCAAGGTCCCGTCCGGTGCGGCGATGACCTGGAGGTTCATGCCGTGGCGGTGATGTTGTCCGCGCCCTGGCCCACCGCGACCACGACGCCGAGTGCGAAGACCCAGGCCCGACACGGGATGGGGTGGCGCATCCGCCAGACTGAGGCGGAGGCGCGCATGTTCGATTTATGGAGGCGGTATGGGCTCATCCCGGCGGTTGCCCCGGCGGATCTACGAGCGTGAACTTCTCCGGCTGCAGGAGCAGCTGATGCTCATGCAGGACTGGGCACACGCCGAGGGGGTGCGCATCGCCGTGGTGTTCGAAGGACGGGACGCCTCCGGCAAGGGCGGCACCATCAAACGCGTCACCGAGTACCTCAATCCCCGCGTCGCCCGCATCGTCGCGCTCCCGACGCCCACCGAGCGGCAGCGAACCCAGTGGTACTTCCAGCGGTACGTCGAACACCTGCCCGCGGCCGGGGAGATCGTCCTGTTCGACCGGTCCTGGTACAACCGCGCGGGCGTCGAACGGGTCATGGGCTTCTGCACCGACCAGGAGTACAGACGCTTCCTGCACCAGTGCCCGACCTTCGAGCGCATGCTCGTCGAGGACGGCATCCTGCTGCGCAAGTACTGGTTCTCCGTCAGCGACGCCGAGCAGGAACGCCGCTTCCGCAAACGGCTCGAAGATCCCATGCGGCGATGGAAACTGTCCGCCATGGACTTGGAGTCGATATCGCGTTGGGAGGAGTACTCGCGCGCCAAGGACGAGATGTTCGTCCACACCAATATCCCCGAGGCGCCCTGGTTCGAGGTCGAAAGCGACGACAAGCGCCGGGCCCGCATCAACATGATTTCCCATTTGCTGTCGAGCATTCCCTACCACGAGGTGGAGCATCCGCCGCTCCAGCTCCCCGAACGCCCGCCTTCCAAGGGCTACGAGCGGCCCCCGCGAGGCGCGCAGACCCACGTCCCGGACCACGCGGCGACTCTCCGAGGCTGACGGGCTTCCCGGTGCCCACTCGCTGAAGATCTCGGTGTCGGGCTTCCGTGCAGATATCCGTAAAGATGATCTGCGCTTCCGGTTCGTCTCTGGGACGCCACGTCCGGATCCGGACGTCGTGGGGAGACCACCAGGAATCTTCTGTGGCCTGCTCTAGCCTTACTGGGATCCGACCGATGGAGTTCGGGGGGCGGTTATGGCAGAGCGCTGGATCACGAAGAACGGTCGGCGGATTCCGATCGATGACGGTGGCGGGGGAAAGGCCATCGCAGCCGGATTGGCCGCGATCATGATGGTGGGAAGTGGCGGAGTCGCCGGCGGCGCCGCGGGCGCGGGGGCGGGCGAAGCCTCCTCAGTGAGTGCGAAGACCGTCAATGCTCGCAAGGGGGATGCAAGGCGTTCCGCCCGTAAGGGGAATGCCGACAAGGCATGGCGGCGCCTGGGCGTGCGGCAGGTCAGACGGTCGCTCGATCAACGGGACGCGGGGTGTGTGCGCGTCACGTGGGGGGAAGTGCAGCGAACCGTCATCCGAAATCCATGCACCTCGCTGGATCGGAGGCTTTTCGCGATCGCCGACCGGAGGGGGAACACCGCCCTCGTCTCGGTCGCTTGGGCAAGGTTTCGCAACAGCGGTGACCGGCGACGGTTCCAGCGGGTGATCGATGTTTACGGTACCGGCGACATCAAACCGCTGGCCGCGAGCAAGCTCGGCTTGGCCGGTATTCGGTTCACCGGCCGCTATTACCATTCGATCCCTAGAAAGGCGCGGCTCACCGTCGCCGAAGCCGAGGCCGTCAAGGGTACTTTCAGCCCCGAAGTGTTGGACGGATTCGCCGAGATCGCCGCTGAACTGCCGAGACCACCGAACAGCCGGAGGCGACGCTGAGGAGGAGAAACGCTCGCCGAGCCGGGCGACGTCTGCGAACCGGGAACCGTGCTGGTCGCGTCAAGACCCGAGGGTGCTCGCGCCGCATTGACCTGGTTGCCGACCACCCCGAACCGGGGGTGGTCCTCGCGGTGCGCCCGTCCGAGCCCTCGGACCGCTGGTGGCTGCTGCACGAGCTTCGGTCCCGTAGCGGGGCAACCGGCGAGCAACATGAACTTCTGGCTGCCGTTCGTCCCCCGCTCGGCCGAGAAGCCGCCCATGTGCCAGGGGTCCGCCGTGCGGAAGACGCAACTGGAACTCGAGGTACTCATCGGCCATCGGACTCCTTTGTCCTATGGGTCAGTCGCCGGGCGCGGCCAACGTAACAACGCCCCCGGTCGGCTCAGGTGGCGTGACGCCAGGGAACGCCGGGAAGTTCTTCCTCCCGGCCGTCCGCGCGCCTCAGCCTTACCTCGCGTTCCTCGGTGGCATAGCCGATGTCGCAGAAGTCGAGACCGGCGTCCGCGAAGATCTTGGAGAGCTGCGACACTCCGTCTTCCGCGACGGTGAAGACCAGTTGGAAGTCCACCGAGTCGCCCAGGACGACCGAGGTGAGATCACCGTTGGTCAGCCGTGCGACCTCCGCCACGATGTCGGCGACGGGGAGTGCGCTCTCCTCGACCACGAAGCCGACGCCACCGGCGGCGGCCAGCGACTGGACGCCGGCCTTCAAGCCGTCGGAGGTGTCCTGGCAGCTCGTCACCACACCGCTCGTGCTCAGGCAGCGCCCTTCCCGCACGAGCGCCTGGGGACGTCGCCATGCGGATATCAGCACTTCCTCCTCGGCCGGCGGGAGCTTCGCCGAGCCGGGGCCGAGACCGCCGAAATAGCGCTGTGCGGACGCCGCAACCCCTGTCGGCCCTGTGACGCAGAGGCGATCTCCTGCGCGGGCACCGGTCCGCAGCAGTGATCCGCCTCGCTCGACGATGCCCACGGCGGACGCGGACAGGATGATCCTCTCCGCGCTGCCGATGTCGCCTCCGACGTTGGGCGTGCCCGCCTGCCGGCAGGCGTCGCGAATCCCTTCCATGAGAGCCGTGAAGTCGTCGTCCGGCAGTGAGCGCGGATAGCGGACGACCGTCAGGAGCGCGATCGGCAGCGCGCCCATGGCGGCGATATCGCTGAGATTGGCCATCGCCAGGTAGTAGCCGATGTCGTAGTTCGACAGGTAGCCGAGTTCGTACAGTTGGAATTTCGGTCCGCGGACGTAGTCCGATCCGACGACGATCTCCATGGCGCCGTCGATTCCGAAGACCGCGCAATCGTCTTGGGCGTCGGCGCCCGCGATGAGTTCGGCCTGGACTCCGTTCTGCAACCGCTGCGACCATCCTGACTGCCCGCCGAACATGGGCGCGATGATGTCGGCCAGCCGCGTCGGCTCGTCGGAGGCGGTGCCGGTGCCGGTGCTCTGCATGGAACCCATCCCATCCTCAGCTTTTGGCGGGGGTGTCAATGGCCTAAGGCAGCGAAAGCCTCCAGCGCGCAGTCTCTTTCATCGTCGCCGTCAGGAGATCTTTTCGGACGACGACTGCGTAGTCCCACTCCGGGTCCGGGATGCCCAGAATTCTCCCTGCCACTGATCGGAGATATTGGCGGGGCCTCGCCTGTACCGCAGCGTACACCTGGTGTTCGGCCGTGTCCCCGCAATAGAAGTACGGGCGATCGTCGTATCCGAACTGTTCTAGATCGGCCAGTCCGCCCAGGGTGGTCGACACCAGGCCATCCCTTGCCATCAGCGCGTTGACCTGCCCGAACGGAAGGGGAAGCAGGTGAATATGGGCGTGGGTGACGCATGCGGAGCCTTCCATTCCCATTGTTGAGCCGTGCTCAAGGAAGACCGGATCGCCGAAACTTGCCGTGTATAGTGGGATTATTCGTTTAAGTGCCGTTGCCACGTCTTCGGCGTGGTCGCACATCACAGCACCAAAGCTGACATAGTGGGCGGTCGGTATCAGCAGCAGATGCCCCCTGGTCAGTGGCGACATATCCGCGAGCAGCGCGAGGGTGCTGCCGCGTGCGAGGATCCTTCCCGGCGGGGATCCGTTGTAGACGCGATGGAAGGTGACGTGCTCGGCCCCGGTGAGCTCTTGACAGAAATCGGACCCGGCACAAGAGTCTCGTTCGGTCACGGATCACCTCGACCGCAATTCGGACTAGCCTGATTGCTTTATTTGACCGACCAGAATATGGCCCTGGCAAAGTCGGCAGCCATATTGTTACTCGTCCCGGGTATGGTTTGGCAAGGGTGCGGCGGGATTGCGGTGTGCCGAACGGGGATGAGCGGTAGATGAAGATGGCGGCAGCGCGTACCATAGACCGCTCAATCGTGCTGGCGGCAACGGTGCTGCTCGCCGGCAAGCAGTACGGCTTCCCTTCGGCCGAGTTATGGAAAGATGTCGAGCATGAATACTCGTACGTCTTGATCGTATTGATCTTGACCGCCGGGTTCTTCGGTGTCGTTTCCCCCTGCGCGTCGTGGTCTCACCGTCTCCGTGTCGAGCGCCGTCTGGTCATGCGCAGGCATGTCCTCACCGCGTTCGGGCAACTGATCGAAGTTTGCAGAGCGGTGACGCCCGAGATCGCGGTGAGCGATCCAGGGCTGCACATCTGGCAACGGAAACACAATCACCGGCATCCGCTTCGCGGTGAGCTCACGCGCGTGGCCACTTACCGCCTCGGCGCGTCACCGGCGACTCGCAGGATTCGCCCGACACCGGGTGTCGGCGTTGTGGGGCTATGTTGGAAGCTCGATCAGGAAGTGAGCGTCGATGTGGCAAGGCTCGCCCGAAACCTGGTCGACGAGGCCACATTCTCCTCATATCGGGCACAGGAAGGCGTGGATTCCGTGATGGGGTTCGGTTGGGAGGAGTTTCAGCGCTACCGCCATCGCGGTGCGGTCTTCGCCACACCGATCAGAAACGGTCGTTCCGGGTTCGTGGGCTGTGTCAGCTTCGATGTATCACATGGTCACGATGCCCTCGATGTGCAGCGCATCTGGCATATCCTCAATTCATTGAGCTTCGTGGTCGGGGAGGACGGGTTCGAGAATGTCTGAGGTGGGCGAAATCACCCGTCAGACCTGCGGCTGCTACGACGCCAATGCGAACTCCTATGGCGAAGCCTCCGAGGACTACGACAGGTTTCCCGGACTACGCACGGAGGTCATCGAGTTCGCGCGGCAAGCACCGCATCCCATGCCCGTCCTCGACCTTGGATGCGGTGGTGGCCGAGACACCAGGCTGCTTGCATCGCTCGGCCGTACGGTGATCGCGGGTGACTACGCTCCGGCCATGCTCGAATGGGCCCGCAGCCGATCACGCGAGGAGGGGCGCACGCTCGGCTACCTGCGGCTGAACGCCCTGACACTCCCGCTCCGGGACGAGTCGGTGGCCGGGGTGTGGGCGTCGGGAAGCCTGCTCCACATCCCATCGGCCGGGCTGGAACGCGCGCTGGCGGAGGTTCACCGCGTACTGGTCCCGAGCGGTATCGCGGCGATAAGCATGCGCGTCGGCGACGGGGAGGGCTGGAAGGAGGGCGGATCGCTGGACGGGCCGCGCTGGTTCACCTTCGTCGATCCGGACGCGTTCGCGGACCGCTTGGAGGCGGCGGGATTCACCGACGTCCGGATCCGCTTCGCCGGCCGTGCCGGTTGGTTCATCGCGGTCGGGACGCGATAACCCGCCTCATTGCCAGGCATCCGGGTCGGAGTTGGGCGCGGCCCGGCGAATGCCTCCGCGAGGATCATCGACATCGCCATGGTGTCGGGGGATCAGGTGGATGTGCAAGTGGTCGATGCTTCGCCCCGCCGCCTTGCCGTCGTTGATACCGATCGTGTACGCCTCGGGAAAGTACTTCTCGTCGATGTGGTCCCGCGCCGCGCGCATCAGGCTGTAGGCGCTGAGGACCTCCTGATCGTCCAGCTCGAAGAACGAGACGACATGCCTTCTTGGGACTATTTCGATGTGTCCGGGATTGGCGGGAAAGTTGTCAAAGCGTGCATAGAATAACTCGTTCTCGCAGAGAATCCTGTTGAGTGACGGGTCATCCGGTTGGCAGAAGAGGCAGTCGGTTGCGACCTCGCGAGGCCGGGACTGGAGCTTGTTCTCCTCAAGCCCACGGCGCCCCGAGAGGAAAACGATCAGGCGTCGAAGTCCTCTGCTTCGCTCTTCTCCCGACGTATGCCCGATGAGCATTGTGCTTCAAGTCTCCCCTGTCGCCGAAAAGTATGGGTATGCGCAAGACTGATGATCAATCGGGTAGCGGAGTATGCGCGGTCAGACTTCGCAGATGTTAGCGGCTGGGATGGCTGCATGAAGGTGAATGGTCACAGGAGTCATCGGGGTCACGGTAGATCCTGACGGTGGACTATGTCACAAATGTCGTATCCGCCCACTAGAACACGTTACGACTCTGGCGTTTCGGACTGCAAGGTTTCCGCCGCGTGAAATAGCGGCCGCTTGGGTGTTCGGTCGGTGACGGTCGGTCGGTGCAGCAGCGTCGTACGTGGTCAGGGAGGCTCAGGTTTTCGCCGCGGTGGCAGCGCTTCGTGCTCGGGAGATCCGGTGTCCGGGTCGGCCGCCCAGTCCGGAGTGTTGACGACGCGTGAATTCTGGCTCTGGCACACATTCCGTGAAGGGGCTGGTCTGGTAGGTCACGGTTCGGGGGTTCTTGCCGGTACCGGTGTCATGATCGCGAGCATCGCCGATGTGTCGATCAAGGAGGCCGCTGAGGCAGCCGCAGCCGTGGTCCCCGCCGCGTCGGTCCCCCATCGGCCCCCCAACGCAAAACCAGCGGTCCCCCCGACCCGAACTAGATCAAGGAAACCGCTGGTCAGAGGCGGAGGATCGGGGATTTGAACCCCGGATGGGCTTGCACCCAAACCGCATTAGCAGAGCCCCGTAACCCGTCCGCAGAGGGTGGCCGCATGCCACAGAATCCACCCAAACGAGGGCATGCGGCCGCCCCATTCACCAAGATCCATCTCTCTCCCACGCAGTTGGGCCACACCCTGGCCACACCAGCGCGCCCGCTCCAGTGAAGTCACGGCAGCGCACAGATGATCCAAACGAGCGATCACTCTCCGTACAGCATCGGGCTGTCATCCGACCCTGTCGGTGCCGCACGTATGCGAGCCGCGACATGACGAAAGGTCACGCTGGCAATAGTCGCGGTAGTACGCGCTCCGCGGCATGAGCGGACGTAGCTAGCCTCCAAATTCATCCCGACGTCACCAGATCCGGGGAATCTCAAGGAGCTGAACGCCGCCGTGACGGCAGACCGCGGTCCTTGGCTTCGGCAGCGGTCCCCCATGTGGGTTCGCCCGATCCGCTGGCCCATACCCCCGCGCATCGCGGCTGCTGTTCTGGGCGATCGGCCGACAGGTGCGGGTCCTCCCGGCGGGGATACCACACGACCCGTCTTTTCAGTGGCTGTCCGCGCCTTCTGGGAGCGCTTGAACGAGCTCAGACCACGCAGCTGGCCAGGGCCCGCTGCATGGGATAGAGGTGACAGAGCGCGGCGAAGGACGGAACGGACGCTTTTCTCCTTACAAAAGGACGGCTTCGTCAGCCTTCATGGCCGCACCGTGTCATTCGCGGATGACGAGAATTATCCGTCTCCAATCGATCACCTGGTCATCGGACCCACCGGTGTTTTCATCATCTATTCGGAAGAATGGGATAAGCGTTTGCCGGTTCGCGCGCTATCTCCCCCTCTTCGGCTCTTGCATGGGCCCTTCGACAAGAGGGCCCGACTCGATGAGGCTCAACAGGCGGCGGATGCGGCGAGTCAGTTGCTCAGCGCCGCAACTGATCTTGAAGTTCGCGTAACACCTGCTCTCGCGATCTTCGGACCCACTGTGCCTTTTAAAGTCCTCACCATGCGGGGTGTGGATATCTACAGTGGAACCAGAGTTCGCTACTACCTGCGCTCCCGAAAAGCACTAAGTCTGACCGGTGTAGAAATCGAAAGCATCCTGCAGGCCGCCCGGACAGCGTTTCCCGCTTCCACCCGGTAACAGCCGGGCGCATTTAGGCCCGCTGACCTGCTCGATGGGACTGTACGGGTAACCAATCACAACCTGGACACACCCACGCTGGGATCTGGCGCGTCAGAAGCCGCCCGCCTCGAGGTTTCTTGGTCCACAGCGCCGAGAGTCGCCTTGGCTGGAGCTTTCAGAACTCACGAACCCAACCGCCAGGTCCGCACATGCGGCGTAGTCCCACGCCGGGTATGCAGCTCAGCGCCACCTCGACCAAGCCCGGCTGCTCGCCGAAGGAGCTAGAGGGATTCATGTCAGCGGCCAAGATCATTTCCCCGGGTACGGCCAACGACTCCCCACTGACGGTCCCCACGGACGGCCACTTCTGTTCCCCATCTCCGGTGACCAACGACGCTGGGTGTTCGCGGGGCGTCGAGGCTCGCGTCACGCAGAGGCCGACACGAGCCGCGTCGCTTGGCGTTGGTCACAGGGGCCGGGCCTGCTCCGTGCTTCCGGCCTGGACAAAGGCTCCCGGAGCCAGGACCAGTGTGGCGGCCAGGAGAAGGTCGGTGTGAGCTGGAGGGGGCTTGAGGGTCGCTACGGAATGTAGTTGACAGGCGTGGCCAGATAACTCCCCGATCGTGGCCGTCCACGGGGAATCACAACTGGCCACTGACAGATTCACGCTCGCCCCTCCTCCTCGCCCCCGGTACCCACCTGCAAGGTCGAGGGGCTGAGCCATCGCAGAAGATGATCGAACACGTGGCCAAGAGCAGACGCTGGAAGTGGATGCCTAAACCCGGGTGTCCGCATGCGGGCATCTGTAGTCGATGACCTGTGTTGAGGAGTGGACGGGGGCGATGATGTTGGACGTGGCGGTGCGCGTACTGATCTGGGCCGGTGGACTGATCGCGGTGGCATCGGCCGTCGGTTTGGTCGTGTACTTCGCGGTCAAGGGATTCCGCTGGGTAGATATGGTCGGCGTGATAGGTGCCGTGGTCGGCATCGTCGGACTGGTGATAGGAGTGACCGGAATGATCCTGGCCCGCCGTGCCGGGTCATCAGACCAGTCGGCCGCGCAAGAGCAGGCGGTACAAGCAAGAACGACAGGAGAGCAGCCAGTGCGCTCCGGGCGGGCCGCTGGCGACCAAAGCGCCGTGTCCCCAAAAGGTGACAGCGCAACTAAACATTCGATGAAGGCCCGCGCCTCCGGACACAGCCGAATCTACCAAGCCGGCGGAGATCAGCACATCAATGATCAGTGAACGGTCCGCAGCTGACTTCCCCGGCCAGTTTCCGGTCGGCGCTCGGAAGCCCTCCGGAACGGCTTGATCAGTGTAGCCGTCCCCAACCGGAGGACAGATCGAAGGCCGACCAACGATTCTAGAACAGTCTCGTCATCCGCCTTGCCCGCGTCGCACTGATCGCATTCCTCCGCGGCAGCGCCACCACCATGGGCGCTGGCCTTGTCAGCTTCACCATCTGGTGGGTCAGCCGCTAACTTAGACGGTCCTGGAGCTCCCGACGCCAGGGCCATCTCAATGGTCCGCTCGTCGGCAGTACCAAGCGGACTGCGGCAGTAGAGTGCGTGCGTTTGACGGCCGTCAGTCGTTCGCGGCTGCGCTGGATGCCCCTGAGGCGGCGTGGAATCCGACGAGGCCGGGGGCACGAAGATCTGGAGAGCAACCTTCGCGGTGGTAGCGGCTGTTTCTGCTGGTGAACATCTTAAGGCCCGGCCAAGCCTTGACGATGATCGTCGCGGCTGGATCGGCTGGATCGTTCAACGCGACCCAACCGTCGTTGCGGCGTCTGCGCTCCTGCGTCGACCGCTATCGGATCGGGGTGATTCCGGCCAGGTGGATGACCTTGCGGATCTGTTGGAAGAAGGACCGGTCGGGGTCGGTGTCGCTGGTTCGCCATGCCTTGAGGTGGTCGGCCAGGGTCTCGAAGTGGCGGTCCAGCGGGCGGTGTTCGGGGGCTCGAGGGCGGTGTACGTCGGTGTGGGTGATGAACTGTTCCAGTACCTGAGCGGCGCGTCGTACCTCGTTGCGGTGGTTCAGCGTCATGGGCGTGGGGGCCATCACGTCGCAGACGTGGAGGCGGCACAACATGACTCCGCAGTCGTAGTACCGGACACCGGGAGGCCCGACAGCGATGCGTGCGGCTTGCATGAGGTGCTCGAGCCGCCGCCTGGTGCGGGTTCTGCTGAGGATCCAGCCCATGATGAGGTCGCTGCTTCGGCTGGCGTCGACTTTCGGTTGGTTCTCCTGGGTGGGGATGCCTTCCAGCGCGTCCTCGAAGATGTCGATGAGGGACGGATCGATGTTGATGTCGTTGAGCCGGTCGACCGCCCAGTCGCTCCGGTCCCTGATCAGCAGGGCTTCGCGGCCGGAGAAGAGGTAGAGGTTGTCCTCCTGGATCTCGGAGTAGCCGCTGTAGACCTCCTCCAGTTCGAAGCCGAGGCGGAGGTGCCAGGGCGACGGGTCGCCCGGTGGGACGTTCGTCATTCTTCGCTGGTCCTTTCCCGGACGGTTGCGGCGACGACCGTTGAGTGGTGGACCGCTGGCCCAGCCTTGCCAACGAGCTGGTCCAGCTTCTCCATGCACATGATCGTGTAGTAGTCGGCGAACTCGCCGAGGACGTGGGCTGCCTGGACGCATCGCCGGAGCCCGTTCACCTGTTGATCGAGGTCGGTGGTGAGCATGGCCTCGGTGTAGCTCCGCCACCATCGCGCGTAGTCCGGATCCAGCACCTCGAGACGGGCCATCGCGGTCTCCGCTCCCGGCCGGTCGGACCGGCCGATTAGGGCGATGACCGTGGCGCCGAGTGCGAGGCGGGCGCCGACCGTGTCACCGGCCCGCCGGAAGGCGTCGACCGCCTCCTGCGCGTGAGTAAGCATCTCTTCGTAGTCGGCGGTCGCCAGCGGTGAGTTGTTCATGACCAGCAGGAAAAGGCCCAGCTCGGCCTCCCCCTGGGTGCGGGCGCCGCGAGGACCGTCTGTAAGCGGACTCAACCGTGCGATGGCCCGCCGCGCACTCCGGATCTGCCGCTCGTCGCGTAGTGGGCGGGTGAGGTCGAAGACGGCCGTGCCGGATCTGAGCGTGGAGAGCGGAACCTTGCTACCGGGGTCGCCCGTGGCCAGCCGCAAGGACGCGAGGATGCCCAGCTGCCGCACCAGCGCGGCGAGGTGGACGCTTCCGTAGTCGTCGACCAGTTCCCGGTAGAGCTCGACCGTGCGCTCTGCTGGGGGACAGGCGGCCGGGTGGTCGCCGACCTGTACCAACCGCGCCACCAAGTTCTTGAAGGCGACCGCCAGCTGGTTCAGATACTTCGGCCGGTCCTGCTCCGCCAGTGCCTCGAACAGCGCACAGGCCCGCCTGGTGCGGGCCAGCGCGTCGGCGTGGCGTTCGGCGGCGGCGAGCCGGTTGCCGTGGTTGGTCAGCGCGACCGCCAGTGCCGGGGTGTGGGTCACCGGATCGGCCTCGGCGAGTTCCTCGTACATCCGTACCGCGCGGTCGGACTCTGCCAGCGCCTCGCGATGCTCGCCGGCTTCGGCCAGCCGGACCGCGTGAAGGGTTAGTGACTCCGCGACCTGGGCGTTCGTAGCGGTCTCGGACAGCCGCTTGCGTATTGCGAGCGCACGTTCGGATGCAGCGAGCGCCTCGGCGGGCCGGCCCGATTCGGCCAGGGAGACCGCGTAGTTGTGAAGCAGTCCGGCGAACTTCTGCAGCTGCTGCGGATCGGGCGCATCGGCCAGCTCCTCCTGCAGTGCCACGGCATGCTCGGAGTGGCTTATCGCTTCAGCGAATCGGCCGACCTGGCTGAGGTGGTGGACATGCTTGAACAACGTGTCGGAAAGCGCCAGCAATGGCGCGGGGCCTGGCGCGTCGACGGCCAGTTCCTCCCGCATCCGGACCGCTCGCTCCGACCAGGTAACGGCCTCGATCGGGCGGCCCAACCGGTCGAGCAGCGCCGCATGGTTCGCCAGGGTACCCGCGAACGCATGTAGATTGGCCGCCCGGTCACCGGGACTGAAGTCCTCGAAGAGAGTGACGGCCCGCTCGATGCAGACGAGGGCCTCGGCGGTTCGGCCGACCTCGATCAGGCAGGTCGAGTAATTGGTCAGTGCCAGGGCGAGCCGGGGCAGGTGGGCCGCCGGCGCGGTCGCGGTGAGTTCCTCGTACTGTTTGACCGCCTGTCCTGCGGCTGTCATGGCCTCGGCGTGCAGCCCGGCGTGGAGCAGCCGCATGGCGTGGTGGGTGGTCGCACTCGCGAGATCGGGCAGGTAGACGCCGCGGTTCGCGGAAGCAAGTTCGCCACGTAGCGCGACGGCTCGTTCGCTCTGCTCCAAGGCCTCGGCATGCCGCCCAACTTCGGCCAGCTTGATCGCGTAATTGTTGATCGACGTCGCCAGCTCGGGAAGGTACCTGGCGCGGTCGGACTCGGCGAGCGCGGTGCGCAGTTCGACCGATTGGGAGGACAGCGTCAAAGCCTCCTCCGCCTTACCTGCCTGCCGCAACCGGGCCGCATGGTTGTCGAGCGCATTGGCCCAACCGGCGTCGTCCCGCCCGATCCCGGCCCTGGACAGCCCCTCATAAAGGGCCACCGCTTCGCGGGAGGCGGCCATCGCGTCGGCCCGCCGGCCGACCTGATCGAGCCTGAGGGCGAGATTGTTCATGGCCTCGGCGAGGTCCTCGCCCCAGAATCTAGTGCCGTAGAGCGCTCCTTCGGCGGCGTCCTCCATTGTCCGTACGACGAAGTCCGGCGAGTTGGGATTTGGCAGGAACTCGAGGACCTCCTCGGCATACCGCAGCGCGTCGTCGTGACGTCCGACCGCGGCCAGGTCGTCCGCGTGGTTGGACAGCGCTCCTGCCAGCAGGCTCCGGGCGCCGAAGCGGTCGGCGGCCACGAGCCTCCGGCCGACCTCAACGGCGAGCCCGGACTGTTCCAGCGCCTCACCGGTCCGTCCCGCGGCCGCGAGCCGGTTCGACAGCGCGAGGCGGAGACGTGCCTCATCGTCGAGATCTTCGGTCTGCGGCAAGGTCCGGGAGGCCCAGGCGAGGTCGATCGCGGCGGCGCCGATATCCAGGTCGACATGTCGCCCTGGGGGCAGCAACTGTTTTACGGCGGCCAGGATCTCGTCGGGGAGGTCGTCGATCGAGGCGAGGCTGGACAGTGTGGCGCTGCCGGCCTCCAGCGCCAGGGCCGGGTCGGAACGCAGCAGTGGGTAGAGGACCTTGCCACGGAGGTGCGGCCAGCGTTCGGCGGCCGAGGTGAGGAACAGCATCGCCCGCCCGACGACCACCGGCCGCAGATCCTTCCCCTCGGTCAGCAGCGTGGCCGGGACGTTCTTGGCCCAGGGATCCGGATCGTAGGCGCTGATGTCGTGGCCCGGAGTCAACAGGGCGATGAAGTCCTCGGCCAGCCGGTCGGGGTAGAGCGGCTCCAGGACCAGTTCGCGGTCGCTCGGCGGGTAACAGAACCGGTGGTCGACCAGCAGGTCCTGCGGATGCCCGGGCAGGTCCAAGCGCCGGATGGCCCGCGACCCGCAGTCCTGGTCCACCGCCCCCGTCAGCGCGGCCGTGAAGACCGCGCGGGCCATGACGGCAGGGCGGGTCTGGAAGTCCTGCCCGTGGGCGCCCGCCTCGAAGAGCCGCTGCCAGACCTGGTACTCGCGATCGAGGAGGTACGCCGAGAGCTCGTGGGGGCTGGTGGGGGCCTCCGCGCCTCGGCGGAACGCGTCAACCGCGACCAGCGCGGCCATCTGTACGGTCAGCGTGAGGCCATAGTCGGGGTGATCTGGCAGAACGGCAGGCGCGGACACGGCACTGGCGTCCTGGAGGCCGTAGAGGTCGGCGAACCGGTCCCGCGCGGCGCGGAACATGGCGGGCCGGTCCTCGCCGAGCGGCGTCAGCAGAAGATCGCCGGCACCGGCCCGGAGGTCGGCCAGCACGCCGCGGAGGCCTGCGAACCATCGAACCGTCCGCCCTATCAGCAGCACCCTCGTGGGCCGCTCCTGCTGGAGCGCCGGATCCGACAGCAGCCGTTCCAGCTCGCTGAGGGCCCAGCGGTCGGCGTAGTCGACGACCAGCAGAACGCCGACCGTGTCCACCTCGGGGACACTCGGCTCGCCGCGGTGCGTCGGCAAGGTACCGGCCTGCAACACCTGCCACCGCCGGTCACGGGATCGCTCGGCGAACTCGCAGGCGAGCCGGGTCTTGCCCTGGCCGCCGGGGCCGTGCAGCAGCAGCACCGACAGATGGCCGTCGGCGTCCCGCCATTCCCCGAGCCGCCTCAGTTCGGTCTGGCGGCCGACGAACGGGACCACCTGACTCCGCGCGCCCAGCAGGCGGCTCGGCTGCTCCAGCAGCCACTCCGTGTCGGGTGGGGCAGAAGCGACAAGATCGCCGATGAGATACGGACGGGTCCGCCCGTGGTAATGGAAGTTCTGGTCTCCGCCGGCCTGGAAGATCCGGGCGCTGCCAGCGGCGGTCGCCTCAAGGTGGACGTCTCGGTCCTGGCCTGCTGCGCCGTCCTGGCCCGAGGCGGGATTCATGGATCAGCTCTCGGTGATGTGCTGGTCGCGGCCGGCCTGGAAGATCCGGGCCGCCCCGGAAGCCCTCGCGCGCATCGACGTCCCCGGGGGTGCGACCCCGTCATCCGCCGCCACCTCGCCGCCCGAACCAGCCAGGTCCGGGACTGGGCTCGAAGGCGTCCGGGTACCGGTGGAGCCGCCCAGGGACCGTGCGTCGTCGGGCAGGCAGACCCACGCCGTGGTCCGGGTCTCCTTCACCTCGACCTCGATCTGGCGGTAGGTGTCCGGGCGGCTCGCCGGAGTGTGGCGGATGACGTCGTGGTAGATCGGCTCGGACGCGATGACCGCGACCGACCCCGAACTTGTGGCCAGCGCGTCCCTGAGCGGACGCGCGTCCAGAAGGCGGAACGCGGCGTTTACCGCGTCGCCGACCACTCCCCGACCATCGTGCTGCACCTCTCCCGCGTGCACCGCGATCCGCAACCTGACCTGTGCCTGCACGGCGTGGACATGGTTGTGCTCGGCCAACGCGGCCGCCAGGGCCCACGGCAGATCACGCACCACACGGTCCTTGGGGACGTCCGGACGGAACAGCAACAGCAGCCCGTCCCCACGGTCCTCGTGATAGCAGTCCGCCCACGTCACCCCACAGGCGCCCAGAGCAGCCTCAACCGCGTCGTACATCCCGTCGTGCGCCGCGACCCGATGCGCGTCGGACCGGTCCGAGTCGGAGAAACGCTCGATGTCGGCGCAGAGGATCAGCCGGTGCAGCCGCGACATCCAGGTCATCTCCACCCGCAGCACTCCTCCCCGCACCCATTCACGACACCTGGGACTGGTGGGGCTCAGGCTAGCCCTGGCCGTCAGCCGACTCTATGTAGAAAGTCACATTCCGCCAGCTCGCTCGCCGACCACCTCACCGCGTACGGCATCGCCTGAAATGCTGGCCTGTCCGCTGGCCGGGGATTAGGACTTGCCGGCACCGGGCGGGTGTTGTTCTTGTTCTTGGCCGCGATGGCCGAAACCGAACGGGAGAACGTCCGCGAAGCCACCCTGGAGGACTGAACGCCGCCGCAAGGGAAACCGCGGCGGCCGGCCCCATGATCATCGAGGACATCCCGCACACCCGTGCTCCGCCACCAACCCACTGCCCGGCAACCTGTTCCACGAGGTCATCGCCCTCCACACCGAACCGGGCGACACCCTCACCTTGATGACGGCGACCGTCCCCGCAGCCGCGGCGGTTGGGGCTACCTCGACCCGGCACCGGCCACATCACCCCGCCCCACCCGCGAGCGACACGTTCCGGCACGCATGGTGATCCCTCAACACGCACCTCGCCTCGCCGACGCGCGGCCCGCGCGGAAGCCGCTACTGACTGTCCCGGTCCCCCCGCGGCCCGGTCCGCGCAGCTCGTCACACCCGCGCCGCCCTAGACACCGCCGAACACATCGCCCGGAACTCGGCAGAGTGCGCGGTCAGCGGCAGATCCGGACGTCATTATCGCCGATGTACTGCGAGGTGGTCATGAAGCCCGACTCGCCGCTCCCCACAGGTAGTAGGCGGGGAGTCCGCGCTGTAGCCCGGACCGATAGATCCCGACTCCCGCGTCTGGCAGCACATCACCGAGGTGCCGAGCCTGGACGGCCTGAGCCTTGCGGAACAGTTCCCCGACGGTGAAAGCATTGCCGTTGTCCGCGTCAACTCGAACGCCTGCCTTGGTGCCTCCGCCGGGTCCGAACGGCAACAGGTAAACCCGGGACGCGCTCAGCTCTGCCCTAGTGTCAGTGACCCGACCGGCATCGCCCGACGACCACGTCATCGCCACGTCCTGCACCGCGGCGAACGGCAGGTCAGGCCGGTGCACCGCCAGCTCGTCGGCTGTCAAGGGCGCCGTTCCCAGATGTGTCGCCTTCTCTATCACCGTGGACGCCGTGGTGACGTAGTAGCTGATGCGCTGGCGCCTGATCGCTTCGAGATCTGCCAGGCCCCATGCCGCGAGGTGTGGCCACCAGGCGTCATACATGACGACATCGCTGTCGCAAAGAAGCACCCGCAGCGGTCTGTCGTCGTGCGGGAACCGGAACACGGCCCCCGGCTCGATATCAGCTGCCTCCACGCGCGCAGCGTAGTCGCTTGGTGGATCTGAATCCCTGTCACCCTGTCGGCTCGCGATGCACTGTTCTCGGCAGAGCCACGCGGACCGCCGCATGAGCGGACGTTAGGTACAGATCGATCGGTTTGGTCACGCACTGTAAACAGTCGGGACGGCAAAGATGCAGGTGTGCATCTACCCCTGGTCTTTCACGAAGCCTGGCTGTTGAGTGGCGCGCCTAAACAGAAAAATGCTCCTGAACTGGGATGATGTGGAGTGTCGAAGTCCGTATCA